>JACPZW010000083.1 GCA_016195265.1 Acidobacteriota bacterium | reverse complement strand
ACGCGCGATCCACGGCCGCAAGGGGGTCGGTCTGCACTACATCGCGAATTGAATCACGCGCGATTGAGGATCAAGGACTTGCAGCCACGAGCGATGCGAAACTCGCCGCAAACGCCGTTTCCGTGACGAAGATCGGCTAGCAGGCCGAGGAACCGTAAACATTAGGCGACGACGCGTGAGCGCTGTCCGCCCCATCCGAAGACCCCAAAAGGTCGCTGGCGCCGTGTGTTGTTCGGACGGTCGAACCGCACGCCGGCACGACGTTGGCCCACGCCGCATGCCCGCTTGGCTGAAGCCTCGCGCTCCGAGTCGATCAGCTGCTGGTTGTTCGGTCGAGCGTATGGCGGCAGGGCGGATAACCCTGGGCGCCGGCTACGGCGAGCACCTCGTTGGCGACGCGGGCGAGCGCGTCGTGCGCTGGCTGACGCTCTTCGAGCAACAGACGCCCGGCGACGGCGCCGAACAGCGTGAGCGACGACACCAGCTTCAGCGCGTCGATCGTCGATCCCATCAACTGCTCAATCGGCACACCGCGCCGGAGCTGATCCGCGACCGCGGTCGTGATCCGAAGCAGCCGCGCGCACAACTCCGGGTGACGAAGGTACTCCTCGGCTTCCTGGATCCCGTCGATCGCGTAGCGCTGCGACATCGAGGCGCCGCCCAGTCCGGAGAGTTGCGGGAACACGTACCAGATCCAGTGACCGGTCTTGCGGCCCGCGCGGATCTCGTCGAGCGCGGCGTCGAAGCCTGCCGCCGCATCGTCCTGCCCCGTGAGAAAGCGCTGCAGTTGATGCACGTTCACTCGACCCGCTCCATGCCGGGTCCAAAAGGACCCGGCCTACATGTCTCACGCCGGCCTGCACCTCTCCGGCATCTGCCGAATTATCGTGACGAAACGTCGGCATTTTCCGCCCGCGCCCCGGCCGTGGCAAGCAGTTACGGCGGCGCGCTTCGTGCTTCTTGTTCAGTGGAGTTCCTCATGAAAAGCATGAAAGCGGTCGTGTTCAAGGGCAAGGACCGCCTGTCCGTCGAGGATGTGCCGAAACCCAGACCGCGCGCCGGTGAAGCCGTCATCCGTATCACGACGACGACCATCTGCGGCACCGACGTGCACATCGTGCGCGGCGAGTACCCAGTGAAACCGGGTCTGATTCTCGGACACGAACCCGTCGGCGTCATCGAGGAGCTCGGTGACGGGCTCGCCGATCTCTACTCGGTCGGCGAGCGCGTCATCGTCGGGGCCATCACGCCGTGCGGGCAGTGCTTCTACTGCCTGAACGGATCGCACTCGCAGTGCGGCGGCGCGCTGGGCGGCTGGAAGTTCGGCAACACCATCAACGGCGCGTGGGCGGAGTACCTCCTCGTGCCGGATGCGAAAGCGAACCTCGCCCCCATTCCGCGCGGGCTGTCGGACGAGGAGGTCGTGCTGTGCCCCGACATTTTTTCCACCGGCCTGTCTGGCGCCGAAAGCGGCCACATTAAGGTCGGTGACAGCGTCGCAGTATTCGCGCAAGGGCCGATCGGGTTGTGCGCAACCCTCGGCGCGACGCTGAAGGGCGCGTCGCTCATCATCGGGATCGACTCGATGAGCTCCCGACTCGAGGTGGCGCGCCGCTTCGGCGCCACTGTCACGCTCAACACCCGCGACGGCGATCCCGTCGCGGAAATCAAACGGCTGACCCAGGGTCGCGGCGTCGACGTCGCGATCGAGGCGCTCGGCCGGCAGGAGACGTTCGAGAACGCGTTGCGCGCGATCCGTCCCGGCGGTACGCTCTCGAGCCTCGGCGTCTACTCGGGCAAGCTCGTCGCGCCATACCAGGCCCTCTACGCCGGCCTCGGTGATCAAACCATTGTCACGACGCTCTGCCCCGGGGGCAAGGAACGGATGCGGCGGCTCATGGCGATGATCGAGCATCGCCGCGTCGATCTCTCGCCGCTCATCACGCATCACTTCACCCTCGACGACATCGAATCCGCGTTCGACCTGTTCAGCCATCAGCGCGACGGCGTCCTGAAAGTGGCGCTGCACCCAGGCGCCCCTCTCAAGACACGCGCGGAGACGATGGCCGGGGTCAGAGTGGATCAGGAGTGTTGAAACTGAAAACTGAAAAGAGAAAACTGGAAACTGGAGACGCAGAATCTGAAATCTGATTTCTGCAATCTGAAATCCCAGGGAGGCAGTTATGAACACCACACTCGTCAAACCGGAATTCCCGCTCCTCAGACGACTGAGCCGGGATCTTGATTCGTTCTTCGATCGGTTCGGCTTCGACCGGCCAATCACGCTCGCGGCCGAATTCGCCTGGACCCCCGACCTCGAGGTGCTCGAGAAAGGCAACGAGTTCATCGTCAAGGCCGACGTGCCAGGGATGAAGCGTGAAGACATCAAAGTCGAGCTCACCGACAACGAACTCACCATCAGCGGTGAGCGGAAGATGGAGAAGGAAGAGAAGGAGAAGGGCTTCTATCGCACCGAGCGGAGCTACGGCTCGTTCTTCCGCACGATCGCGCTGCCCGAGGGCGTGAAGACGAAGGACGCGAAAGCGATCGTGAAGGACGGCGTGCTCGAGGTGAAGATGCCGATGGCCAAGATCGAGGCGACCAAACGGCGGCTGGAAATCGCCGCGTAAGACGAGGGTGCCGGGTGCTTGGTGCGGGGTGCCGTGCGGGGGTACGGGGTGCCGTGCGGGGGTGCGGGGTGCCATGTGCGGCGCACTCAGCACCCGACGCTCAGCACCCCGCACCAAGCACGAGGCACCTGCCATGCGCGTGAACCCCTTGTTCGTCGCTCTGGTCGTTGCCGTGACCGTGTCATCCGCGTTCGCGCAGACCACCACCAGCCGGTGCGCCGAGTGTCATTTCGCGAACATGTCCAGCGTGCCGGCGCCACAGCACCTGGGCGACTGGCAGCAATCGGCGCACGGGAAGAACAGCGTCAGCTGCGACAAATGCCACGGCGGCGATCCGTCAACGTTTCAGCCGGCCGAAGCGCATCGCGGCGTGCTCGGCGCCGACAACCCCGCGAGCCCCGTCTATCGGGCGAACCTCGTCCGGACGTGCGCGCCCTGCCACGAGCGGAACGCGACGGCCTTCGGCAGCAGCCTCCATCAGGTCCTCGTGCGCGCCGACGACCAGCGCGCGCCGACGTGCACAACGTGCCACGGCGTGATGAGCGCGCGCGTGCCGTCACCGGCCGGGCTCGAAGCGCGATGCGCGACGTGTCATCGGTCCGGCTCGCCGCTCGGCGAGTACCCGAGCCTCATGCGTGGCGGCGTTGAGAGCCTGAACGTCCAGCGGCAGCGCGCCGACGAGCTGCAGCAGGCCATCGAGCGCATCACCGATCGGATGCGGCGCGTGGAACTGCTCGCGTCGGTCTACGACGCGCGCACCGCGCTCAAGGAAGCCATCGCCGGCGTGCACACGTTCGACCTGCCCGCGCTGACCGAGCGCGTCGATACCGCCAAGCGGCGGCTCGATCTGATCGCGGCCGCCGTCCCCACGGCCCGTTGACTTCACGCGTCACTGCCGGCGCGAGCGCTTCGTGCGTCTCGGCCTTAACTCCATGAGCCTTGGTGATCCGAGAGCCCAGGCTGCTGGCGGTTTCCCGGCAGCGACGTCAAATTCCGGCGCTTTTCGCGGCGTCTCCCTCTGGCAATCGTCTTGCCTGCAGTACCGGCACACGCCTATGGCTGCCTCGCAGGTGGAGGGTCGCGCTTCGACGAGTTCAGACCGCCCCGAGCATGTCGAAGGCCGCGCTTGGGCAACCTCGGCGCGCCCCGAGCCCGTGGTCGAGGGGCGGCGCATTCGAATCCAGGGCACCGTGCAGGGCGTGGGATTCCGGCCCTGGGTCCACAGAATGGCTCGCGTCGCCGGCGTGACCGGCCGGGTGTGGAACGACTCGGCCGGCGTCACGATCGAGGTCTTCGGCGACGATGCCCGTCTCGGCCGCTTCATCGAGGCGCTGCATTTGCCCCCGCCGGCCGCGCGCATTGCTGCGCTCGACTACGACGTCATCCCGCCCGAGCCCGCGGCGGACTTCGTCATCGTGCCGAGCCATGCCGTCGCCGAGCGGCGCGTGTCGATTCCGCCGGAGCTCGCGACCTGCGATGACTGCGTCGCCGAGATCTTCGACCCCGCCAGTCGCCGCTATCGCTATCCCTTCACGAACTGCACGAACTGCGGCCCCCGCTTCACGATCGCCCGCGACATTCCCTACGACCGCGCGACGACGACGATGGCGCCGTTCGAGATGTGCCCGGCGTGCCAGCGCGAGTACGACGACGTCGGCAACCGCCGGTTCCACGCGCAGCCGAACGCGTGTCCCGTGTGCGGCCCGCGACTGACGCTCCGCGCCCACGATGGCCGGCTGATCGACGTCGACGATCCGATAGCGGCGGCGGCCGAGGCGCTGCGCCTTGGCCTGATCGTGGCGGTCAAGGGCATCGGCGGATTCCATCTGGCGTGCGACGCGACGTCGGACGAGGCCGTCCGCATCCTGCGGCAGCGGAAGCATCGCGACGAGAAGCCGCTCGCGGTGATGGTGAGAGCGCTTGGCGACGCCGAGGCGCTGGTTGAAGTCGACGATGAGGCGCGGCGG
Organism: Acidobacteriota bacterium; assembly: GCA_016195265.1. Classification (GTDB taxonomy): domain Bacteria; phylum Acidobacteriota; class Vicinamibacteria; order Vicinamibacterales; family CAVVIG01; genus SRVP-36. The sequence continues at coordinate 54,430 of JACPZW010000083.1, read as the reverse complement.
CTGCTGACGTCGGTCGAGCGGCCGATCGTGTTGTTGCCCAGGCGGGTCCACACCGCCTCCGCGGAGCTACGGCGGGTCGCGAAGGACCCGCCCTACGACTCTCAGGACCCGCCCTGCGTCTCGGAAGCGGTCGCGCCGCGCAATCGGCTGCTGGGCGTCTTCCTGCCGTACTCGCCGCTGCATCACCTCCTTGTGGCCGACGCCGGCCGCCCGCTCGTCATGACGTCCGGTAATCTGTCGGACGAGCCGATCGCGTACGCGAACGACGAGGCCGTCGGCAGGCTCGGTGACATCGCGGACCTGTTTCTGCTGCACGACCGCGAAATTGTGACGCGGGCCGACGACTCCGTCGTCTCCGTCATCGACGGGCGCGGCACGGTCCTGCGGCGCTCGCGCGGCTACGTGCCGCGGGCAGTGACGCTCGCGCGCGGCGTCGCGCGCCCGGTGCTCGCGTGCGGCGCGCTGCTCAAGAACACCTTCTGCATCGCCACGGGCGCCAGCGCGTGGCTCGGCCCGCACATCGGCGACCTCGAGAACGTCGAGACGTACGAGTCCTACACGACCGCCATCGCCCGGCTGGAGCGCTTTCTTCAGGTGCAGCCCGCCGTGATCGCGCACGACCTGCATCCCGACTACCTCTCCACGACGTACGCCAAGCGCCGGCCGGAAGCGATCACGATCGCCGTGCAGCATCATCACGCGCACGTCGTCAGCGCGATGGCGGAGCACGGGCTCGACGGCCGGGTCATCGGCATCGCCTACGACGGTACCGGCTACGGCACCGACGGCACGATGTGGGGCGGGGAAGTCCTGGTCGCGAGCGCCGCCGGCTTCGAGCGCGCGGCGACGTTCCGGCCGATCGCGCTGGCGGGCGGCGATCGTGCGATTCGCGAGCCGTGGCGCATTGCGCTCGCGCTCGTGCTCGATGCGTGTGACGGCGTGCTCCCCGACGCCGCCGTGCGGCTGCTCGCCGAGGTGCCCGTCCGCGAGATCGATCTGGTCCGCCAGTTCCTGGGCGGCGGCGGTCCGGCGCCGCTGGCGCGCGGCGTGGGCCGCTACTTCGACGGCTTCGGCGCGCTGTTCCTCGGACGGGCGCGCGCGAACTTCGAGGGACAGGTGGCGCTCGAGTGGAATCAGGCGGCGGACCCGCACGTGGGCCGGAGCTATCGCTTCGCACTCGACGAGCGCGACGGGTGCTGGGAGATCGACCTGCGGCGCGCGGTCTGCGACGCGCTGTTCGATCGCGTGCACGGCGATCCCGTGTCGGCCATCGCGGCGGCGTTTCACAACACGCTCGCCGACGCGACCGCCGCCGTCGTCCGGCTGACGGTGGAGCGCGTCGGCGCGCTGCCAATCGTGGCGTCGGGCGGCTGTTTTCAGAACGCGCGGCTCGCCGAAAGCGTGCGCGCGGCGCTCGCGCCGGAGCACGACGTGTTGCTGCACCGATCCGTCCCGCCCGGCGACGGCGGGATCGCGCTCGGGCAGGCGGTGATCGCGGACGCGGTGGCGCGAACGTGAAACAGAAAACTGACAGCTGACAGCTGACAGCTGAAAGCGAGAGCCCGATGTGTTTAGGCGTTCCCGGTCTTGTCGTTGAGGTCGATGACCTGACCGCCGTCGTGGACTTCTGGGGCGTGCGCCGGCGCGTGCGGCTCGATCTCGTGGACGAGCCGGTCGCGGCCGGCGACTACGTGCTGAATCACGTCGGTTTCGCCATCCGCCGCATTCCGCCCGAGGACGTGCAGACGACGCTGGAGCTCTACGAACAGTTGCTGAAGGAAGCGTCGGGCGACCTGATGGCTACCGACGTTCGAAGCGAGATCGAGAATCTGAAATCCGAATTCTGAAATCTGAAGTTCATGGCTGCCCTTGAATTCCGCGATCCGATTCGCGCCAAAGCGCTCGCTGCCGCGCTCGCGCGCGCGACGGGCGACGTGGGCCGCGAGGTCTCGCTGATGCACGTCTGCGGCAGCCACGAGCAGGCCATCGCGAAGTTCGGGCTGCGGTCGGCGTTCCCGCGCGACCTCAACGTCATCATGGGACCGGGCTGCCCGGTGTGCATCACCGACCAGCCGGAGATCGATGAAGCCGTCGCGCTCGCGCGGCAGGGCGCGCGCATCGCGACCTACGGCGACATGGTGCGCGTGCCGGGGACGGCCGGCTCGCTCGCGGACGCGCAGGCCCGCGGCGCTCGTATCGACACGGTCTACAGCGTCGCGCAGGCCGTCGATCTGGCGCGCGAGACGCCGGACGACGTCGTCTTCTTCGCGACCGGCTTCGAGACGACCGCCGTTGCGACCGCGGCCGTCATCCTCGCCGGCGTGCCGAAGAACTTCTCCGTCCTCTCGGCGCACAAATACATTCCGCCGGTGATGGAGATCGTCGCCGAGATGCCCGGCACGCGGGTCGAAGGATTCCTGGCCGCCGGCCACGCCGCGACGATCACCGGCTGGGGCATCTTCGAGCCGTTCGTCGCGCGCCATCACCTGCCGGTCGTCGTCGCGGGCTTCGAGCCGCTCGACATTCTCGCGGCGCTCGTGAAGCTCGTGGAGCTCGTCCGCGATCGCGCGCCGGCCGTCGTCAACATGTTCCCGCGCTGCGTCACGCGCGAGGGCAATCGCAACGCCCAGCGCCGGCTCTGGCAGGTGTTCCGGCCGATCGGCGGGCGCTGGCGCGGCATCGCGCACATCCCGAACGGCAACCTGCGCCTGCGCGACGAGTGGGCCGCCGTCGACGCGCGGCGCCGCTTCACGATCGACCTCGCGTCGCTGTGGCAGCACGCGCCGTCCACGCTCGCGCGCCAGTGCATCTGCGGCAACATCATGGCGGGCATCGCGTCGCCGGACGACTGCCCGCTGTTCGGCGGCGCCTGCGTGCCGGACGCGCCGGTCGGCGCGTGCATGGTGAGCAGCGAAGGCACGTGCCGCATCTGGCATCAGTACGGCGGCGTGCCCGACCTTACTGCCGTAGCGCGGCCCTTTCAGGGCCGTGACGATCGCGGGGCTGAAGGCCCCGCGCTACGAGACAACGCGTCACGAGGCCCTGTATGTCCCATCTAGCCGCCGACGACCGCATCATGCTCAAGCACGGCGCGGGCGGGCGCGCGATGCGGCGCCTCATCGAAGACGCGTTCCTGCGCGCGTTCGCCACCGATCCCGAGGTGCCCGCCGGTCTGGTGGGCGTCGCGGCCATGGACGACGGCGGCGCGGTCCGGCTCGGCGATCGCTGGCTCGTCATGACGACGGACTCGCACGTCATTCAGCCGCCGTTCTTTCCGGGCGGCGACATCGGACGGCTCGCCGTCGCCGGCACCGTGAACGATCTCGCGGTGATGGGCGCGCCCGACGTCCTCGGTCTGACGTGCGCCGTGATTCTCGAAGAGGGGTTTCCGCGCGCCGACCTCGAGCGCATCCTCGCGTCCATGCGCATCGCGTGCGACGAAGCCGGCGCGACCGTGATTTCCGGCGACACCAAGGTGATGGGCAAGGGCGAGATCGACGGCATCGTCATCAACACGGCCGGCATGGCGCTCGCCCCGCATCTCGTCCGCGACGCCGGGCTGCGGCCCGGCGATCGGATCGTCGTGACCGGCACGCTCGGCGATCACGGGATGGCCGTCATGGCGACGCGCCACGGCCTCGCGCTCGACGTCGATCTGCGATCGGACGTCGCGCCGATCAACGGACTCATACGCGCGGTGATGACCGCGGCGCCCGGCGCGATCACCGCGATGAAGGACCCGACGCGCGGCGGCGCCGCGACCGCGCTGCACGAGATGGCGTCCAAGAGCGGCGTCGGCGTGATGGTGGACGAGGCCGCGCTGCCGGTCCGCGACACCGTGCGCGGCGTGGCAGAGCTCGTGGGGATCGATCCGCTGCTCGTCGCGAACGAAGGTAAGGCGCTGCTCGGCGTGCGGGCCGACGCCGTGGGGCGCGTGCTCGAGACGCTCCGCGCGCATCCGCGCGGCGCCGACGCCGCCGTGATCGGCGTCTGCACCGAAGACCGGCCGGGGATGGTGATCCTGGACACCGGATTTGGCCGCCGGCTCGTGGCGGAGCCGGAGGGCGAACTGCTTCCACGCATATGCTGAACAACCATCGGCACTTCTCGCGGGGGTTTCAGACGAGTGACGGCAAGCGCTACGAGGCGCCGCTGCGCGTCGCCATCCTCTGTTCGCATCGCGCGCCGGGGCTCGTTCACCTGCTGAACCACTGTCCCGATCGCGGCACCGCGTTCGACATCGTCTGCGCGGTGACGTCCGAGACGACCTTCGCCGAGGAGGTGCGCGTCGAGCGGCGCGGGATTCCGACGCTGGCGCACCCGATTCGGGATTTCTACGAATCGCGAGGGGTCCCGCTTTTTGGAGACACCGTCACGCGGCGCGCCTACGACGCCGAGACGCTCAAGTTCATCGAGCCGTTTCTGCCGGACGTCGTGCTGCTGGACGGGTATCTGTACCTGATCACGGCGCCGCTGCTCGACGCGTTCAAGAACCGGATTCTCAACCTGCACTTCAGCGATCTGTCGCTGCGCGTCGAGGGCGGCGGCCCCCGGTTCCCCGGCGTCCACGCGGTGCGCGACGCGCTCGAGGCCGGCTGCGCCGAAACCCGCACGACCGTTCACTTGGTGGACGCGCTGCCCGATGACGGCACGCCGATCGTGCGGTCGTGGCCGTATCCGGTCTCGCCGCTCGTGGCGGACCTGAAGCCCCTGGACGCCGGCGACGTGTTCAAGGCGTACGCGTTCGCGCATCAGCAATGGATGATGCGCACCGTGTCCGGCCCGCTGCTGGCTGCCGCGCTGAAACTCGTGTCGAGCGGTGCGGTCGATCTCGACGGGCTGGCCGAGGTGGATCCGCGCGACAGCCTGCCGTGGCTGCTGGATCGCCACGGTTCTCTCCTGGCGCCGGAAGTGGGGCAGGTAAGGCAGGTGGAGCGAGTAGGGCAGGTAGGGCTGGTGGGGAAAGAGCAAGTCGGGGCAAAGAAGTAGCGCGACCCTTCAGGGTTGCCAGAGGGCGCGATGGAACACATCCGGATGGAACGCGTCGACGGCGTCGGGCTGATCACGATCGATCGGTCCGGGCGGTTCAACTCGCTCGACGTGCGGACGGCCCAGGACTTCCGCCGCGCCGGTCTTCAGTACGCGCGTGAAGACGACGTCCGCGTCGTCGTGCTGCGCGGGCTGCCCGGCATGTTCTGCAGCGGCGCCGACCTGAAGTTCATCCGTGACGGCGGCGACGCCGGCGACCTCGGGTACCTGGCGCCCGAGGCCCCCCATTCCGGGTACGGCGAGACGTTCAAGCAGATTCTCGAATACATCCACAGCACGATCTCCGAGATCCGGCGCGCGCCCAAGCCGTTCATCGCCGCCGTGGACGGCGTCGCGGCCGCCGGCGGCTTCGGCATCGCGATGTCGTGCGATCTCGTCGTCGCGTCGACGCGCGCGACCTTCGAGTGGGCGTACTCGAAGACCGGCCTGACGGGCGCGGAGAGCTCGACGTTCCTGCTGCCGAAGCTGATCGGCCTGCGCCGATCGATGGAGCTCATGCTGCTGAACCCGCGGCTCTCGGCCGCCCAGGCGCTGGACTACGGGCTCATCACGGCCGTCTTCGATCCTGAGAACTTCGATCGCCAGACGCTCGAGATGGCGCAGCGGCTCGCGGCGGGACCGAAGCGCGCGTTCGCCGTCGCGAAAGAACTGCTGAATCAGGCGGCGGGCGTCGATCGGCTGGACGCACATCTGGATCGGGAACTGGAGGAGCTCGCGCGCGTCGCGGATGGACCCGAATTCACTGAAGGACTCGACGCGTTCTTCGCGAAGAGACCTGCGCAGTTCAGAAGTGGAACCACAGAGGACACGGAGGGCACGGAGGGGAAGAAATCAAAACAGGTGCCTTCCTCCGTGTCCTCCGTGTCCTCCGTGGTTGATCACTAAGACCATGCACGAGTACAGCCTGGTGCAATCGATGTTCGACCAGATCGAGAGCGTCGCTCGCGCGCAGGGCGCGATCGCGGTCCGGCGCGTGCGCGTGACGATTGGATCTCGGGCCGGCGTCGAGCCCGAGCTGTTCCGCACGGCGTACGACCTGTTTCGCATCAAGACCATCTGCGAGGACGCGCCGCTCGAGATCGAGCCGGCGCCGAGCGACGAGCTCGTCCTCGAGCAGATAGAGCTGGAGGTGCGGTGATGTGTGAATCCTGCGGCTGCGGCGATCCGGCCGTCATCCCGTTCGCCGTGCACGAGCGCATTCTCGCGGGCAACGATCGCACGGCGCGGCACAACCGCGAGCACTTCCGCGATCACAACGTCGTCGCGATCAACCTGATGGGGTCGCCGGGCGCGGGGAAGACCGCCGTCCTCGAAGCGACGGCGCGCACGCTTGGTGGAGCGAGGCTTGGTGTCCTCGCCGGCGATCTTGCCACCGACAACGACGCGACGCGCATCCGCGCGGCCGGCATGCTGGCCGAATCGATCACGACCGGGTCGGCGTGTCATCTGGACGCCGAGATGGTGCATCGAGGGCTGCATCACCTGCCGTGGCGGACGCTCGACTACTTGTTCATCGAGAACGTCGGCAACCTCGTCTGTCCCGCCGTCTACGACCTCGGCCAGGACGCGAACGTCGTCGCGCTGTCGGTGACCGAAGGCGAGGACAAGCCGCTGAAGTATCCGACGATGTTCCACAAGGCGGACCTCGTGCTGATCACGAAAATCGATCTGCTGCCGGCGCTGCCGGACGTCAGGCTCGACGTGATTGAAGAGAACCTGCGGGCCGTGATGCCGCGGTTCGAGGTGTTGCAGGTGTCCGCGAGAACCGGCGACGGGATCGCGCAGTGGGTGCACTGGCTGCGCGCGCACCAGCAGCAGCCGCGCACACTGTGCGCGACGGGCGCGGGCGTCTGACATGGATCGCACGCTGACGCTGGCGCTCGTCGCGGCGGCGGTGAGCCTGGGATCGATCCACACGCTCGCGCCGGATCACTGGCTGCCGTTCGCGGCGCTCGCGCGATCGGAGCGCTGGCCCGCGCGCCGGACGGCGCTCATCACCGCCGCGTGCGGTCTCGGCCACGTGACGGCGTCGGTGGCGCTCGGCTTGCTCGGCCTGCTGTTCGGGCTCGAGCTGCTGCGGACGTTCGGTCAGCGGATGGAAAGCGTGTCGGGCCTGCTGCTCATCGGTTTCGGTCTCGCGTACGGCGCGTGGGGACTCCACCGCAGTATCAGCGCACGCGCGCACGAGCATGCGCACAAGCACGGACATGCGCACGTGCACGTCCTTCCAGCCACCAGCCACCTCCATCGTCCCCTCACCACATGGACGCTGTTCCTTCTCTTCTCCGCCGACCCGTGCGTCGCAGTCATTCCGTTGTTGTTTGCGGCCGCACCGCTTGGGTGGCCGAGTATCCTCGCCGTCGTCTGTGCCTACGAGATCGCGACAATCGGGACGATGATTGCGCTCGTCCTGCCGGCGCGTGCGGCGGCCGGCGCGGTCCGCGGCGCGTGGGTCGATCGGTGGGGCGACGCGCTGGCCGGAGGCATTGTCACGATCGTCGGGATCGTCGTGGTCAGCCTCGGAATTTGAGGATGTGAGGATGTGAGGAGCCGCTCTCGAGACCTGGCTATCATCTGATCGATGTCCCGCCCCCGTGTGCGTCGAACCAAGACGCGCGCCGCTAGAGATTCTGCCGCCGCCCGTCTGATGCGAAGAACATGGCAAAGCTACTCGACGCCCTGGCCGAGCTGCCGTACCGGATCGCCGCCGGACTCGACGCGGACGCGATCGCGCGCAAGCCGATCACGATCATCGGTGACGATCCGCGCGTTGATGTCCTGACCGTCGTGTGGCGCGTTACGTTCGAGCAGGCGTACCCGCGGCGCATCGTCCGGAGGATTCGTGGCGTGCGGGTGCCGTACCTCGGACTCCGGGATCTCGTGCGGTCGAAGCAGACAGGGCGTCCTCAGGATCTCGCCGATCTGGAACAGCTGCGTTCCCGCTGACGGTGAAGGACACGCAACCATCCGCACGGCCGTCGTGAATTGACACAATGCGAGGGTACGGTCGCTGTCTCCTCACGTAAGTTGTTAGCCAGCTTGATTGAGACTACAGGCCAAGGACCAGACGCAAACCGTTGTCGACATCCTTGAGAAGCCGACCGCGAACGCGGCCGGCGTGCTCGGTGAGGAAGTCCATGTCGATGGTGATCACCTGGCTGACGTTCGCCACAGAATCTTTCGATAGACCGGAGGCCTTGGCGGGTATCAGGACGTTCCCGGGTGCATCGACCAGCTTCAGGTTGGCGGTCAAGACAGCCGCGATCACAGTGCGCAATCGGCTCTGGTTGAACGCGTCGCTCTGCACGATCAATACGGGGCGGCGGAATCCCGGCTCCGAACCGTCGGGCTCTCCGAGATCGGCCCACCAGATTTCGCCGCGATGGACTACCACGTTTGGCGAGCGAGCGTCCGCCGTTGCAGGCGGCGAACCGTGGGGTCAAGCCGACTCTCTTCGGACGAATACACTGCATCGAGCCGTTCGGTGATCTTCCGGCCTCGGTGTTTGGCCACAAAATCAGCGAGAGCCGTGGCGTACAGGCGACTGCGCGACACGCCGAGCCGCTTGCTCAAGGACTCAGCGGATGCGAAGAGTTCATCTGGTATCGACAAGGCGATTTTCATACTGTAGTATTACCACGGTAGGAAGAACTCGGCAAGCTGGCGACCCGACACTGCTGCGTTTTGTCCAAAGTGCGGCGAGCAGCGAGCCGGCGCGGTCTAACACGTCTCACGGTCCGTGCGATCATGTTGCTGCGGCGCGCGGCTCAAGCATGACGTCAGGCCGCGGAACCGTCGCGATGCTCGACGACATCCTCGAACCGAACCTTCTCGTTGTTTTCCGCAGCACTGCGACGCCAGCATCGACTTCTGATCAGCTGTAGTCATAGCCCCAGCGCCGCTGTAAATCCCAGCATTGCCACCAGTCCCACGGTCACTCCCCACGCCGTCTCGAGCTTCGAGCACCGCTCGAGCGCTTCCGGCAGCAGCTCGGCCACGACGAGGAAGATCATCGCGCCGCCGGCGAAGCCGAGGCTCGACGGCAGCAGCACCTGCGCGACCGAGATCAGCATGAACGCCGGCACGGCGACAAGCGGCTGGGGCACGCTCGTCAGCACCGCGTACCAGAAGCACGACCACAGCGACGCCCCGTTCTTGCGCAGCGGCAGCGCCACCGCGGTGCCTTCGGGAATATTGTGCACCGCGATCGCGGTCGCGAGCAGCAGCCCGAACCGCATCTCGCCCGTCGCGTAGCCGACGCCGATCGCCACGCCCTCGGGAATGCTGTGCACGAACATCGTGCCGATGACCACGATCGACTGGCGCGACGTGTCCTCGCTCCAGCCGCGCAGCTTCCAGTGGCGGTTGGACACCAGCCGCGCGCTCCAGGCGAAAAACGCCGCGCCCGCGAGCATCCCGGCGGCGACCTCGACGGCGTTGCCGCGCCGCAGCGCCTTGTCGGCGAGCGCGAACACCGACGCCGAAAGCATCATCCCGCTCGCGACCGCCGTCGCCAGCCCGGACCATCGCTCCTGCTCTCGTTTGAAAAGGGCGAACGGGAGAACGCCGAAGCCGGTGGCGAGGTCGGTCAGCAGGGCGACCCAAAAGACTTCAGCCATTCTGAATTCAGAATTCAGAATTCAGAATTACGACGGATGCGCGCGGACTTTAATCCGCGCATCGACGATTCGACAACCATGTCCCGGCGACATCGCCATCACCGGATTCAGATCGAGCTCGACGACCTCCGGTACCTCGACGGCGAGCCTGGAGACGCGGAGCAGCAGTTCGCGCAGCGCGTCGAGATCGGAGGGCGGATGCCCGCGGTAACCCTGCAGGAGCGGCAGGCCGCGGATTTCGTGGAGCAGCTCGTCGGCGTCACGGTCCGTCAGCGGCGCGATGCGGAACCGCACGTCGCCGAGGATCTCGACGTGAATGCCGCCGAGCCCGAACGCCACGAGCGGGCCGAACAGCGGATCCTCGGTCACGCCGATCATCGTCTCGACGCCGCCGGCAATCATCGCCTGGATGAGCACGCCGTCGATCTGTTCGTCGGGCACGAGTTTCCGCGCGCGCGTCATGATGTCGGTGAACGCGCGGCGGACCGACTGGTCGCTCGCCGCGTTCAGGCGCACGACGCCGGCGTCGGTCTTGTGCGGCAGGCCCCGCGCCGCCAGCTTGACGGCGACCGGGTAGCCGATCACGAGCGCCAGCGCGGCGGCTTCGTCGGCCGAGTGCGCGATCGTGCCCGCGGCCAGCGGCAGCCCGAACGCGCCGAGCACCGCGTGCGTCTCGTCGCCCGACAGCCAGCCGTCGCCGCGCGACGCCAGCGCCGCGCGGCAGATCGCGCGTGCCTCGTCCGCGCGCACGTCCTCGAAGCTCCACAGCAGGCCCGGCCGCTGCGCCCGCCACTCGGCGTAGGTCGCGACCTTCGCCAGCGCGCGCGCCGCGTTTTCCGGAAACGCGTAAGTGGGGACCCGCTCTTCTTCAACAATGACCGGCTGCGGACGCCTGCCGTCGGCCATCACGCACATCAGGATCGGCTTGGCGGTCGCGCCCGCATGACGGCCGGCGGCGATACCGTCGCGGATCGCGTGCAGCGTGTCGCTCGAATGACTCGCGTCGACCGGCGTGTAGATGATGATGAGCGCGTCGGTGTCGTCGGCGGTCAGGGCGACTTCGATCGTGCGGCGGTACTCGGCGGGCCCGGCCGACGCGACCATGTCCACGGGATTCCCGACGCTCGCTTCGGCGGGCAGGAACGTCGAGAGCCGCTGGCGCGTGGCGGGCGAGAACGGCGCGACCGTCAACCCTGCCGCTTCGCACGCATCCACCGCCAGGATCCCCGGTCCGCCCGCGTTCGTCACGATCGCGACGCGGCGTCCCTCCGGCAGCGGCTGCGCCTCGAGGCACGATGCGAGGTCGAACATCTCGTCGATCGTGTCGGCACGAATCACGCCGGACTGGTGGAACAGCGCGTCCACGGCGGTGTCGCTCGCGGCGAGCGCCGCCGTGTGACTGCCCGCGGCGCGGGACCCGGCCCGCGTGCGCCCGGCTTTCACGGCGACGATCGGCTTGGTCTTCGCGATGCGCCGCGCCAGCCGCGCGAACCGCCGCGGGTTGCCGAACGATTCGAGATACAGGAGCAGCACGGCCGTGTGTGGATCGGCCTCCCAGTACTGCAGCAGGTCGTTGCTCGAGACGTCCGCCTTGTTGCCGACGCTGACGAAGGTGGACAGCCCGACGCCGCGTTCGGAGGCGAGCGCGAGGATGGCCATGCCGAGCGCGCCGCTCTGCGACGAAAACGCGACGCGCCCGCTCGGGGGCACGATCGGCGAAAAGGACGCGTTCAGCCGGACTTCGGCCGTCGCGTTCAGCAGGCCCATGCAGTTCGGTCCGATCATGCGGAGGCCGTGGCCGCGGACCTTCTCCACCAAGAGCTGCTGCAGCACGCGGCCCTCGTCGCCCGCCTCGGCGAAACCGGCCGTGATGACGACGAGCGATTTCACGCCGGCGGCCGCGCACTCGTCCACCACCGGGAGCACCAGCTGCTTGGGCACAACGATGATGGCGAGATCGACGCCGCGCGGCGCGGCCCCGATCGACGCGTAGCAGCGGTGGCCGTCGATCTCGGCCGCCTGCGGGTTGACCGGATAGATCGGTCCCGTGAACCCGGCGGCGGCAAGCGCGTGCAGGATGCGGAACCCGATGCTGCCCGGGTCGCGCGAGGCGCCGATCACCGCGACAGCGGCCGGCTCGAGCATCGGCTTGAGCGACGCGGCGGTCGCGGTCGCGTCCAGCCGCTCAGCCGACGCGACGGTCGCGCTCGTCGGGCTCAGCGAGAGCTGCACGCTGATCGCGCCGCTGTCGGACTTCGATCGAATCTCGAAGCCGGAGTCGTGAAACACCTCGAGCATCGCGCTGTTTTCGGCGAGCGTCGTCGCGTCGAACCGCCGGAAGCCGTGCGCGGCCGCCATGGCGGCGAGCCGCTCGAGGAGGATCGTGCCGAGGCCGCGGCCCTGGAAGTGGTCGTCCACCGCGAACGCCGCCTCGGCCACGCCGGCGTCGATGCCGATGTACGAGCCCACGGCGATGGGCCGCGACTCGCCGTCGCGCACACGCATGACCAGCAGCGTCGCCGCGCGCGCGAGGTCGCTCGAGTCGTTCAGCCGGTCCAGGAGCGCGTCGGTCGGCTCGCCGTACCCCAGGAAGCGCCGCCGGCGCGATTCGGGCGACAGTTCGTGGAAGAAGCGGCGCAGCGCGTCACGGTCGCCCGTCTGCGCCAGCCGCAGCGTCGCGACGGTGCCGTCGCGCAGGACCGCCCGCGAGGCGGAATCGTCTTCCGACGGCAGCGCGGGCGTGACGATCTGCATCTCAGGCCTTGGCGACGGCGACCAGCGCGTCCGGCAGCACGAAGTCGTGCTCCGGATGGCGTACGGTCAGCACCGGACACGGCGCCGTCCGGACGACGCGCTCGGCCACGCTGCCCATCAGCAGGTGCGCCATCGCGCCGCGCCCGTGGGTGCCCATGACGATCAGATCGACGCTGGCGTCCTTCGCGTAGCCGACGATGGCCATGGCCGGCGTATTCGACGTGATGACGATAGGACGCGCACGCAGCATCTTCCGGTCCTCGTCGCTGACCGCGGCATCCAGGTTCCGCCGCGCCGCCTCCTCGACGTCGCGCTGCAGTTCGGGGTAGTTGGCGACATAGCCCTCGGCGCCGAACCCTCGCGTGAGGACGTTATCGGCGACGTGCAGGACGTCGAGCTGCGCGGAAAACATCCGGGCCAGCTCGCGGCCGTAGTTGAGCGCCGCCTCCGATGCCTCACCGAAATCGGTGGCGACCAGAATGCGAGTGAGCTTAATCATACATACCTCCCACCATCAACGGCCGACGGGCGTGTGTTCGGCCCGTCGCCAGGACTGCAGAATCTTCATGTAGTTGCCGCGTTCGAACGCTTCCGGGTCGGGGCAGCGCGAGAGACTCATGCTGCCGCGCATCTGCGTGATCGAGTCGTACTCGTGCTCGTCGGCCCACTCCGTGAATCCGCGCACGAGGCGCTCCAGCGCCGGCGGGCCATGGCGCAGGAGCAGCGAGACGAGTTGGACCGCGTCCGCACCGGCCATCACGGCTTTCACCGCGTCGATCGGCTCGTGCACGCCGCCGCTCAGCGCGAGCGACATGTTCAGCCGCCCGGACAGAATCGCCAGCGCGCGCAGCCGCAAATGCAGTTCCGCGGACGTCGAAAGCCGCAGCAGCGGCACGGTCTCGAGCGTCTCGGGATCGATGTCCGGCTGGTAGAACCGGTTGAAGAGCACGAGGCCGTCGGCGCCGAGCCGGTCGAGCTGCACCGCCACGTTCGGCAGCGACGAGTAGAACGGCGACAGCTTGACCGCCAGCGGAATCTTGATCGTTTCCTTCAGGACGGCGACGATGTCGATGAGCCGCCGCTCGACGGCCGCGCCGTCCTCGAGGAGGTCCGTGGCGACGTGATAGAAGTTCAGCTCGAGCGCGGCGGCGCCCGCCTGCTCGATCAGCCGCGCGTACGCCAGCCAGCCCTCGGGCGTCGTCCCGTTCAGCGACGCGATCACCGGCACGGCGACCTGCTCCGTGATGCGCGACAGCTGCTGCAGGTAGCGGTCGGGCCCGAGCGCGAACGCCGCCGGCTCGGGAAAGTACGACGCCGCTTCGGGCGACGAATGTGAGTGGGCGCCGAGGTGATGCGCCAGCCCCTCGCGCTCGTGCTCGATCTGCTCCTCGAAGAGCGAGTGCATGACGATGGCGGCCGCGCCCGCGTCTTCGAGACGGCGCACGGTGTCCATGTCGTCGACGAGCGGCGAGGCGCCCGGCATGAACGGATGCCGAAGATCGAGGCCCAGGTAGCGAGTGGACAGGTTCATCAGGCTCTCAGTGCGCGCCGACCGGCTGGCGGACGGGCTTCTCCGGGCCTGCGGGGCTCGACGCGGCGCGATGCGCGAGCTCCTGATACAAGGCCAGACGCCGTGCGATGTGCCGCCGCGCGTCCTCGACGAGCGCGGCGTAGCGGGCTTCGTCCTGCTGCGCGGTCAGCTGGAACCGCGTCTCGATCGCCATCAGCTTCGAGACGTCGGTCTTCGGCGCGAGCGAGTCGATCACCAGGGCTGGATCGCCGGAGGCGACGCGGCGCGGGTCGAAGCGATAGAGCGGCCAGTAGCCCGAGTCGGTCGCGAGCTTCTGGTGTTCGAGGCCGAACGCCATGTCGTAGCCGTGCGCGATGCAGTGGCTGTAGGCGATGATGAGCGCCGGCCCCTGATACGCCTCGGCTTCCATGAACGCCTTCAGCGTCTGCGCGTCCTTCGCGCCGAACGCCACCTGCGCGACGTAGACGTTCCCGTACGCCATGGCCATCAGGCCGAGATCCTTCTTGCCGCCGCTCTTGCCGGCGACGGCGAACTTCGCCGCGGCGCCGGTCGGCGTGGACTTCGACTGCTGGCCGCCGGTATTCGAGTAGACCTCGGTGTCGAGGACGAGCACCTTGACGTTGGCGCCGCTGGCGAGCACGTGATCGAGACCGCCGTAGCCGATGTCGTAGGCCCAGCCGTCGCCGCCGACGATCCACACGCTCTTCTTGACGAGATAGTCGAGCAGGTCCACGTCGTGGGGGCCGCCCTTGGTCGGCCCGTTCGTGTCGTAGGGGCCGAGCGTGCTCGGCCCCGCCGCGCGTGGAGCAAGCTCCGCCCCTACGCGTGCGATGCGCTCGCGCTGCGCCTTGATCCCGGCTTCAGTGCTCTGATCGGCCGTGAGGATCGCGTCCACCAGAGCTGCAGGCAATTGCGGCGCGAGCTGCATGAGCCGCGCCTTCGCGCGCAGCTCATGCTGATCGATCGACAGGCGCATGCCGAGCCCGAACTCGGCGTTGTCCTCGAAGAGCGAGTTCGCCCACGCCGGGCCGCGGCCGTCGCGATTCGTGGTGTACGGCGTCGTCGGCAGGTTGCCGCCGTAGATGGACGAGCAGCCGGTCGCGTTCGCGATGACCGCGCGGTCGCCGAACAGCTGCGTCATCAGCTTGATGTAGGGCGTCTCGCCGCAGCCGGCGCACGCGCCCGAGTACTCGAAGAGCGGCTCGAGGAACTGCGTGCTCTTGACGTCGTGCGCGATCTGCGCGCGGTCGGCTTCCGGCAGCGCGAGGAAGAACGCGTAGTTCTCGCGCTCGGCGGCGCGCAGCGGCGCCTGCGGCGCCATGTCGATCGCCTTGTGGCGCGGATTCGCCTTGTCCTTCACCGGGCACATCATCACGCACAGCGTGCAGCCCGTGCAGTCTTCGGGCGCGACCTGGACCGTGTACGTCGGGGACGGGTGTCGCCCGTCCATAGCTGCGGCACACGTCCCCGTCGTCTTGAACGGCACATGTTTGAACGTGCCCGGCGCGCCGCCCAGGGCGTCGGACGGATAGAGCTTCACGCGAATCGCCGCGTGCGGACACACGAGCGCGCACTTGTTGCACTGAATGCAGAGCTTCTCGTCCCACACCGGTATCTCGGTGGCGATGTTCCGCTTTTCCCACTTCGCCGTCCCGGTCGGCCATGTGCCGTCGATCGGGAACGCGCTGACCGGCAGCCGGTCACCGTGGTTGGCGAGCATCACCGCCGTGACGCGCTTGACGAAGTCGGGCGCCTCGTCCGGGACGATCCCGGCGAGGTGACGGGAGGCGGTCGGCGACGCCGGCACGGCCACCTGATGCAGGTGGGCGAGCGTCGCGTCGACCGCCTCGAAGTTGCGCTGCACGACGGCCGCGCCGCGTTTCTTGTACGTCTTCTCGATCGTGTCCTTGATGTGGCCGATGGCCTCCGCGCGCGGGAGGATCCCCGAGATCGCGAAGAAGCACGTCTGCATGATCGTGTTGATGCGCGTCCCCATGCCCGTCGCTTTCGCGACGGCGTAGGCGTCGATCACGTAGAAGCGCAGCCGCTTCTCGACGATCTGATCCTGAATCTCGAAGGGCAGCTCGTCCCAGATCTCGTCGGGTCCGTACGGCGCGTTCAGCAGGAAGACGCCGCCGGGCTCGGCCGACTCGAGGACGTCGTAGCGCTCGAGGAAGCTGTACTGGTGGCAGCCGACGAACGACGCCTGCGCGATCAGGTACGGCGCGTTGATCGGCGTCGGCCCGAAGCGGAGGTGCGAAATCGTCGAGGCGCCGGACTTCTTGGAGTCGTAGACGAAGTAGGCCTGCGCCCAGAGGTCCGTTTCCTCGCCGATGATCTTGATCGAGTTCTTGTTGGCGCCCACCGTGCCGTCGGCGCCGAGCCCGTAGAACACCGCGCGGACCGAGCCCGCGGGCTCCACCTGGAAGCGTTCGTCCACCGCCAGCGACAACCCCGTGACATCGTCCATGATGCCGACGGTGAAGCGGCGCTTGGGCGAGGGGCGGTCGAGCTCGTCGAAGACCGCTTTGACCATCGCGGGGGTGAATTCCTTTGATGCGAGGCCGTAGCGCCCGCCGATGACCAACGGAAAAGCGGAACCACGGAGGACACAGAGGGAAGAATCGTCCTCTGTGGTTATTCCTTCCGCCAAGGCCGTCACGACATCCTGATACAACGGCTCGCCGATCGCGCCGGGCTCTTTCGTCCTGTCGAGCACCGCGATCTTGCGGACGGTGGACGGCAGCGCCGCCATGAAGTCGGGCACGCTGAATGGACGATACAGTTTGACGTTGATGACGCCAGTGCGGGTCGCTGGACCGAGCGCGTCGATCGTCGCGCGGACCGTCTCGGCGCCGGACCCCATGATCACGATCACGCGCTCGGCGTCCGGCGCGCCGTAGTACTCGAAGAGGCGGTGCGCGCGGCCGGTGCGCGCGGCGAACCGATCCATCACGCCCTGCACGATGCCCGGCGCGGCATCGTAGAAACCGTTGACGGCTTCACGATTCTGGAAGAACACGTCGGGGTTCTGCGCGGTGCCGCGGACGACCGGGCGATCCGGCGTCAGCGCGCGCGCGCGGTGCGCGGCGACGGCCGCGGCGTCGATCAGGCCGGCCAGCGTCCCTTCGTCAAGCGTCGCAATCTTCGAGAGCTCGTGCGACGTGCGGAAGCCATCAAAAAAATGGACGAACGGCACGCGCGTTTCGAGCGTTGCCGCGTGCGCGATCGCCGCCAGATCCTGCGCCTCCTGCACCGACGCCGCCGCCAGCAGGGCGAAGCCCGTCGACCGCACCGCCATCACGTCGCTGTGGTCGCCGAAGATCGACAGGGCGTGCGTGGCGACGGTCCGGGCCGTGACGTGAAACACCGCCGGCGTGAGTTCGCCGGCGATTTTGAACATGTTCGGAATCATCAGCAGCAGGCCCTGGCTCGCCGTGAACGTCGTCGCGAGTCCGCCTCCCTGCAGCGCGCCGTGGACGGCACCCGCCGCGCCGCCTTCGCTCTGCATCTCGACCACGGTGGGGACCGCGCCCCACAGGTTCGGACGCTTCGCGGCCGACCACGCATCGGCGGCCTCCGCCATGCCTGATGAGGGCGTGATGGGGTAGATCGCAATCACGTCGCTCAACTGATACGCGATGTTCGCGCAGGCGTCGTTGCCGTCGACAGTGGTCCACCGCTCTGACATGCCGTCAACCCCTCCGTGCCGGACCATCTTCCTGAAGTGCTATTGCAACCACCGTGCTGGACTGCAACTGCCGTGCTGGATGGGATCAGGCGGAAAACCAGCCTGACGTCCGGTTCCTGCCGGAAACCCGGCAGGGAGGTTGGGGAAGGTTCGCCAGTGCTGCGAAAAAGCCCCTGGCACTGGAACCGCATGGGGTGATTTGAGGATCTGAGGATTTGAGGATCTGAGGATTTGACGAGTAGCAGAGTCGCTGGACTCTTCCCTTCTTCAAATCCTCACATCCTCAGATCCTTACATCCTCAAATCTCATGGCCCTCAACGCATGTGAGTTGGAGATCGACCTCTTCTGTCACGGACTTCGCGTTCCAGACGACGTGTCGCTGGAAGGCGCGCGGGGCATCTCGCGGACGCGGGCTGGCCTGGGGTCGGGGCTTGAACTGGCCATCCCCGCCCGGTCGCCGCTGAAGCGCGAGATTTTCGTCAACGCGCCGGTCGTCGAGCGCTTTGCGGCGCTGTCGCCGTATCGCCTCTCGGGCGGCCCGTCCGAGTACACCATCGTGGACGGCCGGACCCACGAGCGGTATCCGGTCCGGCTCCCGCGCGAGCCGTCGTGGTATCCGCGTCTGACGTCGCGCGAGGTCCCGATGCACCGCATCGGCGTCCTGCAGGGGACGTATCTCGCGATCTACGCCAATCCCACGTGCGCGTTCTGGAGCTATTCGCCGCCGCTCAACTGCAGGTTCTGCACGACGGGGCAGAACGTCGGGCCGAACGAGGCCCAGACGAAGTCGATCCAGGACGTGGTCGAGACGTGCTGGGCGGCCAAGGCGGAATCGGGCATCACCTTCGTGCACCTGAACGGCGGATTCCAGGGATCGCGCGGCCTCGAGTTCATCGCGCCGTACGTCAAGGCGATCAAGGACCAGGTCGGGCTCCTCGTCGGCGTGCAGCTGTCGCCCGAGCGCGAATTCTCGCGGTACGACGCGCTCATCGACGCCGGCGTCGATCACTTCTCGTTCTGCGTGGAGTTTATGGACCCGGAATGGTTCGCGCGCATCTGTCCGGGGAAGGCGCGCGTGCATGGGCAGGCGCTCTATTTCTCCGCGATGGCGCACTGCGTCAAGCGGATGCCCTACGGCGCGGTCTCGGGCGAGATTATCGCGGGCGTCGAGCCCGTCGCGAACACGCTCGAGGCCATCGACCGCATCACGGGCCTCGGCGCGTTTCCCACCGTGTGCATCTTCCGGCCGACGGTCGGCGCGGACATGCAGGACTGGCCGACGCCGTCGTATCACGAGATGCGGACGGTGATGCAGCACGTCTACGAGGCGTGCCGGCGGCACTGGCTCCCCATCGGCGCGGCGCCGAACATTGAAGTGAGTCTCGTGGTGAACCCGGACGATGCGGCGCTGCTGGCCGACCGGACATTCGGGTTCTACGCCTACGAGGCGTATCGCCGGTTCGCGCGGCTGGCGGCCCGGCCGGTATTCCGCCGCCGCATGTACCCAGTGGCATGATCGCCGGGATTTCGGCAGAAATCCGGGCACGGCCCTTGCTTTTTGACCCGTCGAACGCGATCGCGAATCATGACCAGCATCCTCGCCCATTCGAGGAAATCAGAGGCGTCGAACGCACGCGGCGGGGGCCGCGGGAGAGACACCATGATCGACCGACAAAAGCTCGAAACGCTGCTCTCACGTCGGTTTCCTGGCGCGTCGAACGATCAGGTGGCGGCCGCGGCCAACGCCATCATGGGGCTCGAGGACGAGTGGGAGGAGGTCAGCACGGAGCAGGACTTCGGCTTCAACTACGCGGTGCAGTGCAAAGACATCTGCGCGCTGGCGCGCGAAGCGGAGAACGGCACCGAGTTCCGCCTGCTGCGCCGGCGCATGAATAGCTGACGGCTGGCAGCTGATCGCTGTCGGCCTGGAGGGCGGCTGTATGAGTGGTCCAACGGTAAGCGTGGCGCTCCGGTATCGCTTCGACGCGATCCGGCGCGCCGAAGTCGAACGACTCGACAAGAAGCTCCGCGGCCTCAGCGACGACGACCGCCGGTCCGTCGAGGCCATCACCGCCGACATCATCCACGCCATCGCCTGCGTCCCGGAGCGGGCACTGCACGAGGGAACTCCGGAGCCCGCGCTCAACGCTGTAGTGAGATTGTTCGCGCTCTGAAAACTTGAAACTGAAAAGAGAAAAGTGAAAACTGATTTCTCTTTTCACTTTCCAGTTTCTACAGCTTGGCTCTCGCATCGGCTAACAGCGACTGGACCTTTGGGACGTCGGGATAGCCGGGATTGGTCTTCAACAACGTTTCCCACGCGGCGATCGCGCCGCGGTAATCGTGCTTGCCGTCGCTCCGCACGATCCCCACGTTGAAGAGCGTCTGGGCGTGCGTCCCGTCGATCGCGAGCGACTTCTCGTACTGGGCGAGCGCTTCGTCCGCGCGTCCGGCGTACCAGAGCGCGGTGCCGAGATCGGTGCTGAGATTGATGTCCGTTGGCGTCAGCGCAAACGCCTGCTGGTAAAACCCGATCGCCTCGACGTAGCGATGCGCGTCGTACAGCAGGTTGCCCGCCTTGATCGCCGCTTGGGCATTTTTCGGGTCGCGCGCGAGAATTTCCCGGTAGGCGCGCAGTTCCGATTCGTCGACGATGGGCGTCGCCGCGGTGACGGGAGCGGTCACCCCGGCCGAGGGCTGTCCGCCCTGCAGCGACAGAACATATCCCGCCAGGCCACCGACGATGATGACGGCGACGGCGTAGACAATCCAGGAATACTGAGTGGCTGCTTCGTGGCGTTCTCTCATGCCCGGGGCTGAGCAGGAGGCGTGCCAAACTCAATCGACGCGACCGTGCCGCCTCCCGCGACCGGCATCAGGACGATGTGACCGCCGTGCGCTTCCACGACCCGCCGGGCGATCGGCAGCCCCAGTCCGGTCCCGCGGTGCTTGGTCGTGAAGAACGCGTCGAACGCCTTGGCCATCACTTCCGGCGTCATGCCGGGCCCATGATCGCGGACCGAAATCCGGCACGTGCCCGGCTCGCACGACAGCGTGATCTCGACCGTGCCGTCGCCGCCCATTGCCTGCGCGGCGTTCATGACGATGTTCTGCAGCACGAGCCGCAGCTGTTCGGGGTCCGCCGATACCGGCGGGGGCTCGCCGCGGACCTCGACCTGCAGGCGCGCGAACGCCGGGTCTCGCCGCAGGAAGCTGACGAGACTGGTGATGAGGCTCTTGAGGTCCACGGGCTCGCGTTTGAGCTGACGGGGCCGCGCGTAGACGAGCAGGTCCTGCACGATGCCGTTGAGCGCGTCGAGCCGCGTGATGATGTCGCCGACGACCGCGCGATCCCGCGGATCGCCGGTCATCCTCGAACCGATCACCTGCAGGGCGCCGCGGATGCCGGCGATCGGGTTCTTCACCTCGTGCGCGACGACGGCGGCCATTTCGCCGAGGCGGGCGAGCGCCGCCTGCTCGCGCAGCAGGTCCTCCGATCGCTTGCGATCGGTGATCTCGTACCGGATCGCCATGTACTGATACGGCTTGCCGGCTGGATCGAGGAACGGCACGATGGTCGTGTCCACCCAGTACAGCGAGCCGTCCTTCGCGCGGTTCCGGATCTCGCCGCGCCAGATCCTGCCGCTGGCGATCGTGACCCACAGATCGCGCATGAACTCCTTCGGATGAAAGCCGGAGTTGAGGATGCGGTGGTCCTGCCCGAGCAGTTCCTCGCGCGTGTACTTCGAGATCTCGCAGAACTTGTCGTTGACGAACGTGATCGTGCCCTTCGTGTTGGTCGTCGCGACAATCGCCGACTGATCGATCGCGGACTTCAGATCGGCGAGATCGCGGGCGATGGCGGTCCGCTGCGTCGCCGTCTCGCGCAGGCGGAACACGATCGATGCCGTCGTCCAGACGACGACGAAGGCGGTGATGCGATTGATCAGGACAGCGGGCGACAGGTCGGCGAGTGGATACGGCAGGAGCCGGCTCGTCAGCAGCAGCGACGCGATCCACGCGCCCCAGAACGCCAGGTGCGGCGGCCCGGCATACGACACGAGCAGGACCGGGATCACGTAGAGCGCGCCCATGCCCGTCCCCGGCCGGATCTCGACGTCCAGCGCAAAGATCACCGCCGTGAGGATCGAGGCGATCGTCAGTGGGCCGAGACGGGCGCGCGGCGCTTCAGCGGTCGATGCCTGGTCGGGCTTTGGCATGTGGCGTGACTTTTGAACACCATCAAGAACGAGGCCGCCTGGAACGAACAATCCGGCCCAAGAAAAGGCGGGTCGTCGTGGAACTCGCAGCCGTAACGTCGAGAGATATTTCGCAAATGCCGAAAAAATCCCCATCCTTGAAGGTCCTGGTCGTGGACGACGAACCGCTGATGCGGTGGTCGGTCGCCGAAACCCTGACCGACTACGGCTACGAGGTCGTGGAGACCGGGGATGGGCGCGGCGCACGGGAGGCCGTGGGCGACGCGTCCCGCGAGTTCGATGTCGTGCTGCTCGACTTCCGCCTGCCGGATTCCACGGATCTGTCGCTGCTGACGTCCATTCGGCGCCTGTCGCCGCACGCCCAGGTCATCCTGATGACGGCGTTCGGCACGCCGGAAGTCGTCCGCGGTGCCCTCGACCTGGGCGCCTTCCGTGTGGTCAGCAAACCGTTCGAGATGGATGTCGTCGCCGAGCTCGTCGCTCAGGCCCACGCCGCCCGCACGACGCA
Source organism: Acidobacteriota bacterium (assembly GCA_016195265.1). Taxonomy (GTDB): domain Bacteria; phylum Acidobacteriota; class Vicinamibacteria; order Vicinamibacterales; family CAVVIG01; genus SRVP-36. Next base: position 32,057 of record JACPZW010000083.1, on the reverse strand, counting down.
TTGAACAGCCTGTTCCCGCCAGGTTCTAGGGTTTTAGAGGTTCTAAAGGTTCGCGGCGAACCCTAGAGCCCTAGCTAGAACCCTAGAACCTCTAGAACCTCTAGAACCTCCCGTAGAATAGCCCCCATGCAACGTCCGACCGTGCTCGTCGTGGACGACGAGCAGCTGATCCGCTGGTCGCTCAGCGACCGGCTCACGCAGGAAGGCTATCGCGTCGTCGAGGCCGAGACGGCCAAGGCCGCCGTCGAGAAGCACGCCGAGGGCGTGGACCTGGTCCTGCTGGACTACAAGCTGCCGGACGGTGACGGCCTCACGGTCCTCAAGAAGATCAAGGAGGCTGACGCCGACACGCTGGTGATCCTGCTGACGGCCTATTCCACGATCGACACCGCCGTCGAGGCGATGAAGCTCGGCGCGTATCACTACGCGAACAAGCCGTTCAATCTGGACGAGATCGCGCTGCTCGTCGAGAAAGCCCTCGAGACGACTCGTCTGCGGCGCGAAGTGCGGGCGCTGCGCGCGAGTCAGGCCCAGCCCTACGGCGTCGACCGCATCGTCGGGCAGAGCAAAGCGATTGCCGAGGCGAAGGCGCTGATGCAGAAAGTGGCGGCGAGCCCGGCGTCCACGGTGCTGCTGACGGGCGAGAGCGGGACCGGCAAGGATCTGGCGGCCAAGGTCCTGCACTACGCAAGCGACCGCGCGTCGCGGCCGTTTATGAACATCACGTGCTCGGCGCTGGCCGAGACGATTCTGGAGAGCGAGCTTTTCGGGCACGAGCGCGGCGCGTTCACCGACGCGCGGCAGCAGAAGCGCGGGCTGCTCGAATCGGCTGACGGCGGCACGGTGTTCCTCGACGAAATCGGCGAGATGGCGCAGGGGCTGCAGTCGAAGCTGCTGCGGTTTCTCGAGGAGAAGACGTTCAAGCGCGTGGGCGGCGTCGTGGACATCCGCGTGGACGTGCGCGTCATTGCCGCGACGAACCGCAATCTCGAAGAGGACGTGAAGAAGGGCCGCTTCCGCGAGGACCTGTACTACCGGCTGAACGTGCTGCCCATCGTGCTGCCGCCGCTGCGCGCGCGGGCCGAGGACATTCCCTCGCTCGTGCATTATTTCGTCGACGTCTACAACACCGAGTTCCGCAAGCACGTGCGCAGCGTGTCGCCGGACGCGATGAAGCGCCTGCAGACGTACGGCTGGCCGGGCAACATCCGCGAACTCCGCAACGCCGTCGAGCGCTCGATGCTGCTGGCCGACGGCGACGAGCTGACCGCCGATCTGTTCCCGGTCGCGTCGGGCGGCGCGCCGAAGCTGACCGAGGGGGTCGCCCTGCCGCCGACCGGCATCGATCTCGAGCAGCTCGAGCGGTCGCTGGTCGTCCAGGCGCTCGAGCGCAGCGGATGGAATCAGACCCGCGCGGCCGGTTTGCTCGGGCTCAACCGCGATCAGATTCGATATCGCATCGAGAAGTTCAAGCTCGAAAAGCCAGGCGCCGACACGTAGGGCGGGTCCTTTTGGACCCGTCGGACAGCCGGGTCCGAAAGGACCCGGCCTACATGTCCACCAGCCACCAGTCACGAGCCACCAGTCACCAGCCACCAGTCACGAGCCACCAGTCACGAGCCACCAGCCACCAGCCACCGGCCACCGGCCACCGGCCCGGCGCGGCGAGGCTTTTTCCATCGATCAGCGAAATAATCCCCAGTCCGCGTGATTCCCTTCACAAGTTCTCACGGATTTCCGCCTGTTTTCGGCTTTCCGTTGCCGGAGAACTGGCACGGTGGATGCTTTTCCAAGGACAGGTAACCCGAATCTGAGGGAATTCATGATTACCAAAGACCGTGTGGAAGCCGTGCTCGACCGTGTCCGCCCCTTCATGCAAGCCGATGGCGGCGACATCGAGCTGGTCGACGTGACCGGCAACTCGGCTGAAGTGAAACTCACCGGCATGTGCGCCGGCTGCCCGAGCGCCCACATGACGCTGTATCTCGGCGTCGAGACGGCGCTGCGCGACGAAATCCCCGAATTCGAGACGCTCCGCCTCGTGTGAGGTTGTCCATGACCCCAGTGGCCCTTTCGTTGGACTCGGTCGTCGTCGGCCGCAGCGCCCGCATGCGCGCGGTGTTCGAGTTTCTGCGCGTGATCGGCAACAGCGACAGCACGGTGCTCGTGACCGGTGAGAGCGGCACGGGCAAGGAAGTCACCGCGACGCTGATTCACCAGTCGAGCCGGCGCAAGCACCACCCGTTTGTCGCCGTGAGCTGCGCGCTCTTCTCGGAAACCCTCATCGAATCCGAACTGTTCGGACACGAGCGTGGCGCCTTCACCGGCGCCATCAAGGATCGTCCCGGCCGGTTCGAGCTGGCTGAAGGCGGGACGATCTTCCTCGACGACATCGACGACGTGCCGATGTCGATGCAGGTGAAGCTGCTGCGCGTGCTGCAGAACCGGACGATCGAGCGCCTTGGCGGCACGCGGACCGTGCCGGTCAACGTGCGCATCATCGCCGGCAGCAAGCGCGACCTGAAGCAGATGGTCGCCGACGGCAAGTTCCGCGAGGATTTGTACTATCGCCTCAATGTCCTGCCGGTCGCGCTGCCGCCGCTGCGCGAGCGCCGCGAAGACATCCCGGTGCTGATGCAGCACTTCCTCGAGCGTTACTTCCGCCGCGCCGGCGAAGACGTGCCGGAGATTTCACCGGCGGTTCAGCAGGCGTTCATGCGCTACGGCTGGCCGGGTAACGTGCGCGAGCTCGAGAACGCGTGCGAGCGCATCGCGCAGACCTGCACCTGCGGCACCGTGCGCGTCGGCTGCATGTCGGCGGGCATTCTTTTCCGCGCCGGCTCGCAGCCGGCCGACCCCGCGCTGCCGGCGCCGTCGCTGCCGCAGCAGGCCGCGCCGATCGCGCTCGACGATCGCCTGCGCGAGCTCGAATCCAATCTGATCTCGTGGGCGCTCAAAGTGAGCAACGGCAACAAATCGCGCGCCGCCGAGCTCCTGCAGATCAAACGGTCCACGCTGGGCGACCGCATCGCCCGCTGCGGCCTCGGCCGCTCGCATCATCTGGTCGAAGACGTCGATCTGTCTCACGAGGACGCGGGCGCGATCGAGCAACATGCGTAAGAAGGAAGTCCGATGGTGACCCTGGAAGGAATGTCAGCGCTGGCAGAGGCTCCCGCGAATCTCGACAAGTGGATTCGTCTCGTGCAGGCGGAATACAGAGAGAGTCCGGGCCTGCGGCTCACCAAGCCGCAGGTGCGGCGCTTCTGGAATCTCGACGGCGATACGTGCGACGCCGTGCTCGACGAGCTCGAGGCGTCAAGGTTCCTGCGGCGGGGGCCCGGCGATCAGTATGTGAGAAGCGGCGTGATGTGAGCATGTAAGAATTTGAGAATTTGAGAATCTGACGAAGGGAAGAGTCCGGCGACTCTGCAACTCTTCACATCCCCACATCCTCACATCCCCACATCCCATTGCAATCCCACGGTTCCCGTGACGCCGCTCAGCTGCGTTCCGTCGCGGTGATCTCTTGAGACCGCGCGGTAGCCGACACCGCCCGCCAGCCGCACGCGCTTCGTCAGCCGCAGCGTGAGATTCGCTTCCGGCTCCGCCACGAAGAATTCCTGACGCAGCCGCACGGTCGTCGTCGTCATCGTGGGATGCATCAGCGGATCGCCCGTCAGCATGTGTCCGTCAGGCCCGAATGGGTAGTTCGGTGGAAACAAGACCTGCGTTGCCGTCCCCGGGACCGTCGCGGCGCCCGCGCCGAACAATCCCTTCACGCTGAAGCCAACGCGCTCGTCGGTGCGCGCGAGCCACTGCACGACCAGCCCGCCGTATCCCATTTTCCGCGTGCTCGACTGATTCGCGAGCCAGTACCCGCCGGCGCCGATAAAGAACGTCCGGTCAGTCACCCACCCCGCGGAGCCGCCGACGAGCTCGGAGGTGGTGCGCGCGACGTCGGTGATCTTGACGCCAGGGGTGATCAGAAATCCGGTGTGCATCCGCTCGACCGTCATCGGTCCCTGAGTGCCGATCGGCTGCGCGGTGCTCGCGCCCGCCTGTTGGGCGATTGCGAAGGCTGGTGCGCAAAACAGCGAAAGAATGAATGTGAGCGTTCGAAACGATGTCACCGCGATCTCCTTGGTGGCTGGTGGCTGGTGGCTGGTGACTGGGAGTGCTTCCAGCCGCCAGTCACGATGCTGATCAGGCGGGTCCGAAAGGACCCGCCCTACATCTCGACTTACTGCGCCCGCAAACTGACGTTGACGGGCACGGTCTCACCGCGCCGCACGTCGACACCGGTGACGTAGGTGCGATACCCGGCCTTGCGAATTTCGACGGTGTGCTGACCCTCAGCCACGTCGATCACCAGCCGGACTTGGTCTTCGGGGCCTTCCGGTCCGCGCCAGAGTTCGCCGTCGATCAGAATCTCCGCGCCGCCCGGCTGCACGCGAATCGACAGCGTGCCGTACGCCGTCTGGGGAGTGCCGCTGCCGCCCGGAGCGCCTTGCGGCGGCGGAGGCGGCGGCGCTTGCTGCGGTGGCATCGGTTGCGGCGGCGGCATCCGCCGGCCGACCGGTCCGCGCGGCGGCGGCATCGGATACGGCTGTCCCGGGACCGCCTGTCCCGGCGCGGGCTCCGCCTCGGGCAGCGGATTCACCGGCTGCGGCCGCGGCTCTGGCGTCTCACCGCCCGCGAGCCGCTCCATCTGGTACTTGATCTTGAACGTGTTGTCCGGCGTGAGATAGACCTTCTGATGCACGGCGCGATAGCCATCGAGGTAGAGCGAGATCTCGTGCTCGCCTGGAGGCACGTGCAGCCGCTGGAACACGCCGTCGAAGTCGTCGACGATGCCCGCGTAGTAGCCGTCGACGTAGACCTCGGCTTGCTTCGGCTTGACCTCGAGCTTGACGGCTGAATCCGCGTTCGCGAACCGGTACGGATAGGGATACGGTCCCCACTGCGCGCCGTACCACGGGTCGTACCAGAACGGATCGGCGTAGAAGCCGCCGACGACGACCACGCGTCGCGGGCCGTATCGTCCCTGCGCCTCGGCGCGCGACGCCCAGCCGATGCCGAGCAGAACGGCCGCGAAGGTGAGCGACCAGACGATGTTTTTTCGTGACGACACTGGAAGCCTCGAAGCGGTCAGGCGGTGGCGCTTCATGAAGGAGCAATGCCGATGCCACACGTGACGCACGCCGGAAGCTGGCCGCATCTCACACGGCATCAGTGACTTGACTCCATCGCCCGGCCGCGCGCCGTTGCCTGCGCGCGTCGTCGTGAGTAGACACGAACTGCCGCCTTTCTGCGACGGTTTCCCGTCGGAGGCTGGCGCGCGCCGCCGCGTTTGACGCGGATCGCTTGCGGCGTAGGGTGGCGCGGCTTGTGCTTTGTACGGCTACGGGTACTTCCATGTTTACGATAACCCAGCAGCACGCAGACCTTCACGACTGGGAGCAGCTGATTCGCGCCGAGTACCAGGAAGTTCCCGGGCTCTGCCTGACGCGCCGACAGGCGCAACGTCTCTGGAATCTCGATCCTGAGATGTGCGACACGCTGCTCCAGGAGATGGTGGCCGACCATTTCCTCCGGCTCACACCGACCGACCGGTTCGTTCGCGCGGACGTCGATCGCTAACCGGCACTGACCGGTCTGCCGCTTGCAACGCATTCGATGTGGAGACCATCGAATGCCGATTCCTCCGGTCTGCCTCGCGTGCCTCGCGGCACTGGTGACCCTCGCGATCCCAGGCGGCGCGGCGGCTCGCGCGCCGCAGCATCCCGCGCCGCCAGACGTTGACGCGGTGCTCGCGCACCTCGACGATCTCTATCGCTCGAAAAGCAGCGTCGCGCGCATGGAAGTCGTCGTCACGAGCCCGCGCTCGACGCGCACGATGCGCCTCAAGGCGTGGACGCGCGGTGAAGACGACGCGCTCATCGTCATCGAGGCGCCGCCGCGTGAAGAGGGCACGGCCACGCTGCGCGTCGGATCGAATCTCTGGAACTTCCTGCCGCGCATCGCGCGCACCATCCGCGTCCCGCCCTCGATGATGCTCGGCTCCTGGATGGGCACCGACTTCACGAACGACGACCTCGTGAAAGAGTCGTCGATGCACAAGGACTTCACCTCACGCATCGACCGGCGGTCGGACGCGCCGCCCGGCTGGTGGCTCACGCTCAGCGTGAAACCCGGCGTCGTTGGACGCTGGGCGCGGATTGACATTCTGATCGACGACGCGAATCTGCCGGTCGAGGAGCGGCACTTCGATCGCAAGGGCCGCCTGGCCCGCGTGATGACGTTCGACGAGGTCAGGACGCTCGGCGGCCGCCGGCTGCCGGCCCACATGATGCTGGCGCCGGTGGACCAGCCGGAGCAGCGGACCGAGATGCGCTATCTCGACGTGCAATTCGACGTCGCCATTCCCAGCGAGACCTTCAGTCTCTCGAGGCTGGAGCGGGGCAAGTGACCGTTCTCACGACGTGGCGCATCGCGTGGCGCAATCTGTGGCGCAATCCGCGGCGCACGACGCTGGCGCTCATCGCCATCGGGCTCTCCGTGACGCTCGTGCTGATCTACGACGGCATCCTGCGCTGGGAAACCGATTATCTCGTCGACACGATCACCGGGCCGATGCTGGGCCACGTCCAGGCGCACGCGCCCGAGTGGCGCCGCACGCGCGCGATGGACAAGACGCTCGGCGGCGTGTCGCGCACCGTGGCCGCGATCGGCCGCGATCCCGAGGTCGCGGGCGTGGACACGCGCGTCTACGCGCCGGCGCTCGCGGCGCTCGGCGAGGAGGGGTTCGCCGTCGTCGTCGTGGGCGTCGACATGGCCGAGGCCACCGGTCCGTCGCGCCTGCTCCCGGGCTCGAAGGTGCCGCTCGGCGGCCGTCGCGCGCTGATGGGCCGGCTGCTGGCGGAGCAGATGGGCGTGCGGCAGGGCGCCGAGATCGCGATCGTCGGGCAGGGCGTGGACGGGTCGCTCGCCAACGATCTCTTCACCGTGGCCGCGCTCATCGACACGTCCGTCGACCTCGTCAATCGCCAGGCGATCGTCCTGCCGATCGCTGAAGCGCGCGAGCTGTTCGCGATGGGCGACGAAGCGCACGAGCTGGTCATTTACGCGCGGGATCCGGCGCGCGCCGGGCCGCTGGCGGCACGACTGAGCGGATCGCCGGAGCTGGCCGGCGTCGAGGTGCTGGACTGGAAGACGGCCGCGCCCGGTATGAACGACCTCGTCGATCTCGTGTCGGTGATGTGGGTGTTCGTCCTGCTGCTCGTCTTCGTCGCGGCCGCGGCCGGCGTCGCCAACACCGCGTTGATGTCCACGTTCGAGCGCACGCACGAGTTCGGCATGCTGCTCGCCCTCGGCACCGCGCCGGCGCGCATCGTCGGGATGATCCTCGTCGAATCGCTCGCGCTCGGCGTCACGGGCGCGCTGTTGGGCACGGCGCTCGGCGGCGCCGTGGTGGCGTGGGCGTACCACGCCGGCGTGGACTGGGCGAAGCTGACCGGCGGCGGGCCGAGCAGCCTTTCGGCGTTCGGCGTCACGTTCACGATGATCATCCGCCCGCGCCTGGCGTCGATCGACATCGTCCGGGTCGTGCTTGCCGTGATGGCGACTGCGATCCTGGCGTCGACGTGGCCGGCGCTCCGCGCGGCCAGACTCCAGCCGGCGCGCGCGTTGAGGGAGTAGCGATGGTGTCGACGAGATACGCGGCGCGCAGCGTCGGACGCAATCTCCGGCGCACGGTGCTGTCGATCGTCGGCGTCGCGATCGGCTGTCTGCTGGCGCTGTTCATGGAGAGCCTGAACCGCGGCCGCGGCGAACTGTTCGCGCGCGCTGGATCCGCCAGCGGGCTCGGCCACGTGCGCGTCGTGCCGGCGGGCTGGCGCGGACGCCGCGATCCGCGTCTGCGGCTCGCGGACTGGCGCGCCGACCTCGCGGCCGCGCAGGCAATGTCCGGCGTGGCCTCGGTGACTGCGCGGGCCCGTGCGCAGGTGCTGCTCGCGGTCGGCACGCACGTCGTGCCCGTGGAGCTGACGGGTGTGCAGCCGGACATCGAGCCGCGGACGTTTCGCTACGTGCAGACGATCGGGCGCGGACGCTACCTGCGCGCGGACGACGGAGGCGCGCTCGTCGCGGGCCGCGCGATCGCCGATCGCCTGTCAGCGGATCTCGACGACGAGATCGTCGCGACGACGGTGGGGCCGGGCGGCGAAATCCAGAGCGCCCTGTTTCGTCTGGTGGGCATCGTCTCGACCGGCAGCGACGACACCGACCTCGCCGTCTGTCAGGTCGTCCTCGAGGATCTGCAGCGGCTCACCGGATTCGCCGGCGCGGGCGAAGTGTCGATCGTGTTGAACGACTATCGCGAGATCGATCGCGTCCGCGCGCGGCTGGCTGGATCGGTCGCGGCCGCAGACGAGGTCATGACGCTCTCGGAGCTGGCGCCGGACATCGAAGGACATTTCAAGCAGGACGCGGCCATGACGCGCTTCGTGAGCGGCATCATCCTGTTGATCGTGCTGCTCGGCGTCGCCAGCGCCCAGCTCGCCGCGGTGCTCGAGCGCCGGCGCGAATTCGCCGTGCTCGCCGCGCTCGGCATGAACGGTCCGCGGATGGTCTGGCTGATCGTGCAAGAAGCGCTGATGCTCGGCGGCGGCGGCGCAGTGCTGGCCGTGGCCGCCGGCGTGCCGCTCGTCTGGAAGCTCGCGCGCTCCGGACTCGACTTCAGCCGGTATCTGGGCGGCACGTACGCGTTCCAGGGCGTTCTCTTCGATCCCGTGATCTACGGTGATTTCGGCTGGTGGATCGTGGTCTACGTCAGCGCCGTCGCGATGGGCGCGACGATTCTCGCGTCGCTGTATCCCGCGTGGTACGCGGCACGGACCGATCCGGCGGTCGCACTGCGGGTGGCGCAATAGTGGAATGACGGTGACGCCATGACTGAGCGACGGGAACCCATCGTGCGCGCGCGGGGCGTGACGAAGACGTTCGCCAGCGGCCGGCAGGAGGTGTGGGCCCTGCGCGGCGTGGACCTCGACGTCCGCGCGGGCGAATTCCTCGCGCTGGTCGGACCATCCGGCAGCGGCAAGACGACGCTCCTCAATCTGATCGGCGCGCTCGATGTGCCGACCGCCGGCGAGCTGCTCGTGCTCGGCCGCCCGATTGCGGCGCTTTCGAAGCACGAGCGTGCGCACCTGCGGCTGCAGTCGCTCGGCTTCGTCTTCCAGGCCTACAACCTCGTGCCCGTCCTGACGGCGCGCGAGAACGTCGAGTTCGTGCTCGAGCTGCAGGGCGCCGGCCTCGATCGTCGCGCGCGCGCGCAGGAGGTGCTCGCGGAACTGGGCCTGGCCGATCTGACGGACCGGCGGATCAACGAGCTCTCCGGCGGACAGCAGCAGCGCGTCGCCGTCGCGCGGGCGGTCGCGGCGCGGCCCGCGATCGTGCTCGCCGACGAGCCGACGGCGAATCTCGACGGCGAGAACGCCGAGACGCTCATGCACCTGATGCGCGATCTGCGCGACCGTCACGGCATGACGTTTATCTTCTCCACGCACGATCCGCGCGTCGTCGCGCATGCCGTGCGCATCGTGACGCTCGTGGACGGCCGCGTCGCGCGCGACGAGCGCACGGGGGGCGAGCCACCACACACGATCCTGCCGGCGGCCACCGTGCAGGCCGTCGGAGCGTGACCATGTGGCCGCATCCGTGGCGCAGGGTGGCGGTCATCGTCGCGATCATCTTGTGTGGCATCTTCAGCGGGACCAGCGGACGCGCGTCCGGCCAGCCGGCGCAGCCACCTTCGGAGGATTCCGCATTCACACTGCGATCGTCGGTGAAGAGCAGCCTCCTGCTGTCGCAGCTGCCGGACGATCCGCTCCTGTTTCCTGACCGCGGCAGCGCCACCGGCTTCTGGCGCGTCCGGCTCGAGCCGTCGGCGCGCGTATCCGATCGCGTGACCGTTGAAGGCGCGTTCGAGCAGCGCGTGCGCGCGTGGTCGTCCACGGCGACAACACTCGGCGCCGGCGTGCTGCCGGCAGAAGCCGAGGCGCCGTATCGGATGACGCAGCTCGACTGGCGCGTCGCGTCGGGTGCAAACGCCGACTGGCGCGCCGAAGTCGACCGCGCCGCGCTCCGCGTCCGGCTGCCGCGCGCCACTGTGACCATCGGACGGCAGGCGATCGGCTGGGGCCGCGGCGTGATGTTCGGCGCCGTCGATCTGTTCGCGCCGTTCACGCCGCTCGAGGCCGATCGCGAGTGGCGGCGCGGCGTCGACGCCGCGCGGGCGGACGTGAGGCTCGCCGATCGCGTCTCGCTCGACATGGTCGGCGCTCTCGGGACGTCGATCGATCGATCCGTCGCGGCGGCGCGCGTCCGCGGGTACGCGGGTGAAGCCGACGTCGAGGTGATGGCGGGGAGGCGCGCGTCGGACCCGTTCGCGGGCGCGACGTCTTCGATCGCGATCGGCGACGTCGAAGTCCACGGCGAGGCGGCGCGCTTCGGTGACGTGACGAAAGCGGTGGCCGGCGGCTCGTACCGGGTCCCGCTCGGTCATGGGCTGCTGACGTACGTCGAGTACCACTACTCCGGGTACGGCGTGGCCTCTGCAGCCGCGATGCTCGCACAACTGCAGGATCCCGCGTTTCAGGAACGCTATCTCCGCGGCGACACGCAGATCCTCGGTCGGCATGCGCTGGCGGCGCTCGCGTCGTACGAGTGGTCGCCGGAGATCGCGCTGGCGGGGCAGTGGCTGCAGAATTCCGCCGACGGCTCGGGCGTCGTCGTGCCGTCACTGACGATCACGTCGGGCGACCGCTGGTCCGTCCTCGTGAGCGGCTACGCGCCGTACGGCCGCGCGCCGTTCGGGCTGCAGCTCGGCAGCGAGTTCGGCGCCGCCCCGCGCGCGTTGTTTCTACAGCTGAGGATGTATCGATAGCTCGAACGTGACTCAGGACAGGCGAGGATCAACGCAGAACTCGCTGAAACCGCAGAAAAGAAAATGTGGTTCCATCTTCTGCTACGGCCACTGCACGAGCGTCGCCTTGATCGTGACCAGCGCCTGGCCCTGCGGGCACACCGCGCCGGGATCCTTCGTCAGCGGCGGCGGCACGCCCACCATCGTGAAGCGCACCTTCACGGCGTGATCCATAACGCCGTCGACGATGACGTCGCCGAGGCGCAGGGACTGGGGACTCGTGAACTCGGCGGTCGCGTCCACCAGCGTCTGTCGCGGCATCATCTGGACCGGGACCTGCACCGCGCCGGTCCTCACGTCATCGCAGGCGACCGTGAGCACCGGTCCTGCCGTGTCGCGCCAGACGACCTCGTATTGCGTGGTGCGCGACGGCGACGCGTCCCATCCGGGGACGTGATCGGCGATGAACGCGCGCGCCGGCGAGAGCAGCGAGACGACGGGCGGCAGTCCGCTGCCGCATTCGCTGACGAGCCCGTATACGCCGGCCGGCAGCAGCGCGGGCGCGCCGGCGCAATCGTGCAGGTCTGCAGGCGGGCGATCGCCGATCAGAAACTGCGCCCCGCTGAACAGGACGCGCTGCGCGCTGGTCGCGCGCGCACCGGCCGGATCCAGCCCGGACACGACGAATACGTCGCCCGTGGCCGGCGGGTCGAACGCGATCGGCACGGTCACCAGGCCCGCGTACGCGCCCGTCTTCGTGACGGCGCGCAGAATCGCGATCTCTCCGGGCGTCGACGCCGGCACGAACATGCCGTCGGCGGCGACGTCGATCGTCTCCCACGCGTTCAGCTTCACGCGCACGCGATGCGGACCGGCGTCCTCGAACAGGTGCGCCGACGTCAGGAAGTAGAGCACCGTCCCGCCCTGCTCGTGCCGCTGGTGAATCAGGACGCACGTGCCGTCAATCGAGCGCACGGCGCTCGTGACGTGAACGCGGAGAATCGCGCCGCCCGGAGGCGACGCGGCGGCCGCGCTCGACAGCGCGCCGGCGAAGACGAGGCTGGACGCGATGCGGGTCAACGGGGTTCGCAGATGTAGGGTCATAAATCACACTCGCTTCTTGGTCATCTCCATCCAGAGCACGGCCGTCGCGCCGGCCAGCGCGCAGACGGCAAGGTCGATCGCGTGCGGCTGCGACAGCGCGAACAGATCCCGCAGCGCCGGCACGAACAGGATCAGCCCCAGCGTCGACAGCGCCGTCCCGGCCAGCCACCAGAGCGCCGGGTTCGACGAGCGCCATCCGGTCACCCCTGACCATGTCGGCCGCGTGAACGATCGGTTCGCGAAGATCAGCGACAGGTTCGCGATGATGAGCGTGGTGAACGTCAGCGTCCGCACGTCGCGTTCGTCGAGGCCTTGCGACCGCGCCGCGAGGTAGACGACGGCCGAGACCGCCAACGCGCCGGCGCCCTGCAGCAGGCTTCTCGTCACGAAGCGCCGATCGAGCAGCCGCGCCGCGGGCGGACGCGGCGGGCGGCGCATCACGTCGGCTTCCTCCGGCTCGAGCTCGAAGGCAATCGAGCACGCCGGATCGACGATGAGCTCCATGAAGATGACGTGCAGGGGCAGCAGGAGAAGGGGCCACCGGAACAGCACCGGCAGCAGCGCCATCCCGGCAATCGGCACGTGGATGGCCAGCACGTACGACATGGCTTTGCGGATGTTGTCGTAGATCCGCCTGCCCAGCCGCACGGTGCGGACGATCGACGTGAAGTCGTCGTCCAGCAGGACGAGGGCGCCCGCTTCGCGCGCGACGTCGGTCCCGCGGCCGCCCATCGCGATGCCGATGTCGGCCGCCTTCAGCGCCGGCGCGTCGTTGACGCCGTCGCCGGTCATCGCGACGACGTCGCCGTTGGCCTTGAAGACCGTGACGAGCCGCAGCTTCTGTTCCGGCACCATGCGGGCGAACACGCTCACCGTCGTGATGCAGCGCCGCAGCTCGCCGTCGTCCATGCGCGTCAGATCCGATCCGGTCAGGCACGTGCGGACATGGTCGAGCCCGATCTCCTCGGCGATGTGGAGCGCCGTCGCGGGATAGTCGCCCGTGATCATCACGACGCGGATGCCGGCGTTCGCGCACTCGGCGATGGCGTCCGGGACGCCGGGCCGCACCGGATCGGCGAAGCCGACGAGCCCGAGAAAGTCGAAAGTAAAGCCGCGCACGGTGTCCGGCAGCGGATCCGGCACCGCCGCCGCGCGCGCGACGCCCAGCACGCGCAGGCCGCGCCCGGCCATGCGCTCGACGCGCCGCATGACGCCTGCGGTCGTCGCTTCGTCGAGCCCGCACAGCGCGGCGACGGTTTCAGGCGCGCCCTTGAGCGCCGCGCGCGGCCGGCCGCCCGACGGGTCGCGCCAGACATTCCATGCATTCCATGCATTCCACACATTGGCCATCGCGAGCGTGTCGTCCGACATCGGGTACTCGCGCACGAGCGCGACTGGGTCCGGCGCGGGAATCCCGATCCGCGCGGCCTCGTTGACGAGGGCGCGTTCCATCGGATCGAACGGCGTGGTCCGGCTCGCGCGCGCGGCGCTCTCGACGACCGATCGTTCGGCCTCGGAGAACCGCGCGTCCGCGCTCGCTTCAGCGGCGGCGTCCGCCGCCCAGACCGCCTCCATCGCCATCCGGTTCATCGTCAGCGTGCCCGTCTTGTCCACGCAGAGCACGGTCGCCGCGCCGAGCGTTTCGATCGCCGGCACGCGCCGCGTGAGCACGCGATGCTGCGCGATACGCCACGCGCCGAGCGCGAGGAAGATCGTGAGCACGACGGGGAATTCCTCGGGCACCATCGCGATCGCCGTCGTGAGGCCGGCGAGCACGCCGTCCAGCCATCGCCCGCGCGTCACGCCGTAGACGACCGCCACCAGCGCGCAGACCGACAGGCCGATCGACGCGAGGAGCAGCACGACGCGGCTCACCTCCTGCTGCAGCCGCGTGCGCCCGATCTCGATCGTGTCGAGCGCGCGTCCAATGCGGCCCATGGCCGTCGCGGTGCCGGTCGCGTACACGCGCGCCATGCCGGACCCGGCCACGACGACAGTGCCGGAGAAGACGAAGGGCCGATCGTCGCCCCCGGGGACGCCGGCGTCCGGGGCGATCGGTTCGACACTGGCGCCCCTGCGGACTTTGCTTACAGGGACCGATTCACCGGTCAGCAGCGATTCGTCGATTCGCAGGTTGGTCGTGGACTGGACGATGGCGTCGGCCGGCACGCGGGCGCCTTCTTCGAGGATCACCAGGTCGCCGCGCACGACATCGCGTCCGGCGATCCGCCGGATGACGCCGCTGCGGACGACCAGCGCGCGCGGGCTCGACAGTTCCCGCAGCGCGAACAAGGTCCGCTCGGTCCGGTTCTCCTGATAGAGCGTGATGGCGATCACGACGACGATCGCGCCGACGATCGCCAGCGCTTCGGCGGCGTCGCCGAGCAGGACGTAGGTCCCGCCAGCGCCGAGCAGCAGGAGCAGCATCGGCTCGCGCACGATGCCGCCGAGCAGGCGCCAGGGCCCGCGCGGCCGCGTCGACGGGAGCTCGTTGGGGCCGTCCTCCTCGAAGCGCATGGCGGCGTCGGCGTCCGAGAGGCCGGCGCCGGTGACATCGATGACATCATTCACATCGTTCACACCGGTCAAAGGGCGCTCGGTCGCGGCGCCGGCACGACGAGGACGGGAATGCGGACGTGGCGGACCACATAGTTCGTGGTCGAGCCGAAGAGCAGCGCGCGCGCCCCGCCGATGCCGCGCGTGCCGACGATGACCAGGTCGGCCTTCTGGCGCCGCACGAATCGCACGATGCCCGGGCCGGCCTGGCCCACGGCCGTCGCGCACCGCACGCCGTCTGCGGCGCCCTTCAGCGATGTCGTGACGAAGCGGGCGAGCGCCGCGCGCGTCTTGCGGCGGCCTCTGGACTCGCCGTTCCGGCCCTGACGCGCCTCGGCGGCGACCAGCAGCGGATCGTCGACGAAGAGGACCGTCAGACGCGCCCCGGCCACGGACGCCAGCGCCGCGGCACACCGCAGGGCGGGGCGCGAGTGTCGGGAAAAATCCACGCCGCAGACGAAGGAGCGAAGGCGATTGCCGCGCGCGGCTCGTCGAGCCATGGGGACCCTCAGCCTTCGTGGTCGCAATCGAAGTGCCATGGAATGCTCCGCTAACCAGCGGTCCTTGCACGGACTTACCGAGAATCCGGCATCGCATGCCGTTTTCCTGTCGCGCCCGTCCGGCGGCTCGCCGCAACTGCGAGGAAACGCTGGGTGCGCGGGCGATCTGGTACGGATCGCGGATTGCTGATTGGTATGGCTACCATCAATACCATTCTCTGCCCGCTCGATTTTTCCGACGCCTCCCGTCACGCGCTCGACCACGCCATCGCGATTGCCGGTTGGTATCGCGCGAAGCTGGTCGCGCTGCACACGTATCACCCCGTGTTCCTGCCGGTGCCCGGCCTTGCGATGGTGGGCGCCGTCGACAATTCGATTCCCGACGCCAACGCCGTCGAGCAGATGACGGACGAGATGACGGCGCTGCTGCGCCCGGCGAAGACCGCGGGTCTGGTGACCGAGGCGCTGGTCCAGATGGGCACGCCGACGATCGAGATTCTCGCGGCCGCGACGTCGCTGCACGCGGACCTCATCGTGATGGGCACGCACGGCGCGACGGGCTTCGATCACGCGATTCTGGGATCGGTGACCGAGAAGGTCCTGCGTCGCGCGCACTGCCCGGTGCTGACCGTGCCGCCGCGCGCGCACGCGACATCGAAACTGCCGTTCAAGAAGCTGCTGTGCCCGGTGGACTTCGCGGATCCGTCGCTCGCCGCGCTCGAATCGGCGCTGTCCCTCGCGCAGGAATCTGACGCGCACGTGACGATCTTGCACGTGCTCGAGTGGCCGACCGACATGGAGCCGCTCGCCAACCGGCCCATCAACGTGCCCGAGTACCGGCAGTTTCGGGAGCACGACGCCGCCGCGCACCTGGCGAAGCTCGTCCCTGACGGCGCCGCGCACTGGTGCTCGGCGTCCACGCGGCTCGCGCACGGCAAGCCGTACCGTGCGATTCTCGAGATCGCGGCCGAGGAGAGCGCCGATCTGATCGTGCTGGGCGTGCACGGCCGCAACGCGATCGACCTCATGCTGTTCGGCTCGACGACGAATCAGGTCGTCCGCCGCGCGACGTGTCCGGTGCTGACGATCCGGCGCTGACGCGGTCACGTGAAGAGAAGACGAGCCACAGAGACACGGAGACACAGAGAAGAACGACGATGAACGCAGAAACCGCTGAGCCCGCAGAGCGCGGGGATCGAGATTCGGCGGGCGCCGCGCAGCGGCGACCCGGCCGGATTCGGATCGAGACGCGAGCCACGCGGAGATGTCCGAGGCTCGTGTCTCGACCGATTCGGCCGTGATCGTCGGCCTGCAGAGCAGGCCGACCCGCCGAATCCGTGCCGCGCCTCCGTGTCTCGGTGTCTCCGTGGCCCTTCCATTCACGAAAACAGCGAGGACGCGTCTCTAAGGAATCAGTCGTGCCGAAAGTCCCCCCCGCGCGCGCGTTGACGTTCACGACCGAGACCGTCTGGAACGCCGGCCTCGCCGGCACGGGCATGTCCGGCGAAGGCCGGTCGCTGACGGTTGGCCACGAAGGCGAGTGGAGCCCGGAGCATCTGCTACTGCTCGCGGCTGAAAGTTGTTTCATGAGCACCCTCCTCGCGCTCGCGCGCGCCGAGGGTATCGACGTGCTCGGCTACGTCTCGAGCGGCCAGCTGCAGATTCCAGACGACCGGCAGGGCGCGTCGCGCGTCCTGCTCACGCCGTGCGTCGTCGTGCTCGGCGACGGCGACGCCGAGCGGGTCCGCGCGCTGGCCCGGCAGGCGCGCGAGGAATCCATCGTCGCGCGCACGCTGGGCGCCGGTCTGACCGTAGCCCTCGACGTTCGCGTGGTGCCGGAAGAATCGAAGGGGACTGGTGACTGGTGACTGGTGCCTGGTGACAAATCTCTTCCAGCCACTAGCCACCAGCCCCCAGCCCCCTGATGTGGCAACGATGGCCCGGATCTCGTCATTACTCGAGTACTACGCGGATCCGTACGTGCGCGCGCGCATCCTCGAGTATTGCGGCGCGCCGGGCGGCGTCGCGGCCGGGCCGACGTGCGCCGATCTCGCCGGACTCACGGATCACGGCGCGCGGATCGCGACCTGGGGACGTGCACCGCGCTACACGACCGCACGGCTCGACGCGCTGCTCGCAGCCGGCGCGGATATCTCGCGGTCGCTGTGGGACGAGAAGAGCGTGCTCATCCACCTGGATGTCGACTATCAGAACGCCGACAGTCCGGGCGAGGCGTACCACCATCCGGCTGAAGTGTTCTTCAAACTCGAGCCGGTCTACCGCGCGGCGCGGCACGTGCTGCGCCGCTTCGATCTGCCGCTGCTGACGCTGATGACCGGCCGCGGCTATCATTTCACGGGCCAAGTGCCCCTGAACTCCCCGGCCGTCGATCGTCTCGCCGCGCTCGTCGCCGAACCGCCGCGCTGGCAGGCGACGCTACCGTCGCGCCGCCCGCCGTGGCTGACAACGCCGCTCAGCGAGCGGCACGCGCGCGCGTACGTCGGCGCGGGCATGCTCGTCGAGTACCTCGCGCACCGGATCCTGCGCCGGGCCGAGCCGCGGTCGCCGATCCCCGTCGTCTTGAACGGGGTCGTCGTCGGCACCGGCCTGGCCGGACGCGAGTGCACGTCGATCGATCTGTCATACGCCGGCGATCCGATGGACCTGCGCCACATGCGCGTCGCGTTCGGCGCTTATCAGAAGCACCGTTTCCGTCCCGACATCGTCGCGCATCGCGGCGCGTCGGAGCGGCGGCCGTTCATCGCCGTGCCGCGCGGCGACGAGTCGCTGGAGCATCTGCTGTCGCACGGCCGGGAGTTCGCGCACGCCGCCCGAGCCGCGCGACGCCGATCGGTGCAGCTGCCCGTCGTCACGCAGGGCGTCGTCGCGCTCTTTGATGCGTACGCCGCCTCGCGCCTCGCGCAGTCGCATCGGCGGTTCTACGCGTCACCGCGGCGAAGCGTGGCCGAGGGCGACGCGCTCTTCCGCGCGCTGCCGGCGGCGCTGCCGGCGTGCGTCACGCGGCCGCTCGGCGAGCCGAACGACTGGCTGCTGCAGCCGACGAGCCTTCAGCACGTCACGCGCGCGCTGATGGCGGGCGGGGTGGCGCCGCGCGACATCGCGGCGATCGTGCACGCCCGGTACGCCGCCGAGTACGGGTGGGGCCGGCGGTGGGCGTGGCTGGACGCGGAGACGCGGGCGGAATTCGACGTGCGCGTGTTCGCCGGCCTCATCGAGGCGGGTGCCGATCGCGGGATCGATTTCAACTGCACGTCGGCGCAGGAGAAGAACCTGTGTCCGCGCCAGCCGTGCGGCCAGGACCTGCGCGTCGATCGCGGGCGGCTGCTCGAGGCGGTGCACGGATGACGTGGCGGCTGGCGGCGTCGACCGGATGCTGCGTGAACACGCCCATCGCGCAGACGCTGGACGGCCTGCGCGGCGCCGGCGTGACGGCCGTCGAGCTCGGCACGCCGCCGCGGCATTTCGATCCGTGGCAGCACGATCAGATCGTCGCCCTCGGCGAGCGGCTGCGCCAGCTCGCCATCGAGCCGATCGCGATGCACGCGCCGTTCGGTGGCCTGCTCGATCTCTCCGATCCCAATCCGCATCACCGGCACGCGGCCATCGGCGCCATTCTCGCGGCGGCCGCCGCCCTGCGTGAAGTCGGCGGCTCGCGCATCGTCGTGCATCCGACCGACGTCGTGCGCAACGGCCAGAACGTCGACGAGCGCCTCGCGAATTGCGGGGCGTCGCTGCGCGTGCTGGCCAGGGCGTGCCTTCACATGGACGTCACGCTGCTGGTCGAGACGCCGCTGCCGCACCTGATCGGCGGGCACCCCGACGAGTTCGCCGCGCTCGTGAAGCCGCTCGACCGCGCGGTCGGCGTGTGCTTCGACACGTCGCACGCGACGCTCGGCCATCAATGGGATCGGTTCGTGGAGGTCGCCGGCGACCGGCTCAAGCACGTGCACGCCAACGATCATCGCGGGACGTTCGACGATCACCTGCCGCCGGGCGACGGCATCATCGACTGGCGTCACATCCGCGAGACGCTCGATCGGCTCGCGTACGGGGAGTGGATCGTGCTCGAGCTCTCGTGCCCGACCGGTCCACTCTCGGAGTACATGCGCCGGGCACTGACGCGCGCGCGCGAGCTGTTCGGACCGTAGGGGCCGACCTGGTCGTCTTCAATCAGCCACCAGCCACCAGTCACCAGCCACCTCTCAGAGACGCGTCCAGGATTTCCATCGGATGCAGAATCCGCCACGCGTGCCCGCCGCGCCGGGCGGCTGCGGCGATCTGCAGCGTGCAGCCGGGATTCGCGGACGCGATGACGTCGGGATTCACCGCGGCGATGCACCCGGCCTTGCGGTCGCCGAGCTGCCGCGCCGTCTCCGGCTCGACGAGGTTGTAGATCCCGGCGCTGCCGCAGCAGACGTCGGCTTCCGCGATCGGCAGCAGCTCGACGCCGGGGATCAACGCCAGCAGGTTGCGCGGCGGCTGCCGGATGCCCTGCGCGTGCGCGAGGTGGCACGCGTCCTGATACGCCACCCGCAGTTTCAGCGGATGCCGCATCGCGCGCGGCGGCCCCAGCTCGTCGACGAGCTCGTTCGCGTCGCGCACCTTCGACGCGAACGCGCGCGCGCGATCGGCCCACGCCGGATCGCCGGCCAGCAGATCGCCGTACTCCTTCATCGACGATCCGCAGCCGGCCGCGTTGACGGCAATGCGATCGATGCCAGCCTGATCGAACGCCGCGATCGTGTGGCGCGCGCACGCGCGCGCCTCGTCGAGCCGGCCGGCGTGCAGCGCGAGCGCGCCGCAGCAGCCTTGCGCCGCCGGCGCGACGACATCGCAGCCTTCGGCCGCGAGGACGTTCGCCGTCGCCGCATTGACCTGCGGGAACAGGACGCGCTGCGCGCAGCCGGTCAGCAGCCCGACGGTCAGCCGGCGCTCGCCGATGGCGGGCGTGCGCTCGGCAACCATCGGCGCGAAGAGCGAGGCCCAGGTCACGCGCGGCGCCAGCGCGATCATCGCGCGTACGCGCATGAGGACTCCAAATGGAGGTTGGGTACTTCCGGACCCGGCGGGCCGGCCGTTCGTAGGCCGGGTCTTTTCAGACCCGGCTGGCTGGCGGGTCCGAAGGACCCGCCCTACATGTCCCATCCACCCGAGTACGACGAGCGGCAGCAGCGCGATCCGCAATCGCGCGGGATACGGCATCACGGCGAAGAGCGCGCTTCGAAACCATCGATCGACGATCGAGCGCGCATGCCGGCGCTCGATCTGACCACGCGTCGCCTCGATGAGCGGCGCGTACTGCACGCCGGACGGACACGACGTCACGCACGCCATGCAGCCAAGGCACGCGTCGAAGTGGCGGACGAAGCCGTCCGTCATTTCGGCGCGGCCTTCGAGGCCGGCCTTCATCAGATAGATGCGCCCGCGCGGCGAATCCATCTCCTCGCCCCACAGCATGTAGGTCGGGCAGGAGGGGAGACAGAACCCGCAGTGGACGCATTTGTCGATGAGCGAGGGATCCGGCGCGTGGCTGGCGTCGAAGGCCGGCATCAGAGGGGCCCTCGTCCGGCGTTCAGCGTGTTCCGCGGATCGAGCGCGTGCTTGAGCGACGCGAGCAGCCGCTCGCGATCGCCCATCGGTCCCCACACGTCGACGGCGGCTTTGAGCGCATCGGATCCGCGCAGCACGACGATGTTGCCGACAGACGCCGACTGGCGGAGGCGCGCGATGACGCGCGCCTGCGTGGCGGTGTCGCCGCCGATTCGCAGCAGTCCTGCGCCCACTGCGGCGCGGCCAACAAGATCAATTGGCGCACCCATCGTCACCAGCTCCGCCAGTGCGGTCGTGACGGCGGAGGGCAGCCAGCTGGCGCGGACGATGGCAACATTTTCCACAGGCGCGCTAAGCGCGCAGGGCGCCGCCCACATCCGCGCGTTGTGTTCGCGCCACAACGCCGGTTCCGCGTCGCCGTCGACAACGTCAATCGATGCGGCGAGCGGTTGAAGCAACGCGCGCGCCTGGGCGACCTGCGCGTCGACGACGGTGGGCAGCGAGGCGAACTTGATTAGTAGGGCGGCCCTTTCAGGGCCGCCTCGATCGCGACCCTGAAAGGATCGCGCTACGGTGCCGCTACTGAACTCGAAGGCGAGCGGCTCGAGCTGGCTCGCCATCATCTGCCGGACGATCTCGCCGAGCCGCGCGTCGCTGTCGACGGAGACGACGAGCGTCTTCGAGGCCTTCGGCAGCGGCGACAGCTTGAACGTCGCGCTGGTGATCGCGGCGAGGCTGCCGAACGATCCGGTCACGAGCTTGCCGAGGTCGTAGCCGGCGACGTTCTTGACGACCTGCCCGCCGGCTTTCGCGAGCGTGCCGTCGGCGGTCGCGATCTGCACGCCGATCACGAGGTCGCGCGGCGTGCCGTAGCGATGCCGCAGCGGACCGCTGTCGTTGGTCGCGAGCAGACCGCCGATCGTCGCGCGATCGGCGAACGCGGGATCGAGCGGCAGCCACTGGCCGTGCGTGGCGAGCGCCGCGTTCACGTCGGCGAGCGACGCGCCCGCCTCGATCGTCGCCGTCAGATCACCGTGCGCGTGCGCGAGGATCTTGTGCAGCCCGCGCGTCTCGAGGAACGCGTCAATGCGACCGGCCGGCCGGCCCCAGTCCATCTTCGTGCCCGCGCCGCGAATGACGATGGACTGCTTCTGTGCGGATGCGGCCCGCAGCGCGGCGGCAAGCGCCTCGGGCGTCTGGGGTTGGAGCAGCGCCGCCTTGGGAGTCGCCGGGGTCGCCATCCTTATATATATGGTTACAGCCGCTCGGCCAGGCCGGCGCCTTCGACCGGGTGCTGGCGGTACGGGCCGGGGACTTCGCCGCAGAGGCGCGGCGTGGGGAAGACTTTGCCGGGATTCGACAGCCCGCGCGGATCGAACGCGGCCCGCACGCGCTGCATCAGCGCGAGATCCTCGGCCGTGAACATCTTCGGCATGTACTGCGATTTGTCGGCGCCGATCCCGTGCTCGCCGGTCAGCGAGCCGCCGGCGTCCATGCAGTAGGTGAGGATTTCGGCGGCGACCTCGACGGCCTTGTCCGCCTCGCCCGGCACGCGCTCGTCGTAACAGATCAGCGGGTGCAGGTTGCCGTCGCCGGCGTGAAACACATTGCCGATGCGCAGTCCTGATCGCGCTTCGAGCTGACGAATCCGATTGAGGACTTCCGGCAGCTTCGTGCGCGGGACGACGCCGTCCTGTACGTAGTAGTTCGGCGACACGCGGCCCATCGCGGCGAACGCGGCTTTGCGTCCGCGCCAGATGCGCGCCCGCTGGGCGTCGTCTTGCGCCACCTCTATCGAGGTGGCTTGCCGCAGCGCGCAGATCTCTTTCACCATTTCGAAAAGTGCCGACACTTCCGACGCGGGACCGTCCAGTTCGACGATAAGCACGGTGTCGGCCGGCGGGAAATTCGGATGGACCGCCGCTTCGGCCGCTTTGATCGCGAGCGCGTCCATCATCTCGATGGCGGCGGGAATGATCCCGGTGCCGATGATGTCCGAGACGACCGCGCCGCCCGCGTCGATTGTGTCGAACGCCGCGAGCAGCGTCTGCACGGCCTCGGGCCGCCGCAGGATCCGGACGATGATCTTCGTGACGATCGCGAGCGTGCCCTCGGATCCAATCAGCAGGCCGAGCAGATCCGGTCCCGGCGTGTCGGCCAGGGTGCCGCCGATGTGGATGAACTCGCCGTCCGGCAGCACGGCCTCGACGCCGAGGACGTGGTGCGTCGTGAATCCGTACTTCAGACAGTGCGCGCCGCCGGAGTTTTCGGCGACGTTGCCGCCGATGGAACAGACCTGCTGGCTCGACGGATCGGGCGCGTAGTAATAGCCGAACGGCGCGACCTGCTTCGTGATCTCGAGATTCGTCACGCCCGGTTCGACCGTGACGCGCTGATTCGGGATGTCGACGTCGAGGACGCGGTTCAGGCGGGCGAGCGCGATGACGAGGCCGCCCGCAACGGGCAGGGCGCCGCCGGAGAGACCGGTGCCGTGCCCGCGCGCGACGAACGGCACGCCGTGCCGCGCGCAGAGCCGGACGATGGCCTGGACGTGGGCTGCTGAAGACGGCAGCACGACGGCCGCCGGCGTTTCGCGCAGGTGCGGCAGGGCGTCGCATTCATACGTGAGCAGCTCGAGCGCATCGTCGAGCACGTGCTCGTGGCCCACGATGTGGCGGAGGTCGGAGAGAAACGCAGCGTCCATCGGTCCGCAGCGATTATATGACGTTGGATCCGAGATGTAGGGCGGGTCCTTTCGGACCCGCCTGATTCACCACGAACGGTAACCGCGGAGGACACGGAGGCAAGGAGGCGAGTTGTACTGTACGATCCCGCGAAGGACTCGAGGCTATGCCGAGCAAGTCAGACGACGAACGCCCAACCATTCGAGCGGCGGAGCCGGCGGATGCCGCAGGCATCGCCGCCATCTACAACCACTTCATCGCGCACACCGTCGTCACGTTTGAAGAGGAACCCGTCTCGGCCGAGGAGATCGGGCGACGGATGGAGGACGTCAGGTCTGCGTCGCTGCCCTGGCTCGTCGCCGAGCAGGCCGGCCGCATCGTTGGCTACGCCTACGCGACGAAATGGCGCGCAAGATCTGCGTATCGGTTTTCGACTGAGGTGACTGTTTATCTCGACCCTGCGGCGTCGGGGCGCGGGATCGGTTCAGCCGTGTACGACGCACTGTTTCCGCTGCTGCGGGCGCGCGGCCTTCACGTCGTCATCGGCGGCATCGCGCTGCCGAACGACGCGAGCGTGGCGCTGCATGAGAAGTTCGGGATGAAGAAGGTCGCGCACTTCGCGGAAGTCGGGTTCAAGTTCGGCAGGTGGGTGGACGTGGGGTTCTGGGAGTGCACGCTCTAGGAGGTCGCGTTCCGGATGTGGAGCGACAACCAGCCGGCGCGCTTCTTCCCCGAGAATCCCACGTTCCCGGCCGCGGACGCCGGATAGCGAACGGCCGCCGGCAACCGCGATCGTCGCCGCGGATTACACTGGTGGACGCATGACCACGCGCGTCATCTCCATCAACGTCGGCGGGCCGCGCGCAGTGTCCTGGCAGGGCAGGTCGATCCTCACGTCGATCTTCAAATCGCCGGTTGCCGGCCCGGTCGTCGTGAACGCACTGAACCTCGAGGGCGATGCGCAGTCGGACCTCACGGTGCACGGCGGCGCGAGGAAAGCGGTGTACGTCTATCCATCGGAGCATTACGCGTTCTGGCGCGAGGAGCTTCCCGGCGTCGATCTGCCGTGGGGCGCCTTCGGCGAGAACCTGACGACGAGCGGTCTCGTCGAGGACACGACGCGCACCGGCGACCGGCTGCGCATCGGCTCGGCGGAGTTCGTCGTCACGGTGCCGCGCATGCCGTGCTTCAAACTCGGCATCCGCTTCGATCGGCCGGACATCATCGGGCGCTTCCTTGAAAGCGGCCGATCCGGGTTCTATCTCAGCGTGGCCGGGGAAGGGATCATCCGTGCCGGCGACAGCGTCACGCTGATGTCGCGCGCGCCTGACGCCCTCGCGGTGGCCGACGCTGTCGCACGGCGCCTGAAGCGGGAAGGGCCATGACGCCGCGGCTGCGCGTGCCCTGATGGCGGCGATTTCCTTGGTGACGCCGGATTCGCCACGACTCTGGGCTGTCGCGCGGCGATTGGTCGAAGAGTACGCCACGTCGCTGAAGCTCGACCTGGGTTTTCAGAATTTTGAGCACGAGCTCGCGGCGATGGAGGCGGAATACGGTCCGCCCGGCGGCGTGTTTCTTCTGGCGGCACGGGAGGGTGAATTCATCGGCTGCGGCGGGCTGCGGCGATTCTCCGAGTCGGCCTGCGAGATGAAACGCCTTTACGTGCAGCCGGGGCGAGCAGGGGCGGGTGCCGGCCGTGCGCTCGCGGAGGCGCTAATCGCGCGCGCGAAGGCGCTCGGGTACGCGTCGATGCGTCTCGATACGCTGCCGTCGATGACCCGCGCGCAGCGTCTGTACGAGTCGCTCGGATTCACGCCAACGCCGCCGTATCGCTACAATCCGGTCGAAGGCACGCGCTTCCTGGAATTACAGCTGCGATGACGCCGCGATCCGTCTCGCCGTGGCTCGTCGCGCGCAGCATCGCATGGACCCTGCTGCCGTTCATCGTCGCCGGCTACGTGCCGTGGACGTTCCTCGGCCTGAGTGACGTCCGCATTGACGCCGGCGATCCGGTGCGCTGGCTCGGCCTCGTCCTCATGGCCGCCGGCGCGACGCTGCTTCTGACGTGCATCTGGGAATTCGCGGCAAGCGGACGCGGGACGCTCGGGCCTCCCGATCCGCCGAAGGAACTCGTCGTCCGCGGCCTGTATCGCTACGTGCGCAATCCGATGTACCTCAGCGTCGCCACGCTCCTCATCGGCGAGGAACTGCTGGTCCGGCGGATGCCGTTGTTCGTGTATTTCGTGATCTGGTTCAGCCTCGTCAACGTGTTCGTGCTCGCCTACGAGGAACCCGCGCTGCGCTCCAGGTTCGGCGCCTCGTACGACGAGTACGCGAAATCGGTCGGGCGCTGGTTGCCGCGTCCATTTCGTCAATGAAGGTCATCATCTTCGGCGCGGCGGGCATGGTCGGCGCGGGCGTGCTGATCGAATGCGTCGAGAACCGGGACATCAACGCGCTGGCCCGCGGTCGCTCCAACGCGTCGGAGATCACGCGATGACCCCGGCGCAGCACCTGAAGAGCGCCATCGCGAAGTACTCGCCAGAGGTCGCGGCGATGGGACGCGCCGTGCTGAAGAAGATGCGCGCGCGTATCCCGGGCGCCGTCGAGATGGTCTACGACAACTACAACGGCCTCGTCGTCGGCTTCAGTCCGACCGAGCGGCCATCGGATGCGGTCTTCTCGGTCATCCTGTTCCCGCGGTGGGTGACGCTGTGCTTTCTCTACGGCGCGTTCCTCGACGATCCGGAGAAGATTCTGAAGGGAAGCGGGTCGCGTGTGCGAAACGTCAGACTCGCGTCCGCCGACGATCTCGATCAGCCGGCCCTGCGGGCGCTGGTCGACCAGGCGGTCGCGGACGCCGAGGGGCCGATGAACCTCAAGAGTCAGCGTCGGCTCGTCATTCGCGCCGTGCAGAAGAAACAGCGGCCGCGGCGCCCGCGCTGACGACCTGCGGTGAGCGTGGGCGCACGCCGCGCGCTGGCTACGGTCCAGGGCAATTTTCACAGCGGCGTAGCGGTACGTAGGCCGGGTCCTTTCGGACCCGGCTCGTAGTCGCCGCCCGGCGGGTCCAAAAGGACCCGCCCTACGAAACTACAGCGATCTGCAAACCGCTCTAAACTAACTGTTGCTACTGAATGAAGATCACCCGCACCTGAAACGTATCGTTCTGCCGATTGTGCGCCGCGTCGATCTGGAAGTCGCGGTGCTGGTACTCGGCAATCAACTGGAACCCGTTGTTGAGCGGGATGTTCATGTACGGTGTCACCGCCCACTGCAGATTCGATTTCGCCGTGTTCGGATCGAATTGATCGTAGCGGACGCCGGTCGTGAAGTGCTCGTTGATGCGCAAGACACCGTCGAGGAAGGCGCCGTGGCTGTTTTGCGTCTGCAACGCGGCGTTGGCCGGAAAGGTCGTCGGGCTGACCGGAGCGTCGTCGCGCCCGTACATGAATCCCGCCATCGGCATGAAGTACTTCCCGAGCGGATACGAGCCATACACGGCCACGCGATCGAAGTTGTTCTGGAATGCGCCGGCCTCAGTGAAGTCAAACGCCGTGTTGCCGATGTCGCCGGCTGACGTGACGCCGCACGTGTCCCCGGTCGCGGCGTTCTTCTGACCGATCGCCGTGCCGTCGGTGCAACGCGTCGGCGTGGCTACGTTTCCGTGGTAGTAGATCAGCGATACGCCGCCGCCGTCTTCGTGGAGGAGGTAGGTCGCATTGGCTGAGAAGTCGGGCGTGTTGTGCGCAATCGCGTTGTACGGTTTGCCGAGCGCGGCCACGGCCTGATTCGCACCCTTCCATGGGCCAGTCTGTGCGGGGAACGGCAGAAAGGCGTTGGCTTCTTCATTCCACCGGATCAACGTGCCGCCCAGGATCGCCGCTCGCAGCGACAGGTTCTTGAAATCGCCGCCGATTTCTGCGCCAGCTTCGTCCAATCCCCAGGACTGGAAGACGTACGGGATCGCACGGCCTCCGGCCGAAATCGGCGCGTTCTGGAAAAGCGTCCGCCCGTTCGAGTACGGACGATCCGAGGCGCCGAAGCCTTCCCACGGATGGAAGATGCCCAGTCGGGCGGTGAAGAAGCTGTTCTCATTGCCTTTCACGAATCTCACGTACGCGTTCTCGATCTCGAACACGTCCTCTGGCGACACCGACAGTTCCGACTCCGAGGCGAAGTACTTCCCCCACGAGCCGGTCAGCGGATAGAGCGTCGCCTCCATGAAGCTGAACGCGTTGGTGGTGGTGCGTGGTCCGCACACCCCGCCCGGGCAGTTCGTGATCGGGGCGCCGTTCGGCCCGTTGGTCGCCTGTGAGTCAAAGCGCGACTGAATGCGGGCGGCGAAGGCGTCGCCCAGATCGAACTTCTTGTCCTCCTCCTTGCCAATGTCCGTCGGCAAGCGAAAACCAGCCGCTCGGAATTTGTAGCCCGTGCGATTCAGCGCGGGGATGGTGGTGTGACAGGTCGTGCAGGCGACACCCAGTTTCCTCGAGAAGTTGGGCATCGCGTCTGCGGTGCTGAAGGCTCCTGCGATGACCAAGAAGAACAGGACGAATAATGACACGCGTCGCATATGAACTCCCATTCGCCACTCCCAGCACGTCGTCCACTATGAACGCCGCCGGGCGGTCGGGCGACTAGCGAGCCCAAGAGCAAGAACATTGCCTCGTCGATTCATTCGTTTTGTCGAGATTTGTCTCGGCGATCGAATAAGGAATAGATAAGTCTTCCGGAAATCCGGCAGCAGGCCGCCGGATTGGGGGCAGGAGCCCACCTAAAACTCGAAGTCGACGGAAAACCGAATGTGCCGCGCTGACGCCGCCTCGATCGGCTGGCCGAAGCTGGCGCGCGGTGATGCAAGCGATCCGTACACCGCGTTCACTTGCGTGACGTTCGTACGATTGAGGACGTTGAAGGCCTCAACGACCAGGTCCAGCTTACCGTGGGGCTTGATGGTGAAAAACTTGAGCAGGCGGACGTCCAGCATCGCCGCGGCCGGCGTTCGCAGGCTGTTTCGTCCGTAGCCGGCGGGACGATCGGTGAGCGGAAACGCGTGCGTCCCGCTGACGTCCACGCCCACGATCGGATTGACGGACCGGCCCGATCCGAGCGTGAGAATCGGCGCAAGCTCGATGTTGCTGAGCGCGCGCTCCCACCAGGCCGGCATTGCACCCGGTTTCCGGTCTTCCTCATCACCAATGGGCAGATCGAACAGCGCGCTTGCCACGAACCGATGGCGCTGGTCGTATCGGGAATCGGCGAGCTCGTCGCCCGGCGCGGACGGATTCTGCGGCTGCTCGTCGAAATCGGACGCCGTGTCCGTGGCGTGCGACCACGTATAGGAACCTGACCACTCGATCTCATGCGACAGCCGCCGGTTCACAGTCGCCGTCACTCCGTGATACGTGGACGACGCGGTCGGCTGCAGTTCGAAAATGTCCGCGCGGGAGGGATCGAGTCTGGCAGAAGCGAATACGGCGCGGCCGGATTGCACGATCGGCGGCGCCAGGTTGACGTTCACCGTTCGCGGCAGGTCGTGACCGCGGACGAACAAGTAATTGACCGACGCCGTGAGATCCGCGGTGATCCCGCGCTCCACGCCGACGCTCGCTTGCCGGCTCGATGCCTCCCACGTGCCCGAGCGGACCGTGTAGATGGACGGTGCGGCGCTGGCGAGCGGCGCGTTGAGCGGGGCGCCCTGCGTAGTGTTCAAGACTGACGCGGCGAGCGGCCCGTCAATGATTTGTTCGACGCCGTGCTGGCCATCGAGCAGCAACGGCCGCTCCACAGACGCGAGGGCGATGCGATCGGCGAAGATCCCCGCGCCTCCGCGGACGACCCAGTCTTCACGGGGCGTCCACGCAACGCCGATGCGGGGACCCGCCTGTCGATCGGTGATGCCCAGCGACGAGGGGAGTGTCGTGACATCGAGTCTCACGCCGACATCGACCGACACGCGGGATTGCGGCGTCCAATGGTCCTGCGCGAACACGCCTGTTCGGATCGTTGTCAAGTCCAGGGCGGGCGCGCCGAACACCTGGCGGAACGAATCCGGTTGCCGATTAAGAAGCGCGTCGACGGTCGGAAACGTGTAGAGACCGCCTGTTCCATCGACGCCCTGGCCGCTCACTGCGATCCGCGTCACGTTGAAGCCGGCCTTGAAGAAATGCCGCTGGCCGGCGACCGCGAGCGTATTTCCCAGCTCGACGTACGTTTGATCGTGCCGGTCGTTGCCGGCGTAGGCCCGGCCAAAATCGACAACGCCTGGGACGATCACGCCGGCGCCGCCCCGGTCCTGTGTCTGGCGATCGACCCGGCGCGTCGCGAACTGACCGCGCGTCTCGTTCGTCATGCGCGAACTGACCGTCGTCATCCACGATCCCGTCAGCGCGACATCACGCGTGGTGCTGGACCCGTGGGCGCTCAGGTCCGCGAGGCCGCCGCTGTTGAACGCCTCAGATTCCTCGGTCTTCGTCCCAGCCACGCGAACCATCAGCGATTGACGCGGGCTGACCTGGTGCGTGAGCTTGGCCGACAACTCCGTTTCGTCGAGAGCGGTCGGAAAGAGTCCGATCGTCAGTCGTTGTGTGCTCAGACGCGGCATGCCTCCGGCGGCCAGGAACGCGTTGATCGTTGAAGGCGCGCCGAGCCCGGTCTCGGAGGCGGCTTCGCCGCGCGTGTACTCCTGTTCGCCCGCCGCGTAGTAGAAGGTGCGATCCTTCACCGCTGGACCGCCGACTGCCAGCCCGCCGCGATACCGCGTCAGCGACGGCCGGACGCCGAACGCGTCTTCGAGCTTCGGCGATGCGTTCAGACGGCCCGACTGACCGAACACAAACGCGTCGCCGTGCAGCGTGTTCGTTCCGCTCTTCGTGACGACGTTGATGGCCCCGCCCGCGGCGCCGCCGTTCTCGGCCGACCACCCGTTGCTCACGACCTGGAACTCGCGCACGATCTCGAGCGACAGCTCCGTCCGGCTCCCGCCGCCGAACTCGTCGTTGTTCCCCAGGCCGTCGATCGTGAGCATGTTGCTGCGCGGGCGCACGCCCGCGAAACTGAACCCGCTGTCCGGCACCGCCGATCCGGTCGTCGACCGGCCCGCCGCCTGCGACGGCGTCACGGCTGGCGCCAGCAGCACGAATTCCAGATAGTTGCGGCTCCGCACCGGGAGCTCTTCGATGCGCTCCGTGTCGATCACGGTCGCGACCGACGTCCGGGACGCGTCGAGCGCAGGCGGTTGCGCCGACACGGACACGGTCTCGCTGATCGACGCGGGCGCGAGGATCACGCGCACGCGCGCGATCTGTGCGACGGTCAGCGTCAGCTCGCGCTGCTCGTACGGCGCAAATCCCGGCAACGCCGCGCGCAGGACATAGGTGCTCGGCGGGATGTTCGTCAGTCGAAAGGCACCCGATGGGTCCGTGACCGCGGATCGGTGCTGATTGATCGCCGGATCATCGAGCTCGACGGTGACGCCGGGAACCGGCAGTCCAGAGGTGTCGACGACGACGCCATCCATCACCGCGTGTTGGATCTGCACAGCACCCACCGACGCCAGAGCGGCGATCAGCACGAGGGACAGTCGTGTCGGCATGCGCGGCCTGCGATGCTAATCGGGCCAGGCCGGCGCCGGCCGACCGTCCTTGATCCACAGAACGTAGTCAAGCGACGGCGGCTCTCCGCCCAGCGCGCGGAGCTTGCTCGCGCATTGCGAACGATGCCCCTGGCTGTGGAGGCAGACCTGCAGGAGTCCGTCGCGCACGGTGTAGCGCTTTCCCTCGAAGAACGGGGATTCGAGCAGGCGATTCAGATCGGAGTCTTGAATCTCGGCCAGCCACTGCCGCTCGCGCGCCTGCGTGTCGCGATAGCGCGTGGCGATCGTGTCGAGCGATTCAGGGACCTTCGACTCGTCCTCGGGCACGAACGGGAGCCCCTGGCTCAGGTGAAGCCAGAAGCGATGAGCCAGGAGGGTGTGATGGAGCAGCGTCCGGAGCGGCTCGTCCCGAGCGGCCGCTTCATGCCGCCGAATCGCGTTCAGCATCGCCGCGTCGGCGTACGCCTGATGCTCGAAGAGGTCGCGGAAGAGCGCGAGCATGCCCGACAGTATTGTAGACACCTTCCCGGCGGCGGAACCTGATGGATGGGATGAAGGAAGGCCTCCAGCCTGACCGTCCGCATGATGGCGGAGCGGCCAGGCCGGAGGCTGTGTGAGGCTGACTACTGAACCGGCGTATCGCCGGCCGCCGGCGCGCCGCCGTAGGTGGCCGCCGCCTTGAAGAAGATCGTCCCGCGTGTGTCGCTCGCGAACGCCCGCGTGCCCGTGCCGTTGAACGTGACCGGGTCCGCGTTGCTGTAGTAGTCGCTCTGCGCCTGGGTCGCGTTGCAGGTCGACGCCGCCGTGCCGATGTTCACGGCCGCCGCGCCCGCCGCGATCGACACCGAGTAGCCGCTCTTGACCACCGGGTTCAGGTTCAGGTCGGGGCTGATGAAACCCGAGCCGCCCGCCGTCGGCACCTTCACGAGATCGACGAGGCTGACGGCGTAGCCGCCGGCCGCGCAGCTCGACGAGTAGCTCGCCTGGCCGCTGTTGATCGCGCGCAGCGACCCGATGGCCGACGCTTCGTTGCCCGACATGCGGGCGCGGAGCAAGCCGGGCACGGCGATCGCCGCGATGATGCCGATGATCGCCACGACGATCAGCAGCTCGATGAGGGT
>JACPZW010000087.1 GCA_016195265.1 Acidobacteriota bacterium | reverse complement strand
GCGCGAAGTCCGGAGCGGGATACCCGCGCGTGAGATGCTGAAAGATCTTCAGGCTGGCGTGTACGGCCGCGTCGGTGGACGCCGTGGCGGGGAGTGGCGGCGTGCGGATCGGACCGGTGACCTCTGATTCAGGCGCGACGAGTGTCGTCATGGCGCGCTCCCGATCACGGATGAACGCAAACGGGATGCCGGACCGCCGTCGAGCGCGCCTTCACCGAGGCAGGGCTATTGCAGCAGTTGTCTGTCGGGACGCGCGATCACCGGGAAACCGGTGATCCGCGCCCGCCAGAACCTCAGGCAATCCGGAGGCGGTCGTGGCTCATAAGCACCTCCTCGTTCAATCCGCAGCTCGGGAAAAACTTCTTCGCGGCGCGCTGGCGCTGGCCGACGCCCTGCGCGTCACGCTCGGTCCGAAGTCCAAGTGCGTACTCATCGAAAAGAAGTGGGGACGTCCGATTGTCTGCAACGACGGCGTGACGATCGCCAAGGAACTCGAGCTGGCCGACCACGAAGAGAATCTCGGCGCCCAGGTGATTCGCGAGGCCGCCGAGCGCACTGGCGATCTGGTTGGCGACGGCACGACGACGTCAACGCTGCTCGCGGCGGCGATCTTCTCCGAAGGCGTGCGAAACATCGCCGCCGGCGCGAGCGCGATCGATCTGAAACGCGGTCTCGACCGCGCGCTCGGCGCCGTGGTCGCGGAACTGAAGACGCTGTCGCGTCCGGTGATGGATCACAAGCAGCGCGCGCAGGTCGCGACGATCTCCGCGCACAACGACGCCACGATCGGCGAGCTCGTCGCCGGCGCGCTCGAGCGCGTCGGGGCAGAGGGCACGACGTCGGTCGAGGAAGCCAAGGGCACCGAGACGAATGTCGAAGTCGTCGAAGGCATGCGGCTCGACCGCGGGTACC
The DNA here is from genome assembly GCA_016195265.1 of Acidobacteriota bacterium. Classification (GTDB taxonomy): domain Bacteria; phylum Acidobacteriota; class Vicinamibacteria; order Vicinamibacterales; family CAVVIG01; genus SRVP-36. The sequence goes on along the minus strand of JACPZW010000087.1, from coordinate 53,779 downwards.
TCTCGCCCTACTTCGTCACCGATCCGGAGAAGATGAAGGCCGTGCTGGAGGACCCGGTGATCCTGCTGTACGAGAAGAAGATTGCGACGATGGCGGACCTGCTGCCCGTGCTCGAACAGATCGCCAAGAGCGGCAAGGCGCTGCTCGTGATCGCCGACGACATCGAAGGCGACGCGCTGGCGACGCTGGTCGTCAACAAAGTCCGCGGCATCCTGCCGTGCGTAGCGGTGAAGGCGCCGGGCTTCGGCGACCGGCGGCGCGCGATGCTCGAAGACCTCGCGATCCTCACCGGCGGGCGCCTCATCGCGGAAGAGCTCGGCATCAAGCTCGCGAACGTGACGCTGCCGGACCTCGGCCAGGCCAAGCGCGTCGTCGTGGACAAGGACTCGACGACGATCGTGGGCGGCGCCGGCGCGAAGGACGCGATCGCCGGACGGGCGAACGAGATCCGCGCGCAGATCAAGACGGTGACGTCCGACTACGACCGCGAGAAGCTGGAAGAGCGCCTCGCGAAGCTGACCGGCGGCGTGGCCGTGATTCGCGTGGGCGCCCCGTCGGAAGCCGAGATGAAGAACCGGCGCGAAGCGTTCGAGGACGCGATCAGCGCGACGAAGGCGGCGATGGCCGAGGGCATCGTACCGGGCGGCGGCCTGGCGCTGCTGCGCACGATCGACCGCGTCGATCGCGAGGCCGCGGCGTGCGAGGGCGACGAGCGCACGGGCGTGCTGATCCTCAAGCGCGCGCTCGAAGCGCCGGCGCGGCAGATCGGCGAGAACTCGGGCGTGGACGGTGGCGTCGTCGTCGATCGCATGCGGGCGGGCACCGGCGCGCTGGGCTTCGACGCCAGCTGCGGGCGCTACGTCGATCTGACCGAGGCCGGCATCATCGATCCGACCAAGGTCGTGCGCATCGCGCTCGAGAACGCCGTGTCGGTCGCCAGCGTGCTGCTGCTGACCGAGGCGACGCTCACCGAAGTGCCCGAGCCGAAGACGGAGCACACGGAGCCCGAAGCCGCGTGACGATAGGAGACGATAGGAGCTCAGTATGGCGACAGCAGCGCTCGACACAAGGATCGGCGCCGCGTTCGGCGCCGGCGTACTCTTCGGCATGATCGGCTGCGGGCTCGCGCGCGCGTCACGCGCGACACGAAAGGCAGGGTAAGGGTATGACCGTGAACGACATCATAACCAGGGAGTTCGGCGCCTGCGCGCCGGAAGATCCCCTGTCGGCGGCGATCAGGATTATGGTGGAGCGCGATTGCGGATTCGTGCCCGTGGTGGGCATGGACGGCACGCTGGTCGGCGTCGTGACGGACCGCGACATCTGCAAGGCGGCGCACGTGACACAACGCGCGGTGACGCACATCGCGGTCAGCGACACGATGTCACATCCGGTGTATTCCTGCTTCGTGGACGAGCCGGTGAAGGCGGCGCTCGCGACGATGGCGAAGCACCAGGTGCGGCGGCTGCCCGTGCTCGACAAGGCCGGACGCCAGCAGGGCGTCCTGTCGATCGAGGACATTCTCCGTGCGTCTGACCGGCGCGGCGCGCCGACAAGCGAGGACATCGTCGCCGCGTGGAAGAGCATCTGCGCGCAGACCCGGCTGTCCGATCGAGGAGGCCTTCCGTGCGTTTCAAGAATCGGACGGACGCCGGCCGCCAGCTGGCGGCACGGCTTGAGCGCTTCGCGCGGCGCTCGGACGCGATCGTGCTCGCGCTGCCGCGCGGCGGCGTGCCGGTGGCGTTCGAGATCGCGGCCAGCCTCGCGCTGCCGCTCGACGTGTTTCTCGTCCGCAAGCTGGGCGTGCCGGGACACACGGAACTCGCGATGGGCGCCATCGCCGCCGGCGGCATCGAGGTCCTGAGCGAGGACCTGATCCGCGACCTGGGCATCCCGCGTGCGCTCGTGCAGCAGGTGGCCGTCCGCGAGCGGCTCGAGCTCGAGCGGCGCGACAAGGAGTACCGCGGCGGCCGCCAGGCGCCGAACGTGCGCGATCGCCACGTCATCCTCGTGGACGACGGGCTGGCGACCGGGTCCACGATGCAGGCCGCGATCCTCGCACTGCGCCAGCACGCGCCCGCGTCGATCGTCGTCGCCGTGCCCGTCGGTGCGCGCGATACGTGCGAGCGGCTCGGCCGTCTGGCCGACAAGGTGGAGTGTCTGTCCATGCCTGAGCCGTTCCAGGCGGTCGGGCTCTGGTACGAGGCGTTCGATCAGACGAGCGACGACGAGGTGCGGCGTCTGCTCGCGGCCGCGCAGGGCGTGTCGCCAAAAAAAGCGCCGGTCGCGGGGCCGTCTGACGCCGCCGCGATGATTCGGCGCCGGGCGATCCCCCTCGCCGGCGGCACGAGGGATTACGACGCGCTGCTCGAAGGGATCGGCGACGCGCGGGTCGTCCTGATTGGCGAAGCGTCGCACGGCACCCACGAGTTCTACCGGGAGCGGGCGTTCATCACCGAGCGGCTCATCCGGGAAAAAGGATTCACGGCCGTCGCGGTCGAAGCGGACTGGCCCGACGCGTACCGCGTGAACCGCTACGTACGCGGCGCGAGCGCCGACGAGGAGAGCGTCGACGCGCTCGGCGGTTTCCAGCGCTTCCCGGCGTGGATGTGGCGCAACGCCGACGTGCTCGACTTCGTCGGCTGGCTGCGCGCCCACAACGAGGCGAAGCCGGTGGATGCGCGCGCCGGTTTCTACGGGCTCGACCTGTACAGCCTGCGCGCGTCGATGGAAGCGGTCGTCGCGTACCTCGACAAGGTCGATCGCGAGGCGGCGCGCCGCGCGCGCGCCCGCTACGCCTGCTTCGATCGCTTCGGCCACGAGATGCAGGAGTACGGCTACGCGACCAGCGTAGGCTTGACGGCCACGTGCGAACGCGAAGTCGTCTCGCAGCTGCTCGAGCTGCACCGCCTGCGCGCTGAGTACGCCAGCCGCGACGGCCGCGTGGCCCGCGACGACTACTTCTTCGCCGAGCAGAACGCGCGTCTGGTCAGAAACGCCGAGGCGTACTACCGGACGATGTTTCAGGGGCGCGCGGAGTCGTGGAACCTGCGCGATTCGCACATGGCGGAGACGCTGCACGCCCTTGTGGACTTTCTCGAGGCGTCGTCGCCGCGCCATCCGGCGCGCGTCGTCGTGTGGGCGCACAACTCGCACCTGGGCGACGCGCGCGCGACGGAGATGGGGCAGGGTGGAGAACTGAACGTCGGGCAACTCGTCCGCGGGCGTTTCGGCGCGGGCGCCGTCAACATCGGGTTCACGACGTACACCGGGACGGTGACGGCGGCGACCGAATGGGACGGCCCCGCGCACCGGCGGCACGTCAGGCCGGCGCCGGCCGGCAGCTACGAGCGGCTGTTCCACGACGCCGGCGTGCCGCGCTTCCTGCTGCCGCTCCGCACCGATCTCGAACTCGCGTCGGCCCTCGCGGGTCCGCTGCTCGAGCGGGCGATCGGCGTCATCTACGCGCCGCAGACCGAGCGGCGCAGCCATTACTTCCACGCGCGGCTCGCCGAGCAGTTTGACTACGTGCTGCACTTCGACGAGACGCGCGCCGTCGAGCCGCTCGAGCGCACCGTGCAGTGGGAGGCCGGCGAAGTGGCGGAAACCTATCCGTCGGGACTGTGAATATGACCGACCATGCTCCCGTCCAAGGCGTGCGCGCGCTGACGTCCGTGCGCATCGCCGCCGGCAGGGTGTCGCTGCTCGGCGACTTGACGTCACCTCCGAATCCGTCCGGGGTCGTGGCGTTCGCGCACGGCAGCGGCAGCAGCCGGTTCAGCGCGCGCAATCAGCACGTCGCCCGCGTGCTGGAGCAGCGCGGGTTTGCGACGCTGCTCATCGATCTCCTGACGCCGGACGAAGAAGCGAGCGAGAGCCAGACCGCGCACCTGCGGTTCGACATCGATTTACTCGCGAACCGGCTGGTCGCGATCATCGACTGGCTGCGCTGGTGGCCGGAGACGTCGGAGCTGCGCATCGGTCTGTTCGGCGCAAGCACGGGCGGCGGCGCCGCGCTGGCGGCGGCAGCCGCGCGCCCGCACGCGGTCGCCGCCGTCGTGTCCCGCGGCGGGCGTCCGGATCTCGCCGGACCGGCGCTGGCGGACGTCGTCGCGCCGACGCTGCTCATCGTGGGCGGACGGGATACCGCGGTCATCGGGATGAATCGAGACGCGATGGCGCGCATGTCGTGCGAAGTCGTGCTCGACATCGTTCCCGGCGCGACGCATCTCTTCGAGGAGCCGGGCACTCTGGACCGCGTCGCCGCGCTGGCGAGCGCCTGGTTCGAACGCCATCTGCGCGCCACCCCGGCACCGTCCGCGAACGCCGGACCGCGACGCGCTGCGCCTACGCCCCGGTGACCTCGGTTGCGCGCGGGCCTCGCTTCGTCGCGTGCGTGTCGAAGCGGACGAATTGTCCCTGCTTCAACTCCTCGAACTGCAGTCCCTCACGAAGCTCGGCGCGGTGGAAGAAGTAGTCCACCTCGTCGTCGCCACGGATGAATCCAAAGCCGCGCCCGACATTGATGGTCGTGATCGCGCCAGTCATGGTCCGGAATCCACGCGCGTTTACGCCGTTGACGGAGATTCAAGCAATGCCGGTGCCGGGAGGAGACTTGCTGGGACAAGCCGGACATCTACGGTATCCTTAAGACGAACTACCGACGAAGGACACTGTCTCCCCAGGCAAAGTCCACATTAGGGAAGGAAGGGTCGATTCTTGACCGGTAGTCGTGAGCCCGTGCACGCCAGCGACCTCGCCCGTCTGCGCCAGGCGGTTGATGCGTCAGGCGAAGTCATCTTCATGACCGATCGCGAAGGGACCATCACCTTCGTGAATCCCCAATTCGAACGCACCTACGGGTACACCGCCGATGAAGTCGTCGGGAAGGCCACGCCGCGCGTGCTCAAAAGCGGCTCGCGGTCCGAAGAATTCTATGAAAGGTTTTGGCGTCAAATCCTCGACGGCCAGGTGATGCGCAGCGAGTTTGAAAACCGCACGAAGGCCGGCGCGCTGATTGACGTTGAAGCGACCGTCAATCCCATTCGAGACGGCGCGCAACAGATCGTCGGATTCATCGCGGTCCAGCGCGACGTCACGCTGTTGCGACGGATGGTGGATGCGCTGCGGCAGAACGAAGAGCGCCTGCGGCTGATCGCCGACAGCGTGTCGGACATGGTGAGCCAGGTGCGGCTTGACGGCACGTACCTGTACGCGAGCCCGGCGCATGAGCGCGTGCTGGGCTATGCGCCCGCGGCGCTGCTCGGCACGTCGGCGTTCGACTTGGTGCACCCCGCCGATCTAGCGCGGGTCAAGGCCGAGCTCGCCAAGGCCGTGCAGCGAGCCGCCGCCGACGCGACCCGATTCGAGTTTCGCTGCCAGCACGCGGACGGCCGCTATTTATGGCTCGAGGCGGTCGGGAGCCTGATGCACGACGACGCGCAGACGCCAATCGGCGCTGTCCTGAGCGCACGCGACGTGACGGAACGCAAACTGTTGGAAGAACAGTTTCACCAGGGCCAGAAGATGGAGGCGATCGGCCGGCTGGCCGGCGGGATCGCCCACGACTTCAACAACGTGCTCACGGCGATTCTCGGATTCACCGAGTTGCTGCTCGGTCGTGTCGACGATCCCGGCCTGATCGCGGATCTGAAGGAGGTTAAGGACGCCGGCGAACGGGCCGGTCGCCTCACCCGCCAGTTGCTCGCGTTCAGCCGCAAGCAGGTGATGGCGCCGCAGATCCTCGACTTGAACCTGGTCGTCGTCCATGTGGAGAGAATGCTCCAGCGGGTCATCGGCGAAGACGTGCACCTGAGTGTCGAGCCGGCGCCGTCGCTGGCGCCGGTCAAAGCCGATCCCGGTCTGGTCGAGCAGTTATTGATGAACCTTGCCGTGAACGCGCGCGACGCGCTGCCGAAGGGCGGGCGCCTCACGATTCGGACGGCTAACGTCGAGATCGATGAGGAGTTCGTCCGCCGCCTTCCGGGCGCGGCGGTTGGCGAGTACGTAGCGCTCGCCGTCGCGGATACCGGCCAGGGCATCCCGGCTGAACTGCTCGAGCGCGTCTTCGAACCGTTTTTCACGACGAAACCACTGGGGAAGGGGACGGGCCTGGGCCTGTCCACTGTGTACGGCATCGTCAAGCAGAGCGGCGGGTACGTGTCGATCTCGAGCACCGTGGGCGTCGGCACCACCGTCACCAGTTACTTCCCCCGCGTGTACGAAGCGGTGCGGCCCGCGCCCGAGAGGACGAGACCGCAGGCTGAGCTCCGTGGTACGGAAACCGTGCTCGTGGCCGAAGATCAGACGGCGGTGCGCGATCTCATGGCCAGGGTGCTCGGCGATCTCGGCTACACGGTTTTGACGGCGCGCGATGGGGCCGACGCCGTCGTGACCGAGGCTGCCCATGCGGGCCAGATCGATCTGCTCCTCAGCGACGTGATCATGCCGGGCCTCAACGGTCCCGATCTGGCGCAGCGGCTGCTGCGCCGTCGTCCCGGATTGAAGGTGCTGTACGTGTCGGGATTCACCAGCCATCTCGCCATTCGCCTCGGCACGCTTGGCACCCGCGCCGGGTTTCTTCAAAAGCCATTCACGCCGGATCGTCTCGCGCTCAAAGTCCGGGAGATCCTTGACGTTCACGCCGACGCGGGGGCGCCGTCGCGATGACTCCCGAGCCCCGCGCTGCGCCAGCGCCGTCGATCCTCATCGTCGAGGACGACGTTGAGGCGGCCGGCCTGTTCCGGCACATGCTGCACACGCATCATTACGCGGTGCGCGTGGCGGTGGACGTCGAGCACGCGTTCGCCATCCTGGAACGGGAAATGCCCGCGGCCCTCGTCGTCGACCTGCACCTCCCTGGCGAAGATGGTTTGGAGTTCCTGCAGCAACTGCGCGCGACCAGTCGCTTCGACGGCCTGCCCGCAGCCATGATCACGGGCGACTATCTGATAGACGAATCGGTCGCACGCGACCTCGAGGGCCTGGGCGTGAAGTTGTACTTCAAGCCGCTGTGGGAAGAGGACCTGCTGGCCGTCGTGACCACGCTCCTGAAACCTGGCGCCGGTCCTGACGTGTCGTGACGAAGACGATCGAGAGCGCCGAGTCGCTCTTCGACTGATGCCATGAGCGCCACCGCATCACGCGCGCGTTTGCTGGTCGTCGACGACGACCCGGCCGTCCTTCCCATCATCGAACGATTCGCGCAGGCGCTCGGTTTCGACGTGCACTACCGCGACAACGGCCGCGAGGCGATCGCCGCGCTCGAGGAGCTCGAGCCCGACGTCGCCCTCGTCGATCTCCAGATGCCGGAGCTGAACGGCCTTGACGTGCTGCATGCGATGCGCGCCGCCGATTCCGATTGCCAGGTCATTTTGATGACCGGCAACGCGACAGTCGACACGGCGGTGCAGGCTGTGCAGGGGGGCGCGCTGGACTACCTCGAAAAGCCGTTCGATTTCGATCGCCTTCGGCGGCTGCTCGTCGGCGTACGCGAAGGCATCGATCGGCGCGAAGCATTGCTGCAGGCGGATGCCCGAGTGGCGAAGCGCGTCGAGTTCCACGGGCTGATCGGGCGCAGCGCCGAGATGCAGCAGCTCTTCGACGCGATCCAACGCTATGCGCCGCACGTGCGCACGGTGCTCGTGACGGGGGAGACCGGTACGGGGAAGGAGCTCGTCGCGAAAGCGCTGCACGCGGAGGGCCGCCGGCCCGCGCGGCGGTTCCTCACGGTGAACTGCTCGGCCGTGGTCGAGACGCTGTTTGAAAGCGAGTTATTCGGTCACGTGCGCGGCGCGTTTACGGGCGCCAGCGACACGAAGGTGGGCGTCTTCGAGCACGCCGATGGCGGGACGCTGTTCCTGGACGAAGTCGGCGAGCTGCCGCTCGCGCTGCAGCCCAAGCTGCTGCGCGCCGTCGAGAACGGCGAAGTGCAGCGCGTCGGGTCGCTCGACAGCCGGAAGGTCGACGTCAGCGTCATTGCGGCGACGAACCGCGACCTGAAAGCGGACGCCGACGCGGGCAGGTTCCGGAGCGACCTGTACTACCGCCTGAGCATCATCGAGATTCACCTGCCGCCGCTGCGCGACCGTCGCGAGGACATTCCCTATCTTATGGCCGCATTCGTCCGGGAATTCGCGTCACGGATCGGCCGGCCGATCACCGGCGTGACGACGGCGGCCGAGCGCATCCTCCAGCATGCGCCCTGGCCCGGCAACGTCCGCGAGCTCAGAAACGTCATCGAGCGCGCCTGCATCCTGAGCGACGGCCGGATGCTTACCGAGCGCGATCTGGCGACGGCAATGGCCGCGTGCGGACGGACGCTTGACGCGCCACCGCCCGGACTGCCGTTTGGTGACCACGCGGACCAAGTGGACCCCAGTCTCCTGTCAACGGCCCAGGACGAACAAATCCGGCGGGTCCTTCACGACTCAAAGGGCAACAAAGCCGCCGCCGCCAGGCGGCTCGGGATCAGCCGGCGGTCGCTCTACCGCTGGATCGAACGCCTGCACCTCAAACACTGAACGGCAGCGCCCGGCCCCTGTGCGCGGCTGGCGCACCTGCACACCGTGCCGCCGTGTGCAAGTCGTTCTAAGCGCGCTCACGTGAACCACTTCCAGACTCCTGACGACACGGCACTCTTCTCGCTTCCTTGACTCGTGTCGCGCGCGGGGCGCGCGGCACCAAGGAGCCCGTCATACGGCGCGCAGCTTTCATTCTGGTCCTCGGGATTCTTCTCGCGCCCGCGATCGCGCTGGCCGCCGCCAACGGCGTGATGGCGGCCGTGGCGAACGATAACGCGACTGCGTTGTGGAGGGTGCGATGAGCTTGAAAATCCCGGTGGTCTGGACGCAGATGGAGCAGTACGTGACCAATCCAAGTACGAAAACGCCACCGCTCCCACCGGCGGTCCTCGTCGTCGACGACGAGACGTCGATCCGCTCCTACGTGTCGCGCGTATTGGAGGTGGCCGGATACGAGGTCGTCATCGCCGGCAGCGGCGCCGAGGCGCTCGAACGGTTCAAGGACATGAGGCGCTGCGATCTGGTCATGACGGACTTGAGCATGCCGAACATGAACGGCGACGAGCTCGCGCGCCGGCTGCGACTCGACGACCCCGATCTGAAGGTGCTGTACCTGACCGGGTACAGTGATCGGCTATTCGCGGAGAAGCAGTTGCTGTGGGACGGCGAGGCGTTCCTCGACAAGCCCTGCTCACCGAAGGCCGTCATGGAAGCCGTGTCGTTGCTGCTGACTGGGCACCTTGCTGCGTAGGGCGAGCCTTTCAGGCGAGCCGGGACGCTCGGCTGAAAGCCTCGCGCTACGTCCATTGGCTATTGTTTGGCAGGTGGCGGGATGTCCTTGACGATGAAGACGCGTTCGCCGGGTTTGATCAGCCCGAGCTCGCGGCGCGCGACTTCTTCGATGGCCGCGGGGTCGTCGTTCAGGCGGCGCGCTTCGTCGCGCAGGCGCGCGTTCTCCGCGCGCTGACGCGCGATGGTCGCGGACAATTCATCGCCCTCACGCCGCGCGCGCAGCATCGCCAGCAGCCCGCGGTCGCCGACCAGCGCGTCAACGGCCACCAGCAGCGCCACGACGATCAACAGCAGGTGCACGACGCGCCGGCTGCGCGCAGCGCGCTTCGGTTTGGGAGTCCGGCGCCGCGGCGCAGGAGTCGTGTCAGCCTTCTTCGGCACGCGCATCGAACGGTACATCAAGTCGAAGTAAAGTACAAGCCGGTCCAGAAGGACCCGGCCTACGTGTGACTCAGCCCACCGCGCACGTCGTTCTCGTGCTTACGACCATGCCGGACGACGACCGCGCCGACGCGCTGGCGCGGACGCTGGTCGACGAGCGCCTCGCGGCCTGCGTCAACGTCCACAGTCCGATGACGTCCGTTTATCGGTGGAGGGGCCAGGTCGAACGCGAGCGCGAGCGTCAGCTCGTGATCAAAACGACGCGCGATCGGCTGGCCGCGGTCGAAACGCGGCTGCGCGCCCTGCATCCCTACGAACTGCCCGAATTCATCGTGGTCGATGCGGATGGGGGAAGCGCGGCGTACCTGCAGTGGGTGACGGATGAAACGAAATCGCCGTAGGGGCGGACCTTGGTCCGCCCCAGGCCGGGTCAGGAAACAATGAGGTAGGGCGGGTCCTTTTGGACCCGCCTGCTCAGCCGGGTCCGATAAGGACCCGGCCTACATCCGTCCAAATCGGTGCCGGGCGTATTCGATCACCATCGGCAGCAACGACACGAACACGATCCCGATCGCGACGAGCGAGAAGTTGTCCTTCACGATCGGCACGTTGCCGAACAGCACGCCCGCGCCGAGACACAAGCCCACCCAGCCCGTCGCGCCCACGACGTTGTAGAACACGAACGAACGCGACGTCATCTGCGCGGCGCCCGCGACGAACGGCACGAAGGTCCGCACGATCGGAACGAAGCGCCCGAGGATGACGGCCTTGCCGCCGTACTGCTCGAAGAACGTATGCGCGCGGGTGAGGTGCTCGCGGTTCAACAGCCGGTGCATGAGTCCGGATTCGCCGGTGGCGACGAACACGCGCGGGCCGATCGCCCGTCCGACCGAATAGTTGACGGCATTGCCGGCGAACGCGGCCGTCACCAGGAGCGCCGCAGCGACCGGCGTGCTGAGCGCGCCTGTCGCACAGAGCGCGCCCGCCGCGAAGAGCAGCGAGTCGCCCGGCAGAAACGGCGTCACGACGAACCCGGTTTCCGCGAAGATGATCGCGAAGAGAATGCCGTACACCCACGTGCCGTAAGTCGCGACCAGCTCGAGCAGCTTCTTGTCGCTGTGGAGGAGGAGATCGATCAACGGATGCCCTCGTGGTGGCTGGTGACTGGTGACTGGTGGCTGGTGGCTGGTGACTGGTGGCTGGTGATTCGTGGCTGCTGGTGGCTGGTGGCTGGTGGCTGGTGGCTACACATGATCAAGGGCCTGCGCCAAGTCCTCTTTCAAGTCCTCGATATCCTCGATGCCGGCGGAAATGCGGACCAGACCGTCGGTGATGCCGATGGCCGCCCGCCGATCGGCGGGGACCGACGCGTGCGTCATCGTCGCCGGATGCGAGATCAGCGTTTCGACGCCGCCGAGGCTTTCGGCGAGCGCGTGGAGCCGGACGCTGTTGAGCAGCGCGCGCGCCGCGTCGAGCGATCCGAGCTCGAAGGCCAGCATGCCGCCGAAGCCCTTCATCTGCCGCTCGGCCAAAGCGTGCTGCGGATGCGACGGCAGGCCCGGGTAGTGGACGTGCCGCACTTTGGGATGGGCGCTCAGATACTGCGCGAGCGCGAGGCCGTTCGCGCTGTGCTGCTGCATCCGGAGCGGCAGCGTCTTGGTCCCGCGCAACACGAGCCACGAATCGAACGGGCCGAGGATCGCGCCTTCCGCGTTCTGCACGAACTTCAGCCACTCGATGTCATCGTCTCGAGCGGCGACAACGATGCCGCCGACGCTGTCGCTGTGGCCGTTGAGGTACTTGGTCGTGCTGTGCGTGACGAGATCCGCGCCGAACGCGATTGGCCGCTGGATGGCCGGACTGGCGAACGTGTTGTCGACGACGAGCCGGACGTCGTGCCGGTGGGCGAGGTCCGCGGCCGCGCGCAGATCCGTCAGCCGCATGACGGGGTTGGTCGGCGTCTCGACGAACAGCATCCGCGTGCTCGGCGTGATCGCGCGCTCGACCTCGTCGAGCTTCGACGTGTCCACGTAGCTGAATGCCAGTTGATAGCGCGTCAGCACCTTGTCGAACAGCCGGAACGTGCCGCCGTAGGTGTTGTCCGAGACGACCACGTGATCGCCGGCCCTGAGCATCGTGGCGATCGCGCCGATCGCGGCCATGCCGGAGGCGAACGCGAAGCCCGCCTTGCCGCCTTCGATGGCGGCGATGTTCCCCTCGAGCGCCATCCGCGTCGGATTCTGCGTGCGTCCGTATTCGAAGCCCTTGTGCTTGCCGAGGGCCTCCTGGACGTAGGTGGACGTCTGATAGATCGGCGTGACGATGGCGCCGGTCGCGGGATCCGGTTCCTGTCCCGCGTGCAGGCAGACGGTGCTGAAACGTGCGCGAGGTGAAAGCTTCACGATCCAGCAACGATATCATGATCATGGTCTAATACTTCGACCCGAGCATGTCCCGCACCCGCACGCTGGCCGCGCACCTCCGCACGCTGCCGGCTCGCGCGATTCTCGCCGGTCTCGCCATCAAGCTCGTGGTGTGGCTGGCCGAGCAGGCGATGGGCCGCGCGCCGACGGCGCTCGCGGTCGTCGATACGTTTGGCGGCCTGTCGGTGGCCGCGGGCCTCGTGTACTACGCGTTCAAGCTCGTCGCGCTCGCGCAGCGGCGCCTGCTCTGGAAAGTCCGCCGCAAGCTGATCCTGTCCTATATCTTCATGGGCTTCGTGCCCGCGCTCCTCATCATCGCGTTCTTCCTGCTGTGCGGGTTCCTGCTGTTCTACAACTTCAGCTCGTACCTCGTGCAGAGCCGCCTGCGCGCGTTGAGCGAGTCGGCGCGCGTCATCGCCCAGAGCACCGTGCTCGAGATCCAGCGCGGCGGCGGCCAGGACATCGCCGCGACGCTGGCGCGCCGGCAGGAGACTGCCGCCGAGCAGTTTCCGAACGTGTCGATGGCGGTCATCCCCGCGGATCGAACGTGCGACGACGCTGGAAGGGCGAGGTCTCAAGGCGCTGGAGGCACGAACGTCAGACTTCAGCCATCGGACGTGCGCCTAGCGGGCCCCTGGCGGCACGTGCCGGCGCCGCGGACACTCCCCGCGTGGGTCGGCTGCACGGGGTTCTCCGGCGTCCTGGCGTACGAGCACCGGCGGGATGCCGGCGCCGAGGATCGCGACACGCACCTGATCGCGCGCGCCGTCGTGTTTCCGGACGCGCGGCGCCCCGGCTACGCCGTGGTCGTGGATCTGCTCGTCACCGACGCCGTGAAGCAGCAATTGCAACGCGAGACGGGCGTCGAAATGAAGAACGTGACGACGGCGGCCAGCGACCGCGCGGGAGATGCGAAGCCGATGAGCGGGCCGGACGGCGGGCCGGACGAGCCGCCGGTGCCGGCCGCCGCCGCCGGCATCCTGAGCCGCCTGCCGAGCCCGCTGGAGTACCGCGACTGGTCCACCGGCGCCTCGGGCACGCTCACGATCACGACCGCGTTGAGCGTGCGCGAGCTGTACGATCGGATTTCCGCGGCGGAAGGCAACGTCGGCCGCGCGCTCGGACAGGCGCTCTTGCTCTTCCTGTTCGTGATCGGCGCGCTGTTCCTGATCATCCAGGTCATCGCGCTCATCGCCGGCCTGACGCTCGCCAAGTCCATCACCGGATCGGTGCACGAATTGTTCGCCGGCACCGAGCGCGTCCGGCAGGGCGACTTCACGCACAAGATCACGGTGAGGAGCCAGGACCAGCTCGGCGAGTTGTCGGAATCGTTCAACACGATGACCGACAGCATCGAAGAGCTGCTGCTGCAGGCCGCCGAGAAGAAGCGGCTCGAAGAGGAGCTGCGCATCGCGCACGAAATCCAGATGTCGCTGCTGCCGCAGGGGCCGCTGACGATGGCCGGGCTGTCGGTGTCCGCGCTCTGCGTCCCGGCGCGCGAGGTCGGCGGGGATTACTACGATTTCCTGCCGCTCGACGATCATCGCGTGGGCGTGCTGATCGCGGACGTGTCCGGCAAGGGCACGTCGGCCGCGCTGTACATGGCGGAGCTGAAGGGCCTCGTCCTTTCGCTCAGCGAAATCCACTCGTCGCCCCGCGACCTGCTGATCGCCGCCAACCGCATCATCGCGAACCATCTCGACGCGCGCAGCTTCATCACGATGACGTATGCGGTGATCGACGTGCGCGACCGCACGATGACCTACGCGCGGGCCGGCCACACGCCGCTCATCTACGCGCCGGGTCCGGGCGCGGGATCGCGCCGCGTGCAGATTCTCGCGCCCGACGGCATGGTCGTCGGGCTCAAGCTCGACCAGGGCGAGATGTTCGAACGGCTCCTGGTGGAGGAGACGCTCGATCTGAACGCGGGCGACCTCTGCCTGTTCTTCACCGACGGCATCAGCGAGGCGATGAACGTGCACGACGACTGCTTCGGCGAGGCGCGGCTCGGCCAGCTCGTCGAGGACCATGCGCACCTGCCGTCGCACGAGCTGCGCGAGCGGATGCTGCGCGAGATCGCGGCGTTCGTCGGCGAGGCGCCCCAGCACGACGATATGACCATGATCCTGCTCAAGGTCGATGGTGAGGGCGTGTTCTCCAGTACGATGAACGCAGAGATCGCGGAGATCACGGAGTCGCGATGAGCCACGGAGACACGGAAACACCGAGCTGCGTCGTGCTCCGCGTCTCCGCGTCTCGGTGGCCATCTTGCTCCATGCGCTCCTCCCCACTCCGAGTCTCCATGGAGCTGTGCTGGTGAGCGAGCTCGTCGTCATCTTCCGCACGCAATCCGACATCGAAGCGCAGATCGTCCGCGGTCTGCTCGAGACGCACGGCGTGATGTCGGTCGTCTCCTCGGCCGTGCCGCACTCGATCTTTCCGCTGTCGGTGGACGGCCTCGGCGAGGTCCGGCTGGCCGTGCATCCCGCGCAGGCCGAGGAAGCCACGCGCATCATCGAGAGCCACCGCACCGAGCTCGGCGACGGCGGGCAGCTCGTCCGGATCCGCGACGAGTTCGAGGCGCTGCAGCAGGCGATCGGCTACCGGTTCCGCGACCGCGGGCTCGTCGAGCACGCGATGACGCACACGTCACGCGCGAACGAAGACGTGAGCGGCGGCGTCGTGGACAACGAGTCGCTCGAGTTTCTCGGCGACGCGATCCTCGGCTTCGTGATCGCCGACGTCCTCTTCCGCGAGTTTCCGGCGTTCGACGAGGGCGAGAAGTCGAAGACCAAGGCGTCGCTGGTGTCGACCGCGACGCTCGCGCGCCTGGCCGAACGGCTGAACCTCGGCGAGCACATGCTGCTCGGCCGCGGCGAGGAGAAGACCGGTGGCCGGCGCAAGCAGGCCTTGCTCGCGGACAGCTACGAGGCCCTGATCGCGGCCATCTACCTGGACGGCGGCGTCGAGCACGCGCGGGCGTTCATCGTCCGCGAGTTCGCGTCCGCGTTCGCCGACGTGCACCGCCACGGCGCGGGCGGGGCGCAGGACTACAAGTCCGCGCTGCAGGAAGTTGTCCAGGCCCGCGATCTCCCGCTGCCCGAGTACCGGCTCGTCGGCACCGAAGGCCCCGATCACCGCAAGCAGTTCACGGTCGCCGTCGTCCTGCAGGGCGAGGTGCTCGGTGAGGCGACGGGCGCGAGCAAGAAGGAAGCCGAGCAGGAAGCCGCGCGCGTGGCGCTGGAGAAAACTGAAAACTGAAGAGCATCTCACTTCGCGAGACGCCTTCCCGCCGCTGAGCGCCCGACCAGCCTCGTGCTGCCACAAAGAGGTCCGGCTGAAGCCGGCTACCGTTCAGGCAGCTGACAGCTGACAGCCGAGAGCTGACAGCTACTTCAATTCAAACGCGCGCGCGGCGTCGAAGCGGCCGACCTCTCGCGCGCCGCGTTGTTGCAGCCACTGCGCGATCCGATCGCCGGTGTCGTCGTACCACGCGGCCGCGTGGACGATTGCATGCGTCGCACCGTCGAGCGCGGCCCACGCTTCGTCCGGCTGCGCCAGCGGATGTTCCAGCACGCGCTTCCGCGCGAGGTAACTCGGCGGGAAGATGCCGCTGTAGCCGCCGAGGCGGCGCGTGCCTGTCGTGGCGGTGAAGAACATCGACCGAAGCTGATACGCATCGTCGCCGAACGGAAACTCGACGAGCACGGCGCGCGCGTCGAGCGACGCGGTCCAGCGATAAACGGGCGGCGCCTTCGGCGCGGGACGCAGGTACTCGGGGACAGGCGCGAGCCCGGCCGAGACAAACGGCCACGGCCGATCGACGGGAAACGGCGAGGGCCGGGTCTGCCAGAGAAAGACACCGCAGCCCGCGACCGCGAGGATGCCCGCGAGGCGTCTGGCACGCGACTCGATCAACGCGACGCCGACGCCGGCGAGCGACGCCAGAATGAAGAAGAACAGCATCGCGTAGCGGGCGACCGCGCGCACGCCGCGAAATCCCGGAGCGTAGTCATAGAGAAGCCGGTAGAGTCCAGCCGCCGGACCGAGCGACAACCAGAAGACGAGCCCGAGCGCCGCTGCGACGGCGAGTACGATCCCACGCGCATCACGCCGGGGAAGTGCGAGCGCCACCGCCGCCAACGCGAACGCGAGCGGTATCGCAAACCCCGGGAGCGCCGCGCGATACTGATCCATCGTCGCCGAGAATCGCACGACTTCTTCCAGCGGCCGCTCGAAGCCGAGCGCGCGCCCCATCGTGACGTATGGCACGGCGAACGGCAGCGTCAGTGTGACGGCGGCGGCCGCGGCGATGCCCAGATCGATCCAGATCCGGATGGACTGCGCCCTGCCGCGCCGGATTAGATCGAAGACGACGAACGCGGCGACGAACGGCGTGTAGAACAGCGCATGAAAGCCGGCGGAAAGATTCAGCGCGACAAGCGCCGCCGTGCCCCACGCCAGTGCGCGGCGCGATCCCGTGGTGACGTAGCAGTGCAGGCCAAGCAGCGCAAACGGCAGCCAGTGCACCGACAGCGTCTGCAGGTGCGAGACTTCGAGCGTCAGCCGGTACTCGGTGAACGCGAAGAAGACACCGGCCGTCACGCCGGCCAGGCGGCTGCCGGTCATCTCGCGGAGCAGAAGGCACGCGCCGAGGCCCGACAACGCGAACGAGAGCAGCAGCGTCACGTTGTAGCAGAGGATCAGGTTGCCGGTCGTCCAGTACACCGGCAGCACCTGCAGCGTCTCGGCGACAAGGTGATCGGAGTAGGCGAGTGTGTTGGGCTCGGGGAAGAAGATGTTCGCGTCCCACAGCACGCGGAGCGCGGCGGGATGGCCCGCGAGCGCGCGCGTGAGATGTTCGGCGACCCAGCCGATCACCCACGTGTTGAAGAGGGGGTCGCCGAAATCACTCGCCAGCGTCCGCGCGGGATGGGCGGCGAGCGGCCACGTCATCACGACGGAGAGGAGCGTGAACCCGAGCGCGGCCACGACAGCCTCGGCTCTGCGCATGTGTGCGGTAGGATGACCCATGCCTCGACGCCTTTCAATCCTCGTGTGTCTGCTCGCGACGCTGGTGCCGGCCGGACTCGGCGGCCAGACGCGCCAGTCCGTCGCGATTCACGTCAAGGAGACCGCCGGCATCCGGCGGTCGGCGTATCCCCTCAACGCACGCGTGGCGTTACGTGCCGGCGCGCTGCGCGATGCGAGCCACGCGCGCCTGATGATCAGCGGCGCGGAGGCGCCGGTGCAGTTGGGCGTCGAGTCGTCGTGGCCCGACGGCTCGATCCGTTCGCTGACCGTTGACTTCAACGCGAGCGTCGGACCGGGCGAAGAGATGACGGCGCAGCTCGAGTACGGCGACGAGGTGACGGCGAGCGCCGTGGCGCGCGGCTTGTCCGTCACCGAGACGCCGGACGCCATACAAGTTGGGAACGCGCGCTTCAATAAGTCGCTCGCCCCGCTGCTCCTCTCGATCAAGTACCGCCAGGAAGACATCGGGCAGGGACTGAACGGCGTCGCCCTAATCGACACGGCCGGTGCGTCGCACGACGCCAGCGACGTCGATGCGCTGAAGGTGGACGTGCTCAAGCGCGGTCCGCTCTACGTGGCGATCAGGTACTCGGGCCGCATCGCCGTCGGCGAGGCGCGGGTGCCGATCACCGTCGACGCCGAGATGCCGAACAGCAAGACGTGGCTGAAGGTC
This sequence comes from Acidobacteriota bacterium, assembly GCA_016195265.1. Classification (GTDB taxonomy): domain Bacteria; phylum Acidobacteriota; class Vicinamibacteria; order Vicinamibacterales; family CAVVIG01; genus SRVP-36. The sequence continues at coordinate 35,954 of JACPZW010000087.1, read as the reverse complement.
ACGACGACGGTCGACGACCCGGGCCGGCGCGTGCGCGAGCTCTCGTTCCACACGCCGCTCGCGTTCAGCGCGTTTCCGCGCACGTGGGACTTCGGTACCGGGAGCTGGAGCTACGGGTTTTTCCGCACCGCGCCGGAGATCGCGACGTTGACGCAGACCGTGGGGCCCGCGTCTTCGTCGTGGCTGATTCGCAGCGGCGCGAAAGGGCAGGAGACGATCGCGGAGCGCGCGAGCGGATCGCGGCCTGCCGTTGCCGAAGGCTGGGGTCACATTCAGGACGCGAAGGAAGCGGTCGCGTTTGCGATCGGCGGGTTCGGCGAGCAGCCGGGCACGTACACGATGTCCGTGGACGGTGATGGACAGGCGTCGTACCGCTTCGCGCCCGCACAGCCGCAGACGCGGCTCGGCCTCACCGTGTATCAGCACTTCGTCGCGACGCCGGTGCCCGTCGGCGCGGCCACCAGTCCGGTCGCGATGCTCCATCCGCTGGTTGTTACAGTCCAGTAGGCCGGGTCCTCTCGGACCCGGCAGTTGTGGAGTAGGCCGGGTCCTTTCGGACCCGGCATCCGCGGCGGGTCCAAAAGGACCCGCCCTACGTACCTAATCGATCTCGATAATCCCCGATGCGGCGCCGCCGGCCATGGCGAACGCCGGTTCGGTGTGGGGTTTGGTCGGCGGGTCGGCCGCCTGCGGCAGGCGCGGCAGCGCGTAGCGGTGCACTTCGCGCGCGAGATCGTCTTCGGTCGGCGCCGACGCGCGGCAGTAGAGCCGCACCCAGACGCGCAGCAGCGGATCGGTGAAGCTGTAGCGCTTCTGCCGCGACGTGACGAGGTCCACGTCTTCGAGCCAGGACAGATAGTCCTTCGTCGAGCCGGGCGTGCGCTGCATGCGCTGCGAGATCTCGGTCAGCGTCAGACCTTCGTCCTCGGCGAGGATTTCGAGAATCGCCTTCAGCGCGCCGTACCCGCGCGCGCGATGGAGCCGCAGCTCGTACGAGAAGCTGCACTGCCGGGCCAGCCGGCCCTGGGGCGCGAGCAGCGCGGCGAGCGCGCCCACGGGATCATTGATGCCAGGAACGCCGGCCGCGCCGACGCCGCCGCGCGCGCCGTGCTCGCGCATGCCCGCCAGTTCGTCGGCCAGCGCGCGCACGTACACGGGGCGGCCGTCGGCCAGGCTCTGCACGGCGCGCGCGAGATAGTCCGCGTCGCCGGCGCGATCGGCGGCGATCGGCGAGCCCGTCGGGCCGAGGATGTCGAGCGCGTCCTCGACCGTCAGGGGCGGCATGTGGATGACTTCGAAGCGCGCCGAGCGGTCGCGCAGCAGGCGCAGCGCGCGGGCGACGTAGCGGCTCGTCAGCACGAAATGGTTGCCGCTCGCGGCGAGGCCGTCGATGAGATCGTGCTGGACGCGGCGCAGGCCGGGGAAACTTTCGAACGTGCGCAGCTCGAGGAACTCGTCGAGCAGGAACGTCGCGGGCTCGCTCGCCGAGGTGCGGGCGCGTCCGAAGAAGGCGAGCGTCGCGTCGAACGCCGCGCGCGCGCCCGTCGCGCCGGGCCCACTGGGCGACGTCGGATCGGTGAAGGGGAACGGCGAGACCGACGTGACGGCCCGCAGGAAGCGTTCGGGCGTGGACGCGGTCCGTTCGACGTCGACGTGCTGCGCCGACGTCCGGCCGATGCGCTCGCGCAGCTGGTGCAGCAGCGTCGTGCGTCCGCTTCCGCAGCCGCCGAGCAGCACCGGAATGCGGGACGGCGAGGCATCCAGCGCCGCGGTCACGCGGCGGGCCAGGGTCATTCGCGGGGTCAGCATGCGCGGTCCTCACGCATCGGTATTCGAAGTCCTTCTCGATCCGCCGCGGCGATCGCGGCGGGGTAGCCGGCGTCGGCATGGCGCACGACGCCAATTCCGGGATCGCAGGTCAGGACGCGTTGGAGCTTCTCGTCGGCGTCCACTGAGCCGTCGGCGACGATGACCATGCCGGCGTGCAGCGAATAGCCGATGCCGACGCCGCCGCCGTGGTGTACCGACACCCACGTGGCGCCGCTCGACGCGTTGAGCAAGGCGTTCAGAATCGGCCAGTCCGCGATCGCGTCGCTGCCGTCCATCATGCCTTCCGTCTCGCGCGTCGGCGACGCGACCGAGCCCGTGTCCAGATGATCGCGGCCGATCACGATGGGCGCCTTGACGCGCTGCTCGCGCACCAGTGCGTTGAGGCGGAGGCCGAAGCGTGCGCGCTCGCCGTAGCCGAGCCAGAGGATCCGGGCCGGCAGGCCCTGGAACGCGACGCGATCCTGCGCGAGCGTGAGCCAGCGCGCGAGAGATTCATTGTCCCCGAACATCTCGAGCGCCGCCTCGTCCGTCACCCGAATGTCTTCCGGATCGCCGGAGAGCGCGGCCCAGCGGAACGGACCCTTGCCTTCGCAGAAGAGCGGACGGATGTACTCGGGCACAAAGCCGGGAATGTCGAACGCGTTCGCGACGCCCGCCTCGCGCGCCTGCAGGCGGATGTTGTTGCCGTAGTCGAACGTGACGGCGCCGCGCTGTTTCAGGTCCAGCATCGCGCGCACGTGCGTCGCCATGGCGGCCACCGACCGCGCGATGTAGGCCTGCGGATTGTGCTCGCGCAGGCGGACGGCCTCGTCGAGCGGCAGGCCGTTCGGGATGTAGCCGTTCAGCGCGTCGTGCGCCGAGGTCTGGTCGGTCAGCACGTCGGGGACGATGCCGCGCGCGACGAGTTCGGGCAGCACGTCGGCGGCGTTGGCGCGCAGCCCGACCGACCGGGCGACGCCGTCGCGCGTCCAGCGCGCGACGCGCGCCAGCGCCTCGTCGAGGCTGTCGGTCGCTTCATCCAGGTACTTCGTGGCGATCCGGCGTGCGATTCGCTGCGGGTCCACTTCGATGACGAGTGCCGCCGCGCCGTTCATCGTGGCGGCCAGGGGCTGGGCGCCGCCCATGCCGCCCAGCCCGGCCGACACGAACAGGCGGCCGGCGAGCGATCCCCCGAAATGGCGGCGGCCGACGGCCGCCAGGGTTTCGTACGTGCCCTGCACGATGCCCTGGCTGCCGATGTAAATCCAGCTGCCGGCCGTCATCTGCCCGTACATCGTCAGGCCGCGGTGCTCGAGCTCGCGGAAATTGTCCCAGGTCGCCCACGCGGGCACGAGCATGGCGTTGACGATCAGCACGCGCGGCGCGCCGGGATGAGTCTGGAAGACGCCGACGGGCTTTCCGGACTGCACGAGGAGGGTTTCGTCGTGTCCAAGCGCGGTGAGCGAGCGGACGATCGCGTCGAAACACTCCCAATTCCGCGCGGCCTTGCCGGATCCGCCGTAGACGACCAGATCGTCGGGACGTTCGGCGACCTCGGGGTCCAGGTTGTTCATCAGCATCCGGAGTGCGGCTTCCTGCGGCCAGCCTTTGCAGGTGAGTGACGTGCCTCTCGGCGCTCGAACGACGCGGGTCGCGGTGGCCATGAAGAAAGGTAGACACTATGGAAGCGGCGCGAACGTTGTCAATTTGAAAATGAAAAATAATTCACTTGACTCGCGCTTCGCACGCGTTCTCAAGCGCGCCGGCCGCGATCAATTCCGTGATCGCGACGATGTCGGGGGCCGGCGCGCGATCGTCGGCGAGCGTTCGGACGCGCGATCGCACGAGCGCGTGGACTTTTTCGAGCATTGGCGACGTCGCGAGCGGTGCGAGCAGATCGATCGCCTGGCAACCACACAGAATTTCGATCGCGAGCACCTCGCGCGCGCGTCTGACGGCCCGATCCGCCTTCAACGAGGCCGTCATGCTCATGCTCACGTGGTCTTCCTTGTTCGCTGACGTCGGGATCGTGTCCACGCCGGCCGGGTGCGCGAGCGATTTGAGCTCCGACGCCACCGCGGCCGCCGTCACCTGCGCCATCATGAGGCCGGACTTGAGTCCGCCGTCGTTGGTGAGGAACGCGGGAAGGCCGCTGAGGGTCGGATCGACGAGGCGATCGGTCCGCCGCTCGCTGATCGTGGCCAGCGGGACGATGGCGGCGGCCAGAAGGTCGGCCGCGATGGCGATCGGCGCGCCGTGGAAGTTGCCGCAGGACACGATGTCGCCGGAATCGGCGAAGACCATCGGGTTGTCGGTCGCGCTGTTGGCTTCGACGAGGACCGTCTCGCGCACGAACCGCAGCGCGTCGCGCGCGGCGCCGTGCACCTGGGGCGCGCAGCGCAGTGAATAGGCGTCCTGGACCTTTCCGCAGTGCTCGTGCGACTTGTTGATGCGGCTGCCGCGCACGAGCCGCTCGATGTTGGCAGCCGAGGTCTGCTGACCGGCGAAGGCGCGGGCCTCGTGAATGCGCGCTTCGAAGGGATGGATCGATCCGCGGAGGGCGTCGATGGACAGCGCGGCGGCGATATCCGCGGCGCGCGTGAGCTGTTCTGCGCCGGCCAACGCGAGCGCGAGAACGGCCGTCGAGGGCTGCGTGCCGTTGATGAGCGCCAGCCCCTCTTTCGGGCCCAGCGTGATGGGCTTCAGCCCGGCGCGCTTCAATGCCTCGGCGCCAGGAATCGGTGACTGGTGGCTGGAAGAGGTGGCTGGTGGCTGGTGGCTGGAAGAAGTGGCTGGTGGCTGGTGGCTGGAAGAAGTGGCTGGTGGCTGGTGGCTGGTGGCTGGTGACTGAAGTACTTCGCCCTCACCAATCAACACGAGCGCGAGATGGGCGAGCGGTGCGAGATCTCCACTGGCGCCGACCGATCCGCGCGACGGTACATATGGATGCACGCCGGCGTTGAGCAGCGCGATGAGCGCGTCGAGCGTTTCGGCGCTGATGCCCGAGAAGCCTTTCGCCAGCACGTTCGCGCGCAGCGCCATCGTCGCGCGCACGGTGCGCGCCGGCAGCGGGTCGCCGAGGCCGGCGGCGTGGCTCCGCAGGAGATTGAGCTGCAGCGTGGCGAGCTCGCCGGGCGCGATCTTCACGTCCGCGAAAGATCCAAAACCCGTGTTGATGCCGTACGCCGGCTCCGCACTCCGCGCCCGCCGGTCCACGACCGCGCGCGATGCTTGCACGCGCTCCCGCGCGCCGGCCGACAACGCGACCGGCTCGGCGCGGTCGGCGATGGCAAGGAGTTGCTCGAGCGTCAGGGAAGAACCGTCGAGAGAAATCATGTGGCGGCTGGTGGCTCGTGTCTGGTGGCTGGTCGCGCGAATGATAGAATCGACCCGGTCAAACGCATCCTAGCATCTTCGCGAGCGGGCTACGGAACGGCAGGACACCAGTCACCAGTCACCAGGCACCAGTCACCAGCCACCAGCCACCTTTTATGAATCTAACCGTTCTCGGCGCGCAGTGGGGCGATGAAGGCAAGGGCAAGATCGTCGACATGCTTACGCGCCATTTCTCGATGGTGGCACGGTATCAGGGCGGCCACAACGCCGGTCACACCGTGTACGTCAACGGCGCCAAGTTCATTCTGCGGCTGATTCCCTCGGGGATTCTGCATCCCGGCATCACCTGCGTCATCGGCAACGGCGTCGTCGTCGATCCGCAGGCGCTGTTTGCGGAAGTCGACGAGCTGACGAAGAACGGTATCGACGTCGGCAACCGCATTCTGGTGTCGGACAAGGCCCATCTGATTCTTCCGTACCACCGCGATCTGGACCTGTTGTCCGAAGCGCGGCGCGGCGAGCGGAAGATCGGCACGACCTCGCGCGGCATCGGGCCGGCCTACGAGGACAAGATCGCGCGCCGCGGCATCCGCGTCGGGGATCTCTCGGATCCGAAAGGCCTGGAGCAGAACGTCCGCGACAACGTGACGGCGCGCAATCGCCTCGTGCAGGAATCGACGATGGAGTGGAAGCCGGTGCTCGAGCAGCTGCTGAAACACGCCGAGCGCCTCAAGCCGATGGTGCGCGACGTGTCAGTGCTGCTGACGCAGGCGATGCGCGACGGCCAGTCGATCATGTTCGAGGGCGCGCAAGGCACGTTGCTCGATATCGATCACGGGACGTATCCGTACGTGACGTCTTCGAACGCGTCGGCGGGCGGCGTCGCCACGGGACTCGGGATTCCGCCGCGCGCGATCGGGAAGGTGCTCGGCGTTGCGAAGGCCTATACGACGCGCGTCGGGGAAGGACCGTTTCCCACCGAACTCTCCGGCGAGATTGGCAACCGGCTGCGCGAGACGGGCAGCGAGTACGGCGCGGTGACCGGGCGTCCGCGGCGGTGCGGCTGGTACGACGCGGTCGCGATCCGCTACGCGGCGCGCATCAACGGGCTCGACGGCCTGGCGCTGACCAAGCTGGACGTGCTCGACGGCTTCGAGCGTCTCGATATCTGCACGTCGTACCGCTGCGCCGGGCGGGCGCTCACCGAATTGCCGTCGGACATTGGTCAGCTCGCGCAGTGCGAGCCGGTCTACGAATCGATGCCGGGCTGGTCCGCGCCGACGAAAGGCGCGCAGACGTTTGATCAGCTGCCGGAAGCCGCACGAAAGTACATCGCGCGGCTCGAGGAGGTGAGCGGCGTGAAGGCTGCGATCGTCTCGACCGGATCAGAGCGCGACGATACGATCGTCAGGAACGATGTATTGCAGATTTCAGAGTTCGGATTTCAGATTTGAAGACCGCCGCTAATCTGAAATCTGCCTTCTGAAATCTGAAATCTCTGCGTCAGGCTTTGTGTCTTCCGCAGAACTCCTCGACCTGGGCCGCGTCGGCATCCACGAAGTTGATCCCGGCGCGGTAGCGCGGCGCGCTGCCCGGCGGAATCTCGAACGACGACCACGCGATGTTCGCGGCGAACGGAATCTTCGCCGAGTCGTCGGTCAGCGTCATCTTGATCTTCTGGTTCGGTTTCAGAATGGTCGCCGAGACGACCTGCGCGCCGACCGTCGAAAGGTCCGCGACGGCAGCCGGCTTGCCGTCGATCGTCGCGTCGGTCTTGGGCTTCATCTTGAACCGTGGGGCCCGGCGCGTGCCGCGCTGATCGAGCGGCGCGGCCAGGACCGCTGAAGCCGCGCTGCCGCCGCCGATAGGCGTGCGCGGCACGACGCGCGTGAAGTCGCTGTCGTGCGCAATGACGCGAATCTCGGATGCCTTCAGCGTCGCGTCCGCCTTGATGCGCGTGATGAGCGCCGCGCCGCGCGGCGTGGCGGCAAACGTCCGCTCGAGCGCGACAACATTCGGCCTGCGCTTCGTGATCGTCTCGAGCGCCAGCGGCGTGTTGGAGTCGGCAAACGACAGAATCTCGCCGGTAATGCCGGCGGCCGCCGCGCGTTCCTTGAGGGCGTTCAGCGCGTCGGTGGGTCCTACGATGACGGCACAGGGATCAGGCACGGCGGATCAGTATATATGGGGAAGGGAGTAAGGCAGGAGGGTAGGGAAGTCAGGTCGAAGGCAGAAGGGAGAAGACAGTTGTGGCAGAATCGCGCGCGTGCACCCTCCGTACTCCGACGTGACCGTGGGCGAACTGCTGACCCGTCTCGCGCGTGCGCTTCCGGCACACGACGCGCTCGTCTACGCACAATCGCCACGGTACACGTTCGACGCGCTCGAGCGCGAAGCGCGGACGATCGCGCGCGGCCTGATGGCGCTCGGCGTCGAATCCGGTGAGCGCGTCGTGGTGTGGGCGACAAACGTGCCCGAATGGGTCGTGCTGCAGTTCGCACTCGCCAAGATCGGCGCGATCCTCGTGACGGCCAACACGTCGCTGCGGGCGAAGGACATCGAGTACGTCCTGCGGCAGAGCGAGGCTACCACGCTCGCCACGATCCGTGGATTCCGCGATGTGGATTACGTCGGCGCGCTGGCGGAAGCCGGCGCCCTCCGGGGCGCGATTCCGGGCCTGCGCCGCAACATCTATATAGGCGCGGATACGCCAGAGGGGTTCACGCCCTATGAGCAGCTGCGTCAGCTGGCCGCTCGTGTTTCGGACGCGGACCTGGACGCGCGCGGCCGCGCGGTCGGCGTGGACGACGTCATCAACATGCAGTACACGTCGGGGACGACCGGCTTTCCCAAGGGCGTGATGCTGTCCAGCCGCAACATCGTCAACAACGGGTACCAGCTCGGGGCCATGCTGGGCTACACGCCGGCCGATCGCCTCTGCCTCTGCGTCCCGCTGTTTCACTGCTTCGGCTGCGTCATCGGCGTGCTCGGCGCGTTCACGCACGGCGCAGGTCTGTGTCCCATTGAAGCGTTCGATGCGAAGAAGGTGCTGGAAACCGTCCATCGCGAGCGGTGCACCGCGCTCTACGGCGTGCCGACGATGTTCATTGCGGAGCTCGAGTGTCCGGAGTTCGCGCAGTTCAATCTGACCTCGCTGCGCACGGGTGTGATGGCGGGCGCGCTGTGCCCGGAGCCGCTGATGCGCCGCGTGATGACCGGCATGCACCTGCCGGAAATCACCATCGCGTACGGCATGACCGAGTCGTCGCCGGGCATCACGATGACACCGCGCGACTCGTCCATCGCTCAGCGATCGCAGACCGTGGGCATCGTCCTGCCGACGCTGGACGTCAAGGTCGTGGATCCCGCGTCCGGCGCCGCGCGCGCGACGGGTGAGCGCGGCGAGCTCTGCTGCCGCGGCTACAACGTGATGAAGGGCTACTACAACAACCCCGACGCGACACGCGCCGCGATCGACAAGGACGGCTGGCTGCACACCGGCGACGAAGCCAGCATCGACGCCGACGGCTACGTCCGCATCACGGGGCGCATCAAGGATCTGATCATTCGCGGCGGCGAGAACATCGCGCCCAGGGAAATCGAAGACCGGCTGCGCGAGCACCCCGCGGTCGCCGACGCCTCGGTCTACGGCGTGGCCGATCCGTTCTTCGGAGAAGCCGTCGCCGCTGCAGTCCGGCTGAAGCCGGGCGCGACGAATCAGAAAACCGAGCCGGCCGTGGCGGAACTGACGGTCTGGTGCGCGGACGCGCTCGCCAGGTTCAAGGTGCCGAAATACGTGAGGTTCGTGCAGGAATTCCCGCTGACGGCGTCCGGGAAGATTCAGAAGTACAAACTTCGAGAAGAGCATGAGCGGAGTCTCGGAACTAAGAACTAAGAACTAAGAACGGCACTGATCCCTACTCGATCCGCAACGCGATGGTCGGTTCGAGGCGCGTCGCGCGCCGTGCTGGGATGATTGACGCGATCAGCGCAACCGTCGCGAGGACGGCGACCATCGCGATGAACATCAGGGAGTCGCGCGCGTCGACGCGGAATACGTTTTGCTGCAACAGACGACCGACCCACAATGACGCTGGGACGCCGACCGCGAGCCCGCCAACCACGACCCAGGTGGTGGTCTTCAAGAATAGCCAGCGCACATGCGTGGCCTGCGCGCCGAGCGCCATTCTGATGGCGATCTCCTGCGTCCGCCGCCGCACGGCGTACGCCATCGCCGAATAGAGGCCCACGCCGGAGAGGACGAGCGCCAGGCCGCCGATCTTCACGAACTGCGACGCCATCCCGGCCACGGGCGACCTCGACGCATCGCGCAGCTCGTCCAGGGTCCTCACGACGCCGAGCGCGAGATCAGGATCGATCGCGTACGCCGCATCGCGGGCCGCCGCGACGAGGCGCGCAGGACCGCCGGAGCCGCGCACAATCAGCGTGACGGCAGCCGGTGCCTCAGCCCGAAACGGCAGATACACCATGGGCACCGCGTCGCCCTGACTCTGCCGAATGTCGGGAGACACGCCTACGATCGTCACCGGAGCCGGTGGCGTGGGTTGGGGGCTCTCCTCGACCACGACGCCGATCCGAACGGTCGCAGGCGGCCGGAGCTCGAGGCGACGACCGATCGGACTCCCGGCGCCGAGGTACACGTCGGCGAATCGCTGGTTCACGATCGCCGCCTCGTGCCCGGCAGTCCCGTGCAACTCGGAGAAGGTCTCACCGAGGACCAGACCGCGGGCCACGGTGTGAAAGTATGCGGGCTCCACGACCACGGTCCTGACGTCCGGGGGCGGATCGCTCGCGGGCCGTCCATCCACGGCGGTCAGCCGGCGCCTGCCGGCGGACGTGAAGGGCGGCGCACTGGCGATGGTGCTCGCCGTCATGCCGGGAACCGCCAGCAACCGATCCCTCAGCTGCGTGTGGAATGCGACGCGCTGTTCCGGCGTCGCATATTTCTGTGCCGGGAGTCGTATGAACGTCGTGACCGCATCCGACGTCTGCACATTGAGGTCAAGGCCATAGAACTTGTAAAAGGTCTTCGCTGTCAGCCCGGCGCCGTTCAGGAGGGCCAGCGTCAAGGCGAACTGCCCGACGAGCAGCGCGTGGGTCCAGCGCCGCGTCTTCGGGGTGGCGCTCATACGTCCACCTTCTTTCAGCCCATCGGCGGTCCCTCGACGCCAGGCATGGAGTGCCGGCGCCAGGCCGAAGAGCCCCGTTGTGAGCAGCGCGACGGCCGCAAGCATTCCCAGCAGGCGGATGTCCATCTTGAGGCGCCAATAGGGCAGGCCGACCTGCGTCGTCGAGAGTTTCAGGGCGAGCCATGAGCATCCGACAGCCAGGACCCACGCCACGAGCGCCAGCGCCAGGCTCTCGATCAACAGTTGCCGGACGATCCGCCACCGCGTGGCGCCGATCGCCACGCGGATGGCAATCTCCCGCGATCCTTGGCAAGCGTTCGCCACGCAAATCGCAGGTCTGCCCCTAAATCTGCGAGAGCAGGCGGGCGACGGACGTCGCGGCATGCCTCTTTGACCTGGTCGAGGCCGCCAGACGTCAACCGGATCTGACGGCGCACGTCCGGTTCTGCTGCTCCAGTGCGGACGCCCGCCGCGACCTCGCGCTCGATGTGGTCGCGTAACTCCGCGTCGAGCTCGCGCTCGATCGCGCGTTGCTGGAGGAACCGTCGCAACAATGCCCACACGGTCATCGTGATCCTCCTGCGGGCTTGAGAATCAGTTCGATCGCCTCCGTCAACCGTAGCCAGCTGGCAGCCGCTTCCTTCAACTGCTTTCGTCCTTTGGGAGTGAGGCGATAGAACTTCGACTCGCGACCGGTGTCGGATATCTTCCAGTCCGCAGTCAACAACCCCCGGTTTTCGAGGCGGTGCAGCGCCGGATACAGCGATCCCTGCGGGACCTGCACCACGTCGCGCGAGATCAGCTGGAGGCGTTGTGCGATGGCGTAGCCGTGAATGGCCCCGGCGGCGACGACTTGGAGGATCAACAGGTCGAGCGTACCCTGTGGGAGATCGGACCGGAGCGGCACTCTACACCTCGTGCTTCTACATGTACAGCACTACGTGTAGAAGCGCAAGGCCCGTCAGCGCCCTGTCTATCGCCAGCCTGCCGGCGGGTTGAGGCGTTTCATTCCGGCCGTAAGCATGGCCGTGAGTTCATTGGCCTCCTTCAGGATCGGTTGCACACTCGTTGGCGCTGCCAGACGGCATCGCTGGATCACACGAAGCCAGTAGAGTGCCTCGCGCATTTCCTTCAGCGAGATGGCATTCTTTGCCGCAAAGTCGCGGCGTGAGTACGCAGATTTTGCCTCTTCGAGATTCGCGCCTGCCGACGTTGCCGCATCGGCGAGCTGCCAAGCGATGTTCCGGACGACGCCGGATTCCTTCGACAATTCGCGGCAAAACGGGACGACAACGCACACGAACTCGAAGATTCGCTCGCGGAGATCGGATGGATGCTTAGAGGACATGGCCGGCGGGATAGCAAGAGTCGATCCGCCGGGCTCGTGGTGGCGCAGTCTTGAGTTCTAAGTTCTCAGTTCCAAGTTCTTAGTTCGTCAGAAGATCCGCGCGTCCTGCAGCGGCCACCATCGCACCTTCACCTTGCCGACGATGTACTTTTTCGGCACCGGGCCCCAGTGGCGGCTGTCGGAGCTGTTGTTGCGGTGGTCGCCCATGACGAAGTAGTAGCCCTGCTGCACGACCTGCGGGCCCCAGTCGTCGTGGCTGCGGAATTCGGCGGGGACGTAGTCGTCGCGCAGCGGGATCTCGTTCACGTAGACGTGGCCGTCGACGATGCGGACCGTGTCGCCTTCCTTCGCGATCACGCGCTTGACGAACATCTTCTCGGGGTTGAGCGGGTAGTAGAGCATCACGATATCGCCGGGCCGCGGGTCGCCGAGCTCGTAGACGAGCTTGTTGACGATTAGGCGATCGTGATCCTCGAGCGTCGGCGCCATGCTGAGGCCGTCCACGCGCGCGACCTGGAATCCAAACGTCACGATCAGCGTCGCGTAGACGGCGGCCGACACCAGCGTCTGCAGGCCCGCGACGATTTCCTGTCCCATGCGCCGCCACGCACCGAGCGCCGGTTCCGACGTGGCGCCGGCGTCCAGCGTGGAGGGCTGAGGGCTGAGGGCTGAGGGCTGAACGGCGTCGGTCGTGACGGCGTCGGTCGTGACGACGTCGGTCGTGACGGCGTCGGTCGTGACGAGGTCGGTCGTGACGAGGTCGGTCGTGACGAGGTCGGCCGCGACCGTGTCAGTCGTCGCGACATCCGACGGCGGGCGATGGAGCGCCAGTTCGTCCGACAACGGCATCTGGATCGCGTCGGCCGGTGAGAAGTCCTGTTTGCTCATGGAGATTTGATCGGCCTTCAGAATACCACGGAGCCGCTGGCGACCGGTCGGGTCATTGTCTTACAAGTGCGGGGCGCTACCGTCGCAACGCCGCCATGAACGGCTGCGTCGCCGCCGGCGCCTTCACCGTGCCGCCGAGGACGACGTCCTTCGCGGAGACGTTCTTCCCGTAGAGATCCTCGGTGTCGTCGGCGTCCGGCTTGACGACGCCGCCCGACAGGTTGACGCCGGCAAACAGCCCCTGCGTACGGGAGTATGCGAGCACCTCGGCCTTCATCTGCGCGTCGGTCGCGGCCCGCGCATCGCGGCCGACTGGCCCGCCGGCGATCGACGCTTCGGCGCCCAGCGACACCTTGTTGCCCAGCATCTTCTCGGCGCCGCCTTTGTTCATCACGAGCAGCACGAGATCGATGGACTGCGCGCCGATCTGGAGCCCCCAGCTGCCTTTGCCCACTTCCATGAAGACCGGCGCGCTCCATGCGCCGTTGTGCCGGCAGCTCATCAGTCCCTTGCCGAACTCGCCGCCGAAGACGAACGCGGCTTTCTTCAGGCCAGGGACGACAATGACGCACTCGGCCTTGTCCCATAGATCGGTGGGAATGTCCTTGTCAGGGGCCGAGTGGATTTCCTTCAGCACCATCGCCGCTTCCTTGATGCGGTCGGTTTCCTTCTTCGACAGGCCCGCGGCCGTCACGCTCGTGGCCGCTACTGCCAGCGTTAAGGCTCCAACGACTGAACGCATCACGTGTCACCTCCACGGAACAATCGCCAAGTGAAAACCGTCTGCAAGGTTACCATCCCGCGACTCGTGCACGCCGCTCAAACCGCTTGACCTTGTCCGGGCCGGCCCCTACCATCTTACAGAACTCGTATATGTGAGGATGTAAGGATGTGAGGATTTGAGGAGTTGAGGAGTTGAAGAATCTATGAGGCGAAGAATCGTTGCCCTTGCGGCGTTGTGCGTGATGGTCGGACTCGCGTACACGAGCGTGGGCGCGCAACCCCAGAGTGGCCGCGCCCCGGCCGCGACTCCGACGTTCAGCAAAGACGTCGCCCCGATCCTCTACAAGAACTGCACGAACTGTCACCGGCCCGGCGAAGTCGCGCCGATGTCGCTGCTGACGTTCAAGGACGCGCGCCCGTGGGTGAAGTCGATCGCCACCCGCGTCACGGCCGGCACGATGCCGCCGTGGCACGCCGATCCAGCTCACGGCGAGTTCCTCAACGACCGTCGTCTGTCAGATCGCGAGAAGGCCACCATCCTCGCGTGGGCCAACGGCGGAGCGCCGGAAGGTAACGCCGCGGACATGCCGGCCACGCCGACCTACTCGAGCGAGTGGCTGCTCGGACAGCCGGACGCCGTGTTCGCCATGCAGGAGGACTATCCGATTCCTGCCGCCGGCACGGTCGCGTATCAGTACTTCGAAGTGCCGACGAATCTGACCGAGGACAAGTGGATCCAGGCCATGGAAGTCCGGGCCGGCGACCCGGCGATCCTCCATCACGTGATCGTGTACGCGCGCGCGCCGATGCCGGCCAGGCCGTCGCAGGCCGCGCCGCCCGCCGCGGGCGCCACGTCGCCGCAGCGTCCCGCACCGCTGTTCCAGTTCGCGGAAGGGACGACGAGAATCCCGGCGGGCCAGACCGGCGGGCCGCCGCTGCCGCCGGAAGAGCGCAAGGCGCCCGGTCCCAACGATCGCCCGGCGCCACGTCAGATGGGGCCCCCGGTCGGCGGCTTCGCACCCGGCCAGTTCACGCGCGTCTATCAGGACGGGACCGCGCTGAAGCTCGCCGCCGGCTCGACGCTGATCTTCCAGATGCACTACACACCGAACGGCAAGGCGACGACGGATCGGACGCGCATCGCGTTCAAGTACGCGCCGCGCAAGCCGCAGACCGAAGTGCACATCGCGTCGCTCGTCAACGGTGGCCTGCACATCCCGGCCGGCGCCCCCGCGCATCGCGTCGACGCGGAGATGACGATCGGCCAGGACATCACGATGTGGAGCATGCTGCCGCACACGCACGTGCGCGGCATCCGCTGGGAATATGAGGTGACGTACCCGGACGGCCGCACCGACGCCGTGCTGTCGGTGCCGAAGTACGACTTCAACTGGCAGACCGACTACGTCTTCAAGCAGCCGCTGAAGATGCCGAAGGGCACCAGGCTCCACGCGACGGCGTGGTACGACAACTCGGCCGCCAATAAGTCCAATCCCGATGTGACCAAGGACGTGTGGTGGGGCGATCAGACCTGGGAAGAGATGATGTACACCGGGCTGACGTTCAGTATCGACGCCATGCCGGTCACGCCGACGGCTGGACAAGAAAAGTAAGAACTAAGAAGGAAGAAGGAAGAAGGAAGCACGAGAGCTGAGAGTCGAGAGGCTGAGGGCTGGACGAGCCCTTAGCCCTTTGCTCTCAGCTCTTTGTTTTTCATGCCGGCTTGGCGCGGAGCACGCCGACCTTCACCAACACACCCATGAAATCGTAGATGCGGCGTTCGTGCACGATCAGACCGCTGTCGTCGATCTCAAACAGGCGCGAGTGCCGGATTTCAATCCGCTTGTTGGTCCCCGGCAGCCCGAAGAAGTCGTTCACGTGCGTCGCGCTGATCGTGCTGAACGACGCGATACGTGGTGGATCGATCAGCACCGCCTCGACGACGTGCGTCTGGTCGGGAAACGACGTGAGAAAGGCGCGGTAGGCGTCTTCGATTTCCTTCCGGCCGCGCCGCGTCTGGTACATCGGGCTTTCGACGACGCCGTCCGGCGCGTGATAGGCGGCCAGCGCGACGGGATCGCGCCGCTTCCAGGTGTCCATGTACCGATCGAAGATGGTCTGAAGCTCGGCTCGCGTCATGACCCCTCCCTTTGCAGGAGCGGGGAGTATACTCCCGCGCGGTGACGATCGACACGTTGCGTGGAGCCGCGGTCGCGATCGGTCTGCTGGCGATGATAGGCGCCGCCGACCCTCCGCGTCCGGTGTTTGGCGCCGGCGCGCTGCGGCGCGACGGGGTGATCATTCCGTTCGCCGCCTTCGACGGGAAGAAGTGGGTGGCGACGTGGCCCACGCCGACGCGCCAGGATCTGACGGTCCCGATCAATCTACGTAGCGTGCCGAAACACTGGTGGGGGCCGACGAAGGCCCTGGAGACGTGGCAGCTTTCCACCGCCGCCGGCGCGCGCGCCGCCACCGTCGTCCAGCCGGACTGGGTGAACGTGCACTGCGTGAGGCAGATCGGGTTGCGCACCGATTATCGGATGGCGACGCCGCCACCGCCGCCCACCGAGCAGCCGTATCCGAAGGACGGCCTCGCGGTCTCGCCGCCGCAGGCGGTCGAACGTATCGCCGTCCTCGAGCCGGCGGGCTTCGAGGCGCGGTCGCTCCAGCGCGTGCTGCTGGACGCGTTCAACCGCGCCGAGCGCGAGGTCGAGGATCGCTTCGGCCATCCCATCGGGCGCCGGGCGCGCGAGGGGGTCGACCCGATGATTGAGGCGGTGTACGCGCTCGGCACCGCGCCGCGCGTCTACTACGTGGAATCGCTGCGATCGTACCGGCGGCTCGGACAACGCGCCGACGAGTGCACCGGCGTCGCGTTCGGCACCGGCTGGTTCGTGCGCGACGGCGAGACCGTGCGGCCTCTCGAGATGGCGGTCGACCTCCTGCCGTGCAATCGCTACGGCGCGAGCTACATGCTGCCGCTCGGCGCATTGCGCATCGGCGACCGGTTGTTCTGGCTCGCGCAGTTCTCGGGATGGGATCACGAGCGGTTCGCCGTGATCGAGATCAAGTCCAAGGGGCCGAAGCCGGTCGAGTCCGTCGTGGCCGTCGTGGCCGTCGTGAATGTCTGGGGAGGAGGATGCTGAAAGTGAGAAGTCGGAAGTTAGAAGTGAAAAGTCTACTTGTCGCCGCAGCGCTCGCGGCGATCGCGGCGATGCCGCGTGCTTTCGCGCAGACGCCGGCGCCGTTGTGGGACACGGGCACGTTTTCGATTCTTGGGTACGATCCGGACACCGGCGAGGTCGGCGCCGCCGTGCAGTCGCGCGTGTTCTCGGTCGGCAACGGCGTGCTGTGGGCGGATGCCGCGGCCGGCGTCGCCGCGACGCAGGCGATCGTCGACGTCGGATACGGATCGCGGGCGCTCGAACTGCTCGGCCGCCGGATGGCGCCGGAGGCGATCATCAAGCGCATCCTCGATCAGGATCCGGATCCGCTGCCCGAGAACTGGAGCAAGCAAGGCCGCCAGTTCGCGGTCATGAACCTGAACGGCGAGTACGCGGCGCACACGGGACCGAAGGCGACCGAGTGGGCGGGGAACAAGGGCGGGAAGTTCTGCACGGCGCAGGGCAACATCCTCGCGGGCCCGGCGGTCGTGGACAACATGGTGGCGAACTTCGAGAAGACCACAGGCCATCTGTCGCAGCGGCTCGTCGCCGCGCTCGAAGGCGGCCAGGCCGGCGGCGGTGACAAGCGCGGGCAGCAGTCCGCGGCGCTCGTCATCGTGAAGAAGAACTGCGGCGTGTGGCTTCACAACGACACGGTCCTGCGCCTGCAAGTGGACGACAATCCGGAACCCATCAAGGAGTTGAAGCGCATCGTGGAGCTGTGGAACACGCGGCGGCCGAAGTCAGTGACGCCTGAGTGCAAGTAGACGTAGGCCGGGTCCTTCTGGACCCGGCTGGAGGCGGGTCCGAAAGGACCCGCCCTACGCCTCGCTCCAGATCCTACGCCTCGCTCTAGATCCTACAGAGGTGGACGATCACTTCGACTGCTCTTTCCATGTCCTGCACCGACACCCACTCGTGCCTCGAGTGGAAGTTCTGTTCGCCGGCAAAGAGATTCGGCGTCGCTGCTCCTCGACCGCGATCTCGACGCGCGAGCCCGGATACCGTCCCGCGGCGTCATGGGCGATCGCCTCGACTGCCGCTTCCTTCACGGCGAGTTCGGCCGTCAGGAAATCGCGAATGATGAGCCGCACCGTCGTCTTGTCCACGCTCGCGTTCAACACGTAGGGATGCACGAAGCCGTCGTACCCGGCCGTCGTCTCCGGGGACCGGTTCGCATCGTGCCGCGGCCGATCTCTTCGTCTGGCGTGAAGGCGATGCGGATCGGGCCGTGCGGGATCTCGGGATGGGCGACGAGGTGCGCCGCCGCGGTCACGATTTCGGCTAAGGGCTAAGGGCTGAACGTCGCCATGACCGGCGCGTGGTCGCTGGTTCCGACGTCCTTCTGGACGACGCACGCCGCCGCGCGCGCGGCAAGCGTGTCGCTCGCGAAGACGTAATCCAGCCGCCAGCCGATGTTGCGCTCGCGCATGTTGCGCCACGGCGGCCACCACGTGAACAACCCGTCGTTGCCGGGATCCATCGCGCGCCCGAGGTCCACGAAGCCGTGGCCGAGCAGCCGTTCGATGATCGCGCGCTCTTCCGGCAGCTGGCCGATCGCCCGAGGCTTCCGCTCCTTCGGATGGACGTCGATATCGGCGCGGGCAACGTTGATGTCGCCCAGGATGGCGAGCGGCTCGCCGCGCGCGTGGAAGCCGGCGGCCCACGCGTCCATCGCCTCGAGGAAGCGCATCTTGGCGGGGAAGTCCTTGCCGCCGTTCGGGACGTACACCGACGCGACGGTCACGTCGCCGATTTGGACGGTGGCGACGCGGTTCTCGAAGTCGAATTCAGGATGGGCGAACGCGGGCGCGTCGGGCGCGATGGCGTGGCTGACGTGAAGCGCGACGCCCGAATAGCCTTTGCCGCCGTGCCACCGGCTCCAGTACCCCTCGATGCCGAAGAGCGCGGCGGGAATCTGATCGGGCGAGGCCTTGAGTTCCTGCAGGCAGACGACGTCCGGGCGCTCGCGCGCGATCCACTCGTGGACCTGCGCTTCACGCGCCCGGATGCCGTTGACGTTCCAGGTGGCCAGTTTCATTGCGGAGTGAGGATTGCGGAATGCGGATTGAGATGCGACCTCAATCTCCAATCAATCCGCAATCCGCATTCCGCGATCCGCAATTCAGAATCTCGCGTGCGCCGCCTGTCTCTCCGCCGCCGGCACGGCCATGATGTCGGCGTGGTCCGCGACGTGCTTCTTGACGATCGCTTCGGCGGCGTCCATCGTCGCGGCGTCCCCGTTGCGGTAGATCGCGTTGGCCTCGATGAGGTCCTTCTGGTGCGCCGGCGTGGCGTCGATGCTCTCGTAAATCGCGGCCACCGGGCACGCGGGCACGCACGCGCCGCAGTCGATGCACTCCTCCGGATGGATGTAGAGCATCGTCGCGGCCGCGAATTCGGCCTCATCCTTGCGCGGGTGGATGCAGTCGACGGGGCACACGTCCACGCAAGCCGTGTCCTTGGTTTCGATACAGGGGTCCGTGATGATGAATGGCATGCTCGAGCGTCTCCGTTACGTACTGGTTCGGTCCGTGGCGTCCGGCGCCGGGCCGGTCCTGAAGGCCGGAGGATTATACCCTGACAATCGGAAAAACATCATGGGGCTGGGCGTCACGGCGTAGCCCATGGCCTCGTACATCGGCTGTCCGTCGCGGCTGGCGTTGAGCGCCATCGACGTGATGCCGGCCCCGGCGCACCAGGCGTGAATCTCGTCCATGACCAGCCGCGCCAGGCCCCGGCGCCGGTGCGCCGGCTCGGTGTAGACGTTGTAGACGAACGCCAGCCGGCTCCCCATGTACTGCGGCCCGGGCGGCCACGGGAGGATGGTGATTCCGCCGCCGGCCACGATGGCATTATCCGCGCCGTCCTCGGCCTCCACGACCCACGCGCGGTATGTGCCCGCGCGCATGACGTCGTTCAGCCACGCGTCGAACGCGGTCGCGAGCGCGGCGGCGTCGAATACGACGCCCATGTCGGTGAACATGCCGACGCGATGGCGCACGAGTGCGGCGGCGTCGTCGAGCGTGGCGGCGCGAACCCGATACGACATATCCGCTGAGTATAATCGCGGGATGGCAGAGCCTCGACGCGGACCGGAGCCGCCCGACATCAGCGAAAAGGGCGGCATGAAAGACGGACAGCCGCAGCGGTCGGACCAGCGGCTGTTCATGCAGTTCATGGCGCTCGGCGGATGCGCGGACGCCGGGCCGCTCGCCGACGCGCTCGCGCGCGCGAAAATCTCCGGCGTGCTCTACGAAGACGTGAACGATCCGCGCGGCATCGGGCTGCTGACCTTCAGCGACGATCCGGACTTCTTCCTCGACCGCGTGCGGCCCGTTCTCAACGGCTCAGGCTTCTCGACGCTGATCCAGAAGCCTGAGTACACGATGCTCGGGCGCACCTACGCGATCGGGTACGAGCCGGACCTCGCTGAAGTCCTGCTGCACAGGCCGCGCCGGACCGTCCTGAATCCGCTCTGGAAGTGGGGCGTGTGGTACCCGCTGCGCCGCAGCGGCAAGTTCGCCCAGCTGCCGGCCGACGAGCAGCGCGTCATTCTCGCGGAACACGGCGCGATCGGGATGTCGTTCGGCGTCGGCGATTACGCGCACGACATCCGCCTCGCCTGTCACGGCCTCGACAAGTCCGACAACGACTTCGTCGTCGGTTTGATCGGGAAGGATCTCTATCCGCTCTCCGCGATCGTGCAGACGATGCGGAAGACGCAGCAGACGTCGCTGTATCTGGAGCGGCTCGGCCCGTTCTTCATCGGCCGCGCCGTCTGGCAGGCGCCGGAATAGCAGGCCGGGTCCTTTCGGACCCGGCTTCAGGCGGGTCTACAAAGCAAGACCCGCCCTACTGGACTGTATCTGGAGCGGCTCGGTCCGTTCTTCGTCGGCCGCGCCGTCTGGCAGGCACCGGAATAGCAGGCCGGGTCCTTTCGGACCCGGCTTCAGGCGGGTCTACAAAGCAAGACCCGCCCTACCGGACTTCAATCATCGCGGCCGTCACGAGTTCGCCGGTCGCCCACGGAATAGTAGGCCGGGTCCTTTCGGACCCGGCTTCAGGCGGGTCTACAAAGCAAGACCCGCCCTACTGGACTACCGGACGGCCACGGTCGGCGCGAACGTCGGCGGACGCCGGTGCTTGGTCGCCTGCTCGTACGAGTACGCAAGCTTGATCAGCGTCGGTTCGCTCCACGCGCGGCCGAAGAACGAAATCCCGACCGGCAGTCCTCGAAAGTATCCCGCCGGCACCGTGATGTGCGGATAGCCCGCGACTGACGTGACCGTCGACGGTCCGGGCGCGGTCGCCATGCCGCCGTCGCCGTTGACGAGATCGATCACCCAGGCGGGACCGCCGGTCGGCGCGACGAGCGCCTCGAGCTTGAACTTCGTCATCACCGCGTCGATGCCGAGCGCGCGCGACATCACGCGGTTCTTCGCGAGGGCCGCGCGGTACTTGGCGCTCGTCAGCGGTCCGCGCTTTTCCGATTGCTCCAGGATCTCCTGCCCGAAAAACGGAAGCTCCTGTTCCGCGTGCGCGGTGTTGAACGCGATCAGGTCCTTCAGTGAGTGCACCGGCGCCGCGGGGCCAAGCCACGCCAGGTACTTGTTGAGATCGGCCTTGAACTCGAACTGCAGGACGTCGTTCTCGCTGTCGTCGAACTTGCCGAGCGTCGGAATGTTTGCCGGATCGACGATCACCGCGCCCTGCTTCTTCATGTCGGCGATCGCGGCCTCCGCGATCGCGTCGGCCGCCGGGCTGTAGCCGAACAGACGGTTGCGCACGACCCCGAGGCGCGCGCCCTTGAGTCCTGCGGCGTCGAGCGCCGGCGAGTAGTCGCGGCGGCCGTTCCTCGCGCTGCTCTTCGTCGCAGGATCCGATGGATCGGCCCCGACCATTGCGCCGAGCACGGCTGCGGCGTCGGCGACGGTGCGCGCCATCGGCCCGGCGGTGTCCTGGCTGTGCGCGATCGGCACGATGCCGGTACGGCTGAGCAGCCCCAGCGTCGGCTTGATGCCGACGAGCGCGTTGTTGTTCGACGGCGACACGATCGAGCCGTCGGTCTCGGTGCCGACGGCGACGGCCGACAAACTGGCGGCCGCGGCCGCGCCCGATCCGGAACTCGATCCGGAGGGATTGCGGTCGAGCGCGTAGGGATTCTTCGTCTGTCCGCCACGTCCGCTCCAGCCGCTCGACGAGTGCGTCGATCGGAAGTTCGCCCACTCGCTGAGATTGGTCTTGCCGAGGATGACGGCGCCGGCCTCGCGCAGCCGCTCGACGATGAACGCGTCCTTCGGGGGCGTCGCGCCCGCCAGCGCGAGCGATCCCGCCGTCGTCATCATGCGGTCCGCCGTCGCGATGTTGTCTTTGATCAGGATTGGAATGCCGTGCAGCGGTCCGCGTGGTCCGCGCGCCTTCCGCTCGGCGTCGAGTTGATCGGCGATCGCGAGCGCATCGGGATTGATTTCGATCACGGAGTGGAGCGCCGGTCCCTGGCGATCGATGGCCTCGATGCGCGTGAGATACTTCTCGACCAGCGACCGCGCGGTCTCGCGGCCCGACTGCATGCGCTGCTGGAGGTCGGCCACGGTCGCCTCCTCGATGTCGAAGGATGATCGTGTGGGCGTCTGGGCGGGCAAGACGGCGGCGAAGAACACCGCGACGAAAAGGTAACCACGGAGGACACGGAAAGAGACGGAGGAGGCCAACCTACGTGTACGCCAATAGCCGTAACCGTGACACTCCATCGTCAACTCCGTTTACTCCGTGGTTGCCTTTGTCTTTTGCGGCCACGATCGTTGGAGTACAGGGCTTCAGCGGCGCGGGGCGCCGCTGACGATCGTGTCGCCGAGCATCGCGGCGCTCACCGCGTACGAGTGCGAGCAGTTGTACTCGAGCAGCGCGTGGTAGTTCCCATACACGAGAAATGCCCGCGAGTTTCCGGTCACGAGCGACGGCTGCAGGTCGGTCTTCGGCAGCGGCTTGCCGCCCGGCAGGCGGACGCCGAGATCCTGCCAGCGCTCCATCGGCAGGGCCACCGTCATGTCGCGCACCGCCTGGCAGCCGCTGTCGCGCCGCGCCACTTCCGTGCGCACCTTGCGCGCGGTTTCGGGGGTGAGCCTGACTTCGCGCCCCCACGTCTGGCTCGCTCGCCACCCGTGGCCCTTCAGAAAATTGGCGATCGACGCGAACACGTCCACCGGCGTGTCCCAGATGTCGCGCCGGCCGTCGCCGTCGAAGTCTTCGGCGAACAGCAGATAGCTCGACGGCATGAACTGCGTCTGGCCCATCGCGCCGGCCCACGAGCCCTTCATGTGCGCGACGTCGATGTCTCCGCGGTTGAGGATCTCGAGCGCCTTGAACAGCTCGCCGCGAAAGAACGTCGGGCGGCGCGGATCCCACCCGAGCGTCGCCAGCGCGGCAATCGTCGGCCACGACCCCGTGAACCGGCCGAAGTTGGACTCGATGCCCCAGACGCCGACGATGGCGCGGGTCGAGACGCCGTAGCGTTCGCTGACCTGGTCGAGCTCGGCGCGGTGGCGCGCGTACATCTCGCGGCCAGTGGCGATGTTCTTTGCGGAGAGAACGCGCGCGACGTAGCTCTCGAAGGGGAGGACGTGCTCCGGCTGCGCGCGATCGCGGTCGATGGCGACCTGGAGCGGGCCGTCGACGGTCGCGAGCGCCTCGTCGAGCACGTCGGCGTTGATGCCGCGCGTGAGCGCTTCCGCCTTCACGCCGGCGAGCCATTCGGCGAACGACGGCCGCGCGTCCTGCGCCGCGAGCGGCACGACGAAGATGGAGACGGCCAGCGCCATCACAGCCCCGCGCATGAGTGCAGTGTACAACGGGATATCACGACGAAGAGGAACAGGGATCAGCGCGTCATCACTCTGCGAGCTCAGCGGTGTCTGCGTTTAACGTCCGTTCTTTTCTCCGTGTCTCTGCGAACTCTGTGGCCCGTTTCATCTCAGCGCTCGGCGTCAATGTCGCCGGACTTCGTGATTAACGGGCGGGCGCGGCGCGGGCGCCTTTGGGACGCTTCATCAGCAGCACGAGCGGGACGAGCGCGATGAACGCGATGCCCATCAGCTGGAAGATGCCGACGAACGCCACCATCGCGGCGTGCTTCTGCACGAGGCCGAACATCATCGCCTGCGCGCGGCTCGTCGCCGTCACGGCGTCCGCGCCCCCGGCCATCATCGCGCCGCGCAATCCGGCAAACATCTGCTGCGACGCCGGGCTGTACACCGTGACGTTGGCGCCGAGCAGCGACGTCGTCGCCTGCGACTGGCGCGCCAGCATCGTGCCCGTCATCGCGATGCCGACGCTGCCGCCGAGGTTGCGCATCAGGTTGAACAAGCTCGTGGCGTTGCCCATTTTCTCGCGCGGAATCGGATCCATGGCCACGGTCGTCAGCGGCACGAAGACCAGCGACATAGCGAAGCCCTGAATGACCTGCGGCCAGAAGACGTCCCAGTAGCCGGCCTGCAGATTGAGATTCGACAGCCACAGCAGCGTCACGCCGCCGATGATCAGGCCGGTCGACAGCAGCTTGCGCGGATCGACGCGGCTCGTCAGCTGACCGGTGATCTGCATCATGAAGAACGCGCCCAGCCCGCGCGGCGCCATCGCGATGCCCGCCTCGACCGAGGGATAGCCGAGCAGCGTCTGCAGCATCACCGGCAGGAGCACCATGCTGCCGTACAGCACGAAGCCGAGCACCGTCATCAGGAACACGCCGGCCGCGAAGCTGCGCGCCTTGAACACGCGCAGATCGACCACGGGATCCTGGACCCTGAGCTCGTGAATGATGAACACGATCAGCGTGATGACGGCGATCGTCGTCAACGTGACGATCGTGCGCGACGAGAACCAGTCGTCTTCCTGGCCCTTGTCGAGGACGTACTGCAGCGCGCCGATGCCGACGGCGAGCATGCCGAGGCCCCAGTAGTCCACGCGCCGCTTCTCGCCGCCGCGGATGTACGGCGGATCGAAGATGAACATCTTCGTCATCACGATCGACGCGATGCCGACCGGGATGTTGATGTAGAAGACCCAGCGCCAGCTGTAGTTGTCCGTCAGCCAGCCGCCGAGCACGGGGCCGAGAATCGGCGCGACGACGATGCCCTGGCCCCAGAAGCCCATCGCCTTGCCGCGCTCGTGGGGCGGGAAGGCTTCGAGGAGCACCGCCTGCGAGAGCGGCTGCAGCGCGCCGCCCGTGGCGCCCTGAAGAATGCGAAAAAAAATCAACGACCCGAGGTTGGGCGCCAGGCCGCAGAAGAACGACGCGACAGTGAAGCCGACGACCGATGCCATCAACAGGTTCTTGCGGCCGAAGACGCTGGCAAGCCAGCCGGTCATCGGCAGGATGATCGCGTTGGCGACGAGGTACGACGTCAGCACCCAGGTCGCCTCGTCGATCGTCGCCGAGAGGCTGCCGGCGATGTGCGGCAGCGACACGTTGACGACGGTGGTGTCCAGCACCTCCATGAAGGTGGCGAACATCACCGAGATCGCGATGATCCAGGGGTTGATGTGGCGGTGAGCTTCGCTCATGTCAATTTGAGGATTTCAGGATTTGAGGATGTGAGGATGTGAAGAGTTGCAGAGCCGCTCGACTCTTCCCCTTGGCAAATCCTCAGATTCTCACATCCTCAGATTCTCACATCCTCAGATTCTCACATCCTCACATCCTTAGATTCATTTTGTGTAGACCGTCGGTGTGACCGACATGCCTGGTCGGAGTAAGTGCTCAGGGTCTTGGCCTGCGTCCAACACGATCTTGACCGGCACGCGCTGAACCACTTTTACAAAGTTGCCCGTCGCGTTCTCGGGCGGCAGCAGGCTGAACCGCGCGCCCGTGGCGCCGGCGATGCTGTCCACTTTGCCGTGGAACTCGCGGCCGCCGAAGGCGTCGACGTCCACCGTCACGCGCTGGCCCGGCTTCATGCTCCGGAGCTGCGTTTCCTTGAAGTTCGCGGTCACCCAGATCTGTTCGATCTCGACGAGCGCGAGGAGCGGCTGACCGGCCTGGACCACTTGCCCGGTGTTGATGCCTTTCTTCGACACGATGCCGCGGACGGGCGCCTTGACCGTGGCGTACTGCAGGTTCAGCTCCGCCTGCGCGAGCGTGGCGCGCGCCTGGTGCACGTGCGCGTCGGCGGCGGCCGCGCGCGCCTTTGTCGCTGCGACCTGCGACGGTCCGGTCTCCGCCGTGGCGAGCTCCGCGTTCGCCTGCTGTTCGGCCGCGCGCGCCTGCGCCAGGCGGCTCTCCGCGACGCGAATGCCGGCCTCCGCCTCGACGACCTGCGATCGCGCCGAATCGCTCGCCGCCTTCTGCGCCTCGGCCGTCGTGGTCGCGGCGTCGAACTGCTGCCGCGAGATCTCGTCCTTCGCCAGCAACCCGCGCCAGCGTTCGACGTCGCGGGCGCTGCGCGCGGCGTTGGCCTCCGCCTCGCGCAGCTTTGCCTGCGCCGTCGTCAGGCGCGCGCGTGCGGCCTCCACTTCCTTGTCCGCCGCGGCGACGCCGCTTTGCGCCTGCGCGATCCCGCCGCGCGCCGTCGTCACGTTGCTCGCCGACGTCGTCGAGACGATCGGCACGCCGCTCTGTGCCGCAAGCGCGGACGCCTCCGCGTCGGCCAGTTCCGCACGGGCCTTCTCCACGGCCACCTGATAGTCCCGCGGGTCCAGTTCGACGAGCACGGTGCCGGCGTCGACGAGCTGATTGTCTTCGACGGCGACCCTGGACACCGTGCCGCTGACGCGCGCCGCCAGCTGCGTGACGTGCGCGTCCAGCTGCGCATCGTCGGTCGATTCGCGGCCCGCCGTCAGGAACATCCACACGCCGACGGCGACGACGGTGAGAACCACGACCGCGATCGCCGCCTGAAACCTCCACCGAGCCATTAGCGAACCCCTCCGAGCAGCTGCCGCACCGCGTCTTCCGCGCCGCCGAGGGCTCGGATCAGATTGCCGGTCGCCAGATTCGACGTGAACAGCGCCGAGATGTATTGATCGCTCGCGAGCGCGACGGCCTCCTGCGCCTGGACCACTTCAATGTTGCCGGCGACGCCGGCGGCGAACCGGTCGCGCGCTTGTTCGAGCTGGCTCGCGGCGAGCGCGCGCGCGCGCGCGGCGACCTGCAATTGCTCCTGGCCCGCCCGCAGATCGAGAAAGACCGAGCGGATTTCATAGTAGATGCCGGACTTCAGCTCTTCGGCTTCCGCCCGGCGGACGCGAAGCTCCGCGTCGGCTTCCATGATCTTGCCCCTGGTCTTGCCGCCCTCGAAAATCGGGACGTTGAGCGCGCCGGACACGTTGAAGCTGCCGTGCGAATCGCGCGGCGACAGGCCGATGTCGCCGTAATCCGCCGTCACCCTGACCGACGGCAGCGCTTGGCCCGCGGCGGCCTGCCGATTCGCTTCGGCCGCGCGGATGCGCGCGAGGGCCGCCTGGTAGTCGCTGCGCGACTTGTACGCCTGCTCGACGGCGCGCTCGAGCGAGATGTCGGGAAACGCAATCGGCCTGATTTGATCCGTCAGCGTGAAGGCCTGGCCGAGCGGCAGCCCGATGATGCGGGCGAGCGTCAGCTTGCGTTTGTCGAATTCGACCTGCGCCGCCGTCAGCCGCTGCCGGGCGGTGCCGAGCTGCACGTCGGCGCGCAGGACATCGATGCCGGCCACGAGACCGTTCTGCTTCAGGTCGGCGGTTTGCTGCGCGAGGGCCTGGGCGGTGTCCAGCTGCGCGCGTGCGGCCTCGACCATCGCGGAGGAGGCGACCGCCAGCGAGTAGGCGTTGCCCGCGATCAGCACGACGATGTCGCGCGCGTTCTTCGAGTCGAAGCGTGCCGCTTCGACTTTGTGTTCTTCAGCCCGCGCCTCATTGATCTTCTGCGCGTCGTACACCGACTGCGTGAGGAACACGCGCGCGTCGTAGACGTTGAACGGGCCGACGACGGACGGAATGCCGGCGGGCAGCGGGAACCCGAACGCGGCCAGGTTCACCTGCTCGCGTGTCGCCGTCAGGTGGCCGCTCAGATTGGGCAGCAGCTCGCTCAGCGCCTTCCAGCGCGCGCCGCCGGCCTCGCCGATCCGTTGCTCCGCGTATAGCGCCCCGAGGTTGTGGTCCAGCGCCCGTTGAATGGCGTCGACGATCGACAGCGCGATCGGCTCGGCGGTCGCTTCACCGGTGGGCACACTGCGCTGATACGGGCTCAGCGTCTGGCCTCGCACGGGCGCAGGGCACAGGACCCCGGCGGACACGGCGGACAGCAGGATCAGGGACGCAGCTCTCACGGGCATGTCCTCTTCTTGATGGCAAGGCTCGACCGGAGCCATGGGACGACAAAGGAATAGCGTACTACACAACGACTTCCACTTTTCGCGCGTCTAAGGCGCAAATGCGTGCCCACGTCATCGCGTGCCTCACGTACACGCTGTTCATCTCGTTCGCGTCAGCAGCGCGAGAAGCGCGATCGGCAGGTGTCCATGAAGCTGCCCTACGCGATTCAGCGCGAAATCCTGCGACGCGCTTGACCTCTGATTTACACATCATGTATAAATCAGTGGTATGTCAGCCGCCCGCCGTGCGTCGCGCGTTGTCCGCCGCCGTGCGCCGCGGCGTGTGAAGCGCCGCGGATCCCCACACCCATCGCGACGATCCGGTGCGGCGCGGCCGATGCTGCTCGATGCCCTCTGGCTGTTGAGCCGGGTGTGCGGAACGCGATGGTGGAGTGAGGAATGACGACCGAACACTACAAGAAGGCTCTGGAGTCCGCGATCAAGGAGTTCGAGGCGCTCGGCGAACAGCGCCGGGCGATCGACAAGCGGCTCTCGGAGGTCTCGGAGTCCATCAACTCGCTGTCGCGTCTGTGCGGGTTGACGCCGAACGTGTCAGTCGGCCTCACCGACGGCTGCCGGCTCGTCCTGCGCAATGGCGGACTGCCCATGACGCCCATCGAGATCCGCGATCGCCTCGCGGCGTTCGGCTTCGACATGTCGAAGTACGCCAACGATCTGTCGGCCATCCACACGGTGCTCAAGCGGCTCAATCACGCTGGGGAGATCGTCTTCTCGTCAAGAAGCGGGAAGCCTGCTTACGTCTGGAATCACCAGTCCGCGGTGTTGATCACGATCGCCACGAAGAGGCCGGACCTCAAGCATTTCATCAACGCGGCAATGTCGTCGTACACGCCTGCGCCTAAGCGGAAGAAGGAACCGAAGTGATGGATCTGAATCTGCGCCGGCGCTTCTTCGCCGAAGAGCTCGAAGCCGTCTGTAAACTGCAGTCGTCCGCGCTGGTCGAGGCGTTCGCCGCCGTGCCGCGCGAGCAGTTCCTGCGGTCTGGTCCGTGGACCGTCGTCGCGGACGTCGACTTCATGGGTCCCCCACGAACCCGGGCGACGCCAGACGCGGACCCCGCGCGCGTCTATCACAACATCGGCGTCGCCATCGACCCCGCGCGGCAGTTGTTCAACGGCCAGCCTGGGACGATCGCCGTGTGGCTGGATGCGCTGGCGTTGGCACCCGGCGCCCGCGTGCTCCACGTCGGGTGCGGCCTCGGCTACTACACGGCGGTGATCGCCGAGTGCGTCGGGGCCGGAGGACGCGTGGTGGCGTACGAAGTCGACGACGTGCTCGCGGCCGAAGCGCGGCAGCACCTCGCGTCGAGGCGGTGGATCGACGTTCGGCGCGGCGACGCCTCGGAGGCGATCGGTGAAACCTTCGATGCCATTGTGATCAACGCCGGCGTCACGCATCCCCTCGACACGTGGCTCGATGCATTGGCCCCAGCGGGACGCATGGTCGTGGCCGTGACCTCCGACATGGCCGCGATGGGGGCGACGCTTGGCAAGGGCGTGGTCTTCGTCCTCGTGAAGGACGACGCAGGTGCGCTCTCGGCCCGCGTGCTCTCGGTCGTGTCGATCTACTCGGCGATCGGGCTCCGCGACGCCGACCTGAACGCACGGATCGGAAAGGCCCTGATGGACGGTCCGATGAAGTGGGCGAGCGTGAAGCGGCTTCGCCGCGACCAGCACGACGAAGTGGACACATGCTGGCTGCACGGAAAAGGGTTTTGTCTGACAGGCTGAATTTGAGGAGGTAAGGATGTGAGAATCTGAGGATGTGAGGATGTGAGGATTTGAGGATCTGAAGAAGTGCCTCAAGTCACCGTATTGCAGAATTTGCGAAGTCGTTCGCTGAATCGGGGGGCAGTTTCTGACATATCCGTCGAAGTAGCCTCCGTTTCTCTGGGCTTTCTGGCTGGTCTGGTTCGTGCAGAGCTGGACGCATGCCCTCGATCGCCGATGAACTCGCTGCGCGCGTTCGATCCTTCTCCATTCGAGTCGTAAAGTTCGCGCGCGCGATACCACGCGAGTCGCTCACCGAACCCATCCTCCGGCAACTGGTGAAGTCGGCTACGAGCGAATCTGCGAATTATCAAGCAGCCCGTCGCGGCCGGTCCAGAAAAGAATTCATCGCGAAGTTGGGAACCGTCGTCGAAGAAGCGGACGAAACCGAGCACTGGCTGTTCGTCCTTGATGCAACTCGATTGCCCTTGGGCCAGGACCTCGTGAACGAGCTCGCCCGGCTGCAAGACGAGGCAAGACAACTTCGTGCGATCTTTGTCGCGTCGCTCAAGACAGCCCGCTACAATGACAGGAACAGGAAGAAGCCGCGCGGATAAGCACCCGTCGTCAGATTCTTAGATTCTCACATCCTCACATCCTCACATCCTCACATCCTCACATCCTCAAATTCATCTGTCTCCACCATGCCTCATCTCTTCGACCCGCTTGCCATTCGTTCCCTGACGCTTTCCAATCGCCTCATCGTTTCCCCGATGTGCCAGTATTCGGCCATCGACGGATTCTCGAACGACTGGCACTTCGTCAACCTCGGCAGCCGCGCCGTCGGCGGGGCGGCGCTCGTGTTCACCGAAGCGGCAGCGGTGTCGCCCGAAGGCCGCATCAGCCCGCAGGATCTCGGCATCTGGGCCGATGGGCACGCCGCAGGCCTGGCGCACATCGTGCGGTTCATTCACACGCAGCGGACGCTGGCGGGCATTCAGATCGCGCACGCCGGACGCAAGGGCAGCACGGCACGTCCGTGGGAGGGCGGCCGCGCCGTGGCGCAGGCCGACGGCGGATGGCAGCCGGTGGGCCCGGCGAACCTCGCGTTCTCGGAGACCTATCCCGTCCCGCGCGCGCTCACCACGCCTGAGGTCGCCGCGATCGTCGATCGATTCCGCGACGCCGCGCGCCGCGCACTGGACGCGGGCTTCGACGTCGTCGAAGTACACGGCGCGCACGGTTATCTCATCGGCGAGTTCCTGTCGCCCCTCGTCAACACGCGCACCGACGCGTACGGCGGATCGTTCGACAACCGGATCCGGCTCTGCCTCGAGATCGTGGACGCGGTGCGCGGCGTGTGGCCGGATCGGCTTCCGGTGTTCGTTCGCATCTCGACGACGGACTGGAAGGAGGGCGGCTGGGATCTGGATCAGTCCGTCGAGCTCGCGCGACGGCTGAAGGCGCGCGGCGTCGATCTGCTCGACTGCTCGTCGGGCGGGACCGTGCACGATGCGAAGGTGGCCGTCGGGCCCGGATATCAGGTTCCATTCGCGGAGCGGATCCGGCGCGAAGCGGGCATCGCGACCGGCGCCGTCGGGCTCATCACCGGCGCCGCGCAGGCGGACGCGATTGTTCGCGGCGGCCAGGCCGACTGCGTGTTGATTGCGCGCGAGCTCCTGCGCGATCCGTATTTCCCGCTGCGCGCCGCCCGCGAGCTCGGGCATCCAGTCCCCTGGCCCGCGCAGTACCTGCGCGCGGCACCCGCGGGAACGGCTGCGCGCTAGCGCGGATTTCACAGCGACGTAGCGGTACGTAGGCCGGGTCCTTTCGGACCCGGCTCGCCGTCGCCGCCTGGCGGGTCCAAAAAGGACCCGCCCTACGTATCTACAGCGATCTGCAAACCGCTCTAGCGCGCAGAGTCGGTAGTCACCAGTCACCAGCCACCAGCCACCAGCCACTAGTCACCAGTCCCCAGCCCCCAGCCACCAGCCTCCTCAGTATGATGTTCTTGTGCGTGCTCTCTTGGTCGAAGACGACGCCACAATCGCCGGGTTCGTCGCGCGCGGCTTGCGCGAGGCGGGGTTTGCCGTCGATCACGCCGCCGACGGCGACGCCGGCCTGACAGCGGCGATGGGGCAGACCTACGACGTCGCGATCGTGGACGTCATGCTGCCGAAGCGCGACGGCCTGTCGCTCATCGAAGAACTGCGGCGGCGCGGGGTCGCGACGCCCGTGTTGATTCTCAGCGCGCGGCGGTCCGTCGACGATCGGGTGCGCGGGCTGCAGGCGGGCGGCGACGACTACCTCACCAAGCCGTTCGCGTTCGCGGAGTTGCTCGCTCGGGTGCAGGCGCTCGTGCGGCGCGCGACGCGCGCGCCGGAACCGACGACGCTGACCGTCGACGAGCTCGGGCTGGACCTGCTGTCCCGCCGCGTCACGCGGGGAGGGCAGGCGATCGACCTGCGCCCGCGCGAGTTCACGCTGCTCGAGTACCTGATGCGCAACGCCGGCCGCGTCGTGTCGAAAACGATGATCCTGTCACACGTCTGGGAGTACAACTTCGATCCGCAGACCAACATCGTGGACGTCCTCGTGAGCCGCCTGCGTGACAAGATCGATCGTCCGTTCGAGAAGAAACTGCTGCACACCGTGCGCGGCGTGGGGTACGTCCTCCGTGCCTAAGTTCGGCCTGCGCATCGCGCTCTGGTACGCGACGTTGTTCGTCGTCGGCGCGCTCGCGATCGTCTTCCTGACGTATTACCTCACCGCATCATCGCTCGCCCAACGCGATCAGCAACTCATCCGCGGCAAGCTCGCGGACTACGGGGCCGCCTACGCCCGCGGAGGGATCCGCGTGCTGGCCGCGACCGTGCGCGCGGAACAGGAAGCTGCGCCGGAGCGGCTGTTCGTCCGTGTCGTGAACCGCGGCGTCGAGGCCGTGGTGCTGA
This sequence comes from Acidobacteriota bacterium, assembly GCA_016195265.1. Classification (GTDB taxonomy): domain Bacteria; phylum Acidobacteriota; class Vicinamibacteria; order Vicinamibacterales; family CAVVIG01; genus SRVP-36. The sequence goes on along the minus strand of JACPZW010000087.1, from coordinate 3,510 downwards.
GCAACGCGGAAGGTTGGGATCCAGAGACGCTGGAAACCGCGTCGGTCCAGCTCGCCGACGGGACATTAGTACAGGTAGGGAAGAGCACCGAGGCGCGTGAAGCGCTGCTCGCGCGTTTCCGCGCCGTCCTCGGCATCGTCGCGCTGTCCATCGTCGTCATCGCGCTGACCGGCGGCTGGCTGGTGACGCAGTCGGCGGTGGTGCCGATCCGCCGGCTCACGCGGGCGGTGCGGCGGATCATCCGGACCGGCCGCACCGACGCGCGCGTTCCGGTCGCGGGCACCCCGGGTAACGATGACGCGATCGACGAACTCACCGTGCTCTTCAATACGATGCTGGACAAGATCGAGGGGCTCGTGGACGGCATGCGGGGCGCGCTGGACAACGTCTCGCACGATTTGCGGACGCCGTTGACGCGCCTGCGCGGGACGGCGGAGTTGGCGCTGGCCGCGGCCGCGAGCGAAGACGATCGTGAGCGGGACGTTCATTACCGGGAGGCGCTGGCGGATTGCGTGGAGGAAACCGATCGCGTGCTCGTGATGTTGAACACGCTGATGGACATTTCCGAAGCCGAGAGCGGCGCGATGAAGCTGACGCGCGAGCCCGTGCCGCTGGCAGAGGTCGTCGCGCGCGCGGTCGATCTGTATCGCGATGTCGCCGAGGCGAAGGGCGTGAAGCTTACTGCGTCAGTGCCCGGCGCGGGCCGGACTGTGGACGTGGTTACCGGCGATCGCATCCGGCTCGAGCAGGTTGCCGCGAATCTGCTCGACAACGCGATCAAATACACGCCGGCCGGTGGAGAAGTCCGCATCGAGGTCGGCCGTGACGGCGACGCGGCCGTCCTGCAGGTGCGCGACACCGGACAGGGCATTCCCGCCGACGAGCTGCCGCGCGTATTCGATCGCCTGTTTCGCGGCGACGCCAGCCGCACCGAGCGCGGGCTTGGCCTGGGCATGAGTCTGGTGAAGGCCGTCGTCGAAGCGCACGGCGGCAAGATCGAAGCGACGAGCGAGATCGGCCGCGGCTCGGTGTTTGCAGTCTCTCTTCCTGTCAGTCCCAGCCACTAGCCACCGTCACCAGCCACCTGTCACCAGCCACCAGCCACCACCTTTCACCGTTGTAATGTTCCGGCAACGGCCCTGAAAGGCAGTGTCCCGTCTTATGAATCAGTAGGCCGGGTCTTTTGGACCCGGTCTTATGAATCAGTAGGCCGGGTCTTATGAATCAGTAGGCCGGGTCCTTTTGGACCCGGCAGATTTCAGGAGGACACGCAATGAATGGCATGTTCGGACGTTTCACTCTCGGACAGCGCGCCCGGGCCGCCATGGCCGCCGCAGCTGCGGCGGTTTTGATCGCGGGGGCGGCGTGGTACGGCGGCGGGGCGCACGCGCAGTCGACGCGCCTGGCGACAGTCTCGACGCCAATCGCGCACGCGATCGCCGGCGGCCGCGATTCGTACGCCGACATCGTCGACGTCGCGTCGCCCGCGGTCGTCACCATCCGGACGGACGGCAAGGCGCGGATGTCGCCGACGCAGTTCCAGGGGCCCGACAACGACTTCTTCGAGCAGTTCTTCGGCGGGCGTTTCGGAAACGGGCGTGGCGACGGCCGCGGCAACGGATCGCGGCCGCGGCAGATCCCGAGGCAGCGCGCCCTGGGATCCGGGGTCATCGTCACGACTGACGGCTACGTCCTGACGAACCATCACGTCGTCGACGGCGCGGAGACGATCAATGTCGATCTCGTCGACGGCCGCACGCTGACGGCGAAGCTGATCGGATCGGACAAGCCGAGCGATCTCGCGCTCCTGAAGATCCCCGGTCACGATTTCAAGGCGCTGGCGCTCGGCGATTCGGACGCCGTGAGAGTCGGCGACGTCGTGCTCGCCGTCGGCAACCCGCTCAACATCGGCCAGACCGTGACGATGGGCATCATCAGCGCCAAGGGGCGGTCGACCGCCGGGCCCGGCGACGGCAGCTATGAGGACTTCCTGCAGACCGACGCCCCGATCAATCACGGCAACTCGGGCGGCGCGCTCGTGAACATGAAAGGCGAACTCGTCGGGATCAACTCGCAGATTCTGTCGAACGGCGGCGACGGCAATATCGGCATCGGCTTCTCGATTCCGGTCAACATGGCGAAGAACGTCATGGAACAGCTCCGCGCCAAGGGCAAGGTGACGCGGGCGCAGCTCGGCGTGACGGTACAGGGTGTGACGTCGGACATCGCGCAGAGCCTCGGACTGAAAGGCACGACCGGCGCCCTCGTCAGCAACGTGACGCCCGGCAGCGCCGCGGATCACGCGGGCGTGAAGCGCGGAGACGTCATCGAATCGTTCAACGGCCAGGCCGTGCACGATACCAACTCACTTCGGAATCGCGTGGCGGCGGCCGGACCCGGATCGAAGGCCGATCTTCACATCATGCGCGACGGCAGCGAGCGGCACGTCACGGCGACCCTGGACGAGGCGGGCATGCCCGAGCGCATCGCGCGGGCGGAGAACAGCGGAGCCGGAAGCGACGACAAGACCGCGCTCGGCGTCTCCGTGGCACCGCTGACGCCGGACGTGGCCGCGCGGATGCGGGCGCCACGGGACGCGCACGGTCTCGTCGTTCAGGACGTCGATCCCGACGGCCGCGCGGCGAGCGCGGGCATCCAGTCGGGCGACATCATTCAGGAAGTGAACCGGCAGCCGGTGAAGTCGGTCGAGGATCTGCGCGCGGCGGTCAAGAAGTCGAACGACCGGCCGACGCTGATGCTGATCAACCGGCAAGGGCAGGATGTGTTCGTGACGGTGAAGCCTGTGAATGGCTGAGGGCTGAGCGCTGAGGGCTGAGGGTCAATCATCCGGCGTCCAACCTCGATCTGCCGCGTCTGAGCGTCAGTGTTCTGACGTTCAGCGTGCTTCTGAGCGATAAGAGATCGAATCTTCCGGCCCTCAAGCTCGGTCTGAGCGATAAGAAATCGAATCTTCCGGCTCTCAGGCTCGGTCTGAGCGATTGGAGATCGAATGCTCTGGCTGTGAGACTCGGTCGGTGCGATCGGAGATCGAATGTTGGGCGCCGCACGCCACGTCCGTGCCGTCGCATTCGCAAAAGAACGAGCAGGTGTCCACAGACAAAGACCGCTACAGTGGAAAGAACGGCTCCCTCGGTGCGTGTGCGCCCACACGAGAAGAAGGACAAGGGCCGTCCCGACCGCCAGTATCTCGTCTCTCACGCGGTTCGGTGCGCCGTGGTTCTGATGACGTCCACCGAATGGATCAGCCCAGATCGCAGATCGCGCCAGAAGAACGGTCCATTCAAGAGTATCGAGGATTTGCGCTAGGTGCGCGCGTCGAGGTCGATCGCAATCGGCTGGAGCGAAGGGTTAGCAGCCCGTGGTACAAGTCGCCGCCGCTGACGAGTCGAGACAGATCGGGGTCGCGGACGGAAACCAGCCGCGCATCCGCACGATGACTCGGAATGACGCGCGGATCGCGACGTAGCGGCGCCGAGCTGAGCCCAGCAG
>JACPZW010000077.1 GCA_016195265.1 Acidobacteriota bacterium | reverse complement strand
GCGGCTACTGCTCGATCAGCTCGACATCACCATCCCCACCCACCTCGAATGGAATGCCGAATGTAGTGCAGACTTTGTGACTGCGTGAGCCGATTTCTTAGACTTTCTCGCGGTGTCGCCGTTTCCGTGACGAACTTGGGTTAGCGTTTCTCAGCCACCAGCCACCAGCCACCAGCCACCAGCCACCAGCCATCAGGCCTCTGCATACAGCCACGCGCCGGCAATTGACGCGATGACGATCTCGGGCAGTCCCCACACGAGGCTGATGATCAGCGAGCGCGCGGGGAAGATCTGCATCACTCCGACGAACACACTGGGGTATGCGTAGGCGAGGACGTAGGCGGTCAGGGCGGCGATGACCGCCGTCTGCACGCCGGGGCCGAAGCGGGGCCGAATCGCGGAGTACACCCAGACGGCGACGATTCCGAGCGCGAAGCCCGCGACCACGAACCACGTGATCATCTGGTTGTCGATAGGCGGACGATTCATCGCCTTCATCGCCGCCTCCATGTCCGCTCCGACGACGAACGTATTCAGGACGAACTCGCTGCAGTTGATGATCAGTCCCGCGAGCAACCCGCCGAGGACGACGCGCCCGAGATTGACTGTGCCCATCTCATCCTCCCTGTCAAATGACCAGATTCACCGGCTGGTTGCGCGCGAGTCAATGGTCGCGCGGACGAACTGGATGATCCGCTCGGCGGTTTCGTCGCCGTCCTGCGCGATGTGACTCCAGATCGTGTTGTGCGTGCGGCCGTTGATCATCGCGATCGTGACGTTGGCGTTGCCCGCGCCCTTCATCGCCTGCGCCATCTCGGTGTTCTGCTGACGCCGCCACTCATCGTCTCCGTCCGTGTAAAGAATGAGCGTCGGCGGCAGACCGGCGTGCAGGTGATGGGCGGGGGAGGCGTCAATCCAGACCTTCTCGTCCGTGCCCCAGACGCGCTTGTCGCGATCGGGCGCGACGCCGGTCCGCTCGACCCAATAGAACGCGCTGACCGGCACGACGCCGCGGATGTCCTTGAGCGAGAGCTTCTGCGCGGCGAGATAGCGCTCGTCGGTTGACAGCAGCGAGACGAGGTACGCGCCGGCTGAGTGGCCGATGACAAAAACTTGATCAGGATTGCCGCCGTACTCGGCGATGTGCCTCTTCACCCACGCGAACGACGCGGCCGCGTCCTGAATGTGGCCGGGATGCATCACCGCAGGCGTCAGTCGATAGTTGACGACAGCGGTCGCGAATCCTGCGGCGGCGAAGCGCTGACCGATGAACGCCTGCTGGTTCTTGTCGCCCGCGGTGAGCGCGCCGCCGTAGAACGACACGATGACCGGCACGCCGCTGGCTGACCCGCCAGTTGCAGGGCGGGTCCTTTCGGGCCCGTCTGCCGGCAAGTACAGATCAAGCTTGTCCTTGTTGTCCGCGTAGTTCGCGCCCTGGAGATACGCGAGGTCCTTGACGACGCGCACGGCTTGTTTGTCGGCCGCATCAGCCGTGACGGCGAACGCGCAACTGAACAACGCGACGCCAGCGACAATCAGATATTTCACAGCCACTCCACCGCGGCCCTGAAACGACCCGCGCTACGGAACCAATTACTCAACTACCCAATCGCCCACTTACCCAATTCATCGTTTCACGGGTGCGAGGCGCTTCAACTCTTCGTCCCAATTGAGAATCACATTCAACTGCGTCGGGTTCGACTGCTGATTTGTCGGTGCCGCGCTCTTGAGGATGAGAAAGCGCTGTCCATCCGGCGAGACGTCGTAGTTGCACCCAGCGCCGATGAACTGATGGCGCCGACAAATTCGGCGGCAACGGTGGGGTTGCCGGCGATGAAGCTCGAGCCCCCTTGAACCGGCACGGTCATGATGCGCCCTCGGGGATCCACGTAGAACAGTTCCCGTCCGTTGCGCGCCCAAACCGGCCGTGTGCCGCCACCTGTCGAGACCTGCCAATGTCCTGCCTCAACCGCAGGAAAGGGGCGCACGTGGACCTGTTCCTGGCTTGACTCATTCGATTGGTAGGCGATCCACCGGCCGTCCGGCGAAATTTCCGCGTTCTGCTCGTTGAACGGCGTGCGGATCAGCGGCTTCGAGGAGTGGTTGCCCTCCATCGAGATGACGCTCACGTCCATCAGCGTCGTGGGGTCGGTGTCTCGAATGACGAGCGACTTCCCATCTGGTGTGAAGGCCCACGGATACTGCACACCCTGACTGGTGGTGAGTCGTTCCACCCCGCCCGTTCCGTCGGCCGCCTGCCAGAGCAGATTGGGTGCTCCAGCCCGTGAGGACGCGAACACGATCCGCCGTCCATCCGGCGTCCAGATGGGAAACTGATCCAGACTCGGATCGGTCGTGAGACGGGTCAGCACCCGCCGGGCGAAGTCCCAAATCCAGACGTCGTTTTCCTGATCACGTATATCCAACGCCACACGCTGGCCATCCGGGGACAACCGCAGGTACACGTAGCTTCGGGGCGGCGCACCAACCGGCTCCTCGTGCCCTCCTCGATCGACCCAGACCAGCGTCAGTGCGCCTTGGGCATCGCCGGAGATGTAGGCAAGCGACCCGTTGCGCGACACGCTGAAGTCCACGGCGCCGGTGGATTTCGTGATGACGTGTTCCAGCACTGGGACTGGGTTGCCGGCCGCGACTAGTCGCTCGGGATCGAAACCGATCGCTCGCAAGGTACTCGCGACCCCGTACACGATATGCCCGGTCTGCACGAAGTGCGGGTGACTGCCGCCGCGTGCAACGGTCTTTCAGCATTGCGTCGCGCCGCTATCTTAGGCCAACAACCACTCGGAGGCCGAACGAACGTCGATCCGCTTCGGGACGTCTCGCGCGGTGTCCGCGTCCAGCACGACGATCTCCAGGCGCGCCCGCGGATGCTCGCGGGCGGCGCCCAGCAGCGTCTCGACTTCCCGGGCGCATGTCACGGGCGAATCAAGATTGGCGCACACCTGAATCAGGCGCTGGGACGCATCCGGGAATCGCGCAAGAAAATCCACCTCGTGCCCGTCCCGCGTCTTGACGTAGGCGATCTCCGCGCCGCGGCGCTCGAGATCCAGCGCGACGGCGGTTTCGAGCGCGTGGCCCAGATTCGCCTTGCCGGATCGGTCGAACACCGGGATCAGGCCCGGGTCGACGGGGTACGCCTTGCGCGGGTTCACCATGCGGTGCCGTTCGGAGTGCGCGGCGATGGCGACGGTGCGGACGACGAAGGCGTCCTCCAGGTGGGCCAGGTACGCGTGCAGCGTGTCCTTCGCGACGGGGACGCCCTGCGCGCGGAGATCGTTGTAGAACTTGTTGACGCTGAACGCGCCGCCGGCGTTGCCGAGGAGCTGCCGCACCATCCAGCGCAGCGCCACCGGGTGCGAGACGGCATGACGCTCGATCACGTCGCGCAGCAACATCGCGTCCACGTAGCTCCGCAGGAGATCGAGACGATCGCGCGGCGCCGCTCGCTGCGCCTCGGGGAATCCGCCGGTGACGAGATACGCGCGGAGCTGCTTCTGGAGGAGGGACCGCGCGGCTTTCGTGGCGCGATCGGGTCGTCCCTCGGGTTCGTCGCCTCCGTGACGCAGGAACTCACGGAAGCTGAACGGCAGCACGAGCGACTCCATCGCGCGCCCGCGCATGCTCGTCGCCACCTCGCGGCTGAGCAGGCGCGCGGAGGAGCCAGACAAGAACAGATCGATCTTCTCCGTGTCCAGCAGACGCCGCGCGAAGGTTTCCCAGCCGGGGACCACCTGGACCTCGTCCAGCAGGAACAGGACGCGGTGTGTGTCGCGGCGGGAGGGATGCAGGCCGTAGTACTCCTCGACCACCATCGGCAGGTCCCGCGCGGTCATGCCGATCAATCGCTCGTCCTCGAAGTTGAAGTACAGCAGCGTGTCACGGTCGGCGCCGTCTCGCAGGCGGTCCGCCAGCACCTGCCAGAGCATCGTCGTCTTGCCCGCGCGCCTGGGGCCGATGACGGCGATCGCTTTCCCCGGGACGCCGGGGAGGCGTACGTCCCGGCGCGTGCGGGCCGGCGGCGGGGTCGCCAGCGCGTCGACAATCTTCTGCTTCAGGACGTCGCGCATTTGTCCCTTTAGTAATGACAATATATCATATATATGTCCCTTTAGTAATGACAAAAGACGCAGACGTCCGCGTCCGGGCTACCGCAGGAAGGCGCGTGTGACGGCGGGGTTTCCGTCGTTCGGCGCCGGCGTCAGCTTCAGCACGGCGCACAGGAAATCGTAGACGTGGACGTTCTCGAACGGCTCGACGACGAGGCCGCTGCGGAGCGCTGGTCCGGCCGCGACGAAGAGCGAGCGCAGCGCCGGTAGATCCGGATCGTAGCCGTGCGTCGCCGCGTCCAGCTCGCGCGCGGCTTCGCGCTCGTACGACGTCACCGCCCAGCCCTCGTCTGGAATGCCCACGATCACGGGAATCCGCGGGTTGTCACGGTAGTGCAGACGCGCGGGCACGTCCTCGCGCCGATAGATGGCGAGGTGCGCGTACCGGCCGTGCAGATGCCGATAGAGCCCCTCGACGTCGCCGTCCTTCGGCGAGATCTCGAGCACGCCCGTCCATTCAGATACCGTGACGGTGCGCAGATCGAGCGCGTCGTCGAGATAGATCTCGCGATCGGTCGACAACGACGTCATCCCGTGATCGGACACCGCGACAATCGTGATGCGATCGTCCAGGCCCAGGCGCCGCACGCCGGCGACGAGCTGGCCGATCGCCGCGTCCAGATGCCCGGCGGCGGTCGCGATCTCGGGCGACTCGAGACCGTGATCGTGCGACGCGGAGTCGATTTCCTCGAAGTAGAGGCTGACGAAGGCCGGCCGCTGATCTTCGGGCAGCGCGAGCCACGTCAGCACCTGCGTCACGCGATCCGCGCTCGGCATGTTCTTGTCATAGGGCGCCGTGAAGGTCGGCCGCACGCCGCCGATCGTCACTTCGGATCCCGGCCAGAACATCGTTCCGGCGCGGCGGCCCTGCCGAATCGCCGTCACCCAGATCGGTTCGCCGCCCCACCAGCGCGGATCTTTGGCCGTTTTTGCCGACATCGAGAACCGTTCGGGAAACGACGGGTCGGAGATGTTATTGCCGATGATGCCGTGGTGCGCGGGGTACAGGCCCGTGACGAGCGTGTAGTGATTCGGAAACGTGAGCAGCGGAAACGACGGGATGAGCGCCTTCGCGCGCACGCCGCGCGCCGCGAGCGCGCGCAGAGTCGGCACGGGCAGCCGGTCGATGTCCACGGCACGGAAGCCGTCGAGCGAGACCAGGATCAGAATCGGAGGGGCCGGCCGGGCGCACGACAGCGCGACCGACAGTGCAACGGCGAGAGAGAACGAAAAGAAGGCGCGACGGTTCAACGCGGAACCGGAAGCAGCGGGACGTTACATGAGCTCACCGGCGCGGACCGATGCGGGCTCGACAGTGAGCGTGCGGACCGGGCTGGTGATGATGACGCGGCCGTCGAGCGCCAGTTCCATGCGAAAGCCGACGTACAGGCTGCGCATCTTGAGGAGGCTGCCGCCGAGCGACGCGCCGGCGAGGCGCGCGGGCGCGAATTCCGGGAAGAACTGGCCGCCGCGCACCAGGATTTCCCCGGTCACGGGCGAAACGATGACGATTTCGTAAGTGCTGTAACAGGTCCGGGCGGTGATGCGGTCGAGCGCGGAGACCTCGTCCAGCTTGAGGCCGTCGCGCCAGTCGTGTGCGGTCCACGTGCTGAGCAGCGCGGACGCGGGAACGGAGGTAGGCCGAATCTCGGACGTATTCATGAATGCCGGTCTCTCGTCACATTGTGACTTCCGCCGGCAAAGTTGGCAAGACCAATGCCGATCAGGTCCAGGCCGGCCAACCGTGTGCCTTTACGTACGCTGACAATTCACGATACGCCGGTCGCTCCATACGGAGGGTGTCGACCAGGAGATTGATGAATTCGCGGTCGTTGCGCAGGGCGGGGAAGATCTCCTGCACCTTCATCACGAAATACGCGAACGTGGGACGATCCTGCTCCTTGGCGTGCGAGTGGGCGGCCATGTCGTCGAGAAGCGCGTAGAACGCGCGCTCCTGCGTGTCGGTCGCGCCGTACTGTTCGAGCACGTTGTCGAGCGGCTTGGTGGTCGACAGGATGCGGAGGATCAATTGCTGCACGGCTTCGAGCTCTCGAAGCCGTGCGTCGAGTTCGTCGAGCGTCGGGGCCATCGCCGCGGATTATAGTCCTGAAAAAGGGGACGGGGATCTTTTCGTCACTGTTTCGGCGGCGGGGCGACGTCGCCCTTGGTCGCGCGCCTGGTCCGGCTAAAGCCGGACGCCACTGATCAGTGCGCGGGCTCGGGATGATCGGCGAGTTGATAGATGCGCCTGACGGCGGCGGGATCGATCCCGATGCCGCGAATGGACACGAATTCGCTCCGGTACGCCGTCATGTCCACTTTCTGCGCCGCGTCATCGGCCGACAGGCCCTGTTTCCGCAGCGCGGTCACCTGCGCGAGCACGTCGCGCAGGTATTTCTGGAACGCCTCGATCTTGCCCTTGCCCTTGAAGACGACGCCGTGGCCCGGCATCACGGTGTCGAAGTCGAGCGCGCGCAGCTTGTCAAGCGTCGCAATCCACTCTTCCATGTACGCGTCGCCGGCATAGGAGATGACCGACTCCATCAGGTCGCCCGTGCAGACGATGCGCTCCTTCGGCAGGAACACGACGACGTCGGTGTCCGTGTGGCCGCGGCCGAGGTAGAGCAGTTGGATCTCGCGCGGGCCGCGCGTGAGCGTCATCATCGGATGGAACGTCAGCGACGGCGGCGTCACTTTGACTTCCTTGACTTGCTCCAGGTACGCGAGCGAGTTCGCGACCTGACGCTCGAGCGCCGCCTTCTGCTGCGGGTCTTTCTCTTCAGCGATGCGCTTGCGCAGCGCATCGACACGCGCGGGCACGGGCTGGACGCTGCTGAGATAGGTGTACTGCTCCATCACGTTCGTCAGCATCCGCTTCCTGGTGTTGACGTGGCCGATGACCTGCACGTCCGGGCCGAAGATCTGATTCCCGAACGCGTGGTCGTAGTGGTAGTGCGAATCCACGACGTAGCGCACGGGTTTGTTCGTGATCGCCTTGAGGTCCGCGACGAGCGCGCGGGCCGCCGCCGGCGTGATCTCGGAGTCGATGACGAGCGCCTCGTCATCATTAATGACGATGGGGGAGTTGGCGCCGACGTTCATCGTGCCTGACGCCGTGGCGTAGTAGATGCCCTCGGCGACCTTCTCGAATCGGTGCGCGCCGCTGACGAGGGGGCCGGCCGTCTGCGCGCGGCCGTCCATCCACATCACCCCGGCGAAGATTGCGACGAGTACTGCGGCTAGACACGCGCGCATGACGCCTCCTGAAGAATTCCTAATTTCCAATTGCCCCAACGTACTCTTACCGATCTCGCTGAGCGGTGGATGATTGTGCGGCCGTCGCCGCGTAGTCCCAGTGGCGGCCGGCTTCGCGGACCACTGCGGCCAGATCGTCGGCCAGCAGGTACCGCTGATCGATCAGTTCCAGCGCGGCTTTGGTGACCAGCCCGATGTACTGATCCTTGTCGCGATAGCGCTCTTCAATCGACGCGCGCGGATCCACACTGCGCTTCCGCTCGGCGCTGCCGCGCGCGAGTGGAATGTAGGAGCCTTGCATGCTGGACAGGACGCCGGTCGGACCGGAGCGATCGTTGAACAGATTCCAGCCGGTGTACGTCGCGAGCGGCACGGACAGCGCCGGCATCCTGATGCCGGCCGTGCCGTTGCCGTCGGCGTCCACCTGCGGCACGAGAATCGGAAACGCGGTCCCGATCGTCGGCGGCTCGATCGTCACGACGCCTTCGGTCGCGAAACGTGGACCGTAATTTGCGTGATACGCGCGGTGCACGGCGGTCGTCATCGTCACGCCGGGCACCTTCGGGAACTTCAGCTTGTCGGGCGCCACGAGCGTGCCGTCCGCGATCTTCGGGTACTTGCTCGGCGGCGGCGACGTGCCATCCGCGGTCCAGCGATCCATGTCGAGCAGGAGCGCCTTCATCGCCCAGCGATAGTCGAGCGGGTTGTTGCGCTGCTGGCCGATCGTCTGCGTCGGCGGAAACCCGGCCGGGCCGTGCTGTCCCGCGGTGAGCAGGTAGATTCGGACGTTGTCCATCAACGGCGCGTCGCTCGCGCCGTCGATCGTCGTGTGGATGAGCGACGCCGCGCGGCCCCAGTACTCGTACTCCGAGTTCGTGTAGAAGATCTTCGGCAGCAGCTCCGGCGATCCGGGATGCGTCAGGAGTCCATCGCTGACGCCCGTCTCGGGATCTGTCTGCGTGACGTCGGTGAACGGGAAGATGTCGGTCGGGTAGAAGAAGTTGAGGTACGGGTGGCCGTCGCGCGACGGCTGCGCGAAGCGGTGATTGAAGCTGCCGCGGCCGGCGCCCGCGACGTGCGCAATCACGCCGTCGAACACCTTGCGGTTGCCCTCGTCCCGATTGAATCCGTAATAGAGGTACGTCCGCAGGAAGCGGCCGCTCTGCGAGACGCCGAATCCCAGCGCGCGGGTGATCGCCGCCGAGGGGATGCCCAGCGGCTCGGCGGACTTGTACTTCAGCATCGAGATGACGTCGCGGATGGCCGCCGGCCCGAGTCCGACGACGGGCGGGTTCTCGGCCGTGTAGACGACCTCGTAGATCTTGCCGGGCTCGAACTTCGTGGAGAGGTGGACGCGCGTCGGATCGGCGACGTTCTTGTCGCCGTCGACGCGGCCGAAGCTCCACTGATCGCGCGGCACAATCCGGCGCGGACCCTCGACCGTGTCGCGCACGGTCAGCACGTTTTCCGGCGCGTTCGGATTCACGACGGCGTACGCCGCGTGTTCGCGATCGGCGAGCGAGTGGTCCGTTTCTTTCTCGGTGACGACGAAGTCGCTGCGCACCAGGCCCTGAATCGGCTTGCCGTTTTCAGTCGCCGTCGGCGCGTAGACGCGCACCAGCCCGGCGCGTGTCGGCACGTCGAACTGCCAGCCGACCCACAGCAATGAGAAGCCCTGATTCATCAGGAAGCCGTCGCCCATGTCGGCGGCCGTCGCCGGATTGAGACTGCCGGTGCCGTGGTTGAAGAAGCCCAGCAGCCCTTTACCGCCGCGATTCGAGACTTCGTACAACACCGCGCCGTTGCCGCGCTCGATGCGCTTCGGCTTGATGAGGAAGAAATCGGACGAGAACTCGACCTTGCCGCTCGCGTTGCGCGGCGCCTTATCGAGATCGGCGACGATCCGGTTCGCGGGCAGCGCCGGATCGACCGCGAAGTAGATCTTGCCGGCGATCTTCTCGTACGGGCCCGCCGCGCCGAACGGCTGACCGTTCAGCAAATCGCTGCGCGACTGGACGTCGATGCGGACGACTTCCGCGGAGAGCGGGGACGCCGCGAGACCGAGCAACACGACGACGCGCGCGATCTTCGATACGGTGGACAGCATGCGATCCTCCCTCAGGTGCTTCAAGTCGCCTCACCTTAGCAGCCGAGATTTCGAAAGTCCACCAGTCACCAGCCACCAGTCACCAGTCACCGGACCCTATGACAGTGATAGCACCCCAGCGCGTTTCGCGAGCGGTTGTATTCATACGGCCGCGTGAAGTCGTATGCCGGCCGGCGAAGCAGGCGCGCCATGCCTGGCACGACGATTTCGCGCATGTAGCCGGCCTTCGCCTGGTTGTCGGATTCGGCGACGTACCCGTAGATGGCGTTGCGCATCTGCGCGTCCATGGCGGATGAGTAGGTCTCCCAGCCGCGGTTCCTCACGTCCGGCAACGGCAGCGCCGAGACGGCGGGCATCTGCCAGCCGCGCGCGTCCGCGTTCGCGCCATGACACGTCTCGCACGTGATGCGATCGGGTCCGCCTTTGATGTGCCCCAGCGCCTCGCCCGCCCACGGCATCACGTCGGTTTCCATGAAGCGCCGGATTTCCGCCTGCGGGAGCTTCCGCCCGCCGGGCGCGATCGCATCGTCGGGCGCGAAGCTGACGGCGGTCGCCGCGCGGCCATGAAGGCCGAGGACGACGCCGGCGATCGCGAGCAGGACGGCGAGGAAACCGGCGAAGGCTTCGCGCGCGAGGGCTGCGGGTGGGCGCGGCTCCCACGCGAGCGCGCCGCGCACGCTGTCGGGATCGCGCGGGGCCTGGGGATCGCCGGCGATCAGCTCGAGCAGCGCCGCGAGTTGCGCGCCGCGGCGGATGTGCGCCAGGACCATCGGCGGGAAGTCGCGCCGCGCGTGCACGACGAGCGTTGAGGTCCCGAACAGCCGATCAAGACGTGACTCGGTGCGCTGAATCTCACCGATGTCATCGAACGCGAGTTCGTCGAAGCTCTCGAGTCCGCGGCGGACGATGCGGACCAGCCGTATGTCGGTGAGCAGGTACCGCTCGCCGCCGATGCGTCGCCGGAGATGCCAGGGCCGGCCGCTCCAGAGCAGCCGTTCCCATGAGAGCACAGGATTCAAGGGTCCCCGCTATCACGACGGTTTCGAGAAGTTGACCTTCGGGACCTGCTTGGCATCAGCCGGCGCCTGGAAGTACGGGTACTCCTTGAAGCCGAACATCTTCGCCGTCAGGTTGGCGGGGAATTGCCGGCGCGACGTGTCGTACGCCTGGACCTTCTCGTTGTAACGCATCCGCTCGGTGGCCAGGCGGTTCTCCGTGCCGGCGAGCTCGTCCATCAGCCGGTTGAACTGTTCGTTCGATTTCAGCTGCGGATAGTTCTCGACGACCGCGAGGAGCCGGCCGAGGGCGGACGACTGCCGGTTCGCGGCGTCGATCGATTCCTGCGGCGACTTCGCGTTCAGCAGCTGCGCGCGCGCGTCGGCGATGTCCTTGTAGACCGCCTCCTCGTGCTGCGCGAACCCTTTGGTCGTCTCGACCAGATTCGGGATGAGGTCGTTGCGGCGCTGGAGTTGATTCTCGACCTGCGACCACTGCGCCTTGATCTGTTCTTCCTGCGTGACGAACGTGTTGTACGAGCAGCCGGTCAACGAGAGCGCGGCCAGCGCGATCAGCGCGACGGGCGCGATCCGCGCGAAATGTCTGCGTGTGATGTGCATGTGTGTCCTCTTAACTTCTAACTTCTAACTTCTAACTTTTCACTTCTAACTTTACCAGCTGCTTCCGCCGCCGCCGCCGCCGCTTCCGCCACCGCCGAACCCGCCGAATCCACCGCCGAACCCGCCGCCTCGGCCGCCGCCGAATCCACCGCCGAAGGGGCCGACCCCGCTCGACCAGCCGCTCCACCCGCCGCCACCCCAGAACCGCGGCCGGCTGCCGGGTCCGCCGCCGAGGCGGCTGATGATCAGGAGCACGATGAAGATGATGAAAGGCACCGACACCGGCATCGGCGTGCGCGTCGGATGGACCGTCACCCGCGGCGCCCGGACACCTTCGATCGGGATGTTCCGGGCCTGCGCGATGCGGCCGACGATCTGCTCGACGCCGGCGCGGAGCCCCGCGCCGTACCGGCCGTTGCGGAACTCCGGCGTCATCACCTCGCGGCTCGTCGAGCCGGCGTAGCCGTCGGTGATCCACTGCTCGAGGCCGTAGCCGACCTCGATGCGGACGCGCCGTTCCTTCAGCGCCAGCAGGATCAGGACGCCGTTGTCCTTGCCCTTCACGCCCAGGCCGCGGCCGTGGTTTTCGAAGAGCTTGACCGCGTACTCGTTGATGTCCCCGTACGGCTCGACCGTGGGCACGGTCGCCACGACGACGACGTCGCCGCTTACGGCCTGCAGCGCGCGGCTCATGCGATCGATCTCGGCCGCGCTCGCCGCGTCGACGACATGCGCGAAGTCGTTCACGGGCTGCGTCAATTCAGGAAGGCTGGAATCAGGCGCAGCATGGGTCGGCGCCACGACGAGGATCAACGCGGCGAGGACGAGCGCGATGAAATGGCTGATGGCTGATGGCTGATGGCTGACGCCCGTCTTCACCATCCGCCATGAGCCATTAGCCATGGGACTCTTCACTTTCCGCTCCACCCGTCGACGTACTTCGCCAGCTTCTCGACGGCGTCGAGATACGGCGGAAACAGGCGCAGCGCGTCGGCCGACGGGATCTCCTGCACGCCCACGAGCTGCACGACGTCAGCGATCGCGCCGCCGGTCAGGCCGAGCGTGCGCTCCGCGTGACGGCCCGCGGCCGCGGTGTCGCCGGCGTCGCGGCCCTCGAGGCGAGCGATGCTCGTGATGAGGGCGGCGAAGGGCGCCGCCGACGAGACGATCAGGACGGCCAGCGCATCCGCCCGTCCGCGCGTTTCGAGAAAGCCTTCGCGCAGGTGCAGCAGATGACTGCGCGCCTGGTGCTCGCACGCGCGGCGCACGTCCGCGGGATCGACCGAGAGCGACGCGAACGGGCTGACGCCGGTCACGACGAGGTGATCGGCCTGGATGGCGCCGAATTCGAGCGGGAACGCGTCGAGCGATCGATCGAGCTCCGCCGCGACGACGAGCAGCGGCGTCGCCAGCCCGGCGTCGTGCCAGCCGCCGACGCGCGCGGCGCAGGCGCGCAAATCGTCGGCGGTCAGCGCGTCCACGACGGCCAATGTCTGGATCAGCGGCGCGTGGTGGCCGTGCGCGTGCCTGTGGTGATCGTCCTGGTGGTCGTGCGCCTCGTCGCGCGTGCCCTGAGCCTGTCGAAGGGCGTGCGGACCGTAGATCACGAGCGATTGCAGCCGCGGTCCGAAGACCGCGGCGAGGTCGCGCTGCAGCGCCCGCACCGCGTCAGGAATGGACATAACCTTATTCTATGTAGAATGCCTTCCAGTGCGTTTACGGCATGTGAACGTCGGATGTTTCGGCGGCGGCACGGGACTCCCGAGTCTGCTTGGCGGGTTGAAGAACAATCCGTGGCTGTCCCTGAACGCCGTCGTGACGATGTTCGACAGCGGCGGCAGCTCGGGTCAGCTGCGCGACGAACTGGGCGTGCTGCCGCCCGGCGACATCCTCAAGTGCGCGCTGGCGCTTTCGCGCAAGCCGCGCGAAGCGCGCCGCGTGCTGCTGGCGCGCCTGCCGACGCTCGAACACGCGCGGCTGGGCGGGCACACCGGAGGCAACCTGCTGCTGTCGATGATGCAGAGCTACAGCGGCGACTTCCTCGACGCGATCGACGGCCTGCGCGCGCTGCTCGGCTGCCGCGGCCGCGTCTGGCCGGTCACGGTCCAGCACGCGTCGATCTGCGCGCAATACAGCGACGGCTCCTCCACGCGCGGCGAGATCGAAGTGGACGCCGGGCAGTCGTCCGGCCGCCTCGTCCAGAAAGTCTGGCTCGCGCCGCAGGTGTCGATCCATCCCGTCGTCGCGCAGGCGATCACGGAGTTCGACGCCGCGATCATCGGTCCCGGCAGCTTCTACACCAGCCTGATGCCGATCTTTCTGGTGGACGGCGTCGCCGGCGCGCTCGCGGGCGTGAAGGGGCCCGTGATTCTGATCGCGAATCTGCTGACCGAAGGACGCGGCATGGCCGGCTTCACCGCCGCGGACGCCGTCGCGCGGATCGAAGAGACGGTTTGCCGCAAGGTCGACGTTGTCATCACGAATGTGAAGGGGCCGTCGAAAGAAGCGCTCGCGCGCTACGCGGTCGAGCACAAGGAGCCGCTCGTCCCTGGCAAGCTGCCCGCGCACTGTGAAGTCGTCGGCGGCGAGTTCTGGACGGGCGAGATCGCGCGGCATAACCGCCCGCGGCTCGCGTACGCGATCTGGAGCGTCCTGTCGCGTCGCCTGCTCGGCCACCATAACGACAAGTAGGCCGGGTCCTTTCGGACCCGGCTGATCAGGCGGGTCCCAAAGGACCCGCCCTACATCCGCTATCGTCGTACGAGATCGCCGACGATGTAGATTCTGCCGCCGCGCATGACGCGGCGGACGTCGCGCAGGTTCCTGTCGAAGAGCAGGGCCCTTGTCGCCGGCGGTCCGCGCCTCGAAGAAGCATGTTCAGAAGAAGCAACCGCAGGGTGAGCTGAGCACGCTGAGTTACTTGGTGTTCTTTCCTTTCTTGTTCTGCGTTCTCTGCGAGCTCCGCGGTTGCGTCTTTCGTGCAGCCTTCAGCCTCGCCGCGCGCTCGATGATCTCTTCCAGCATCGCGCCGGTCTCGCCGGTCTTTGCGGGACGATTGGTCTGCCAGATGGCGGGCGTGTCCTCGGCCAGGATCTCGTCGAAGTCGCTGTCGCTCTTGACGCTCTTGGGCGCGAACTCGGTGACGTCGAGCTCGCCGGACCAGTCGTCGCGATGCTTGATGAGCAACCAGCTGTTCGGGGCGGACCAGGGTCCGCCCCGACGTCCAGAGGCGTAGGGGCCGAGCTTGCTCGGCCCAGATCCGGTCCGTACGAGGACCCACGAGCCCTTCAGCTTGTAGCCGTCCAGCGTGAACTTCAGGTCGCCCTTCTTCAGCGCCGCGTCGACGTCGTCGACCTGCGGCGTCCACGTGCCGCGGTCCCACAGCATGACGATGCCGGCGCCGTAGCCTTCGGGGATCACGCCTTCGAACTCGCCGTACTCGACCGGGTGATCTTCGACGTGCATCGCGAGGCGCTTCGTCTTCGGATCGAGCGACGGTCCCTTGGGCACTGCCCACGACATGAGGACGCCGTTGTGTTCGAGGCGGAGGTCGTAGTGCAAGTGACTGGCGAGGTGCTTCTGCACGCAGAAGAAACGCGCGCGCGGCTTCGCACGCTTCCCCTTGACGTCGTCGCCGGTCGGCTCGGGCGTCTTCTTGAAATCACGCTTGCGGCGATATTGCTCGAGGGCCATGGGTCAGGTTAGGTCGTGACCAGCCACCAGCCACCAGCCACCAGCCACCAACACTAATTCACGTCTCCCATCAATCTCTTGATCGGAAATGTCAGCACGAGCATCACCACGCCGGCGGCGATACCCACGGCGGCGATCGCACCGAACAGATTCGTCACCGGCATCGATCCGTAGAGAGACGCAAGGCGCCCGCCGATGAAATTACCGACCGAGATCGCCAGGTACCAGACGCCCATCATCAGACCGGCTACGCGCGTCGGGGCGAGCTTGGTCGTCGCGCTCATGCCGACCGGACTGAGCGACAGCTCGCCGAAGGTATGTAGCAGGTAAGTGACGACCAGCCAGTACGGGGCGACCTTGACGCCATTGGCCGACAGGCGCGCGGCGATGATGAGCAGGGCAAAGCCCGCGCCGACGAAGAGCAGGCCGATACCGAATTTTGCGGGGCTCGACGGCTCGCTCTTGCCCATCCGAATCCAGAGCCACGCGAACACCGGCGCGAACGAGATGATGAACAGCGGCTGCAGCGACTGGAAGTAGCTCGTGGGGAACTCCCAGCCGAGGGCGGATGAGCGCGTCGCCCGGTCCGCGAAGAGGTTGAGTGTCGATCCCGCCTGCTCGAATTCGGACCAGAAGAGGGCGGCGGCCACGAACAGGACGCCGATGGCGTACAGCCGCTTGCGTTCGGCGGGCGTCCAGTCTGCCGCCAAGAACATCCAGCCGAAAAAAACGACCGTGATGACGAGCAGCAGATAGCCCGCGGCGTCGGCGATCTGCCTCGCCGTGATGGGCAGCGTCCCGGTGAGCAGTCCGGCCACCACCGCCGCGATGGCCACGAGCGCGCCGCCGCCCCAGACGCGGACGCGTTGCTTCAGGCGCGCGTCGGCTTCAGGCGACTCGGCCGGCGCCGGATGAAGGCCCGCGTCGCCGAGGAACCGCGCGCCGAGCACGTACTGCACGAGCCCGAACACCATGCCCACACCGGCCGCTCCGAATCCGATGTGCCAGTTGACGCGCTGGCCGAGATAGCCGCACACCAGCGGCGCGATGAACGCACCGAGGTTGATGCCCATGTAGAAAATCGAGAAGCCCGCGTCGCGACGGTGGTCGTTGGCGCCGTACAAGCGCCCGACGATGACACCGACATTGCCCTTCAGCAACCCGGTCCCGACGACGATGAGCGCGAGGCCGACGTAGAACGTCGAGATCGACGGGAACGCCATGCTGAAGTGGCCGCAGGCAATCAGGATTCCGCCGTAGAGCACCGCGCGGCGCTGGCCGATGAGTCGATCGGCAATCCATCCGCCCGGCAGGCTGGTCATGTACACCATGGAGGTGTATAGGCCGTACACCGCGCCCGCGACGCTCGTCTCGAACCCGAGTCCGCCGGCGGCGATCGGCGCGGTCATGAATAGAATCAGCAGCGCGCGCATGCCGTAGTAGCTGAACCGCTCCCACATCTCGGTGAAGAAGAGCGTGGAGAGGCCGCGCGGGTGGCCGAAGAAGGAGCGGTCGTCCATAGGTGGCCGCAAGAATACAATGGTTGTTGCGGTTCGCGAGAGACCAAAGAGATGCACAGCGTTCTGATCAGCACGTACGAGATGGGCCGGCAGCCGTTCGGGCTCGCCTCGGCCGCGGCGTGGCTGCGCGACGCGGGGTGGACCGTGACCGCGGTCGACGTCAGCAAGGACAGGGCTCGGCTCGACGATGCCACGCTCGCGTCGGCGGATCTCGTCGCGTTTCATCTGCCGATGCACACGGCGACGCGGCTTGCGGAGCCCGTGATCGTCAGGGCCCGGCGGCTGAACGCGACCGCGCGGCTCTGTGCGTTTGGCCTGTATGCGCCGCTCAACGCCGAGTGGCTGCGCTCGCTCGGCGTCGACGACGTGCTCGGGGGAGAGTTCGAAGCGCATCTCGCCGCGATCGCACGGCGGATCTCGGCGGGTCCAAAGGACCCGCCCTACATCTCCTCGACACCGACCAGTAGGCCGGGTCCAAAGGACCCGCCCTACATCTCCTCGACACCGACCAGTAGGCCGGGTCCAAAGGACCCGCCCTACATCTCCTCGACACCGACCAGTAGGCCGGGTCCAAAGGACCCGCCCTACATCTCCTC
>JACPZW010000013.1 GCA_016195265.1 Acidobacteriota bacterium | reverse complement strand
CGAGGCAATCCACTGCGCCAGCGCCAGCCGGCGGCCTGATGTCTGGCCATCCGGTCGAGGAATCTCCGTCGGCGGATTGCCGTAGGTGGCGACCTCGATGAATCCCGGGTTCATCAGCGGACCGGGGCTCTCGACGTCGCCTCGAATCAGGAAGTACGACGGAGGTACCTCGTACCGCCCTGGACCCTTGTGCAGGTAGCTGCCCGGGAACGGCGGCGGAATCCGGCACTTCGGGCAGCTGACGACGTCATCGCCCTCGCCGAGCGGAGAAAACCGGTAGTCACCGTCGGTCGCAATTTCCGCCATCGGCAGCGGTGCGGGCCGTTCTTTTTCGAGCGCCGCGAGCCGGGCCGCGAGATCGCGCTTCCTGGCGAGCGCGTCAGGCGCGAGCGCCTTATCGATCTCGGCGATCGGGATGGTGACGCCTTCGACGACCTGAATCGCGAGCAGCTTTTCGCCCGGTGTGCGTTCGCTCTCCGGTTTCGCGACCGCCCGGTAAATCGTGTCGGAGAAGCGGGCCTTGATCTGTTCGAGCCGCAGCCGATCGCGCTGCGGCTTCTCGATCGCGGCGATCTGATTCCGCAGATCGGCTCGCCTGGCGTTGATCTCCTCTGTTTTTGCGACGTACGCCTGTGCCTCGGCGGGCGGCGCCAGCGGAATCTCCGTCTCCACGTAACCGAAGATGGATGCCTGGAGAGCGTAGTAATCCTTTTGCGTGATCGGGTCGAACTTGTGGTCGTGACAGCGCGCGCAGTTGACCGTCAGGCCGAGCGTGCCTTTGCCGATCGTCCCCAGAATCTCGTCGAGATAGTCGTACCGGCGCTCCGGATTGTCTTTTTCCCGGAACAGCACGCGCGGCCCCGCGCGCAGGAATCCCGTCGCGACGAGGCTGTCCTCGGTCTTGCCGTCCATCTCGTCGCCCGCGATCTGTTCGGTCAGGAAGACGTTGTAGGGTTTGTCTGCGTTGAACGCGCGAATCACGTAGTCGCGATAGCGCCAGGCGTTCGGCCGGTGGACGTCGTATTCGAAGCCTCCTGAATCGGCATAGCGCGCAACATCGAGCCAGTGACGGCCGTACCGTTCGCCGTAGTGCGGCGAGGCCAGCAGTGTGTCAACGAGGCGCTCCCACGCGTCCGGTCTCGAATCCCCCATGAACTCGGCGACCTGGCCGGGCGAGGGAGGCAGGCCGAGCAGGTCGAGGTACGCGCGACGCACGAGCGTGAGCCGGTCGGCCCGCGGCGCCGGCGTGACTCCGTGCTCGACGCGCATCTGCTCGAGGAAGCGGTCGATCGGGCTCGTGAGATTCTTCCTGTCCACGGCGGGGACGGGCGCCTGTACAGGCAACTTGAACGCCCAATAGTTGCGCTGCTCGGATGTGAGCGGCCGGTTCTGCGACGCGGCGGACGCAGGCTCGGAGGCGACCGGCGTCAGGACGCTGTTGGCGTCCCAGATCGCGCCGTCATCTATCCACTTTTTCAGCGCTGCGACCTCTGGGGCCGCGAGCGGCGTGCCCTGCATCGGCATCGCCGGCGGGTCGAGTCCCGCGACCATGCGGTAGAGCCGGCTTCCCTCGGCGTCTCCAGGCACCAGCACGACGCCCTTCGCGCCGCCGGTCAGGGCGCCCTCGCGCGTGCTCAAGTCGAGCCGTGACACCCGCAGTTGAGGGTTGTGGCAGGACAGGCAGCTCTGCTCGAGGATCGGTCGGATATCACGATCGAAGGCGACAGAGGAAGGAGGAGCCTGAGCCGGACCCTGCGCGGACAACCAGATCGCCACGAAAGGCGCGACCGCGAATCCCAGTCCGATGGCGACAAGCGCTCTTCGAATTGGCACGCTGCCTCCCGAATGTTGATGGGCCGCCGGGAATCACGCCGACTTGGACGCGAATTATGTCACAAGCTGCGGTCAACTCTGAATCGCGCCTGAACGAGTTCACCTGACGCCGGCGCGGTAGACGGATTCCTTTGGAAAGTCCTTGTCGTCGACGAATCTCCGTATGTCCTGGGCCACCTGTGTGTGCTTCTCCAGCATCACCCAATGGTCATCGTCTGGATACAGCTTCACGCTCAGATTGGTCACCCACTTGTCCAGCCCGCTGAGGTGACCGGGCAGAATCGCGGGGTCCTTCATACCCCAGATCACGAGCGTCGGCGTCTTGATGATCGTCGACTTCGCTCCCGCTGTGACCTCCTTCGCCGACCAGGAATGAGGAATCGTCGACGCCGGATGACGGTCGTTGAACGGCGGATTGCGGTGATTGGCGCGGTAGTAATTGAGGCCGGCCGTGGTGGAGCCTGGCTGCGACCACACGTCGATCCAGGCCTGGCGATCGTCTTCGGTGTAGCGGCCGCTCCTGACCTCCGCGTCCACGAACCCGGCGTGCGCGCGGCGGACGGCGGTGTCCCTGGTGTTGCTCTCGTCGACCGGCTGCTCACCCGGTGCTAAATAGCCGTTGAACACGAAGAAGTAGTTGCTCGCGTACCGCTGAGCGGGATTCTCCCGTAACTCCCGCTCGGAGACGAACGGGTGCGCGCCGTTGATGATGATCAGCTTCTCGAGCATCTCCGGGTGATACATGGCGAAGGCCCATGCGACGTTGGCGCCCCAATCGTGCGCGACGAGGACGAACTTCTTGGCTTTGCCCCCATCCTGGCCGCCAGTCTTCTCGGCGAACTGCCGCACGTCCTCGACGAGATGCTTCATCGTGTACGGCTCGAGGCCTTCCGGCTTCGACGACAGGTTGTATCCGCGCATGTCGAGGCCGACGGCCAGGTGGTCGCGGCCCATTTCCGCCATCTGATCTTTCCACTGGTACCAGAACGACGGATAGCCATGCAGGAACAGGATCAGCGGTCCCGTGCCGACGCTCGCGTAGTGGAGGCGCACGCCGTTCACGTCCGCATAGTTGTCCTGGAACGCGGTCGTCGCGCGCTGCGCCTGCGCATTGATCGGCAGACGCGCCGCCAGAACAACGCCCAGTATCAGCGCCCCGTAGAGCACGTATCGCATCTGTCGCATCTGTTGTCTCCATCCGTGACCGCGCGATCGAGTGACCCTACGCCGGATCCGCCAGCCCGAGCCGCACAGTGGCTTCTTTCAGCCGTCGATCCGCTGTCCACAGCGGCTGCCGAATCAAACGGGCGCTGGCGAGAAGGTGGACGTCGACCCACCCGAGGCCGGTGCCGTGCAGACGGTGCCGGTCGACGAGGGCCAGCACCTCGTCGTGCGTCGCCATTGGCGCGGACGGGAGCGCCTCCATGAGGCGCAGGACGTCCTCACGGCGCCGCAGCGACCCGCACGCCAGTTCACCGATAACGAACGGATGCGTCAGGATGCGGCCCTCTTCGAGCAGGTACTCGAGGTGGGCATTCGACCGGCGCAGGTGATTGATCCAGACGGACGTGTCGACGAGCACCGCGCCTACTTCGCAGGGCGCCGGCGCCGCGGCGCCGCGGCGCGACGATCGGAACCGCCCAGCGCGGCGAGACGTCTCGCGCTTTCGCGCGCCACCAGCGCGCGCAGCCCCTCGTGCACGACGCCCGTTTTCTCCCGGATGCCGGTGAGCGCCTGGGCACGCGACATCAAGTCGTGGTCAAGGAGGAGTGTCGTTCTCATGCACATTAGTATGCATCATCTTGTGCATTGCCGAAAGAGGCCCGGCGTCGTGTTACTTCGGCCGTCCGGAGAATCCCGCCGCCTTCCGCAGCGCATCGGCGTCCATGACCTTGCCGTCCATCATCACCAGACGCGTGTTGCGCAGGTCGCCGACCCGCTTCGAGGGATCGCCTTCGATGAGCACCAGGTCGGCCGCCTTGCCGACGGTGATCGATCCCGTTCGCGTGTCCGCTCCGACCAGCCGCGCCGGCGCGATCGTCGCCGCGGCCAGCGCGCTCGCCGGCGTGAACCCGGCCTCGACGTAGATTTCGAGCTCGTGGATGATCTCGATCCCCGAGCCGTCGGTGCCGGCGACAATCGGCACGCCGGCCCGGTGCATCGCGCCGAGCAACTGCACCATCTTCGCCCAGCTCGCCCGATACTGCGCGCGCGTCAGATCCTTCGGGACCGCGAAGCCGCCCTGCCGGAAGGTGCGCTCGGTCACGGGCGGCAGCGTGCCGACAAACGGCGCGTAGGACGGCGACAGGTCGCCGTTCTCCGGCACGTACAGCGACTCGAACGCGGTCATCGTCGGATCGCTCGCGATGTGTCGCGCCGCCATCGTCGCGATCATCGTCTTCATCGGCTCGGCCTCGACATCGACGTCCTTCGCATAGCGGCCGGGGCCCTCGAATCGAGCGATACCGTTCGACACCGCGATGACGGCGTCAGGCACCGCCTGCATGACGATCCAGTTGATGTGCGTGATCTCGTCGTAGCCGGCGTCGATCGCGTCCATCGGCCGGATGCCCGCCGGGATATGGCCGTGCACGTGGAGCCCGAGCGTGTGTGCTTCGGCGATTGAGGCCTTCAGCCACGCCGGGTTGAAGGTCCCATAGAACTTGACGCCGATGAAGCCGCCGGCCTTTGCCTTGTCGATGAGCGCGATGCCCTGCGCCTGCGAGGTCGCCACGTTGGCGACCTGCGCAGTGTACGGACCCTTGCCGTCAATCAGCGACGAGGCATAGACGTGCGGCGACAGCAACTGCCCTTTCGCGCGCCGCGCGCCGCGGTCGAGCGTCGCAGTGTCGCTGTTGCCCGGATCGCGCATCGACGTGACGCCCATCGACAGTTCCTGCAAGCCGGTGAAGTCGTCGTTGACGTGCATGTGGCAGTCCCACAGCCCCGGCACGAGCGTCTTACCGGCGCCGTCGATGCGCTCGGCGTTGGCGGGCACGGTCACGCTTCGCGCCGGGCCGACGGCGGCGATCAGTCCCTTATCGACGACGACTGTCTGGCCGTCGAGGAAGCGGCCGCCTTCTGCATCGAAGGTGCGCACGTTGGTGATGGCGATGGGCGCCGTCGCCGTTCGCGCGAGCGTGGTGGCGAGCGACGCTGTCGTCACCGCGAGCGCGTCGCTCTGGGCCTTCTCGGTCGGCTTCAGCGCATCTTCATAACCTTCGGGAAGCCAGGCGAGCCCGGCGTTCGTGCTGAAGAACTTCCCGGTCGCGTCAGACCACATGGTGACTGGCGAATTACTCAGGCCCGTGACCGACCAGGCAGTGATCGTCTGCCGTCTGGCGCCCGCGCCGACGTCGAGCGTGGTCAGCTTCCCGGCGCGCGCCTGCCCGCCTGGCAGCAGATCGAGCGTGCGATTGGGCGCGGCCAGTAGCCGCTCGAGAAACATCGCGTTAACGTCGGCCGTGCCGCCGACGGCGACGTAGAAATGCGGCGACGCGTACGCGGCGTCTCCTTTGTCGATCTGACTGACCCAGGTCGCCTTGCCGTTGGCAATGGCGAACGTTTCACTCGCATCACCTTGCGGCGTGACGCCGCGCACGACGATACGCACGGGCAGTCCGTCGGTACCCGGCGTGATCGCCGTATCGACCTCCCAGACCTGGCCGCGGAGGTTGAGGCTCTCGCGGCTCATGCGCGTGCCATCGGGCAGCGTCCACGCCCACGAGTCGCCGTGCTTGCCGCCGGTTGACATGATGATGAAGTGGCGAGCGCCAACGGGCGGCTTCGCCAACTCGGCTACCGGCACTTGCGCCGCAGTCGATGCCGAAGCCAGCAGGGCAACGATCAGAGCGGAACGGACTCGTCTTTTCAAAAGGCGTCTCCTACTTCTTCACCGTCTTCGGCTGCTCCACTTTCCAGATGTTCGCTTCGATCTGGTGCGCCCCGTAGTAGAGCGTGCGGCCGTCGGGTGAGGGAAGGAGAACCTCCCCGGACAACCACCGGCCGTCGCGTGACCAGTTCGCGGGGACCAAGACGCCGTTCCCGACCGACAGCTTCTCGAGCCTGGTTGCGGTGTTGGGGCTCAGCGGCCAGGGAGCGGTGCCAATGAACGTGGTGGTGGAGGTGGAGAGAGAGTTCACCATGAGCCGCCGGCCGTCCGATGCGAACACCGGGGAGTCCGCATTCGGCATGTCGGTGAGGCGCGTGCGGTTGCTCCCGTCCAGACGAATCGACCAGCCGTCGTAGTCGCCGCTCTTATTGGACTTGAATGTCAGCGCTGTACCGTCCGGCGTAAATCGAGGCCACCAGTCGCGGGCGAGATCATCGGTCAGCCGCGAAAGCCCTGAGCCATCCGGGCGCATGATGAAAATGTCCTGCTGGCGTTCGGACATGTTGTCGAGCGCGATCCACTTGGCGTCCGGCGAGACGTCGGTTGGCATTAGCATGCCCGTGCGATGCTGTAACAGCCGCACGTCGCCCGCGCGTTCCGTGACGGGGTCGAACGCGATCGCCGCCGGATTGACCGACTCGCTCATCGAACGAAAGACGAGGAAGCTGCCGTCCGCGGACACATGCGGCAGGTCCATCGACACGTCGACGCCAGCGGCGACGACCTCAGGCGCGCCCGTGGTCCGGCCGGACGCTTCGTCGATGCCGATGCGCCAGATCCCCATCGATCCGCCGCGATCGCTGGCGAAATACAGAAAGCGACCGTCCGGCGACCACACCGGCGCCCAATCGGTCGCGGCATCCTTCGTCACGAGCATGGGCGCGCCGCCCGCGGCGGGCATCGTGACGATGTCGCGCCGGCCGCTGATGGACTGCCAGAACGCGATCCGCTTTCCGGATGGCGACCATGCCGGTTGCACCGCATCGCCGTCGTCGATCTTCCGTGGCGCTCCACCACCGACATCGACGGTCCACAGCCCGCTGCTGGTCTGACGCATATAGGCGCCTGTCACTTCCTCGGCGCAGAACACGATGTGCTGGCCGTCGGGCGAAAGCGCCGGCCACACTTCGTCCTTGTTCGGATCGCCGGCCACGACGATAGGATTTCTGCCGCCGACGCGCTGGACGTAGATATCCCAACTACCCTTCGCATTGCTCGCGTACGCGATCGTGCTGCTATCGGGTGAAATCGTCGGGCCTGTTTCGACGCCAGACGCATCGGTGAGCTGCGTGAACTGCGACCACGCCGGTTCGGCTGTGTGCCCGCGTTGTCCGAGCCACAGGCGCCGGCGATCGCGGCACGGCCCGAGAGCATTTCGTAGAGGACGACGCCGAACGCCCAGATATCCGCGCGCTTGTCGACGGCCTTCCCGCGCGCCTGCTCCGGCGCCATGTACGCAGCCGTGCCGAGAATCACGCCGACGCCCGACATCTGTGCGGGCGACATCATCGTCGGCGACATCGACAACCCACCCGCCCCACCTTCCCTACCTGCCCCACCCGCCCCAACGTCCATCGCCTTCGCCAATCCGAAGTCGAGCACCTTCACCGTGCCGTCCGCGCGGACCTTGATGTTCGCGGGTTTGAGATCGCGATGGATGATCCCCTGCTCGTGCGCGGCCTCGAGGGCGTCGGCGATCTGCTTTGCGATCGACAGCCCTTCATCCAGCTGCAGGCCGGGTCCTTTGGGACCCGGCATCCGCGGCGGGTCCGAAAGGACCCGCCCTACGGCGGCGATCTTCTGCGACAGGCCGATCTGCGCGGTGACTTCGTAGACGCCGAGACGCGTGCCGGGCTGGAGACTCACGGGTTGGAGGTGTCGTGAGTCCGGCGCGCAGCGAGGGCGAAATGGTCGAAGTACTTCTGGAGAGACGGGCCGGTTGAGCCGTACTCGTTCGACCCCGCGAGAAAATCGACCACCACTTCGCGCGCACGCGCAATTTCTCGTAGACGCGCGACCGACCGCCGATGCTGCGGGTCATCCAGCATTAGGTCGAACAACTCGAGCCCGCGGTACAGGGCGGCCCGGGCGGTCTCAGGATTCTTCGTCGACCAACGTATCGCGCGGCTGATCTCGCTCCCCACATGGCCGAATTGCTCGGCGAGCGACAGATCCCGCCAGCGACCGCCAGCGACGTCACGATGCTGCCACTCGCTCATCGACGCACCACACGGGCAATGAAGCCGGCGATGGCCGCTCGAATGACGGGATCATCGACGCCGCGTGACCGATTGCCGAAGGATGGCCGAAGATTGATCATGGAATCGAATTCCAGCCAATCCTCTCCGGCTACGTCAGGGTAGAGATTGATCCCCCAGAGATCCGCTTGCTTCGACCCATCGGCCAGCAGGCTCGCCTCCTGGTCGGCATGGAGGTCTGCGTCGAGCAGCAGGATGCCGCGTTCGAGATCGATAACGCCCTTGATCATGTCGCCGAACCGTCCGCTCGCCAACGTGCGGATTTCATCCAGGGAAATCGGCTGCGACTCCGTCACGCGTCTCATTGCTTCTTCCCCAGCGCGGCGAGCCAGGTGGAGATGACGGTCACCGATGGTCCGCCAGCGTTACCGGTCGGCACGGTCGCGAGCACGTACGCGAGCAGGCCGTCTCGCGACGACGACACAACGGGACCGCCTGTCATCGATCGGTTCAGTTCTCCGGTCTGGTCGCCGATCGATGCGGGCTCCGGCGCACCCGCCCTACGTGCCCCACCCGGCCCTTCCATCGCCTTCGCCAACCCAAAGTCGAGGACCTTCACCGTGCCGTCCGCGCGGACTTTGATGTTCGCGGGCTTGAGGTCACGAATGTGCGCGAAGTTGGGATGATTCAGCGTGGCCAGCGTCTGTGCTTCCCGCGTGAACCGCGCCAGACGCTCGGTGTCGTTCGCGAACATCGCGGGCAGGACTTTGATCGCCACGTCGCGATTCAGTTTCGTGTCCTTCGCGCGATACACCTCGCCCATGCCGCCGGCGCCGATCGCGGAGAGGACCTCGTACTGGCCGAGTCGTGCGCCGGTTGTAAGGCTCATCGCAGGGCAGCGGATTATAGGCCGGGGAAGGGCTCGGGCCGGTTTACGTGACGAGCGTCGCGCCCGTGAGGGTCATATGCCGATCGGTCGACCAGCACGAGGTGATGCGCCGGTCGCCCATGACGACGAGCCCATGGGCGTCGGCGAGCGTCAGCGTCTGGTCGCTGAATTTCCTGAGCCACTTGCTCGATCGCTTCACCGCGTCCGCGCCGAATCCCTCGATCGTGAGCACGGGCAGCGCATCGACAAAGTTCAGGAACTCGATCGCCCGGCGCTGGTCGTACCGCCGCAGAAACCAGCCGTGGCCTTCGGCGAGGACCAACGCCGAGGTCGACAACGGCGGCGGATCCGAGAACAGCCGGCGAAACAGCGCGTGATAGCTGTCAGACTTGTCGAGAAACGCGATGAAGGCGCCCGTGTCTGCGTAGCACTCAGTCTTTCGTGCCATAGACGACCTCATCGACCGTCCGGCTCGACCGCGGATTTCCGGATTCGACCAGGCCTGCGTAACGCATCCACGGCGCCTGCCCGCGCGCCGGAAGCCCGTGGCGGATCGCGCGCCGCACGAACTCCGCCACCGAGATCCCCAACGTCCGGGCCTCTCGCTTGACGAGCGCGTACTCCTGAGGGTCGAGACTGATTTGCGTGCGAATCATGTTATCAACACTGCCAATGATGATAACACGTTCCGCCGGCGAGCCATGGCCATGCCGTCATTTCGCCTGTGGTTTCCGCGTCACCACATAGAGGTCACTTCGGTAGTTGCCGAATCCGTAGGCGTAGCTCTTCCCATCCGCGCGGCTACTTCTTGAGCACCGGATGCACCCAGCCTGCGGTGAGAATGTCCGGCGACGGCCGGAAGCTCAAGTAGTCCACGTGTTCCGGGATGTCGAGCCATCCGTGCACGACGCCGGCCGGGACGATGATGATGTCACCAGGCTTCACGTCCTTCTTCACGACCTCGTACGCCATGCCGCCACAGGTCGGCCCGTTCAGGTCCGGCGAGAGGTTGTGCCGTCCGTTGACGATGTAGCCGTCCGTGAACATCGTGCCGCCGCCAGAGACGATCAAATAGCCTTCCGTCTGTGAGTCGTGCGTGATGCCTCCGGCGGATCCGCCGGCAGGCGCCGTAGCCATCTGGCGTCCGCACGGCGTCGGTGCCGGAGCGCCAGCGCGGCCGGCCGCGGGCGCCGCGCCGCGCGCGGCCCCTGCAGTGGGAAGCATGACGCCATTGACCGTCTTCGTGCGATGGATGATGCCGACGGTGAAGTTCTCGTGGCCAATGTCGACGACCTTGATGTTCCGATCAGTGCCCTGTCCCGTATGGTTGACGGTGTCGACTTCTTCCTTGGTGATGTAGGTGGCCGTAGTGGGTTTCGTCTTCGCACCCTGAGCCAATCCTACGGCGGGAACCAGCACGACGGCGACGGCGACGGCACGAAATACCAGCTTGCGCATAAGCATCCTCCCCTGACCGGGATTATAGGACGACTGCGGCGAGCGTGCTTGCCACGTCTGCGCATGGGCCCTAAGATTGCGCCCATCACAAACACGTGGGGAGGCTTAATGACGAAACGCTTCTTGATGTCAGCCCTGTGCGCCGCGGCGATTTCGCTCGGCGCCGTCACGGTAATGCGCGCGCAGGACGCGGGCGGCGGCGCCGCGACACCGCAACTGCCATTCCATCTGGTGGAAGGCTTCTTCCACTATCCCGCCAACTCTATCCTGGGTCGTGTGAGCGGCATCGCGGTCGCTCCCAACGGCACTATCGTCGCGCTCAATCGCGGCTATCACCCCGTGCTGGAGTTCAAGTCGGACGGCACATTCGTGCGCTCCTGGGGCGAGGGTTCCAGAATGTTCGAAGGCGCCCATACCGTGCGCTTCGATCCGCAAGGCAATCTCTGGTACGTGGATGCCGCCGATAACATCATCTTCCGCTTCGACGCCGAAGGCCGCACCGTGGGCACGTTGGGCACGAATCCGGAACCCTGGACCTACCTGACGCACGTGATCGAGCGCGCCGTGCCCGGCAGGGCCTCCTTGTATCAGGAGACGGATATCGGCTGGAGCAAAGATGGCAGCATGTTCGTCGCCGACGGGTACGGCAATTCGCGTGTCGCCAAGTTCGACAAGGACGGCAACTTCGTCAAGTCGTGGGGCGAGCGTGGCGGCCAGCCGGGCAATTTCAACACCCCGCACAGCCTCGTGGTGGACGCCAACGACGTCGTCTATGTCGCCGACCGCGGCAACAGCCGGATCCAGACGTTCGACACTGAAGGCAATCGGAAAGCGGTGTGGAACCTGCCGAC
Organism: Acidobacteriota bacterium; assembly: GCA_016195265.1. Taxonomy (GTDB): domain Bacteria; phylum Acidobacteriota; class Vicinamibacteria; order Vicinamibacterales; family CAVVIG01; genus SRVP-36. The sequence goes on along the minus strand of JACPZW010000013.1, from coordinate 117,948 downwards.
CGCGCCCTGGTCGCTCTGCCTGACCAACGGCCCCAACCAGGTGATGTTCGTGGGCAGCGTGGGCCGGGTCTACAAGATGGATCTCAGCGGCAAGATCCTGGGCGCCTTCGGCCGCGTGGGCCGCATGCCCGGCACGATCGACTCCATCCACTCGCTCGCCTGCCCGGATGAGAAGACCCTCTACCTGGCCAATCTGTACGCCTCTCGTCTCGACAAGTGGGTCTCGCAGTAACCAAGGTTCTGAATGAACGAAAGGGATCGCTCGCCACTACGCGACTTGGCGGTCCGGCATCTTATATCGACGCGCCAATTCCGCGTGCCTGGTCCGCGAAGGGCGAATCTACAACCGTTTTGACCGGCGTGCCTCACTGCCTCTGGCCTGTGAACGTCCCACGATAGCGGCCGGCCGCGACGGTACATAGAGGGCCCACGAACGTTCCTGACAGACTGTTCGTTCCGAAGGTCGCGCTGAAGTCGATTTGGTCGTCTCCGGAGTCAACGGTCAGCGTGGCCGTGCTGCCTGAGAGCGTTGTGCTGACGTTGTAGGTTTGTTTGTGATACGAGTCGAACCAGACGACGGCCAGCGCGTTGCCGTTCGCGGTCACCGTCGCGCGCCATGTGCCCGAGGCGGGTGGACACACCGCCGAGAGTGCGGGCGCCGTGAACGTGCCGCTGTACTGGCCGGAAACGCCGCCTCCGGCCGGCGCGATCGTCACCTGGACCGTGCGGCTGATCGACGCCGGTTCGGCGACGAGCTTGAAGACTCGTGCGACGGATGGGGCCGTGAAACTCGCCGTGCCGGCAAGGTCGACGGCCTGGACGACGAACGTGCTCGTGCCCGCGACGCTCGGCGTTCCGCGCAGGATTCCATTGAGCCGCAGCGACAAGCCAAGGGGCGGAAAGCCGACGCCGGAGCCCAGCTGAAAGTGATACGGAGGCTGGCCGCCCGTCGGATTGGTGGCGCTCGAATCACAGAGCGCCGTATCGGTGTTCGGGAGGTCAGGTTTGCAGAAGGAGTAGAAGAACGGAACGCCCACGGTGCCGTTCAGTTGCGCCGGCGCGTTGAACTGCAGCGGCACACCCGCGCCGACCACAAACGACACTTCGTTCGAAGCCCCGCTCGTCGCGCAGTTGTTCACGGCGCGCACGCGAACGTAGTAGAGGCCGTTGGCTGCATGCGCGTTGAGCGACGTGACGGCGCCGACGTTTCCGTTGTACAGATTGCTCGCGCCTGAAGTCGAGCCGGCCTCCACCACGTAGGTGAAGGGCAGGGAACCAGACGTTGGCGCCACCCAAGTCAGCGTGACGAGGTCGTTGTTGACCGAGAATGTCAATCCTGCCGGTGCGCTCGGAGCTACACATTGAGTCCGACCGACGACGACCTTCACTTCATTGGATGCGTCGCTCACGCCGGCGGCGTTCCTGGCCCGAACGCGCACGTAATACGTTCCCGGCGGAACCCCAAACGCATCGAAGAATTCGTCGTCGCTTTCGGTATCGAAGTTCGCGAGATCGGCGAGTCGCGGCGCCGAGCCCACTTCGATCATGAAGGAGTCAATGGGGGAGCCGAAATTCAGTGCGATCCAGTCCAGCGCGACCAAGTCATCGTCCACGGTTGCATACAGGTAGATGAAGGTGTCCGGCTTGCTCAAGCCCGCCCGACCAGCGGCGGCTTCGCGCTTCGGAGCGCCGCACGCTGAGGCGGTCTGATTCGGAGTCGCCCTAAGGCAACTCCAGTTCATCGCGACACGCGGCTTGGACCTGATGTTCGCTGGCGGAGGAGAGAACGTGATGGATGCCGGAGCCACGGGGGACGCCGGTCGGTCCGAACCGCAGCCGTGACCCAGACAGGCGAATCCCGCCGCAACCAGCACGCCGCTGATCCGGCGGCGTCTACGTGCACGCCGAGCCGGTCCGCCATTGGTGAGCCGACCGGCGCCGGCACGAACTTCGAACTGGGCCACCAGGACGGCAGGACATTTCGTCAACATAGGGGTTGCCTTTTGCAACAACCCGACGAATTGAATGCCAGCAATACGGCGAGATACTAGGACCGGTCGCCGAGCCCTGTAAACAGGTTTCTAGGTTCGGCCGGGAAGGCACGTTGCGGGCGGCTCAAATTCGGAGCGCGGGGCTCCGCACTCTCCAGTCTCACCGATGGAGAATTGGCTTGCGACCGAAGCCGGATCACAGGAACATCGCGTCCTCGAGGACACCTATGCAGAACAGATCGTCGAAAGTAGTCGGACGCCGCGCGCTCCTCAAGGGGACCGCCCTGTTGGCCGTGGCGGCCACGGCTCGCGCGCAGGGCCAGGCGCCCCCGGAGACGACGCCGGCGCCGGAGACGAGGCTGATCGACGTTCCGCTCGGTCCGTCGGTGACGATCACGGTCGAGCGTCGCGGAGACATCGTGCTCGTCGGCCTCAACCGCCCGTTCATCCAGAACCGGCTCGATCCGCCGACGCGGACGCGGCTGGCCGAAACCTTCTATCAATACGAACACGACCCGTCGCTGCGCGCGCTCGTGCTCTTCGGTCACGGCGAGAATTTCTCGCGCGGCATCGACGTCGACGCGTCGCAGGCGGGCATCATCGCCGGACAACGCGCGGCGAGCACGGCGCCGACGATCGACGTGCTCGGCAACGGGCAGCCGCGCCGGTCGAAGCCGGTCGTCGTCGTGGTGCACGGCGACACGTGGAATCTCGGCCACGAGATCTATCTCGCGGGCGACGTCCGCGTCGCCGCGGCGAACACGCGCTTCGGGCAGGACGAAAACACGCACGGCCGGTTTCCCGGCGGCGGCGCCACGGTGCGTTTCGTCCGCGAGGCGGGCTGGGGCAATGCGATGCGCTACATGCTGACCGGCGACCACTGGACGGCGGACGAGTCGTACCGGGTGGGCATCACTCAGCAGATCGCGCCGACGCCTGCGGCTGCGCTCGAGGCCGGCATCGCGATCGCGCGCAAGATCGCGGCGTGCGCGCCGCTGTCGATCAAGGCGACGCTGGCGTCCGCGCACCAGTACGTCGATCCGGTCGAAGCCGACGCGTTGTCGAAGCTCGGCGCGCAGTACAGCGCGCTCTATCGAACCGAGGACTTCATCGAAGGCCGGCGCGCGGAAGCGGAAGGCCGGCCGCCTCAGTACAAAGGAAAGTTATGACAACCACGAGCCGAAGAACCGCGACCGCTGCGGCCGTCCTGGCGCTGATCGCGAGCGTTACCACACTGCTGGCACAGTCCACGCCGGGCGTGATCTCGGGCCCGGTCGGTCCGAGCCCGTACGACATCGTCCGCGCCTGGCACAAGCCGTTCTCCGAACCAGGCTTCACGTTCGGGGGCAATTCGGGCGTCTTCGCGGAATCGCCCAACCGCATCTTCGTCTTGCAACGCGGCGAGTTCCGGCTGCCCAACCTGGTGCCTCCCGGTTTCGCTGGGTTTGCGGGATCGATTGGCGTCAACGTGCTCAGCGCCACCGCCGGTCGCGTCTGGCGCAACTGCCTCTACACGCTCGACGCGAACGGCAACGTCAAGGAGCGGTGGACGCAGTGGGATTCGCTGTGTGAGGGATCGTCCGGCCCGGGGCCGCATCGGCTGCGCATCAGCCCGTACGATCCCGAGCATCGCGTGTGGGTCGTCAACGAAACGTTCAGCACGATCTACGTCTTCTCCAATGACGGGAGCAAACTGCTGAAGACGCTCGGCGAGAAGAACGTGCAGGGCACGGACGGCACGCACTTCGGCAAGCCGCAGGACGTGGCGTTTCTTCCCGACGGCAGGATTCTCGTCGCCGACGGCCTGGACAACCACCGCGTGATGATTCTCGACAAAGAGATGAACTACATCGCGGAGTTCGGCGGCTCCGGCAAGGGCCCGGGCCAGTTCAGCGGTGTGCACGCGATCGCCGTCGGCCCCGAGGGACGGATCTTCGCGCTCGATCGGTCAGGCAACCGGATCAACGTCTTTAAAGCGACGGCCGATCCCGCGAAGGTGGACTTCGTCGAAGCGTTCCCCGGCTTCTCGCTGCCGCTGGACCTCATCGTCAACGACGACAGCCTCTGGATGACGGATCTCAATCCGCTCCGCTTCACCAAGCTCGACTTCCACGGGAATCATCTCTACACGTGGATGGTGCCAAAGGAACTGCCGGATGGGTACCTCGAGGTCCACACGTTCACCGTCGACTCGAGCGGGATTCTCTACGGCGGCGACAACCAGTACGGACGCACGCAGAAGTTCGTGCCGAAGAAGGAGGCGGACCCGAAGCTGCTCATCCGCCCGCCGTGGGCGGCCCGATCGACTCGCTGAGCGATACCGTTTCGCCCGTGAACACCTGAAGGCCCGTCAGCATTTTCAGGAACAACGACGCCGACAGCCAGAGGTCGCTAGCGTGTGGACGGATCATAGGCGGTGAGGCGATCAGACTGGCTCGATGATACGCAGGCGCTTGAAGTAGCGTCGACACCTACGGGTTCTAGACTAAGACGCGGCCTTGAGGAAGTCGATGAGCAGCCGGCCCAGGACCGCCGGCTGTTCCTGCTGCACCCAATGGCCGGCGCCATCCACGAGGTGCGTGCCCTTGTATCTGGTCGTGACCGTTTTTTCGAGGCGCTCCAGCGCGCCCGGATTCTGATACACGCCCCAGTCGCTCTTCCCGCCCATGAACGTGGACGGGACATCGATGGTGCGTCCCGCGAAGACTTGAAGGTCCACGTCACTCGGGCTGCCGCGATAGCCGTTGAGCCCGCCCTGAAATCCGGTACGGCCGTATTCCTCGGTGTAGACGTCCAGCTCCGCCTCTGTCAGCCAGCGGTTGGCGGCAATCTCCGCGGCTGACGGCATCTCGGCCGCCACCTGCTCCGCCATCCCCTTGTCGAGGTCCATGACGTAGTAGCGCGGCAGCTTAGCCCACTCGCTCGCGGTTCGCGCCGCGAGCGGCGCGGGATGGTTCGCTTGCCAGTCAGCGCTTTTCACGTGGTAGTAGGCTCGCAGAAACGCGTGGAGCCCCTGCGGTGGATGCCACATGTTCTCGTTGGCCTCGCGCGTCTGGTAGTAGCGCTGGTCGTGCTTGCGCGGCGGCGTCAGCTTCGCGAGGTCGTCGTAGATCGTGTCCGGCCCTGGAGCCGCACGTCGCGGGCCGTTTGCGGTACTCAACGGCAGCGTCGGCGGTCCACCAAACGGCGCGCTCATCATCGCGACCGCCTTGAAGACGTCGGGGCGCGCGCACGCGCACCATCCCGCGAGCGGCGAGCCCTGGTCATGGCCGATGACGGCGGCGACCGAGCGGTAGCCCATCGCCGGCACCAGCGCCAGCATGTCTTTGATCTGCGCATCGCTACTTCCTCGCTGGCGCCTTGCGCCGCAGTTCATCGAACCAGTTGGTCACGGTCACGATCGTGGCGCTGCTCGGGATCGTCTCCACGAGGAAATGCTGGGCGTCAGGCGCGACGCCAAACGTGGTGCCCGAGTGTGGCCAGCATCAACTGCGGCTGTCCGCTGCCGTCGGCCGGCACCTTGTAGAGTCCGGGTTTGCCGTCTTTGTTTCCGCCGTAGACGATGGTGCGGCCATCCGGCGTCCAGATCGGATTGTCGTTGGCGCCGCCGAACGTCAGACGCGTCGGCGTGCCTCGCGCCAAGTCCACGACCCACTTGTCCTTGTCCACTCTCGTCAACGGCTCCGCCGTGCCGCCTGACGCCGGGACGCGCATCAGGCCCGTGGCGCCGCTGAACACGATCGTGTCATCGTCGCCCCACGTAGCGCCGTTGATGAGCGAGCCGTCGGTCAGCGTCACGATCGGGCCGCCGGCCGACGGCGTCTTCTTGATCTTGCCGTCCCCGGCCCCAAATGCGATCCAGTCGCCCGCCGGCGAGAACACCGACGCGTCGGCGTCACTTGTGCCTGGCAGCGTCACCCCATCGAATTGATCGACGTGACGCACTTCGAGATGAGCCGCGCGCGCGTACACGACCTTCGTGCCGTCGCGCGACACATCGATGAGGAGCGTCGTTTCCTTGAAGGTCACGCGCGATCGCGTGACCGGGCTGGCGATCGGCTTCACGCTCACTGACCGCCACGCGGCGCCGGCCGCCACGGCCGTCGCGAGACCGGCGATCGCCCACGGCAGCGCGCGGCGCCACACGGCCGCGGGCGGGGCCGACGCTGTGATCGAAGACGAGGCCGGCGCGATCATCGAACTGCTGGAGACGCCGGTGATGAGTTGATCGAGCACGCGACGCGCTTCGCCCATGTCGCGCAGGCGCTGTTTCGGATCCCGCACGAGACAGTCGCGCAGGAGCGCGACGATCCGCGGGGGTGTCGTGGACGGCAGCTTCGTCCAGTCCACTTCGCGCGTCAGCACCGCGGCGAGCGTGTCGGACACGCGACCGCCTGCTCGTCCACGTCGAACTCGACCCGCAGCCCATCGGTCACCTTCCCGATATCCGGCTCCGTCATCGCGACCACGATGTCGACGTCCAAGGTCGACCGTGGCTCCCCGCTCATCGAGCTGGCGAGGGATCCTCCGACGAGGTAACGGAGTCCGCACGCCTCGAGGATCGCGGCCACGCTGAGCGCGACAACGACGGGGTCGCTCAGCACGGGCCGCGGAGGTCAGTCACCTGCGCGGCATCGGGATAGACGCGCAGAGCCGTATCCACGCCGAGCAGGATGGCGGCCAATCGCAGGAAGCACTCGCGTTCGGATGCCTGAGGGTGGCGACGGCGAATTCCAGCCAGGGAGAGATTCACCACCGCGCGAGTGGTGTCGCTGACGATCTCCAATTTTTCACGAGGCGAGAGGCGCCGCCACGAGTCGACCTGGCGCTGCTCGATGTCGGCAGTAGTGTCAGACGTGAGAATCGCCACGCGGGATGCGGCGGTTGACTGGCGCACCGGGCCATTATAGAGCCCGGGTGAGCCGGGAGCCGACTTCGGTGGGCCCTCTTCTCACAAAGCACTCCATCCCGGTAGTTGAATACGTTCAGCGAACCCGGATCCTCAGGCGTGTTGTTCGCGGCATCGTTGCCGCGGGCGACGAGGATCGCGAGCCGGTTGTTCGGCGACACGCGCACCTGGTGACCGTAAATCCCGAAATCGAAGGCGCCCGGCTGCTGCACTTCCTCGCCAAGCGTCGCGTCGCTGTTGATGCGGTAGACGCGCAGCGCGCTCGGATGGTTGAAGGCGACCAGCACGTGCGCCGACGGGACATCGGTAGTGATGTGAATCGGGCGTGTCGGCAGCGCAATCGGGCTGCCGTGGGGCGTCAGCGCGCCGCTGGTTGGATCGATGCGAAACGCGCTGACGTGGTGGACGGTACCGGCCGGCCCCGTGCCGGCCGCGCTGCTGCTCGTCGCGACGTAGAGAACGCGGTGCGACACGTGTGGCCACGCGTACTGCACATTGGCCGGCAGCGTCACACTGCCGCGCGCGGTCAGCGTCAAGCCATCGACGTCGACATCATATTGCGTGAGGACCGCGCCCACGCTGGCATACAGCGCCACTTTTTTCGAGCCTGCCTGCGCCCACACCGCGCGCGGCACGGCCGCGGCAGCGGCGATGAACGACATGAAAGTACGGCGATCCAGCATGGTCCATCTGCTCAAGTAGACACTCACGGTCACTTACGAGGTCACCCGTCGTCGGTCAGTACTTGTAGAATCCCTGTCCGCTCTTTCGGCCCATCCGGCCGGCGAGCACCATCCGCTTCAGCAGCGGCGGCGGCGCGTACGCGGGCTCACGGAATTCCTCGAACATGATGTTCGCGATGTAGTACGTCGTGTCGAGGCCAACGAAGTCCAGCAGCGTGAACGGCCCCATCGGGTAGCCGCACCCCAGCGTCATCCCCTTGTCGATGTCCTCGATCGTGCCCAGGCCGTGCTCGTACGCGCGGATGGCATCGAGCAGATACGGCACGAGCAGCCGGTTGACGATGAACCCGGGCCGATCGGGCGCGGTGATCGGCGCCTTGCCGAGCGTCTGCGCGAACGCGAACACCGTCTCGTATGTCTCGTCGCTCGTCGTCAGCGCGCGAATCACTTCGACGAGCTTCATCAGGGGGACCGGATTGAAGAAGTGCAGGCCGCCGAACCGATCGGGCCGCTTCGTCGTCGCCGCCAGTTCGGTGATGCACAGCGATGACGTGTTCGACAGGAGGATCGTGTGATCTTTGACCAGCTGCTCGACGGCCGCGTACGTGCGACGTTTCTCGTCGAGGTTTTCAATGATCGCTTCGATGATGAGATCGCAATCCTTCAGCGCGTCGATCGACGCCGTCCCCGTCAAGCGGCCGAGCGTCGCGTCGCGCGCCTCGGCCGCGACCTTGCCTTTCGCGACGCCGTCCTCGAGGAACTTCTTGATGCGGCCCAGGCCTTTCTGCAGGAAGCTGTCATCGACCTCGCGGACGATCGTCTTGTAACCAGCTGCGGCGCACACTTGCGCGATCCCCGATCCCATCAACCCGCAACCCAACACGCCCACCGTTCGAATCTGCATTTGCAACTCCTGCGTTTCTTGCGTAGGGCGGGTCCTTCGGACCCGCCGGACAGCCGGGTCCGAAAAGGATCCGGCCTACGTACTACGTACGGCTTCGCAACGCACGGGCGATAACGTCGCCGGTCTCTCTGGTCCCGAGCGTGCCGCCGATCTCCCTGGTCCCCTGCCCCGTGGTGACGGCTTGCTGCACGGCCGCCTCGACGGCAGTGGCTTCCGTGGCGAGTCCGAGGTACTCCAGCATCAGCGCCGCCGAGAGAATCGCGCCCATCGGATTGGCCACGTTCTTCCCCGCCAGCGGCGGCGCCGATCCGTGCACGGGCTCGAACATCGACGTCTTGCCGGGGTGCAGGTTGCCCGACGCCGCGAGCCCGAGCCCGCCCTGCAGCGCGGCGCCCAGGTCCGTGATGATGTCCCCGAACAGATTATTGGTGACGATGACGTCGAACTGCGACGGATTCTGGACCATCAGCAGCGCGAGCGCGTCGATGTACAGGTGACGCGCGTCGATCTCCGGGTACTGCGGCGCCAGATCCTTGAACACCCGCTGCCACAGCGCGTGCCCGTGCGTCATCGCGTTGCTCTTGTCGGCCATGCAGACGCGGCGACGTCGTTCGCCTGGAAGGCTCGCCCCTCGATGAAACCCGGGGCGACCCTGAGCCGGTCGAAGGGTCGCGCTACGAATCTGCGCGTACTCGAACGCGTGCTTCACGATGCGGTGCACGCCTTTGTACGTGTTGACCTCTTCCTGAATCGCGACCTCGTCGTCTGTGCCGGCTTTGAAACGGCCGCCGACGTTGACGTACAACCCCTCGGTGTTTTCGCGAAAGACGACGAAGTTGACGTCAGACGGCGTTCGATCCTTGAGCGGACACAGCCGCGAATCGAGCAATGTCACCGGACGGTAGTTGACGTACAGATCGAGCTCGAAGCGCGTGCCCAGAAGAATGTCGCGGGCGTGCCGGTTGTCGGGGACCCGCGGATCGCCCAGCGCGCCGATGAACACGGCGTCGAACTCGTCGCGCAGCATCGCGTAGCCGTTCGGCGGGATCGTGACGCCGGTCTGCAGGTAGTGATCGGCGCTCCACGGCAGCGTCTCGATCTCGAACCGGCGGCCGAACACGTCGCCGACGGCCCGGACGACTTTCACCGCTTCAGCCGTGACGTCGACGCCGATGCCGTCGCCGGGGATGACAGCTATGCGCATTTGAGGAGTTGAGGATGTGAGAATTTGAGGATGTGCAAAGCGTCCTCAGATTCGCTCGATGGCGAGCGCCATTCCAAGTCCACCGCGAAGACTGCCCATTCTAGTGAACCGCGCGCGGCCCTGGGAAGCCGCCGCCCGGCAGCGTCAGCCGGAAGCAGGCGCCGCGCCCGACCGGTATGAGCTCGAGCGTACCGCCGTGCGCCGATGCGACGCCGAACGCCACCGAGAGACCCAGCCCCGGACCGGATCCGGCCGGCCGGGTCGTGAAGAACGGCTCGAAGATCCGTCCGGCCACCTCCGGTGGAATGCCCGGCCCCTCGTCCCGCACCTCGACGATCACGGCGTCTTGCTCCATCGCCGTCCGCACGGAAAGGACGCCGTGGACGCCGCTCCCGGTCATCGCCTGCTGGGCGTTCATGATCAGGTTGATCACGACCTGCTGAATGTCGTCGCGGTTGGCCAGGACCAGCGCGAGGTTGGGCGCGTATTCTTCGCGGACCTCGATGCCCGCAATCTCCACGCCATACGCGCGCAGCCTGACGGCGGACTGCACGACCTCGTTGACGTCGAGCAGCACGCGCTCTCCGGCCGACTTGCGGACGAACGTCAGGAGATTACGCACGATGCGCCCGGCGCGATCGGCCTCGTGACGCACGCGCTCGAGGTCCTTCTTGAGTCCCGGATCGCTGCTCTCGCCGGAAACCGTCTGTGCCGTGCCGACGATCGACTGGAGCGGATCGTTGAGCTCGTGCGCCACGCCGGACACGAGCTCGCTCATGGCCGACAGCCGCTCGCTGCGCACGACCTGATCGCGCAGCCGCAGATCGTCGGTCAGATCGCGGACGACGCCGACGACGTGCGTGATGCGGCCGGCGCCGTCGAGAATGGGCGACGCGGTCCAGTCCGCGTGAAACGTGCTGCCGTCACGGCGCAGCATGACCGTCGTCGAGCGCACCGCCTGTTTTTCGCGCAACCGCTCGCGCAGCGCCGGGACGTCGGCCTGCGATTCCGGCGCAACGAGCGCCACCGGCGTCACGTGCTCGAGTTCCTCGCGCGAGTAGCCGACGGCCCGGCAGAACGCGTCGTTGGCGTACGCGATCCGGTTGCCGGCGACGATCATGATGAGCTCGACGGCCTGCTCGCACGCCGCCGCCAGCAGACGGACGCGCTCGTTGGCCTGCTCGACGGCGTGCTGCTCGACGCGCAGACGGACGAGGATCAAGGCGATGCCGCCCACGAGCGTCGCGACGGTCGCGATCTCGCGCATGCGGTCGATGACGACGCCCATCGGCGCGAAGTACACGAGTCCGTACCCGAGGAACGGCACGGTCAGAATGGCGGCGAACAGAAGTGCGGGCGACGAATGACGGACGGGCGTCAAGGCCACCGCGCGCCGCTCGACACTCGACACGGGCGCAGACTCGGCCGCCCACGCGGCGAAGAAGAACGGCAACATCCAGCCCACGTCCGCGGGCGAGCCGGTCTGGTAGCCGCCGCGGACGACCATCATTGAGAGGACGGTGAGGAGCGCGATCGCCAGGACCAGGCCCGCAGTCATCCGAAGGTAGACCGCAGTCCACGGACCAGGGCGCGCGTCCCACGCCGCCCAGAGGAGGCCCGCCATCGAGGCGACCCGGACCAGCGGGCCGATGATCGCCAGCGACCGCAGCGCCATCGACGATTGGGCGCGCTCGGTGCCGGGCGCGATGATGAGCGACCAGTACAAGAACGCCGTGAGCACGACGAGCACCGTGATGTCGAGGACGCTGGTCACGGCCCTCTCGGGCGCCTCGCGCCGGTGTGGCCGCGCGACGAGCGCGATGAGAGGCAACGCGGATCCGCAGAGCTGCAGGATGATGTGCCACCTGAACCACGGGTTGGGTGTCGCGTGCAGCACCTCGTCGTTGGACCATCCGATCTGGCCGATGAACCAGAGCAGCGCCCACGCGGCGATCGCGCCCCAATACACGGCCTCGTGACCGCGCCAGCGACGCCGCCGCCACACGACGACGGTCAGCGGCGCCAGCGGGGGAAGCAGGAGGGCCACATTCCCGACGAGTAACCGCAGGTGCGCGTCATCCAGGGCGGCCACCAGCGCGGCGTAGACCAGCGAATAAGCCAGCCCGGCAATCGCCCAGATCATCGGGGAGCGGCCCCATTGACGAGATAGGAAAAAACACCGATTACCATAGGGAACCATTTGGGGTCGGCATGGGCTGACGAGTGGATCCTTACACGAGAGGGCGCGAAATCACCGCGAATCCTGCACAGCCTCTGTGGCACGGATCCTGAATCAGGAGAGAGCGAGCGCGTGACGCAGGAGCCCATCGCCATGATGACCAACGTCCAGAAAGTCGCCATCGTCAACGGCACGCCGGACGTCCTCCGGTTGCTCGATCCGGTCCTCGACACAGGACGCTACGCTGTCGTGTTCGTCGAGTCGGCGCGGCACGCGTACTCGGACATCAAGCGCCTGCAGCCGAACCTGATCATCCTCTGCCTGGACGCCGCCGACGCGGCCGGCTTCCAGGTGCTCTCGATGCTGAAGCTGGACGACGACACGCGCCGCATTCCCCTCGTCACGTTCACGGCCGACTTCGACGGCCGCAAGCTCGCGGACGTCCCCGTGGAGCCGCTGGACCTGGAAATGTTCGCGCCGCCGCCGGCCATGGGCATGAACTGAAAAAATGCTATAGTCGCGGCCGATGGTGGCGTACCGGTGAGTCCTGCCAGCGACAAACGCGATACCGAGCGCATCCAGATTCTAGGTGAACTCCTCGGCGAGGTCATGGTCTTCCAGCCGATGGCGATCAAGGAGATCAGCCACGGCGGCGCCCAGGTCGAAACCAACTTCCCTCTTCAGCTCGATTCCCTTCACGAGTTCCGACTGACGCTCGGCGATCGATCCGTCGTCCTCAAGGGCCGCGTCGCCCATTGCAGCATCAGCGACGTCGAGCAGGAACTGGTCTTCTACCGCTCCGGGATCGAATTCGTCGAACCCACGGATCGCGTGAAGGGCGTCGTCGACGAATTCATATCCGCGATCAAGGACGGCCGGCGCGCCCAGTAGGCGTCACTGCTGAACGGTCTTGATGGTCGTCTTCGCGCGTGGCGGCGACACGTACGCGCTGACGAAGCTCTCGTGTCCGCCGGCATCCACCGCCGCGACGCCGAACACGTAATCGTCAATCTGCATGTTCGGCATGACGAGGCTCGTTACGTTGCCGACGAGCACGTCGTGCTGCCAGTCGGGCCCCCAGGCCTCGCGCCAGAAGATGCGGTAGGCCACGGCGCCCGGCGCCGGATTCCACTTGAGATTGGCGTCGTACCCCGTCGGGGCGCGCGTGATCAGCGGCTGACCGCGCTCGTTGGTCACGCCCGGCGGCGGCGGCGCCAGCGCGAGCGTCGCGGCGGCCGCGGCGTTCACGCGCGCGTTCTGCGCAAGGTACGGCAATGAAATGCCTTCGAAGGTATCGCGCGTGTCGTGCTGGCGGATGAAATTTTCGCGCGATTCGCGGAAGCCGACCGCCGTGAAGCCGAGTTCGTTGTACGCCGAATGGTCGCCGCCGCGCCCGAAGCGATCGGGGCGCGCCATCGGCCGCACTTTGTGCGACGGCACGTAGCGCCCGCCCCAGCGTTGGACGAAGCGCGCGAGCGATCGCGACGGCGAGTCTTCAGGTCCTTCCGAGTAGACGCGGATCGTCGCGCCGTCCACGATCCCGCTCCCCCCGTGATCGCCGCCGACGATGTCGTTGTTCAGCACGGCCTCGATCGGGATCTTCTGCGCGAGGGCCTTCTCGGCGTGCAGGTGCGCGCCGACCAGCCCCTGCTCCTCCGCCACGTGGCACATGAAGACCAGGGTCGCATCGAAGTCGAGACCGCTCTGGCTGAACAACCGCGCCAGCTCGATCGTCAGCGCGGTCCCGCTGCCATCGTCGTTCACGCCCGGCGCGAGATTGTCCAGCGGCGTGTTCGGATCCGCAGGCGGCGGTCCTGCGGCATCCGGATCGCGGGGGGCCCCACCGGCGTTGGCGGCGCCCTGCCCGCCCGGCCGTGCGACCGTGTCGTAATGGCCGCTGATGTAGATGCGCCGCGGACTGCGGCCAGGAAGCATCGCCATCACGTTGCGGATTTCGACGTCACGGGTGAACCGGCCCTGCTTCGCGACGACGTAGGTGTCGAACGACACCTGCAGCTTGGGGCTATAGCCCTTCAGCTCATCGAAGATCCACTGACGGGCGGCGCCGATGCCGCGGGTCGGCGAATTGGTCGAGGACATCGAGCTGCGCGTCTCGAAGCTTTCGAGCTTCTTCAGGATGGCACCGAGCCGCGCTTCCGACACCGACGCCACCAGCTTCTCGATCCGCGGATCGAGGTCGCTCGACTGCGCGGACGCGGCACGGCTGACGCCGGACGCGGCCGCCACCAGCGCGAGGATGACTGCAAACGTTCTCATCAATTCACCTTCAGATAGGCGAGATAATCGCCGGACTCAATCCGTGGCGCGCGGCCCAGCGGCGCGTTGTAGAAGTACGCCCAGGCGGTGACCACGCGACCGTCCGGCAGTGTCACCGGCGTTTCGATGCGTGTGTAAAGGCTAGCGTCGGGCTGTCCCGGACGAAAGCCCTCGATTTCATCGAGCGCCGCGAGGACGGCGTCGACGTCCAGCATGCGATGGACCTCGCCCCAGACCTGCCCGTCCGCCGCCGGGACCGCAGCGGGATAGATCCCGAGATCGAAGAGCGCCGCGTAAATCGTCCCGCGCCCGACAGGCGATAGTTGGGCGTCGATGCGCAAGCGCCCGGGTCGCTTGAACCCGGTCATCAGCGTGCCGTAGAAGAACACCAGATCTGTCATTGCCGTGGATCGACCGGACGGAAGGGCCGCGGTGGAGCGCGCGCCGAGGGAGTTTAGGGGGCGGCGCGGGAAGGCGTCAAGCGTCAGGGCCGCCTAGACAAATGGTCACGTCTGGCGATTGCGGTCTAGCGCTGCGGGGGATTCGGCGCCGGCATCGGCTTCTGCGCACCGGGAATCATGTCGAAAATCTCGGCCGGCACTACAAACGAGAGCGCGACGGTCTTGCCTGCCCCGCCAAGCTCGAGCGACTGCATCATCAACTGTAGTTCGGGACGGCTCCCTGCCTGCATCTTCGCCAGGGCCATGAAGCCGCGGACGACATCGCGCAGGTTGTTGGCCGCCTCGTCATCCCGAGCTTCCGCGCGAATCATGCCGTGAATGCCGCCGTTGATCCGGCCGCTGACCGAGAACCACGTAATCGAAGGTAGCTGGCCGGCGACGTTCTGGGGCAGATGCGCGCGCGAGGTCAAGGCATCGAAGCGGCCCACGGCCCAGGCATTCCCGCTCGTATCGAGCGAGCGCACGAGGTTCATCAGTTCTTCGTTGCCGGTCACGCTCTGCAGACCCGCCTGCGGGTTGTCGCCGGACTGATGGAGATCGATGGCGCGGCGAATCAGCTTGGTGCTGCCGACCGCGACCAGATCGGGCTCGATAAAGGCCAGCGAGACGCCGGACGCAACCATCGGATTCCCCGCGGGAACATCAGCCACGATGAGACGCTTCGTCTGGTAGTCCTCGACGTGCGCACCATGATCGCGCATCAGCGCTTCGATCTTCACTTCGTCGAAGCGGCCGCGCGCCAGGACCATGCCTGCGCCGGGAAGGTTCGTGCTGTCTGGATCGGGATTGAGGGAGGCGACCACGCGGTCGATGTCGGTTTCGATGTTGATGCCGGTTTCGTTCTCGAACTCGCGCTGCCCGTTTTCCTGCACCGGAATCGCACGGCGCAGCTTCTGGCGCAGCTCCGAGTTCATCACTTCCTGAACGTTCGCAAACGCAATGACCGTCGCGTCGCGCGGGATGTACTGCAGTTCGTCAGGACCGCCGTTGCGCTGAAACGCGCCCATCGGCAGTCCGACGTAGTAGGCCACCAGCCCGGTACCAAGGCCAACGCCCATCACCAGAAGCGAAACAATTACGAAATACCGGGTCCTGGTCGTCATGAACGGCGCCTCAAACGTTTATACGGCGATGGTTGCCACGTGTTCCAATTATCGGCCTTCCGCGCTACTGATCAAGAACGAACTCACGCTGCTCGACCGCCCGCCCGGCCAGCCAGAGCGTGACGCCGACGATCCCCGCCAGGGCCGCCAGGCTGGCGGTCACCGACGGCACCTCTCGAAACACCTGCAACAGCATGCTGACCGCCGAATCCTGCGGCATCTCGTGTCGCACCAGCGCCTGGAGGTAGTAGGCGACAGTGAGACGCTTCAGGTAGCCGGGGAACAGCAGCACCGCCGGCTCCCAGCCGAAGGCGAAGACCAATCCGACAATGAGAGGCCTCTTCAGTCGGGTTCCGACCAGGGCGAACAGCGCCCCGTAGGCCGCGAGCCCTACCGCCAGCATGGCGAAGTCCGCCAACAGCGACGGAAACGCTTCCCCGACGCTGGAGCCGCCGATGGGCACGATGAGGAAGAACACGAGCATCACCGACGGGAGCACGAGCAGCACCGTGCACACGAGGTACGCGAGGAACTTGCCGTACAGGACCGCGCGCCGCGGGATCGGCCGGGTGAAGAGGTAAGTGATCGTTTTGTCGTCCACTTCGTCGGCAATCAGCGAGGTGCCGTAGAACACGCCCAGCACGGGCACGATGAACCGGATGTAGAGCAGCCAGATCATCATCCCGAAGACGGACGCGCCGGCGGCCTGCGCGCCGTTGATCCTGAACCCCGACGTGTACAGCACGGAGACGACGCGGAGGGCTATCGCAAGCAGCACGGGGCCGCCGAGCAACAGTCCGAGAAAGACCGAGCGGCGCGACCACAGCATCTGGCCGAGCGACAAATCGAAAATGCGCATCGCGGACGTGAGGACCGACGGCGTCGCGCGCCGCGCCGCGGGTGCGGTCATGATTTCACCAAGTACTGGAAGACGGCCTGCAGATTGTCGTCAGGCGACGTGACCTCGTGAATCACACCCAGCTTGCCGGACGCCGCGAGATCGGTGAGCCGTGCGTAAAACGCGTCCGGCTGGCCGGTCTGCACGACGACCGCGTCCCCTTCGAACTTGAGGCTCAGCACATCGTCGTGGCCGAGGAACTCCCGCGCCAACGCCCGCGTGTGATCGGCCTTGATGTAGACGCTGTGCGGATGCTTGTCGATGAGATCGCGGATCTGATGGACGTTGCCTTCGGCGAGGATGCGGCCCTGATTGATCAGAAGGATGTTGGCCGTCATCGATTCGATTTCGTGCAGGATGTGGCTGGACACGAGCACGCTGCGGCCGGTGCGGCCCCACTCCTTGATCAAGCGGATCGTCTTCCGCCTGGCGATCGGATCCATGCCCGACAACGGCTCGTCGAGAATCAGCACTTCCGGATCGTGCGCGAGCGCCTGCGCCATCTTCACGCGCTGACGCATGCCCTTGCTGTACGCGCCGATTTTCTTGTTCGCCGCGTCGAGCAGTTCGACGGTCTCGAGCGCGCGCCGTGCCATCGCGGTGGCTTCCGTATCTCCGACGCCGCTCAAGCGGACGAGGGCCGTGAGCCACTCCAGACCGGTCATGCGTTCGTAAAACGCATCCTGTTCCGGACAGAATCCGATCCGGGCGTAGAGCCCGGGATTGCGCCAGATCGGCTCGCCAAGGACGGTGATCGAACCCTTGCTCGGTTTGAGCTGGCCGGTGACCAGCTTCATGAACGTCGACTTGCCGGCGCCGTTGGGCCCCAACAGCCCGGTGACGCCTGGCGGCAGCGTCACGGACACGTCGTTGAGACCAATGACCTGGCCGTACCACTTCGAGAGGTGCTCGGCGATGACGATGGGCTCCAGGCCTCGGGTTCCCTGTTCCGGCCTCACGCGACCACCTCGACGCCGCGCACCCGCCGCTCGAGCACCAGGCCCGAAACGCCAATCAGCCCGACGATCATCAGCAACGACACCGGCCACGGTGTCGAGTACTTCAACGGGAGGCGGAAGATGGCGTCGCCCACTTGCTGGAGATTGGCCGGAAACGAGAGCCAGGAGAACGACGAACTGCGCGTCACGGCGAACAGCACGCCGTAAATCGCCTGCGTAAAGAAGAGGACCGCCGCGTACAGAATGCCGACGTAGCGGCCGTTCTTGGACAGCGACGACAGCGCCAGCATCGCCGTCGCCACCATCGTCACGTCGAGGAACGTGAATACCGTGATGGCGGGGAACAGATAGGCGTTGGTCTGGAAGAACGTGAAGTTGCCGGCGAACGCAATCTGGACGATCAGGAGCAGGATGGCGGGCACCCACGTCACCAGCAGGAGAAACGCCATCAAAATCGCCAGCTTGCCGAACACATACTCGGCTCTCGTGAGCGGCTTCGAGAGATAAATCTGGAGGGCGTTGGCGCGGCGGTCGTTCGCGATGAGGCCCGCGCCGACGTACACCGTGATGAAGAAGGCGAAGATGTCCTGCTGGCCGAGGAACTCACGAAACGTCGACGCGGTCGGCGCGAGAAACGCCGCCTGCGGCAGATTGGCGGCGGCGTACATCTGCACGGAGCGGACGAAGAACGGAAACCAGGACATGAGCAGCAGGCCGAGGAACGCGCGCTTGGCGACGAACGTGCGAATGCCGGCCCGCGTGATCACCGCCCACCCGTAGCCGCGCGGCGCCTTGCCGCCGCTGTAGCGCCGATAACCTTGATCGTGGATGGGCATCTACACGCCCGTGGCCGGCGGCTGCCGCCTTCGCGCCTCCGGCGCTTCGGCGAGCCTGGCCGTAGCTCGCTGGCGTTGCCGACGAGCGAAGGCCGGGTGGCTGGTGGCTGGCCGCGGATGGGAGGTGGCTCGTATCATTTCTCGCCGACCGCCGTGGCGAACACGTCCTCGAGGGTCGACACGCTCGGCCGCAGGTGCCGTACCTGAACGCTGGCCGCGGCCGCCAACGCGAAGAGCTGGCGGGCGCCGCCTTCGCCGGGGACGAACACGCGCATGACGTCCTCGTCGGTCGCGTGACAGTCCAGACCCGCCGCGCGTAACTGCTCGACGAACGGATCCATCTCCCCGTCCGGTGTCTTGACGCGGAGCTCGTACACGCGGCCGCGCGGCTGCTTGAGCGCCGCGATGGGGCCGGCCGCGGCGATGGCGCCCTTGTCCATGACGACGACGTGGTCGCAGGTGTATTCGACGTCGGGCAACAGGTGCGACGAGAGGATCAGGTTGACGCCTTTGTTGTGCGCGAGATCGCGTACGAGTTCCAGCATCTCGTCGCGGCCCTTCGGGTCCATTCCGTTCGTCGGTTCATCGAGGAACAGCAAGTCGGGATCGTGCACGAGGGCCTGCGCGAGTTTGATCCGCTGCTTCATGCCGGTCGAGTACGTCTCGACGTTCCGGTAGCGCGCCTCGCCGAGGCCGACGTAGAACAGGACCTCGTGCGCGCGCTGCATCGCGTCGACGCGCGGCAGGCCGGCCAGCTCGCCGCAGTACGCGACAAACGACACCGCGTTCATGCCGGGAATGTGGGCGTCGCTCTCGGGCATGTAGCCGACGCGCGCGCGAATTTCAAGAGGCGACGCGGCGACGTCGAGGCCGAGCACGCGCATCTGGCCGCGCTCGGGCACGATGAACCCGAGCAGCGACTTGATCATCGTGCTCTTGCCGGCGCCGTTCGGTCCGAGCAGCCCGACCGCCCCGGACGAAAACGACGCGGTCACGTCGCGAAGGGCGACGCTTCTGCCGTACGCGACGGTCACGCGATCGAGCGTGACGACGGAGTCCGTCTGAGTCATCCGCTTTGTTTATACGGTCCGGCGAACCGAAAAGGTCCGCTACCGCGTCCCTCGGAGCCCCAGCTCGCCGGCGCGCTCGCGCATGAACGCGATCACGTTCGTGATGTGCTCCTCCAACGGCAAGCCAAGCAGCTCGGCGCCGGCCACCAGATCCTCGCGCTTCACGCCTCGCGCGAACGCCTTATCCTTCATCCGCTTCTTGACCGAACTGGCCTCGAGGTCCAATACGCTCTTGCTCGGCCGCACGAGCGAAGCCGCGGTAATGAAGCCCGCGAGTTCATCGCAGGCAAACAGCGTCTTCTCCAGCGGGCTTTCGCGCGTGACGCCCGTGATCTCCTGCGCGTGCGAGAGAATCGCGCGAATCATCCATTCCGGATACTCTTTCGCGCGCAGGATTTCGCTGCCTTTCACGGGGTGATCGCCGAGCGTCGGCCATCGCTCGTAGTCGAAGTCGTGCAGCAGCGCCGTGACACCCCAGTCCTCTTCATTCTCTCCGAACTTGCGCGCGTAGCCCCGCACGGAGACCTCGACGGCCAGCGCGTGCTTCAACAGGCTGTCGCCTTTGGTGTACTCCGTAAGCAGCGCCCACGCATCGTCTCGAGTCATGATAAGTTTCAGCATCTTAATGGAAACCAGCCACCAGTCAAAAGCCACCGGCCACGCATCATCGATCACCGGCGCCACTGTTCTCGATACCGAGTTCCACCGCGGGCTGGGCTTGTACGACTCGACGATGGTCGTCGTCGGATCGATGATCGGGTCGGGCATCTTCATCGTGTCCGCCGACATGTCGCGGACGCTCGGCAGCCCCGGATGGCTGCTGGCGGCCTGGCTGTTGACCGGCGTCCTCACGGTGGTGGGTGCGCTCTCGTACGGCGAGCTCGCCGCGATGATGCCGCGCGCGGGCGGCCAGTACGTCTACCTGCGCGAGGCGTTCTCGCCGCTGTGGGGCTTTCTCTACGGCTGGACGCTGTTCCTCGTGATCCAGACCGGGACGATCGCCGCGGTGTCGGTCGGCTTCGCGCGCTACTTCGGCGCGCTCGTCCCGTGGATCGCGGACGATCACTACCTGATTCCGCCCGTGCACCTCTCGACCGGCTACGCGCTGTCGTTGTCGACGACGCAACTGGTCGGCATCGTCATGATCGCGGTGCTGACGTGGACCAACACGCGCGGGCTGGAGTACGGCAGGATCATCCAGAACGTGTTCACCACGGCGAAGACCGGCGCGCTCGCCGGGCTGATCCTCGTCGGTGTGCTGCTGGGCTGGAATCACACGGCGGTCGCCGACAACTTCGGCCACCTGTGGACCGCGCGCGGCGCCGTCGATCTCGTGCCCGGGCTGACGGCGACGACCGCGTTCGGGTTGTTCGTCGCGCTGTGCGTTTCCCAGACCGGATCGCTCTTTTCCGCCGACGCGTGGAACAACATCACGTTCACGGCGGGCGAAGTGAAGGACCCGCGGCGCACTATCCCGCTGTCCCTCGCGCTCGGCACATTCATCGTCATCGGCCTCTACCTGCTGGCCAACGTGGCGTACCTCGTCACGCTGCCGCTCGACCAGATTCAACATGCCCCGAGCGACCGTGTGGCGACGGCGACGCTCAACGCGATCTTCCCGGGCCTCGGCCCGATCATCATGGCCATCGGGATCATGATCTCGACGTTCGGGTGCACCAACGGCCTGATCCTCGCGGGCGCGCGCGCGTACTACGCGATGGCGCGCGACGGGCTGTTCTTCCAGCCGGCGGGCCGGTTGAACGACGCGAAGGTGCCCGCCTGGGGATTGGCGCTGGAAGGGCTGTGGGCCGCGTTTCTCGTGCTGCCGCGGACCTACGATCCCGCCACGCGCGCGTACGGCAACGTGTACAACAACCTGCTGGACTACATCATCTCCGCCGCGCTCATTTTCTACATCCTGACGATCGCCGGCATCTTCCGCCTGCGGCGCACACGGCCCGATGCGGAGCGGCCCTACCGCGCGTTCGGCTACCCGGTGATTCCCGCGCTGTACATCGCCGGCGCCGCGACGATTCTCGTCGTGCTGTTCATCTATCGCACGGCCACAACCTGGCCCGGCCTGATCATCGTGCTGTTGGGTGTGCCCGTGTACTTCGCCTGGAAGCCGAAGCGGTAGCATCTCGAAGTCGTCCGCAGTGGAGAGCCGTCACACCGGGCATACGGCCGCCGCCTGCGTGAATCTGATCACCGCGAGAGTGCCTTCTTGATCACCGAGATGGCCTTCCGGCTGACGCCGAGGCCTTCCAACTCGGTCACGTCCGCCCACCGAACGTCAGCCGCATCGGTGCCGGCCGTCAGGCGTCCGCCGCGGACGGTGCAAGCGTAGTCGACGAGGACGTAGTGATACTCGACCCGGCCGTCGGCGTCGCGGCTGATGCGATCGAGCGCCTCGACGGCGGCGCCGACCTCGACGTCGAGTCCCGTCTCCTCGCGAAGCTCGCGGGCGACGGCCTCCTCGAGCGTCTCTCCCAGCTCAACCGCGCCGCCAGGCAGACTCCATTCGTCCTTGAGCGGTTCCTGGCCGCGCCGAACGAGCAGCACGCGCCCGCGGTCGAAGACGACGGCCCCGACCCCGACGATCGGGCGATCGGGGTACTTCCTCAACTTCTCAAATCCTCAAATCCTCAGATCGGCTGGCTCACAACACTAAACCCGCGTCCGCGTTCACGTCGAGCGGCGACGTGATGCCCGCGCGGAGTTTTCTCAAGCCGGCGGCGGCGATCATCGCGGCATTGTCGGTCGAGAGCGAGAGGCTCGGCAGGAATGTCGAAACCTCCCGGCGCTCGCCGCGTTGGATGAACTCGGCGCGCAGGCGGCTATTCGCCGACACGCCGCCGGCGATCCCGACGCTTTTCGCCTGATGACGGCGCGCGGCGTCGAACAACCGATCGATCAGCACCGTCACGACGACCCGCTGAAAGCTGGCGCAGATGTCGGCGACCTCCTGCCCCGACAACGACCTCTCGTGCGCGCGCACGTGCCGCAGCACGGCGGTCTTGAGGCCGCTGAAACTGAAATCCAGGTCGCCTTTGAGCGCGGGCGCGTTGCGATCGGCGTGCGTCAGCCGCGTCGTCGGCAGCGCGACCGCGCGGTCGTTGCCCTCCGTCGCGAGGCGATCGACGACGGGGCCGCCCGGGTAGCCGAGACCGAGCAGCTTGGCGACCTTGTCGTACGCCTCGCCGGCCGCATCGTCGCGCGTGCGGCCCAGCGGCGCGTAGTGCCCGTGGCGCTCGACGAGGTACAGGCTCGTGTGCCCGCCCGAGACGACGAGGACCACGGCCGGCAGCGGCATTTCCCCGTTGTGCAGGACGAGCGATTCGATGTGTCCGGCGAGGTGATGGACCGCGACGAGCGGCAGGTTTGCAGCGGCGGCCGCGGCCTTGGCGAACGAGACGCCGACGAGAAGCGACCCGACGAGGCCGGGGCCCTGCGTCACCGCGATCGCGCCGACGTCGGCCCACGACGTGCGCGCGTCGTCGAGCGCCGCCTCGACGACGCCGCAGATGTCGCGGATGTGCTGCCGCGACGCGAGCTCGGGCACGACGCCGCCCCATTCGCGATGAATCGGCACCTGTGAGGCGACTATGTTGGACCGGATGGCCCACGGCTTCGCCGCGTCGCCGGTTTCCTCGACGATGGCGGCGGAGGTTTCGTCGCAGGAGGTTTCGATGCCGAGAATGCGCATGGGCTCGGCGGGTCCGAAACGACCCGCCCTACTTGGCCACCGGCGCTGGCTCTTCGAATGCGCTCTTGAGCGAGTCCACGTACGGCGCCCGGAAAATGCCGCGCTCCGTGATGATGCCCGCGATGTACTCGTGCGGCGTGACGTCGAACGCCGGGTTCCAGACGAGCGCGCCGGCTGGCGCCATCTGGGATCCGCCGATGTGCGTCACCTCGCGGGCGTTGCGTTCCTCAATCGGAATGTGGTCGCCGTCCCGCGTCTTCAAGTCGATCGTGGACAGCGGCGCGGCAACATAGAACGGAATCTTGTGCTCGCGCGCGAGGACGGCGACGCCGTAGGTGCCGATCTTGTTGGCGGTGTCGCCATTGGCCGCGATGCGGTCGGCGCCCACCACCACAAGGTCGACTTTCTTCTGGCGCATGAGCGCGCCCGACATGTTATCGGTGATCACCGTCGTCTCAATGCCGTCCCGCACGAGTTCCCAGGCCGTCAGGCGCGCGCCCTGCAGGAAGGGACGTGTCTCATCGGCGAACACGGCAACGCGCTTGCCCTGCTCCACGGCGCCCCGAATCACGCCGAGCGCAGTGCCGTAGCCCGCGGTCGCCAGCGCGCCGGCGTTGCAGTGCGTGAGGATCCGCGCGTCCGCCGGCACGACCTCGGCGCCGAACGCGCCCATCGCGCGGCAGCCGGCCACGTCCTCGTCGTGGATTCGGTCCGCTTCGCGATCCAGACGATCCTTGATCTGGTCGACCGACTCGCCCGCCTGCACCCCTGCGGCCAACGATCGCTTCATCCGTTCGATGGCCCAGAACAGATTCACGGCCGTCGGCCGCGTGGACGCCATCAGATCGCAGTGCTTCTGAAACTCCGCCGCGAATCTCTGCGTGCCGGTCGCCGCGCTCCGGCGCATGCCGAGCGCCAGGCCGAACGCCGCGGCGACGCCGATGGCCGGCGCGCCGCGGATGACCATCGTCTTGATGGCCCGCGCGACTTCGGGAGCGGTCTTGCAGCGCACGTAGAGTTCCTGCGCGGGGAGCCTGCGCTGGTCGATCATGACGACCGCGTCGCCCTCGCGCGCGATGGTGGGAAGCATCCGCCGATCTTACAGGAGGCGCGCGTCGAACGGCAGCGGCAGGAGGTCCTTCAAACGGTGGCGGCCCCGGTTCTCCCGCAGATTCGCGAGCACGATCTCGATGTTGCCGCCGAACTCCCAGAGGATCTGCCGGCACGCGCCGCACGGCGGCGTGGGCGCCTCGGTATCGGCGACGATGGCGATGCGCGTGAACGCGCGGTGCCCTTCGGAAACGGCCTTGAACATGGCCACGCGTTCGGCGCAGATCGTGAGGCCGTAAGTGGCGTTCTCGATGTTGCAGCCGGTGATGACGGTACCGTCCGCGGTTTCGAGCGCCGCGCCGACCTTGAAGTGCGAGTACGCCGCGTCCGCGTGCTCGCGGGCGCGCCGCGCCGCGTCTACGAGATCGATGTCGCCCGCGCCTTCGCGCGTGCGCCGCGGCCCGAGGCGGCGGTCGCGCGTGCGCCGCCGCTCCGCGCCGCCGGCGGGCCCGACGTCCTTCGTGCGCCGGTCGAACCCGCTGCGGCGATCCGACTCGACGGTGATCCGGCGGTTCTCGAGGAACCGGTTCGACGGGCTGGCATGCCGCACGCCGTTGACGACGTGCGTGATGCGCGCGATTCTGGCGAAGGCGGCCGTCAGCGCCTGCACGTCGGGGTCGGCGTGGCAGCGCGCCGCCGCGCCGGCGTCGACCCAGTGACGCACCGCGTAGAACCGCAGCGGGACCGCTTCGTCGCGAATCATCTCCGCGCGGCCGTACTGCTGGCGCAGCAGGAGCGCCTCGAACCGCGTGGCGAGCGCGAGAAACTCCGGCTCGCGGCCCTCCGCCACATCGACCAGCGCCACCGACAGGCGAACGTCAGAGCTGCCCAATGATGCCCTCCAGCAGCGCAATGAACTGAACCCGGACGCGCCGCGCCGTCTCCATCACCTCGGCGTGATCGAGCGGCTGCGGCAGCACCCCCGCCGCCATGTTCGTGATGCACGAGAGACCGAGCACATCCATCCCCATGTGTCGCGCGACGATGGCTTCGGGCACCGTCGACATTCCGACCGCGTCCGCGCCGATCGTCCTTAAGTATCGGATCTCAGCGGGCGTTTCATAACTGGGACCGAGCAACGCGACGTACACGCCGTGCGGCAGCGTTAGGCCGACCTCGCGCGCGGCGCGATCGGCAATCCCGCGCAACCGTGACGAGTAGACCTCCGTCATGTCGGGAAACCGCGGGCCAAAGCGATCATCGTTGGGCCCGACGAGGGGATTGCCCCCCATCAGGTTGAGGTGGTCGTCAATCACCATCAACGCCCCCCGCGAGAAGCCGGTGTTCACGCCGCCCGCGGCGTTGGTGAGGATCAGGGTCCTGACGCCGAGCGCGCCGAGCACGCGGGTGGCGAACGTCACGGTGCGCAGGTCGTGGCCCTCGTAGACGTGGCACCGGCCCGACAGCGCCGCAATCCCCCGCCCGCGCACCGTCCCTATCACGAGGCGGCCTTCGTGGCCGATCACGCGCGACGCGGGCCAGTGCAGGATCTGGGCGTAGGGGATCGACACGGCCTCGCCCAGCGCGTTGGCGAATTCGCCGAGCCCGGAACCGAGGACGACGGCGATGCGCGGCACCTCGCGCACCCGCGCCCGCACGGCGGCGGCCGCTTCGTTGACCTGATCGTAGTAGTCCATCAGAGGAGGAAACCGGCAATGGTGGCCGTCATGAAGTTGGCGAGCGTGCCCGCGAACATCGCGCGCAGACCGAGGCGCGCGAGATCGTGGCGGCGGTTGGGCGCCAGCGCGCCGATGCCGCCGATCTGAATTCCGATCGAGCTGAAATTGGCGAACCCGCAGAGCGCGAACGTGGCGATCGTGAACGACTTCGGATCGAGCGCCGCCTTCATCGGCCCGAGCTGCGAGTAGGCGACGAACTCGTTGAGCACCATGCGTGTGCCGAGCAGATTGCCGATGACGGGCGCGTCCTGCCACGGCACGCCCATGCTCCAGGCGACCGGCGCGAACACCCAGCCGAAGATCTGCTGCATGCTGAGATGCGCGAAGCCGAGGAGGTAGTTGACGAGCGCGACGAGCGCCAGAAACGATATGAGCATCGCGCCCACGTTGAGCGCCAGGTGCAGCCCTTCCCCCGTCCCGCGGCCCGCGGCGTCGATCACGTTGACGTCGGTCTGCTCGATCTCCAGCTTCACCGATCCCATCGTCTTCGGCACGTCGGTTTCGGGGATGAGCATCTTCGCCATCATGATCGTGCCCGGCGCCGTCATGATGACCGCCGTCAGCAGATGCTTGGCCTCGATGCCGAAGAGGATGTAGGCCGCCATGATGCCGCCCGAAATGTGCGCCATCCCGGACGTCATGACCGTCATCAGCTCGGACTGCGTCATCTCGGGCAGATACGGGCGGATGGTGAGCGGCGCTTCCGTCTGCCCCATGAAAATGCTGGCGGCGACGTTGAGCGATTCCGCGCCGCTGCATTTCATGACCCGGTGCATCAGGATCGCCATCAGCCGCACGACGAACTGCATCACGCCGTAGTAATAGAGGATGGCAAAGAGCGCCGCGATGAAGATGATCGTGGGCAGCACCTGGAACGCAAAAATGACGCCGTACTGCGCGCCCTCGGGCCCGAGCGCCCCGGTCATGACGCGCCCCCAGACACCGGCGTTGCCGAGCGGTCCGAAGACGAAGGCCGCGCCGACGCCCGCGAAGCCGAGCAGCTTGTTGATGCCGGCGCCGAGCGTCTCGAACACGCGCTGGCCGACGGTCGTCTTGAGCACGATGAGCGCGAAGACGACCTGCAGGCTGAGCCCCCAGGCCACCGTCGACCAGTTGATGGCGCGCCGGTTGTTCGAGAAGGTCACGGCAATCGCGAGGATCACAATCGCGCCGAACAGCGGCTGGAGAATTCCGAGCATCAGTACACCTCTCCGACGATCAGGCGCCGCGCGGCAGGCGGCGCGTCGTCAATCGTGATGGCCGCGCCCGTCAATGGCAGCGCCGCGTCGAGGCGAGCCCGATCGCGATAGTGGAGCTCGAGCACGGCGTCGCCCGCCTGCACCCGGTCGCCAGGCTTGGCGGCCACCATGATGCCAACGGCGGGATCGACCGGATCCTCGACGCGGTCGCGGCCCGCGCCGAGCGCGACCGACGCGCGTCCGACCAGCTCGGCGTCGAGGCGGGACACGTAGCCCGCGCGGCCCGCGGTCACCACATGCCGATCGGCCGCGTGCGGCAGCCGCTGATAGTCGTCGACCACGCGCGGGTCGCCGCCCTGACTTTCGATGATGCGCCGGAAGCAGTCGAGGCCAACGCCGGAGTCGATCGTGGCGCGGACCCGGCGCTCCGCGTCCGCGCGATCGGACGCGACCTTGCCCAGCACGAGCATCCGCGCCGTCAGTTCGACGGAGACGTCGATGAGATCCGCCGGCCCCTTCCCTTTCAGCACTTCCAGGCACTCGATGACTTCGAGCGCGTTGCCGACCGCTCGGCCGAGCGGCGTTTCCATCAGCGTGATGACGGCTTCGGTCCGGACGCCGGACGCGTTGCCAATCGACACGAGCGACTCGGCGAGCCGCCGCGAGTCGGCCTCCGTTTTCATGAACGCGCCGCTGCCGGTCTTGACGTCCAGGACGAGCGCGTCGATGCCCTCGGCGATCTTCTTGCTCATGATCGACGCGCTGATGAGCGGAATGCTCTCGACGGTGCCCGTCACGTCGCGCAGCGCATAGAGCTTCTTGTCGGCCGGCGCAATCTGCGCCGTCTGCCCGATCATGGCGCAGCGTGTTCGCGCGAGCGCCGCCTTCATCTCGTCGAGCGACAGATTGACGCGGAAGCCCGGGATCGCCTCGAGCTTGTCGAGCGTGCCGCCCGTGTGGCCGAGCCCGCGGCCGGACATCATCGGCACCGGCACGCCGCACGCGGCGGCGAGCGGCGCCAGGATCAGCGACGTCTTGTCGCCAACGCCGCCCGTGCTGTGCTTGTCCACCTTGACGCCGGGAATCTCGCGGAGGTCCACGCGGATGCCGGAGTGGACCATCGCGTCGGTGAGCCAGGCCGTCTCCTCGGCGGTCATCCCTCGGAGCAGCACGGCCATCAGGAGCGCCGACGTCTGGTACTCGGGCAGCGTCCCCGCGGTGACGCCGTCCACGAAGAAGCGGATCTCCTCGCGGCTCAGCGCACCGCCATCCCGCTTCTTCGTGATGACGTCGACTGCGCGCATCCGGCGGGCAGTATATTGGATAATCACGTCGATGTCCCAGGCGTCCCAGCTGTCACCGGAACTCGCGCGCGGCGTTCTGCAGCTCGCTCGCGGGCTCATCGCGGCGATGCGCAACTGGGCGCTCTACCCGCCCGAACACCCGGCCGTGGGACAGTCCGTGAAGCGTCTGGCCGACGCGCTGCGCGAGAACATCGCCGGCGGCGCGTTCTCGCTCGGCGTCACGCCGACGACGCTCATGGTCGGCGATGCCCCGGCGGATCAATCGCAGGGGCCCATCAGCGAAGCTGCCGCATTCCTTCACGATCGCGACGTCCTGCAGATCTCGTTCCTCGGTGACGTGCCCGTCGAGGCGCTGCACGCGTTCCTGCGGATCATGGCGCTCGACCCGACCGAGCGGCGCAACCGCGGAGGCCCGGCGCAGATCTGGCTGAGTGACGGTCACCCGTCGATGGTGATCGAGCAGATTGATTACAAGCGGGTCCTCGAGCGCGAGCGCGCGGGCGAAACGCCCGAGCCCGCCAAGCGCGACGACGTGTGGCGGTCGATCGTGACGTCGATCGCGGGGGGCCAGACCGGCGTGTTCGACGAGGCCGCCCAGCGCCGGCTGCTCGCCATTTCGGAGAGTCCCGGCGATATCACCGACCTGGCGGGCGCCGTCATGGCGCCGAAGTGCGCGATGGACGGCTCGCCGATGATCACGTCGCAGGCCGCCACCGTTCTCGCGGCATTCCGGCATCTCGCGGGCATCGTGACCGTGCGCGCGCCCGACAACGCGTCGAACGTGATGGGCAACCTCGCGACGGCCGCAGCCAACCTGGATCCGCACGTCGTGATGCAAGTGATGCAGCACGAGGAAGAACCGGGCGCGCAGGTGGCGGTGGTCCGCGGTATGGCCGCGGCGTTCGACGACGTCAAGGTCGCCCAGCTGCTCGCGACCGCCCTCGCGCTCGACGGCCAGGCGTCCGACCGCCTCGCGACGATCTTCAACACGATCGCACCCGACGAAGACCGGAAGCGCCGCGTCCTGACCTTGACGCGCAGCATGCTGGGCGAAACCGACTTCGGCAAACAGGGCCAGTTCTCCGCCCTGTGGACGTCGATGGAAGAGCTGCTCGTGTCGTACAACGACAAACCGTACGTGTCCGAGACCTACAAAGCGGCGCTGGACGGGGTGGGCGGCCGCGCCGAGCGAATGGCCACGACGGATCTGCCGCCTGAACTGTCGATGTGGATCGACAGCCTCGGACAGGAGAACGTCCGTTCCCTGTCGGTCACGCTGCTCATCGATCTCCTGACGCTAGAGCGGGACGCGACCCGCGCCGAGGGCATCGCGCAGGACATGGGCGCCCTCGCGGAAGACCTGCTGATGTCGGGGTCGTACGACGATGCGCAGTCGGTCACCAAGGCGCTGCGCGATCGCGCGGCGAAGACCGGCGCGATGGGCCGCGACGCCTGCCGGCAGGCGCTCGACCGTCTCGGGGACTCGCTCGCGATGCGGGAAACCGTCGCGCTCATCGCCGAAATGGACGACCGCGGCTGGGAGACGATTCGCACCGTGATCGCGACCATCGGTCCCGCCTGCACCGAAGCGCTGACGCCGGTCGTGGCGGTCGAGAAGGAAACGATCGCGTCCAAGCGGGCGGAAGAGATCATCATCGGGTTCGGGCCGTCCGCCATCCCGCGGCTCGCGTCGCTCGTCGGCAACTCGCGCTGGTTCGCGCAGGTGGCGGGCGCGCGGGTGCTCGGCAAGATCGGCACGGCCGCGGCGGTCCCGTTGCTCCAGCCGCTGCTGCGCAAGAGCGATCCGCGCGTGACCGTGCAGGCGATCGCGTCGCTCAGCGGGATCCAGGATCCCGCGGCCGCTCGCGCCGTCCAGACGGTGCTGCGCTCGACGACCGGCGACACGCGCAAAGCGGTGGTCGATGCGCTCGTCACGGATCGCGATCAGCGGGTGGTGCCGATGCTGGTGCAGATCCTCAACGAGAGCGAGCCGCTCGGGACGGATCACGACGTCGTGCTCGAGACGCTCGACGCGCTGGGCCGCGTCGGCAGCGACACCGCGGTGCCGGCGCTCGCGAAGGCCGCCGGCGTGAAGGGGTGGTTCGTCCGCGCCAAACGCACAGCCCTCAAGAAAGCCTCGGTGGACGCGCTGGTGCGCATCGGGACGCCCAAGGCGAAAGCCGCCCTCGACAACGCCGGACGCACCGGCGATCGATTGCTGAAGAAGATCGTGCATGGAACAGCGAAAGGCTGAAGACCTCGTCCGGCGGCTGGCGGCGGCGCTGCGAGGCACCGAGCTGTACTCGCCGACGCACCCGCTCGTCCAGCGCGGAATCGACGCGCTGGCGACGGGCGCCGTCGAGGCGCTCGGCGCCGCCTCCAACGTGCACATCGGATTCCTTGGCGACGAAGTCGTCGTGGACGGGACGCGGCTGCCGCGCGGATCGGCCTCGCTCGTCGGGTTCGCGCGCGGCATGCGCGAGCGCGAGATCGAGAAGATCACGCTGACCCGCGGCCTGACGCGCGACGAGATCCGCGCCTTCGTCTTCGTCCTGAGCGACCGGAAGTCGCCCATCCCGCTCGGCGATCGATTGACGACGAAGGGCGTGCGGCACATCGTGCTCGGCAAGATCGTCGTCGACGAAGGGTCGGAGGAAAACACCGGCATCCTTGCGGCGCGGAAGGTCTATGGGACCGCCGTGGAAACCGCCGAGACGCTGTGGAACGCGGCCAAGGCGGGCGACCAGCCCGACCCCGGCGCCGCGAAGAAGATCATCGACAGCCTGGCGAAGATGGTCACGCAGGACCGCACGTCGCTGATGGCGCTGACCGCGCTCAAGAAGTACGACAATTACACGTTCACGCACATGGTGAACGTCTCGGCGCTGGCCATGGCGCAGGCGCGCGCGCTCAACGTCGAGGGAACGCTGCTGCGCGAGTTCGGGTTCGCGGCGCTCATGCACGACATCGGCAAGGTGAACACGCCGCTCGAAGTGTTGAACAAGCCGGACAAGCTCACGAAGGACGAGTTCGACATCATGAAGCGGCACGTCGTCGACGGCGCGCACATCCTTCGGCGCACGCCTGAGATGCCGGCCCTGGCGCCGATCGTCGCGTTCGAGCATCACCTCAAGCAGGATCTCAGCGGCTACCCGGAAAAAATCGGCAGCCGGAAGCTGAATCTGTGCACGATGATTGTGTCGATCGCGGACGTGTTCGACGCCCTGCGGAGCACACGCCCCTACCGCAAGAGCCTCGCGACCGATCGCATCCGCAACATCATGGGCGAGCGGGACAACCCGGCGTTCAACCAGGTGCTGCTCAAGCGGTTCGTGAACCTGATGGGGCTGTTCCCGGTGGGCAATCTGGTGCGGCTCAACACGGAGGAAATCGCGATCGTGACCGCCGAGCATCCGACCGATCCCTTCCGGCCGCAGGTGAAGATCCTGACCGATGGGAAGGGCGCGCTCCTCGAGGAGCCGATGCTCACGAACACGTGGGACCGGGACAGCCGCGGCGAATTTCCGCGCGCGGTCGTTGAAGCCGTCGACCCGGAGACAGTCGACATCGATCCGCTGAAGTACATGCAATGACCGACGCCCCCAATCCCGCGGCGCCCACCCTGAGCGCGGAAGACACCGCGCGGCTGGTGGACTTCGCGCGTGCCTGCAAGGCGGCCGCGCGCGCCGTGATGCTCTACCCCGCCGGCCATCCGGCCATTGCCGCCACGCTCGGCCGCATCGCGCAGATCACCTCGCCCGCCGCGCTGCCATCGTCGCTCCAGCTGACCGTGCTGCCCGACGCGGTGCTGCTCAACGATCGCGCGCCGGCCCGCGCGGACGCGGCGGTCAACGAACTCGCGACGCTGCTGCACAACCATCTCATCGGCCAGATGACCGTGCACGCGGGCGGCGACGTCGAGGCCTGGCGCTCGTTCCTCCTGCTCCTCGGGCGCGAGCCCAACGCCGTCCGCGCCGACGGCGGCATCGCGCGCGTGTGGACCACGACGGCCGGACGGCACATCGAGCTGCGCGAGATCGACTACGCGGAGGTGCTGCGCGAGCGCGCGGGCGGCGAGAGCGCGAACTGGGAGCGCGTGATCGCCAACTGCCTGCAGGGCAGCGTCTTCGACCTCGACACGGAAGCCATTCAGGAGCTGCTCGGCATCGCAGGCAACAGCGAGCAGTTGGCCGAAATCATGGCCGCGATGCAGAAGAGGCCGGACGGGGGCGGCGGCGTCGGCGCGCGGACCGCGGCGCTGATGCAGATGCTCAGGAAGATCGTGGACGTCGTCACGAAGAACCAGCCGGACCAGCTCGAGCCGGTGCTCGGCAACATGGCGTCCGCGGTCGGGCAGCTCTCGCCGGACATGCTGCTCGGCTTGCTGACGCAGCGCGGCGACGAAGAGGATCCGAAGCTGGTGCAATCCGTCGTCAGCCGCATGTCGGACGGCACGATCGCGAAGTTCGTGGCGCGCAACGTCGTCACCGAGACGACGCCGACCGACCGGCTCGCGCAGGCGTTTCAGACGCTGGTCAAGGATTCCGAGCAGCAGCAGCGGCTGCTGCTGCTCGCGCGCGAAGACGTCGCGGCGTCCCCGCTCGGGAGCACCGAGGGGTTCGAATCGGTCTGGAATCACGTCGCCGAAAAGCTGCTGACCTCGTACTCCGACAAGCCGTTCGTGTCCGAGGAGTACGGGCGCGAGCTGTCGAACGCGCGCACGAAGGCGATCGAAGTCGACCAGGTCAACGACGATCCGCCCGAGCGGATCGGCGCGTGGCTGGGCACGGTCGCCACCAGCTCGCTGCGCGCGCTCGACCTGACGCTCCTGCTGGACCTGCTGCGGATCGAGCAGGACGAGGGCCGCTGGGGCGATCTGATGACGCCGGTCGCCAGCCTGCTGGAGGATCTGCTGCTCGTCGGCGACTTCGACGCGGCGCTGGCGCTCATCAGCGTGCTGGTGAACGAAGCGGGCGGCACGGGCAGCACGGCGCGCCGCCAGCACGCGATGATCGCGATCGACCTGCTGATCGCCGGGTCGATGATGCGGCACATCTCGACGCACCTGGCGACGATCGACGAGGCGCAGTTCGAGCGCGTGAAGGCGATGTGCGTGTCGCTCGGCGAGGTGCTCGTCCGCCCGCTCGCCGAGGCGCTGTCGGCCGAGGAGCGGCCGCGGACGCGCGAGCGCCTGACGTCCATCCTGATTGCGTTCGGGTCGGTGGGCCGGCGGACGATCGAGCGCCTGAAGAACGCGCAGAACGCCGCGGTCCGCCGCACGGCGATTCACCTCATGCGCCAGTTCGGCGGCAGCGAGGCGCTGCCGGACCTCACCGAGCTGCTCGACGACAACGAGCCGCAGGTACAGCGCGAGGCGGTGCGCGCGATTCTCAACATCGGCACCGACGGGGCGTACAGGATTCTCGAGCAGGCGCTGGCGAGCGGCACGACGCGGTCGCGCGACGCGATCATGCAGTCGGTGAGCCTCGTCCGTGACGAGGGCGCGGCGCCGCTCTTCGTGTACATCCTGCAGCACGTCGATCACCGCGGCGCGCTCGCCGGCGTGTACGTACGCGCGATCGAGTCGCTGGGCGCGCTGCGCGATCCGGCGGCCGTCGAGCCGCTCAAACAGGCGTTGTACAAGGGCGAATGGTGGGCGCCGCGGCGCACGGCGACGCTGCGCATGGCGGCGGCGACCGCGCTCGCGCGCATCGGGACGCCCGAAGCCGTCATCGTACTGGACGAGGCCATTGCCGGCGGCTCGCGCGGCGTACGGGCCGCGGCGCGCGCGCAGCGCGGGCGCGTGCGGGAAGCACGGCCGCCGGTGACGAGGGAAACGGCATGACGGCCCCCCGCGTCCAGATCGCCGACGAAATGCTGCGACGATTCGCGGCGTCGCTGCGCTCCACGCAGCTCTACTCCAAGGGCCACCCGATCATCACGCGCAACCTCGAGTCGCTGTCGGCGGCGTTCCAGCTGCTGCACAGCCTGCAGCCGACGATCGTCATCGGCCTCGTGGGCGACGAAGTGATCGTGGACGACATGCCGATGGCCAAGGCCGACACGCTCGGGCCGTTCGTGCGGCGGCTGCAGCAGAGCGGCGTCGAGCGCGTCACCATCGACCGCGGCGTGACGAAGGACGAAGTGACGGCCTTCATCGACGCCGTGACGGCGCCGGAGGCGCGCGCCGAAGACGAAGGAACCATCGCGTTTCCGCCGATGCCCCACATCCGCGTGGGACGCGTCAGCGTCGAACAGCGCGTCGAGAGCAACCTCGGCGACATGGGCACGATCAAACGCCTGTACAGCGAGGCCGTCACCGCCGCCAACGCGGTGTGGGAGGCGGCGCAGACCGAAGGACAGCCCGACGCGACGGTCGCGCGCACGATGATCGACGGACTGGCGCAGGCGGTGGCGCAGAACCGCACGGCGCTGCTCGCCCTCACGACGCTCAAGAACTACGACAACTACACGTTCACGCACATGGTGAACGTCTCGATCCTGACGATGGGCCAGGCGCGCGGCCTCGGCATCGACGGCCCGCTGCTGCGCGAGTTCGGGCTCGCGGCGCTGATGCACGACATCGGCAAGGTGCGGACGCCGCTCGAAGTGCTCAACAAGCCGGACAAGCTGACCGACGACGAGTTCACGATCATGAAGCGCCACGTGGTGGACGGCGCGGAAATCCTGCGCATGACGCCCGACGTGCCCGCGCTCGCGCCGGTGATGGCCTTCGAGCACCACCTGCGCGTGGACGGATCCGGGTACCCCCACGGCGTGAAGCGCCCGTCGCTGAACATCGGGACCATGCTGTGCAGCATCGCCGACGTCTACGACGCGATGCGATCGCAGCGGCGCTACCAGCAGGCGTTCCCGACCGACCGCATCCTCGAGGTCCTCAAGCGCAACGACGGCCAGCAGTTCGATCAGCATCTGGTCCGGCGGTTTGTGCAGCTGATCGGCATCTATCCCGCCGGCAACCTCGTGCGCCTGAACACGGGCGAAGTGGCCGTGGTCCGCCAGATCTACGCGCCGGATCCGTACCGCCCGCAGGTGCGCGTGCTGATCGATCGCGAGGGCCGCCGGCTCGAGACGACCTACGAGCTGAATCTGTGGGAGGCCGCCCCCGAGGACGCCGCGCGTCCGTCGTCGATCGTGGCGCCGCTCGATCCGGCCGGATACCAGTTCGACCCGCTGCTGCTGATGTAAAAGGAAAGGATCGGCATGCGCACCGTAACGCTCGGTCTGTTAGGCGCCGCCGCCGCCGTGATGATGGCCGCGCACGTCACGCCGCGGGCGCGCGCCCAGTCCCGCCCTTCCGTGGTGACGGCGACGTCGGCCGCCGACCTGCGCGCGTGGGACGGCGCCGTCGACCGCCTGAAGCGCGACGGCCGACTGCGCGTCCGCGCGGCCAGTGACGATCCGCTGGTGCCGGGCCGCGCGCACGAGCGCCTCGATCAATATGCCGGCGGCGTCCGCGTGTTCGGCGGCGATCTCGTCCGCCAGACCGACAACGGCGTCACCGTCTCGATCTTCGGCACGATGTATCCGGACGCGCCGGTGGACGTGGCCGCCGCGATGCCGCCCGAGAACGCGCGCGCGATCGTCGCGCGCCTCAGCGGCGCCGAGATCGGCGAGGCGCGCGCGCCCGAACTGCTCCTCCTGCCCGACGAGGCCGGCGGCGCGCGGCTCGTCTACCGGCTCAAGGCGTTCGGGATCGGCCGCGCCATCGACTATTTCATCGACGCCGCCACGGGCGGCGTCGTCCTCGAGCTCGCCGCGGCCGAGCGCCAGACCGCCGCGTCGCTCGGCGTCGGCAAAGGCGTGCTCGGCGACGACAAGAAAGTGAGCGTCGCGACCATGTCGGCCAACTTCGTCGCCGTGGACCTCCTGCGCCCGCCGTCGATCCGCACCTACGACATGCGCGCCAACGTGTCCCGGACGATCGACTTTCTCAACGGCGTCACGGGCCTGGTCGCCTCCGATTTCGCGCTCAGCGCGACGACGACGTGGAGCGATCCGGTCGCCGTGGACGCGCACAAGTACGTCGGCGACGTCTACGACTTCTACTTCAAGCGCTTCGGCCGGCGCGGGCTCGACAACCGAAATCTGGCGCTCATCAACGTCATCCATCCCGTCCGGCGCGACGATGTGTTCAGCGCGTCAGCCGACGTGATCAACAGCTTCTACGTGAACGCGTTCTACGCCGGAGGCGGCGTGATGGTGTACGGCGAAGGGCTTCCCCCCTACCTCACGCTGGGCGGCCAGCGATGGAACTACCTGGCCGGCGCGCTCGACGTCATCGCGCACGAGTTGTCCCACGGCGTGACCGAGTTCTCGTCCAACCTGATCTATCGGAATCAGTCCGGCGCGCTGAACGAGGCGTTCTCCGACATCATGGGCACGGCGGCGGAATTCTTTTATCAGCCGCCTGGCGACGGTCCGCTGAAGGCCGAGTACCTCATGGGCGAGGACGTCATCACGCCGGGGGGAATCCGGTCCCTGTCCAATCCGGGACAGTTCGGCGATCCGGATCACTTCAGCAAGTACGTCACCGTGGCATCGGACGCGGCGCACGACTACGGCGCCGTGCACACGAACATGACGATCGTCACGCACGCCTACTACCTGGCGACCGAGGGAGGCACGAACCGGACGTCGGGTCTGAGCGTGCAGGGCATCGGCGCGGGCAACCGCGACCAGATCGAGAAGGTCTTCTACCGCGGATTCACGCAGCTCATGCCGTCGAACGCCACGTTCTCGGTCGCGCGCGCCGCCACCATCCAGGCGGCGCGGGATCTCTACGGGGCGGGCAGCGCGGCCGAACGATCCGTGACGCAAGCCTGGACCGCCGTGGGGGTGCGGTGATGCGGCGCGCTCCTGCCTGCCTTCCTGCCCTTCTGCCTTCCTTCCTTGTGATCGCGCTCGTCCCTTCGCTCGCGGGCGCGCAGGACGCCTGGGATGGGCGGTTCAGAATCAGCGTCAACGGGGGCGGGCAGATCAGCCGCGACGTCATCGCGCAGGCGTTCACGGTGCAGAAGAATCTCGAACCGGCGCCGGTCACCTTCGACGTCGACCGCGCGATGGACGTCTGGTTCGACGGCGGGATCGTCGCGCGCATCCATGGGCGATGGAGCGTCGGCGCGGCGGTCTCATTCGCGACGCGGAATACCGACGGACACGTCGGCGCGGCTATCCCGCACCCGTTCGTCTTCAATCTGCCCCGGCCCATCGGTGGCACGGTGGGCGCCACGCGGACCGAGATCGCCGTTCATCTCGACGCGATCTACCGTGTGGCGACCCGCGGGCGTCTCGAGCTGAACGTGTCGGGCGGCGGGTCCATCTTCAATACGCGTCAGACGCTGATCACCGACGTCGCGTACGCCGACGCGTATCCGTTCGATACGGCGACGTTCGCCTCGGCGACAACGACGCGGGCGACGGCGACGGCGGGCGGCTTCAACGTCGGCGCGGACGCGACGTGGAAACGGTGGCGGCGCGTCGGACTCGGCGGGATGGTGCGCTTTGCGCACGCCTCGAAAACGTTCACGGCGGACACGGGCAACTCGGCCGCGAGCGATCTCGGCGGCCTTCAGGCCGGCGGCGGCGTGCGGTTCGCATTTTGACGAAGACATCGAAAAAGACACCCGTCCCCTTTTCTTCTCGCGTGCTATCGATCGTCCGGCGGATTCCTCCCGGGCGCCTGGCGACCTACGGCGACGTCGCGGCCCTCGCGGGACGGCCACGCGCGGCGCGCGCCGTCGGCAACATCATGCGGGGCTGCCGCCGCGCCGACGTGCCGTGTCATCGCGTCATCGCCGCCGGCGGCCGGCTGGGCGGCTACGGCGGGCGCGAGATCTTGAAACGATCGCTGCTGGCCGCGGAAGGTGTCATCGTCTCGGGCATGCGCGTCCGGCAGCTCGATCGCGTCCGCTGGGACCCGTAGCCGCGATTCTCTCGACTGTGCCTGCACCACGGCAACCCCGGCCAATCCCCTTCCCGTCTAAAGACGTGCGTGTGAGCACGGAGAGGGGACGGGAGTCGGAAGGCGCGGAGAACCGATTCCCGTCACCTCCAGATCTGGTCGCCCGGTGTCAGGCCGGCGACGTCGACGCCTTCGAGACGCTGTACCGGCGTCACGCGTCGCGAATCTACACGCTGGCGTGCCGCATGGCCGGCTCGCCCGAGGACGGCGAGGACCTGCTGCAGGAGATCTTTCTCCAGGCCTACCGGAAGCTCGGCAGCTTCAAGGGCGACGCGGCCATCGGCACGTGGCTCTACCGGCTGGCGCTCAATCATTGTCTCGACTATGTCCGCGGCCGGCAGGCGAAGATGAAGAAGCAGACCGACACCCTCGACGCCGAGACCTCCTTCGAACCCGCCGCGCGGCGCGACACGCCGATCGCGCGGCTGGATCTGGAGCGCGCGATCGCGAAGCTGCCGGAAGGCTGCCGCGAGGCGTTCGTCCTGCACGACGTCGAAGGGTTCGATCATAAAGAGGTGGGGAATCTCCTCGGGATCGCCGAGGGGACGTCGAAGTCGCAGGTGTTCAAGGCCCGGCTGAAGTTGCGCGCGTATTTGAAACGGTAGCGTCGGCTTCAGCCGGACCAGACACGTATGCATCCGATCGAAACGACCATCCACGACTACGTCGACGACGCGCTCGACGCCGGCGCGCGGGCCGAGCTGGACCGCCATCTCGAGTCCTGCGCCGCATGCAGGCTCCTCGTCGACGATCTGCGCGAGATTCACGGCGTGGCGAGCTCGCTGGATCTGCACGAGCCTCCCTCGCGCGCGTGGTCGCGGATCGAGCGCGCCATCCGGATGGAGCCCGCTGCGAACCGCGCGGCGTCAGGTCCGGCTGAAGCGGGACGCCAGGCGACTGCGCGCTACGCGTGGCTGGCGGCAGCCGCCGCGCTCGTGATCGCGACAGGCGTCGGCCTCCGGTTCTACCCGACCAGTCGCCCGGGCGCGCCGGCCGACAAGACCGCGCCCGCCACGAGCGAGGCGGCGCAGTCGGTCGAAGCCGAACTGCGGGAGGCCGAGTCGCACTACGAAAAAGCGATCAAGGGCCTTGAGCAGATCACCCGCAGCGAGCAGAACACGCTCGATCCCCGGACGGCGGCGACGCTGCAGAAGAATCTCGCGGTGATCGATCAGGCGATCAGCGAGAGCCGCGCGGCGCTGCACGTGCAACCGGACAGCGAGCCGGCGCAGCAGAGTCTCCTCGACAGTTTCAAGAGCAAGATCGCGCTGCTGCAGGACACCGTGGCGCTCATCAACGAAATGCGCAAAGGGAACGAGGCCGGAGCGGCGCGGATCGTCTCCGGACTCACGCCAAAGGGCAACTGACATGCGACGCACACTCGCCTTCATCATGACGGGGCTCCTCTCCGCGGACATGACGGCCGCGGCGCAGGGCCAGCCGGGCCAGCGGATCGTCGTCGGAGGGGGCTCGGGAGGTGTGGTCGCCGAGACCCGTCCCCCGGCAGCGCGCGCGCACGCCTACCAGGGCCGCGGCACCGGCCCGGAGCAGACCGAGCGGTTCTCCCGCAAGGTGAAGATCGGGCGTGACGGCCGCGTGAGCCTCGCCAACATCGCCGGCGACATCGTCATCATCGCCGCCTCGGGCGATGACGTCACGATCGAAGCCGTCAAGCGGACGCGCGGCGATCGCAGCGAGCTGGCGAGCGTGCGCATCGACGTCGCCGAACGCGGCAGCCGCGTCGAGGTGCAGACGACGCACACGTTGAGACGGGATCGGGTGTCGGTGGACTACACGGTGTCGGTGCCCAACTCGGCCTCGCTCGAACTGCATTCGATCTCGGGATCGATCAAGGTCAGCGGCGTGCGCGGGACCGTGCGCGCGGAGACGATCAGCGGTGATGTGACGG
Organism: Acidobacteriota bacterium; assembly: GCA_016195265.1. Lineage (GTDB taxonomy): Bacteria > Acidobacteriota > Vicinamibacteria > Vicinamibacterales > CAVVIG01 > SRVP-36. The sequence continues at coordinate 77,582 of JACPZW010000013.1, read as the reverse complement.
CGTCCGACACGCCGAAGCTCGAAGCCGCGAAGAGCACGTCCGGCAACGTGTCGATCGCCGGCGTGTCGGTGGAGGGCGAGTTGACCGCCGGCAGCGTGAGCGGGTCGGTGACGGCCCGCAACGTCAAGGCGCACGGGCTCGATCTCGGATCGGTGAGCGGCGGCATCATTGTCACCGACGCCGTGTGCGATCGGCTGGGCGCCAAGTCGGTCAGCGGCAGCATCGAGTACGCCGGCACGATCAGCAAGACGGGCCGCTACGAGATCAACACGCACTCCGGCGCCGTGCGGCTAGCGCTGTCGAACCCGCCAGGGTTCGAGCTGAACGCGAACAGCTTCAGCGGGTCGATCCGGTCGGACTTTCCGATGACGATTGGCGGGACGAGCGACCGCAATCCCCGGGATCGCAGCGGCCGGCGGATCATCAACAACCGGGCGATGCGTGCGACCTACGGCGACGGCAGCGCGACGCTGACCATTCGCACCTTCAGCGGGGATATCGTAATAGCCAAGAAATAAGGAGGCAGAAGGTTCTTCCTTCTAACTTCTACACGGCCATCACATCAAACTGTTCGTGATGGAGCTGGACGTCCGATTTGACCGTGACGTCCTTGCCGATCGACTGCTTCAGATCCTTCAGCACGTCCCGCTCTTCTTCCTTCAGCGCGCGCGCGATGTCTGGATTCACGCGCAGCAGCAGCCGATGCCCGTTCAGGTCGGGGCTGATCTTCTTGACCTCGCTCAGGATCTCGTAGCAGATTGTCGACGTGGATTTGATGACGCCGCTGCCTGAGCAATACGGGCACGGCTCGGTCAGCACGCGCTCCAGGCTCTGCTTGACTCGCTTGCGCGTGACGATGACGAGGCCGAAGTCAGAGACCTGCAGCGCCTTCGACGGCGATCGGTCCTTCCGCAGCTCCGTCTCGACGGCCTGATAGACCTTCTGGCGGTTCTTCTTGTCCTCCATGTCGATCAGGTCGAGGACGATGATGCCGCCGAGATCCCGCAGCCGGATCTGCCGGACGATTTCTTTCACCGCTTCGAGGTTCGTCTTGACGATCGTGTCCTCGAGGCGCCCGGACGACTTCTTGCCGACGAACCGCCCGGTGTTGACGTCGATCGCGACCAGCGCCTCGGTCTGGTTGATGACGATCGACCCGCCGGACTTCAGCCAGACCTTGCTCTTGAGCGCCTTGTCGATCTCCGCCTGGACGCCGTACTCCTCGAAGATCGGGAACGGCTTGGTGTACAGCTTCACCTTGGGCGCGAGGCTTGGCATGATCCGCTCGACGAGCTCGAGCACGCGCTGGTGCTCCAGCGGGCTGTCGATGCGAATCGCCTGATAGTCCTCGGTCAGCAGATCGCGCAGCAGCCGGCTGACGATGCTCGGCTCCTGGAACAGGACCGCGGGCGCCCGAGACGATTCGGTCCGCCGGCGAATCTCGGTCCAGATCGTGTGGAACGCCTCGAGATCGCTGACGATGTCTTCCTTCGGGCGCCCGCCGGCGGCCGTGCGGATGATGACGCCGCCCGTGAAGCCGTGCGTGTCGCGGAACTCGCGGACGATGCCGCGCAGCCGGCCGCGCTCCTCGCGTGATTCGATCTTGCGCGACACGCCGATGTGATCGACGGTCGGCATGAAGACCAGAAACCGGCCAGGCATCGTCACGTGCGACGTGAGGCGCGCGCCCTTGGTGCCGAGCGGCTCCTTGACGACCTGGACGATGATCTCCTGGCCTTCCTTCAGGAGCTCTTCGATCTTCTGGTGCGCGGCGCGCTCGCGCTCGCCGCGCGCGTCCCTCTTCCCCGCCTCCTTCGGCTCGTCCTCGTCGTCGCTCGCGAGCTTGTTGAACTCCTCGAGCGTGTCGATCACCTCGGCGACGTAGAGAAACCCGTCGCGCTCGAGGCCGACGTCGATGAAGGAGGACTGCATGCCGGGCAGGACTTTCGAGACCCGGCCCTTGTAGACGTTGCCGACAACGCCGCGATGGCGCTCGCGCTCGACGAAGATTTCAGCGACGAGATCGTCCTCGAGGATGGCCACGATGGTCTCGTGGCCGTTGGCGGAGACGATCATCTCCTTGGTCATTCACGAACTCCTTGGCGCTGCTGGTGGCTGGTGGCTGGTGTTCCAGTCACCAGTCACCGACAGCGCTGGTTAGTTCGTGAATCTGCGCATGCGGACGTTCAGCACCAGCCCGAAACCCGCAAGGGTCGCGATCATCGACGACCCTCCGTAGCTCATGAGCGGAAGCGTCAGCCCTTTGACGGGCGCCAGCCCTGCCGACATGGTGATGTTGTAGACCACCTGGAAGGTAAAGCTGGCGAGCACGCCGAGTACGAGGTACGAGCCGAGCCGATCCTTGGCCAGGCGTGCCGCCTCGAGCGCGCGCAGAATCACGAACAAATACAAGCCGAGCGCCACCAGGACGCCGGCGAACCCCTGTTCCTCGGCCAGCACCGAGAAAATGAAATCGTTGTGCGCCACGGGCAGGAACCGCAGCTGTCCCTGCGTGCCCTGCTTGAATCCCTTGCCTGAAAGCCCGCCCGATCCGACGGTGATGCGCGCCTGAATCTGCTGGTAGCCGGCGCCCTTCGCGTCCTGCGACGGATCGAGAAACGTCGAGATTCTGGTCTTCTGGTAATCCTTGAGCCCGAACCGCCACGCCACCGGCGCGGCGAGGATGAAACACAGACACAACAATCCGAGCACGCGCATGCGCATGCCCGCGAGATACGCGATCGCGAGAAAGACCGGCAGCAGCACGACGGCCGTGCCGAGATCGGGCTCCCGCGCGATGAGGATGAGCGGAATCGCCGTCAGCAGCCCGCCGATGCCGAGCTCGGCCCAGGCCGGGGCGCCGCGATTCTCGCCGTAGAACTTCGCCAGCACGAGCGCGACGCCGAGCTTGGCGAACTCCGAGGGCTGCAGGTTGAAGAAGCGCAGCGGGATCCAGCGGCGCGCGCCCATGTGCACGCTGCCGAAGAGCATCACGTACACGAGCACGGCCAGCAGGGCGATGTAGATCAGGTGGGACTTGTCGGTGAACGTCCGGTAGTCGAACATCAGCATGACCGCCATCGCGACGAGGCCGAGCACGATGGCGTACAGCTGCGTGACGTGCATGTGCGACGAGGCGCGCGTCGGATCGGCGGTCGTGCTGTAGATCATCACGACGCCGATCGTGCAGAGCGCGAGGACGGCGGCGAGCAGCGCCCAGTCGACGTGGTGATACAGACGGCGTTCAAACACTGGTCAGGAGTCCGGGTTCAGGTTCAGGGTTCTCGGTTCTTACTTTCCAGTTTTCACTTTTCAGTTTTCAGTTTCTAGTTCTGTCCGCCCGTCGTCACCGCCGCGACTCTCGCCAGCGGGTTGCGGTACGGCGGATCGGGCGACAGCACCGGCAGGGGCCGTCCTTCCTGCTTCGCAAAGAACGTCTGGAGCACGTGCTTCGCGATGGGCGCCGCGGTGACGCCGCCATGGCCGCCGTGCTCGACGAACACGACGCCCGCGATCTGCGGGTTGTCGCGCGGCGCGAAGAAGACGAACCATCCGTTGTCGCGCAGATCCTTTTCCGTTTTGCCCTTGGCGGCCTTGCCGCCCTCGAGGGAGATGACCTGCGCCGTGCCGGTCTTGCCGGAAACGTCGTACCCGGAAATCCTCGCGCCGCCACCGGTGCCCTGGCCGTTGACGACGCGATAGGTCGCGTCGTGCAGCATCTGAATGGTTTCGGGCTTCAGCTCGACGTTCGACCGCGGCGGCGGTGGAGGCACCGGCTTCCACCCGCTGCCGTCGTCCACGGCCTTCAAAAGATGCGGGGTGAGCCGCGTCCCGCCGTTGGCAATTGTCGAGATGTAGACCGCCATCGACACCGGCGTCAGCGACACCTGTCCCTGGCCGATCGACACGGAAATCGTTTCGCCCGCGTACCACTTCTCGCCGGTCTTCGCCTTCTTCCATTCCGGTGACGGCACGAGCCCCTGGACTTCGTTGGGCAGATCGATGCCGGTCTTCTCGCCCAGCCCGAGCAGCGTCGCCCATTTGTGGATCTTGTCGATGCCGACCATGTTGCCGACGGTGTAGAAGTACACGTTGCACGAGCGTTCGATCGCCGTCCGCATGTCGACCGTGCCGTGCCCGCGGCCGTTCGACAGCGAGCACTGGAAGGACCGGCCGAAGAACACGGCGTGGCCCGGACAGTAGACCTTGAAGTCTGGCGTGACGATGCCTTCCTCGACCGCCGCGGTGGCGACGGCCATCTTGAACGTCGAGCCCGGCGAGTAGCGGCCCTGAATCGCGCGATCCTGCAGCGGCAGCAGATCGTCCGTGTTCAGCGATTTCCACGTCGCGCGATCGATGCCCGCGGCAAAAGCGTTCGGGTCGTAACTTGGCACGCTCGTGAACGCGAGCACATCGCCATTACTGGGATCGAGAATCACGGCCGCGCCGTTGTAGCCGGAGTTCTTGAAGCCGTCCTGCACGGCCTTTTGCACGTCGTAGTCGATCGTCAGCTGCAGGCGCTTGCCTTCCGCCGGCGGATCTTCGTCGAGCGTCCGGATTTCGCGGCCGACGCTGTTGACGACGACGCGCTTGGCGCCGTCCTCGCCCATCAGCAGGTTGTTGTAGACCTTCTCGATGCCCGACTGGCCGACGATATCGCCGCTCTTGCTCTCGCCGACGGCGACGTCGCGGTCGCTCACTTCGCCCACGTACCCGAACAGGTGCGCGGCCATCGTCTCGGGATAGCGCCGCGTCGGCACCTGCTCGACGACGACGTCGGGCAGCTCGAAGTCGAGGCGCCGCGCGGTGACGGCGGCGACCTGCGCGAGCGACGCGTCCTGGAGAATCATGATCGGCTGGTAGGTCGGTTCGCGCCGGTGGCGGTTGACGATGTCGCGCACGCCGCTCTCCTCGAGCCGGAGGACGGCGGCGAGCAGCCGCACGGTGCGATTCAGATCCTTGGTGTGCTCGCGGACGATCGAGATGCTGTACGAGTGGCGGTTCTCGACCAGGACGTGGCCCGCGCGGTCGAAGATGATCCCGCGCGGCGCGCGGAGCGCCAGCGTGCGCTGGTGGTTGTTCTCCGCCATCTCTTCGAACTTCGCGTGCTGCGCGACCTGCAGCACCCAGAAGCTGACGGCGAGGACAGAGAACAGCGCGACGATCACAAACTGCAGGATCGTCAGGCGAGTCGTGACGCGACGGCGTTCCTCGATGGCCATAGAATCAGATTTGAGGATGTGAGGAGTTGAGGATGTGAGGATGTGAAGACCACCTCAAATTCGCGACTCTTCACTTCCTCAAATCCTCACATCCTCACTTCCTCAAATCCCCACATCCTTATATCCTTAAATCTCAGCGCCGGAGGCGGGTCCTTTGGGATCTCCGGCGTTCCACCGCTCCCGGCAGCAACTCGACGACCTGAAACGCGACCACGCCCACGACCGCGTTGCCGACCGCCTGCCCCGTCACCGCCCCGTACGGCGAGCCGAAGTGCCGCAGGTCGAGGAGCACGTACAGCCCCATGAACACGACCGCGTGCACGAGCGTGGCGGCGACAAACACGACGAACCGCGGCAGCGACGCCGCGACGATAAACTGAGTGCCGAGGATGCCCGCGAGAAACCCGACAATCGTCTTCGCCAGCCCGCCGATGCCGATGACGTTGCTCGACAGGGCGTCCTGCACCAGCCCGGCAAACGTGCCCGTCAGCAGGCCGGTCGCCGGCCCGGACGTCAAGGCTACATATACGACCACGACCAGCACCAGGTCTACAGCAATCGTGCCTCCCGCCACGAACCGGGCGAGGGTCGTCTGCAGGGCCAATGCAACGGCCACCGCCAGGATGATCCCGGCCGTTTTCACTGCGACGGCCCCTCGGCCGCTTCGCGCGCCGCGGTCGGGGTCAGGACCACCAGAACGTTTTCGAGCGCGGAAAAGTCGACCGCCGGCTTCACGGTGATCTTCTTGTACGCGCTGCCGCTCTTCTCGACGGTCTCAACCCGCCCGATGGCGAATCCCTTGGGATAGATGCCGTCGATGCCCGAGGTGACCACGAGATCGCCGGCGACCACGTCGAAGACTTCGGACACGTATTCCATCCGCAGCCGGTCATCACCACCGCCGACGATGACGCCCTGCGCCCGCGACCGCTCGACGATCGCGCCCGCGGCGGCGTTGCGGTCGATCAGCAGCTGGACCTTCGCCGCGCGCGCGCTCGGCACGACAATCCGGCCCACGACCCCGGCCGGCGCGATCACGCTCATGTCGGGCCGCAGCCCGTCGCGCGTGCCCTTGTCGATCGTCACCGTGCGGAAGTCCGGCGTCGCCGCCGCGCCGATGACCTCCGCCGCGGTCGTCTGCAGGTTCGATCGGTCGCGCAGCTCGAGCAGCTGCTGGAGCGTGCGCACGCGATCCACCTGCGCACGCTGCTCCTGCGCGGCCACTTCGGCGGCCGCGAGCTGGCGCTTGAGCGCGTCGTTTTCACTCTTGAGATTGCGGAGCCCGATGTAGCCGTCCCAGACGCGCAGCGCGCCGGATACGCCCGCCGACACGCCGCGCTGCACTTCCGAGAAGATGCCGAAGGTGATCGCTTCGAGCACGGGCACGCCCGATCGGGAATTCACCTGGGCCGAAATCAGCAGGACTTGCCCGAGCATGACCCCGAGGAAGAGGTACCCCGACCGCCGGCGGAGAGGGAACAGCGTCACTAATCGATGGAGATTTTTCGCAGCAGGTTGAAGTCGGACAGCATCTTGCCGGCGCCCAGCACGACCGACGACAGCGGATCCTCGGCCATCGCGAGTGGGAGCCCGGTCTCCTCCCGCAGGCGCTTGTCGAGATTGCGGAGCATGGATCCGCCGCCGGTCAGCACGATGCCGCGATCGACGATGTCGGCCGAGAGCTCGGGCGGCGTCCGCTCGAGCGCCACGCGCACGGCGTCGACGATGACGTTCACCGTCTCCGCGAGCGCCTCCCGGATCTCCTCGTCGCTGACTGTGATCGTCTTCGGCACGCCTTCGATCAGGTGCCGCCCCTTGATCTCCATCGTGATCCGTTCCTCGAGCGGGAAGGCGGATCCGATTTCGATCTTGATCTGCTCGGCGGTGCGTTCGCCGATGAGCAGGTTGTACTGTTTCTTGATGTATTGAATGATGGCTTCGTCCATCTCGTTCCCGGCCACGCGCACGGCCTTGCTGTACACGATGCCGGCCAGCGAGATGACGGCGATGTCCGTCGTGCCGCCGCCGATGTCCACGATCATGTTGCCCGATGGCTCGGTGATGGGCATGCCTGCGCCGATCGCGGCCGCCATCGCTTCCTCCACCAGGTGCACCTCGCTCGCCTTCGCGCGGTAGGCGCTGTCCTTGACCGCGCGCTTCTCCACCTGCGTGATTTCCGACGGCACCCCGATGACGATCCGCGGGCGGACCCAGACGTTCCGGTTGTGTGCCTTCTTGATGAAGTAGGTCAGCATCTTCTCGGTGACCTCGAAGTCGGCGATGACGCCGTCCTTCATCGGTTTGATCGCAACGATGTTGCCGGGCGTCCGGCCGAGCATGTCCTTGGCGTCCCGACCGACGGCCTCGACGCGGCCGTTCACCTTGTTGATCGCCACGATCGACGGCTCGTTGACGACGATCCCCTTGCCGCGGGCGTAGACGCAGGTGTTGGCCGTGCCCAGATCGATGGCCAGGTCACTCGAGAACAGCGAGAGCATCGAACGAAGGCTCAACAAGAACTCCTTGGTCGAGATGTGCAGTTGCGCGCAGCGCGCGATCCGGCGAACGATCGAAGGACCGACGTCTACGTATCGGCTGGAGAGGCTGCGGCCTGAATACCGTTCTTTCCGGAGTCCTTGACCCGGTACATCGCCATGTCGGCCGCCTGCACCAGTTCCTCTGCCGACGCGGCGACATCGGGCAGCGTGGCCACGCCGACCGACGCCGTCAGGTGAATATCGAGGCCGTCGCCGGCCAGAAACTTGTACTCCGCAATCCGCACGCGCGCGCGCTCGCCCACCGCATAGGCGCCCTCCGCCCCGGTGTCCGGCAGGATGAGCGCGAACTCGTCGCCGCCGAAGCGCGCGACCACGTCAGTCTCGCGGGCGCTCCCGCGAATCACCGCCGCCGCCTCGACCAGCGCCCGGCTGCCGAACAGGTGGCCGTGCGTGTCGTTAATCCCCTTGAACCCGTCCAGATCCAGAAACAGGAGCGACAGCGGCCGTCCGCTACGTGACGCGCGCTTGGTTTCCCGCCGCAGCACCTGGTTCAAATACCGCGAGTTGTAGAGCTGCGTCAGATCGTCGGTGACAGTCAGCTCCTCCGCCCGCTTGAGCCGCAGCGCGTTGTCGAGCGCGATCGACGCCGGTTCGAGCAGCTGGCGCACGGCGCGCAGCAGGCCCGGCGTCAGACGCGGATCGCGCGACGCCGGCAGGCGATCGATCGCGACGAGCGCGCCGATCCGCCGTCCGCGGCACGTCAGCGGCAACGCCACGACGGCGCCGGCGAACGCGGTCCGCACGCGGGCGTCGCGTTTCAGCTCGGACGCCATCAGATCCTGACCGCGGTTCATCACCCACGTGGCGACGGCGTCTACGGCGGACGCCATCTCGGGATTCAGGCCGCGATCGGCCAGCACCACGACGCGACCGGAGAGATCCGCGGCGGCCACCGCCCAGCCGGTGGCGGGGATCCACGCGGCCGCGTGATCGAGAATCGCGTCCGCGATCTTCGCCGGCTCGAGCGTCGCGTTGACCGCGCGCACGACGTCGATCAGCGCGCTGCGTTTTTCGACGCGACTCCGCGAGCGGCGCTGCGACGTCCGCAGCCTCGCGGCGAGGTCAGAACCGGATCCGCCCTTTCCGGCGGGACCCGAAGCCTCGGCCACCGCGACCGGCATCCTCGTGGCTCGACTGGCTGAAGACATCCGCTAAGTGCTTCTCAGGCCAGCAAATATACCACAACGGTTGCCGGTAACTGCTTGCCACACCGCAAGTTCATGGCATAGGATCGGAGTTTCTAAGGTGCCCCCATGACGATGCTCGATCGGATGCGCCGGCACCGGGACTGGCTGAAGTGGAGCCTGGGCCTGGTCTGTGTCGCGTTTGTCCTCTTCTATATCCCCGACTTCCTGCGCGGGAGCGGCGCCGACGCCGCGTCCGGCGACACGATCGCCAAGGTGGAAGGGCGGGAGATCACGTCAGGTGAATTCCGGCGCACGTATCAGGCGCAGCTGCAGGCGTACCGCTCGGCGTACGGCGCCAACATGAGCGAGCAGCTGCTGAAACAGCTCGGCATCGAGCAGCAGATCCTGCAGCAGATGGTCGACGAGCGCGCGGCGCTGGCCGAAGCCGATCGGCTGGGCATCCAGACGAGCGACGAGGAAGTGCGCACGCGGATCGTCACCATGCCGGCGTTCCAGGAGAACGGCGCCTTCATCGGCGACGTCCGCTACCAGCAGCTGCTTCGCATGCAGCGGCCGCCGCTGACGCCCGCCGACTTCGAAGACAACGTCCGGAACAGCCTCACGGTCGAGAAGCTGCGCGCGGCGCTGACCGACTGGCTGTCGGTGCCCGACAACGAACTCGAGCGCGAGTACCGCCGCCGCAACGACAAGGTGAAGCTCGCCGTCGTCAGCCTGACGTCGGACAGCTTCCGCGCGCAGGTCCAGGCGAGCGACGCCGACGTCACGGGCTACTTCGAGGCGCACAAGGACGCGTTCAAGATTCCCGAGAAGCGGAAGATCCGCTATCTGCTGATCGACATCGACGCGATCCGCACGAAGACGATCGTGCCCTCCGCCGACGTCGAGCGGTCGTACAACAACAGCATCGAGCAGTACACGACGCCCGAGCAGGTGCGCGCGAGCCACATCCTGCTGAAGACCGAAGGCAAGGACGACGCAACGGTCAAGGCCAAGGCCGAGGCGCTCCTCAAGCTGGCCCGGGCCGGCGCCGACTTCGCCGATCTGGCGAAGAAGAACTCCGAGGACACCGACAGCGCGAAAAACGGCGGCGACCTCGATTACTTCGGCCGCGGGCGCATGGTGCCGGAATTCGATCAGGCCGTGTTCGCGATGCAGGCGGGCCAGATCAGCGATCTGGTGAAGACGCAGTACGGCTACCACATCATCAAGCTGGTCGATAAGAAGAACGCGACGACGCGGACGCTCGCCGAAGTGCGGCAGCAGATCACGGATCAGCTGGCATACGAGCGGGCGCAGGTGCAGGCGGCGGATCTTGCCCAGACCCTCGAGAAGCAGATCAGCAAGCCGGCCGATCTCGACAAGGTCGGCAAGGCGCAGGGCCTGACGCCGCAGGAGTCCGGGTTCTTCGCGCACGACGAGCCGATCCTCGGTCTCGGTCCCTCGCCGGAAGCGGCCAACAAGGCGTTCCAGATGAAACAGGGCGAGGTGTCCGGCGCGCTGCGCGCCTCGCGCGGGTTCGTTTTCGAGACGCTGGTCGCGACGCAGGAGCCGTACATCCCCAAGGTCGAGGAAGTGAAGGACAAGGTCCGCGAGGAAGTCGTCAGGCAGAAGGCGCGCGATCTCAGCAACCAGAAGGCCGCGGACATGGCGGCGAAGCTGAAGACGGCGGCCGACTTCGAGAAGGCCGCGAAAGCCGCCGGCGTTGAAGCCAAGACGACCGACCTCATCGCGCGCGACTCGCCGATTCCGGATCTGGGCGTCGCGCCGGCCGTGGAGGACGCGGCGTTCGCGCTCGCCGTCGGGGCCGTCAGCGATCCCATCGCGACCGACACCGGCACGGCCGTCATCAAGGTGCTGGAAAAGAAGGAAGTGACGTCAGAGGAATGGACGACGGCCAAGGACCGCTTCCGCGAGGAGCTGCAGAGCGACCGCCGCAACCGCTTCTTCTCCGCCTACATGACGAAGGCGAAGTTGAAGATGAAGATCGACGTGAACCGGGAGACCCTGCAAAGGGCCGTCTCGTAGGGCTAAGGGCTAAGGGCTGAAGGCTCATGGCTCCGCAAGCCCTCAGCGCTCAGCCCTCAGCCTTTTCGGGGTCTTCAGCGTAGAAACGTCCACGGCATCAGCGCCAGCACCTCGCCCCTGCGGAACAGCGCCAGCGGGCTTCGCAGCAGCCGCAGGGCGTCCAGTTCGCCCTTCGAGAGATTCGCGGTGAGGAACGCGCTGACGGCGGCGGACTGCGCGGACTCGCCAGCCCCGCCGAACTGATCCGACAGCAATTCGTAGAAACTTTTCCGCGGCGGGTACACGACGAGCTCGACGTCGCTGTCGGCGGCGATCTTGGCGCGCTGCTTGGCGACGGCGATCGCGCGGTCGAGCCCGCCGAGTTCGTCCACGAGCCCGTTCTGGCGCGCCTGACGTCCGGTCCACACGCGGCCTTGCGCGAGCGCGTCGATCTTCTCCGGCGTGCTGTGCCGCGCGTCGGCGGCTTTCTCGACGAACTGATCGTAGAAGGCCTGCAGCTGCTCCTGGAGCTTCTTCAGCTCCTGCGGGTTGAAGCGCCGCGCGGGCGAGTTGATCTCGGCGTTGCGGCCGATGCTCGTCGCGTCGATGCGGGCGCCGAGTTTCTCGTAGACCCCGCCCGTGACGATCTTTCCACCGAAGATCCCGATCGATCCGGTCAGCGTCGACGGCTCGGCGACGATGACGCTCGCCGGCATCGCGATGTAGTAGCCGCCGGACGCCGCGAGATCGGACATCGAGGCGACCAGCGGCCGCTCCGGCCGTTCCGTCTTCGTGATGACCAGCTCGCGCCAGATCGCGTCCGACGCATTGGCCGATCCGCCCGGACTGTCGATGCGCACGACGATCGCGCGCACGGACCTGTCGCGCCGGGCCTCACGGATGTACTCGATCAGCGTGTCGGCGCCGGCGACCGCGCCGTTGAGCGGATCGTAGCCGCTGCGCCCGCTCGTGATGGTCCCGGCGGCATAGATCACCGCGATCCGCGGGCCGCGGTTCAAGCCGAGCGACGCCGGGCTGATGCGTGCGTAGTCGTCGCTGTCGATCTGGCGCCGCGAGTCGCCGACCCGCAGCTTGTCCATCACCTGATCCTCGTAGACCACATCGTCCACGAACCCCTGGTGCAGCGCGTCCTCGGGCAGGAACGGACCTTCGTCGAACGCCGCGCGGACGTCGGCTTCGTTCTTCTTCCGGCCGTCGGCGATGCCGCGCACGATCTGCTCGTACAAGTCGCGGTTGAGCGACTGATCCATTTCCTTGTGCGCGGCCGTGTACCCCTTTTCGGTAAATGTATTGATCGCCGTCTTGTAGTCGCCGATGTGATGGAGATCCGGATACGCGCCGATCTTGTCGAGCGTCCCGCGCAGGAAGACTTCGTAGGTCGCGACGCCGGTCAGATCGAGCGACGCCGAGGGCATCAGGAACACTTTGTCGGCGGCCGTCGCGAGGTAGTACTCGCGATCGCCCCCGTACTCGAGGTAGGCGTAGACCGGCTTCCCGGACTTCTTGAAATCGAGAACCGCGTCGCGCAGTTCCTGCACCTTGGCCCAGAACGGCGACTCGAAGCCGGTCGGCTTCAGCAGGACCGCGCGGACGCGCGCGTCCACCTTGGCCTTGCGCAGGTTGTCGACCATCGAGCGGACGGTCGGCGTGCGCACGCCGCGGAAGTAGGAGACGACGTCGGCGGGCGCGACTTCGGCAAGGCTGCCGCCGACGCGCAGCACGAGCGTCGCGCTCGACGGGACGGCGGGCTCGCGGCCGAACAGCAGGTACAGCGCGAGGAATCCGCCGATCGAGATGAAGACCGCCGCGCCGAGCAGCGTGAAGAGAATCGCAAATGCACGACGTGCCATGACTTCGAGTATAGAACGTCAGCGGTCCCCGTGGGTCGACCGGACCCCGATCGTTCGGCTATACTGACTGTTCCTGCCCGCGACGAATTTCTCACCACTGCGGAAGTGGCGGAACGGCAGACGCGCTAGCCTCAGGAGCTAGTTGGAGCAATCCAGTGGGGGTTCAAATCCCCCCTTCCGCACCATTCGACTCGGCCTCGGCTCTCGCCGCGCGCCGTTGCGTTTTTCTCCGCCGGGCGGACTCCGGGTGTATAAAAGAAAGACCTGTGACGAACCCGGCGCTCGCCGCCATCCGCTCGACCTACGACCGGCTGACCCATCGTCAGCACGAGACGGTTCCGCCGCACATTCAGGGAGCTGGCGGCCAACCTGATCGCGAACGCGCGGCTGGTTCCGGCCGGAATCCTGGCCGTGAATCGGGCACAGGAACGGGGATACTCGATCACCTAATTGAGGAGTGAGGAATGCGGAGTGCGGAATGGGGAGCCTCCCCAATCCGCATTCCGCAATCCTCACTCCGCAATTCAGTGAGTCATTCCGTACATCACGTAGTTCACACCCAACTTGTACGCCTCGTTCGTCTGGTCGAACGGCCGCAGCCCCCGCCCTGACCACTCCCAGAACTGCGAGATGTCCGTGTTGTAGTTCACGATCATCTGCAGGCGCTTCGCCGGATCGTTGTCCTCGAAGATGCCGCTGAAGATCGGTTCTCCCGCGTTGTACGCCTGCGGAAAGTTGTCGAGGCGTTCGACCTCGAAGAACGAGTGGAAGATGGGATTCGCCGGATCCATCGGGATGAACCGCGCGTCCGGCAGCACGCGTTTCATGTTCTGGGCGAACGGCTCCCAGCCGCCGCCGGGGATGCCGCGCCACCCCGGCATCTTGAAGTCGTCCACGATGACGAAGCCGCCCTTCTGAATGTAGGCGCGCAGCGCGGCGGCCTCGGCGTCGGTCAGCGTCCACCACCCGACTTCGATGATGTAGGCGATCGGGTACTTGAACAGCTCCGGGTCGTCGAGCCCAATCACGTTCGTCTCGTCGTCGTGCCCGCCGAGGTACGACACCTCGTTCATGATCTTCATCAGGTTCCACTCGGAGAGCGGAAACCCGTGCGACCAGGACGGCCGGCCGCCGGCCCAGTAGCCGTCCGGCGCCGGCGTGTACCGCACGCGCACGAACGTAAATCGGCCGTCGTACGGAATGTTGTGAATCGGCGGCACGCGCCCGTACCCGCGACGGCCGAAACCGCCGCCGAAGAAATCTCCCCGCTGCGCGAGCGCGGTGACGGTCAGGCACACCAGCGCCGCAGCCGCGATCGCCGTGCGAGAGAAGGAGGAGGAAAGGCGCGTGATGAGGACAGATTACCTCACGCGCCGCGTGGCCGGGAGCACGAAGAACACACAATTGTGCTCTTCGTGGTGGAGCGCCTGCCTGCTAGAACTGCGCCCGCAGCGTGAATTGCACCATGCGCATGTTGTTCGCCTGGTTGTTGATCTGCCCGAACGACGAGTTGCCGAACGCGGAGCTCGCCGGCGCCGCCCACTGGACGATGTTGAAGATGTTCAGCACTTCGAGACGCACGGACACCGACGTGTGGGCGCCGGTGTTGATCAACTTGCTCACGCCGAGGTCGACGTTGTTGCGCCACGGCGACAGCACGTCCGGCAGCATCCGCGGCGCGTTGCCGAACTGGTTGGCGGGCGTTGTCGAGAACGCCGCCGCGTTGAAGTACATGTTGTCGCTCACCTTGGCCGTAATGCGATCGGTGATGTTGCCGGGCACCAGGTAATCCTGTCCGGGGACGATGTTCGGCCGCGGCGTGCCGCCGTAGAGGAACGTGGTGCCCGACACGTTCTGCGTGACGCCGATCGGGTAGCCGCTCTGGAACGTCATCACGGGCGTGATCGCCCAGCCGCCGAGCAACACGTCACCGACGTGGCTGGCGGACAGGTACTTCTTGCCCTGCCCGAACGGCAGCATGAACGTCGGCGCGATCACCGCCTTGTGCGGCGAATCGAGGAGGCTCCGGCCGTACTCCTGATCCGGGTTGTAGTAGGGCGAGCCCGGGATGACGGTGTAGTTGTTCTGCAGTCCGGGATTACTTGAATAATAGTTGCTCTCGCCGAACTGGTTGTCGTTGAGCCGGCTGTAGGTGTAGCTGAAGCTGCCGCCCCACCAGCCCGTCACGCGCTTGCGCAGCTGGACGATCGCGGCGTGATACTGCGAGTGCGCGCCGGTCGACTGCTGCATGTAGACGTTGCCGAACTGCGGGAACGGGCGGAGAAGCTGTCCGATTTCAATCGTGGCGCGGCCGGCGAACTGTCCGGCGGTTGCGACACCGAAGAACGGATTCGTGACGAGCGTCGACGTGCTCGTCAGCTGGGTCTGGTACTTTGGATCGATCTGGTTGATGTTGATGAGACCGGCCGCGGCGTTTGCGGCTCCGCCCCAGCTCAGGTTCGTGCCGGTCAGACCAGAGTAGCCCAGCAAGAGGCTCATCCCACCTGGCAATTCGCGCTGGAGGTCCGCGGAGTACTGCTGTACACGCGGCGCCCCTTTGTTTGGATCGATGAAATAAATGTCGCCACCCGTGCCCGTCAGCAGACCCAGGCTGCTGCCGCTCGGCTGCACTAAGCCGTTCGGAAACGGGTTGCTCATCGTCACGGTGGGGATGCCCGTCGGCTGCGGAACGAGCGTCGTCGCCGAGTAGCCGATCTGGCCCCAGCCTGTCGTGCCCGCCGCCGGGTAGTTCCACGGCGAGTAGTACAGGCCCCAGCCGCCGCGCAGCACGGTCTTCTCGTTGAAGCTGTACACGGCGCCCGCGCGAGGCGCCGGTTTGACCGCCGGCTGGTTGCCCTGCACCGTCGGCGCGCCGTTGACGCCGGCGAACACGAGGCCGCCGAGGATCTGGCGCGGCTGTTTGGTGATCGGATCGGTGAAGGCGACCTGGCTGTTCAGCGGGCTCACCGCGGTCTGGTCGAAGTTGACGCTGAACTGATCGTCACGCTCCATCATCCCGGTTTCGCGCTCGACGCGGATGCCGTAGTTGATCGTCAGCTTGTTGTTCACGCGCCAGTCGTCCTGCGCGTAGCCCGAGTAGTAGCGCACGAAGCCGTCGAGCTGGGTGTTCAACGGGATCCCGGCGCTGCTGGCCTGCGGATAGCCGAGCAGAAGATCGGCGAGCGCGTTGCCGCTGAAGCCGCCCGTAAAGGTGAACGACCCGGTGGACGTGCCGTAGTTGAGCGACGTCGCGCCAAGGATGCGGTAGTCGCCGCCCATCTTGATGTTGTGCGTGCCGGCCAGCCGCGTCAGCGTGCCGTTGCCGCCGTACTGGTAGTAACCGTTGGCCTGCCGCGCGGTCCATCCGGCGCCGTGGTAGCCCGTGATCGACAGCGTCGGGAACCGCTGCGTGTCCGACATCTGACTGGTCAACGACGTCGGCCAGCCGAGCGACGACACGTTGAAGTTCAGCGGGTTGCCGCTGCGGTCGTTCAGGTTGTAGTTGTCGTCGAACTTGTTGTACCCGCCGCGCAGCGTGACGACCGTCGAGGAGTTCAGAATGTACGTGTTGTTGACGACGAACGTCTTGATTACGCGGTCGAGCTGGTAGCTGCCGCCGACGAAATCGTTCACCGGGTTGTAGTTCGAATTCGCCTCGTGCGTTTCCTGTCGCAGGAAGAAGCCGGTCAGCGCGGCCGACTCGTTGAAGTGGTGATCGATCTTCACCGTCATCTGGTTCGCCTTGTTCGGCAGCAGGTCGGTCATGCTGAAGTTGGACGACCCGTTGTCCACCTGCGTGTCGGCCGGCGGGAGATAGCTCGCGAGTTTCACGCCGACCGGATTGAGAAACTGCTGGGGAATCTGGTTGTTGGGGAACGCGACGCCGGTGAGCGGATTCTTGATTGTCACCTGCGCGCCGTTGCGCGTGACTCCCTGGAAGCTGCCCGTGAGCTCCGCCGCGGTTGGCACGAGGAACGTGCTCTGCTGCGGCTGGTTGTCCACGTATTTTTCGCCCGCGAACCAGAAGAAGGTCTTGTTCTTGACGATCGGGCCGCCACCGCCGCCGCCGCCGTCGCGCCAGTACTCGGGCACGTTGGGCTGGCCGTTGAGCTTCGGAATCAGCAGCTGGCTGACCATCGACTCCGGCCGGAACACGCCGTAGCCCGAGGCGTGGAAATCGTTCGCGCCGGTCTTCGCCGTCATGTTCATCACGCCGCCGCCCGTGCGGCCCATTTCGGCATCGTAGGTGTGGACCTGGACCTTCATGTCCTGAATCGCTTCGATCGTCGGATTGGTCGACGCGCGGTTCATGAGGTCGGTGACCGGGAAGCCGTCGACCAGGTAGTTGTTCGCGCGGACCGCGCCGCCGCCCATCGACATCGCGGAGTTGCCGACCTGATCCTGCATGCGGTTCCAGTGCGCGTTGCCGCTCGTCTGGACCGTCGGCTGAAGGTTCGCCAGCAGGAACACGCTGCGGCCGGCCGTCGGGATCGACTCGAGCGTCTTGGTGTCGAGGACATCGCCGGTCGACGCGTTGGACGTCTCGATGAGCGGCACGTCGGCCGTCACCGTGATCGTTTCCTCGAGCGCGCCGACTTCCAGCGTCACGTCGAGCGCGATCTGCTGCTGCGTGCCGACGCGCACGCCCTTGCGCTCGAACGCCTTGAAGCCCGACACGGACGCTTTGATCGTGTACATCGCGGGGTCGACGGCCGGGAAGGAGTACTCTCCGACCTCGTTGGTCACAGTCTCGCGGCTCACGTTCGTCTGCTCGTTCAGCAGGATGACCGTCACGCCGGGAATCACGCCTTGTGGATCCTTCACCGTGCCCCGCACGGCGCCTTGGAATGATTGCGCCTGAATGTCGGCGGCCATGGCGCCCAGAAATAACGTCGCCAGTGTCGCCAGTACCGCCGCGATCGTCGCGTACGATCGACCTCTCCGCATGTTGCCTCCCGTGGTTGGTGGAGCGACCGAAGTGGGTAGGTGCGGATGGAAGGCAACGGCTGTGCCGCCGCGATACCGCGAGAATCACGCCAACTCTAGCGAATAGTCGGCAGAGCGACGAGTTTCCGGCGAACGCGCCGTCGATCACTCGGCAAACGGGACGACCTTCCTCCGCAAATGCCGCGTGACGCGGTCCACTGAAAAGAGATCGGCTCTTGCACTACCGCGCGCGGACTCCTGTGGTCTGTCTTCAATGCGTTGGGGGTAACAGATGCCGCGAACACTCTTCCGATCGACGTTAGCGCTCGTCTCTGTCGCACTTGCGATCGTCGTCCTGGCGTGGATGGCCCCGCGCCTTTCGGGACAGGCCGGCTCCGGTTTCCCGAGCAAGGAGAACGGCGAGTGGGCCCACTACAACAGCGACATCAAGGGCAGCCGCTACATGCCCCTCGATCAGATCAACGCTTCGAACTTCAACAAGCTCGAGGTCGCGTGGCGATTCAAAACGGACAACCTCGGTCCGCGCCCCGAGTACAAGCTCGAGGGCACGCCGCTCATGGTCAAGGGCACGCTGTACATGACCGGCGGCACGCGCCGCGCCGTCGTCGCGCTCGACGCGAAGACCGGCGAGCAGAAGTGGGTGTACGCCATGGACGAGGGCAAGCGCGCGGAAATGGCGCCGCGCGTTCTCTCCGGCCGCGGCCTCTCCTACTGGACCGACGGCAAGGGTGACGATCGGATCATCTACGTGACGATCGGCTATCGCCTCGTGCAGCTGAACGCCAGGACCGGCCAGCCGATCTCGACCTTCGGCAAGGGCGGCATGGTCGACCTGAAGGAAGGCGTCGTCTACGGCAAGCTCGTCAACGGCAGGTGGCAGCAGGTGCAGATCCCGCTCGTCGAGGGCGAAATCGGCGTCAACTCGACGCCGCTTGTCGTCGGCGACATGGTCATCGTCCAGTCGGCGATGGCCGAAGGCCTTCGCTACGAATACACGAACAACGCGAAGGGCCTCGTGCGCGCGTATGACGTGCGGACCGGCAGGCAGATCTGGCGGTTCAACATGATGCCCGGCCCCGGCGAGTTCGGCCACGAGACGTGGGAGAACGGCTCCTGGAACTGGACCGGCAACACCGGCGTGTGGACCGAGATGTCGGCGGACGCGGAAGCCGGCATCGTGTACCTGCCTGGCGAGTCGCCGACGATCGACGCCTACGGCGGCAACCGGCCGGGCGCCGGCCTCTTCGGCGAGACACTCGTCGCGCTCGATCTGAAGACCGGCAAGCGGAAATGGCATTTCCAGATCGTGCACCACGGCTTGTGGGACTACGACCTGGCCGGCGCGCCGCTCCTGATGGACGTGACGATCGACGGCAAGCCGCGCAAGATCGTGGGACAGACGAGCAAAGAGGGCTGGCTTTACACCTTCGACCGCATCACCGGCGAGCCGATTTGGCCGATCATCGAAAAGCCGGTGCCGCAGTCCGACGTGCCTGGCGAGAAATCGTGGCCGACGCAGCCGTTCCCGACGAAGCCGCCGACCTACTCGCGCAATTACCTGGCGAAAGACGATGTGATCGACTTCACGCCGGAATTGCGTGCGAAGGCGATGGAGAACCTGAAGAAGTACCGCTGGGAAGAGATGCCGTTTGTGCCGTACGTCATCCCGAGCGAGAAGTGGCTCGGCACGATCCTCGTCGGGAACACGATGGGCGGCGTCAACTGGGAAGGCTCGTCGTTCAATCCTGAAACGGGCATCTTCTACACGCAGGCGAACAACTCCTCCATCTCGGGCGCCAGCCTCTCGCAGGAGTACTTCGACAGCATCAAGCCCGAAAAGCACACGCCGAATCACATCGCCATCTGGGAAGCCCCGGGGTTCGGTCAGCCAGGGTTCGAAGCGCCATCGACCAGCGGCTACGCGCGACGTGAAGCGCCTGCCGGCGGCGGCCGTGCGGGCGGCGGCGGTGGACGCGGCGCGAATCCGTTGACAGACGGTCTCGGCGGCCTCCCGATCATCAAGCCGCCGTACGGCGTGATCACGGCGCTCGACATGCACGACGGCACGATGAAGTGGCAGGTGCCGCACGGCGATACGCCCGATGCGGTGCGCAACAGCCCGCTGCTCAAAGGCCTGAACATCCCGAAGACGGGACAGAACGGCATCGTGGGCGTGTGCCTCACCAAGTCGCTGGTCATCGTGGGCGACCCGCAGGTCACATCGCCCCCAGGGCCGCCGGATCGGCCGCGCGGCGCGATGCTGCGCGCGTACGACCAGGAGACCGGCAAGGAAGTCGGCGCGGTGTGGATGCCGTCGTCGCAGAGCGGCAACCCGATGACCTACATGCTGGACGGCCGGCAGTACATCATCGTGGCCGTGGGCGGCGGCAACTACTCGAGCGAGTACATCGCCTTCGCGCTGCCGCAGAGCGACATCGCGAGACCGACCAACAACCAGCGCTGACGATGCGACCATCAGTGGCCAGGGCGAGGTCTCTGGCCCTGGCACGCGTCGGACATTTTCGAGCGAGGCGTCATGAACCGCAGAATCGCAATCGCCGTGGTCATTGCGTTGGGGGTGATTGGGGCGTCGTATTCGGCGCTTCGCGCGCAGGAGACGCGCTCGGTCTGGGACGGCGTGTACTCCGAAGCGCAGGCGACGCGCGGCGCCCCGCTGTTCGACAGGGAATGCGCCGGATGCCACG
The DNA here is from genome assembly GCA_016195265.1 of Acidobacteriota bacterium. Taxonomy (GTDB): domain Bacteria; phylum Acidobacteriota; class Vicinamibacteria; order Vicinamibacterales; family CAVVIG01; genus SRVP-36. Next base: position 57,127 of record JACPZW010000013.1, on the reverse strand, counting down.
GACCCGACGGTGAAGGCGGCGGCATGGCGCCGGCGCTCAGCGGCGCCGCGTTCAACGCCAACTACGATGGGCAATCGGTCGGCGATCTCTTCGAGCGCAATCGCACCACGATGCCGGTCGGCAAGGAAGGCCAGTTGAGCGGGCAGCAGATCGCGGACATCACCGCGTTCATGCTGCAGGTCAACAAGTTTCCGGCGGGCGCGTCGGAACTGGCGATCCAGTCGATGATGCTGAAGCAGATCAAGTATCTGGCGCAGAAGCCGTCCACGCCGTAGCGGGAGGGTTCGCGATGTCTCCGATCGGTCGGCGCGGTTTCATGGTGCTGTGCGGCGCGGTGGTCCTCGCCGGGGCGCGGGTTCGCGCGCAGCAGCAGGGCAACCGTCCGCCGGGCACGCATCAGGACAACACCGACGGGAAGGAATGGATCCGCCGGCTCGAGCGGTCGGACCGCATTCCCGGTTTGAAGATCGACGACGTCATCTCATGCCTGAATCTCAAGCCCGGTGACGTCGTCGCCGACATCGGCGCCGGCACGGGTGCGTATACGATTCCGTTCGCGAAAGCGGTGGCGCCGCTCGGGCTGGCGCTCGCAGTCGACATCTGGCCGGAGTTGATCGAGTACGTCGGCGAGAAGGCGGCGGCCGCGCATGTCGGGAATGTGCAGCCCCTGCTCGCGTCGCGCGACGATCCGCGCTTGCCGCCGCGCGGCGTGGACGTCGCGTTCTTCCACGACGTCTTCCACAACGTGAACGATCGGCAGGCGTACCTGCGCCTGCTCGTCACGTATCTCAAGCCCGGCGGACGCATCGCGATCATCGAGCAGGAGTTCGACGATCCGATCGCGCAGAAATGGGACATCCCGGAGGATCGCATCACGCGCGAGCAGCTGCAGGACTGGATGGCCAACGTCGGATTCGAGCTGCGCTCCGTGTTCGACATCTTCCAGGGCGCGAACAACCCGCCTGGCGCCGGGATGCCCGCGCGCTGGTTCGTCGTCTACTCGGCTCGCCCGGCCCCTAGACCGTCGCTCGTCATCGACTGACCATCCCTGCGACGCCGGAGCGCCACGACGCTCGCGCCGACTGAGTTGAACTATACTCGCCGCCGTCGCGACGCACGAGTCGCGGGCCCCGCGTTCCCGCGCGAGCGTGTCAACGTTTCAGCTGAGGAGCGAAAGATGCGTCGATTTCTGATACCGGCGGCGGTGCTCTCAGCCCTCGGACCCAGACTCTGCACCGCGCAGAGTCTTCCGGCGCTCACTGCCGGCGGCGCGGGCTACGTCCTCACCGTTCCCTATCTTGAATACGTTACTAGCGGTACGTCCAAGCTGGCGTACACCGCATCGCTGACGACCAGCGACCTCAGCAACTGGACCCTGACGTCGGCGGCGGGCCCGCAATCACCGCTCACCGCGGCGAGCGAGGCCCCGGTCGTCGCCCAGCTGAACAACAGCTTTCGTTTCAGTATCCCGCGTCTGAGCTACGCCGTGGGCGGAACCACCAAGTACTATTCGATCGTTCTCACCACAACCGACCTCAGTCGTTTCACGCTCGACCTGACGACGGCGAGGGAAATCGGCGCGTCGGGCTCGCTCACGGCCCCATCACGCGTCGCGGTCACGAACGCCGACGCGCGCACCGTGGGCAGCCAGAGGATTTATTCGTCGAGCAAGCTGTCAGTGGCCTGGACGCCGCCCATCGGGTACACGGTGGACCACTACGAGATTGCGGCCAGCGAGTCCGTCTACGGCAGCACCGTGACGACGACGGCGAGCGCGACCGAGACCATCAAGACCGTGACCGACCTCAAGGCGGCCACTGCCTACTCAGTGACGGTGAAGGCGTGCCGGGACAGCGGTTGCGCGGCGTCGGGCGTTTCGACCCCGGAGAGCGGTACGACCTCATCGGAATACTGGCAGTTGCAAGGGAGCGGCAACACCGTAAACGGCCTGAGCAAGATCGTGAGCGACGGCAACGCCAGAATCAGCGGCACGCGCTTCGGTCCCGACGCAGGCGGCCCCAACCTCTCGCGTCTTCAGCTCTATTACGGGCCGGCGGCAGGCGGTGCTCAGGCACTGGCCGTTGCCGTGACGTCGCAGGCGACGGATGCGACGGTTCCCGCCAGCTATCTCAGCTTCACCAGCATGGCCGGCACCACGGGCCTCATCTCGCCGACGGCGGCCACGCCCCTCGTGTCTCAGGTCGCGACCGGGCAAGGCGTGCCGCTTCCAGCGGCGGGCGGGAGCCGCGTCAGACTGTTCTTCGAGGCTCTCGGGAGCGACGGCAAGACGCGGATCATGTACCTCGACAGTCAGGATGGCTACACGGGACGCGACTTCAACTCCGGGAGCGCCACGACGTGCTCGACCGCCGCGGACTATCAGACCGGCGGCGGCTGCGCGCCGACGGTCGCCATCGGCGTCGAGGGAGATGCCACGAACGCCAATTCCCGAATACGAAACGCGCGCCAGTTCAAGCTCGGATTCCCAATCCTCAACGACTGGCGCTGGAGCGGTGCGGCCGGAACCTACATGGTCTTCACCACGGACTCCATCCCAGGCTGCAGCGCCTCCGGCTTCAATCACGGTTATGCGGTTTGGGATGGAAGCCGATGGAACGTGCAATACGAGACCGGCGGCTGCCCCAAACTCTTCAAGAGCGTCCAAGCGATGTTTCCGATGCACGTGGGCGATGCGCGCTACAAGGGCTATTTCGGCGATCCATCCATCACGACTGGCAAGGGCAGCTCGCAACTGCCGTTCCTGGGGCCGAAGAAGCTGGTCTACGCCGACGGGCGCGGCATGGGTTCCGCGAGCACCGTTGATTTCGAGGATTGGGAGGCGACCGGCAACGGTCGCGATGTCGTCTTCGTCTGGCCCAACGGCGATCAGCTCAGCGCGACCGCCGAAGGCTACATCGACGACTTCCATTTCCTCGCGCCGACGGGCAATCTGGATCTTCAGGTGATGTACATGGCGATTACCGATGGCACGGCGGCGCCCATCGGCGCGGCCGCCGTCCTGCTCAACCCGTGAACGGGGCGGACTAGAATGCGCTGGTGTCCGCCGTCGTCTCCGTCGCCGGGATCCGAAAAACGTACGGCTCGACCGTGGCCGTGGACGACGTCTCCTTTGAAGTCGTCGAAGGCGAGATCTTCGGCCTGATCGGTCCCAACGGCGCCGGCAAGACGACGACGATGGAGTGCGTCGAGGGGCTGCGGCGGCCGGACCGCGGCGCCATTTCGGTGCTTGATCTCGATCCCATCCGCGACGTCTACGCGCTGCAGCAGCGCGTCGGCGTCCAGCTTCAGGAAGCGCAGTTTCAGAAACGCATCAAGGTCTGGGAAGCCGTCGATCTGTGGGGGGCGCTGTACCGCACGCCCGCCGACGGCGCACGGCTGCTCGATCAGCTCGGTCTCGCCGACAAGCGCGACGCCTGGTTCATGACGCTTTCCGGCGGCCAGAAGCAGCGGCTCTTCATCGCCCTCGCGCTCATCAACAATCCCGACGTCGTGTTTCTCGACGAGCTGACGACCGGTCTCGATCCGCAGGCGCGGCGCGCGATCTGGGATCTCGTGCGCGGCATCAAGGATCGCGGCAAGACCGTTTTCATGACGACGCACCTGATGGAGGAAGCGGAGCGCCTGTGCGATCGCGTCGCCATCATCGATCGTGGACGCATCGTGGACATCGACACGCCGGCCGCGCTCGTTGCGCGGCATTGTCCGGAGCGCACGGTTCTGCTGACGACGGCGGACGCGGGCGCCGAGGAACGCTTTCGAGCGACGCGCGCGGTGGACAACGTCATCCGCGCCGAGACGCGCTTCACGATTCGCGGTCACGGTGATGATTTCGTGACGGAGGTGATTCGCTGTCTGTCGGATCACCGGATCCACGTCGCCGACTTCCGGACGGAAACGCCGACGCTCGAGGACGTCTTCCTCAAGGTGACCGGCCATTCGATTCGCGATTGACGAGGTAGTGTCCGGCTTCAGCCGGACCTCAAGAAGATGTTGCGTGGACTCTGGAAACTCACCTGGCTCGAGCTCAAGATCTTCGCGCGCGAGCCGCTCGGACTGATCGGGACGCTGCTGATCCCGCCGCTGTCCGTCGTCGTGCTCGGCCGCATCTTCGGGCGCATCCCGTCGGCATCGCCGCGCCTCAGCAGTTTTGTCACCGTCGATCTGCCCGTGTTCGCCGCCGTGTTCACCGCACTCAACGCCGTCCAGTCCCTGGTGACGATCGTCTCGATCTATCGCGAGGGCGGCATCCTCAAGCGGCTGCGCGCGACGCCGCTCCGTCCGCAGACGATCCTGTCCGCGCAGGTGCTGGTCAAACTGATCCTGACGGCCGCGACGCTCGCGCTGACGGTCCTCGCGGGCCGCAACGTGCTCCGCATCAGCATCGACCTGCACCTGATCAGCTTCGCGGCCGCACTGCTCTTCAGCACGCTGAGCATCCTCTCGATTGGCTTCCTTCTCGCGAGTCTCGTGCCGACCGCGCGGTTCGCGCAGCCCGTCGCGAGCCTCGTGCTCTACCCGATGCTGTTTCTCTCCGGCCTGTTCTTCCCGGTCGACGGGCTTCCGGCCGGTCTGCAGATCGTCGCACGCGTCATTCCACTGAGGTACGCGGTCTCGCTGCTCAAGGGCATCTGGGTCGGCGAGGCCTGGCTGGCGCACGCGGGCGACGTCGCGGCGCTCGTCACCGTGGCCGTCGTTTTCGCGGGATTGTCGGCGCGCGTCTTTCGCTGGGAATAACGCTGCCGCCACCACTTGATCCGCCCGCCGCCGTTGGCCATACTTGCGGCCTGACATTTTCCGCTTCCGCGAGCAATCAGCTCTAACAGGAGGGATTCCGTGAAACGCACCATCGTCGCACTCATCGCGCTGGCCGCGTCCTACAGCGCCACGCCGTTCGCGCAGCAGCCGGTCCCCGAGATTCCATTCGACGCCAACATCAACTTCCTCAAGCTGCCGCCGGACATGAATTTCGGCGAGGCCTCCGGCGTCGCCGTGAACTCGAAGGGCGACATCGCGGTCTACACGCGGTCCAACAGCGCGGGCGGCCCGGCGTACGCCGCCACCGCGTCGCAGATCCTGCTGTTCGACAAGACCGGCAAATTCGTCCGCGAGATCGGCAAAGGTCTGTACGCGTGGTCGTACGCGCACGCGATCCGCTACGACAAGGACGACAACCTCTGGGCGATCGACAAGGGCTCGGACATGATCGTCCGCTTCAATCCCGAAGGCCACGTCACGATGGTCTTCGGCCGCAAGAAGGAGGCGTCGGACGAAGCCGAGCCGTGGAAGCGCGTGAGACCGCCGCTGCCCCCGATCCCGGGACAGTTCCGCCAGCCGACCGACGTCGCGTGGGACACCGACGGCAACATCTACATCAGCGACGGCTACATCAACTCGCGCGTCGCCAAGTTCACGAAGGACGGGGACTGGGTCGCGTCGCTCGGCGAGCCGGGCGGCGGTGCGCTCGGCAGCCTCAACACGCCGCACACGATCTCGTACGACGCGAAGGGCAACATCTACGTCGGCGACCGCGGCAACCGCCGCATCCAGGTCATCGACGGGAAGACGAATCAGTTCGTGCGCGAGATCAAGATTGACGTCCCGGCGCCGGCGGACGCCATGCCGTGGATGGGCGCGAAGCCCAACGTCGCGCAACTGCTCGCCGCCGACGCGCCACCCGGTGCCGGCACGATGGCGCCCGGAGCGCCGTGGGCGCTCTGCGTGACGCCGCCCAACGCGCAGGGCCAGCAGTTCCTCTACAGCTCGGATGCGTACCCCGGCCGCGTCTACAAGCTGTCGCTCGATGGCAAGGTGCTCGGCTGGATCGGAAAGTCAGGGCATCAGGCGAAACAGTTCGGCTGGATCCACGAGATCGCGTGCCCGTCGGAGAACGAGATCTACGTGGCCGAGCTGCTGAACTGGCGCGTGCAGAAGATCACGTTGAAGCCCACCGCGAGAATGTCGACAGCGGGACAGTAAGAGATGTAGGGCGGGTCCTTTTGGACCCGCCTGATTCACGCCGGGTCCTACCGCCTCCGCCAAGGCTACGGCGGTCCGCCGATGCTTCAGAAGGCGGAAAGGACCCGGCCTACGTCATCACCAGACTCCGACCTGCCCTTTCACGGAGTCGATCAGCTTCTGCGGATCAAATCCCACGCCCTGCTTGAAGACGGTTTCGACCTTGCGCACGTCGGCGATCGTGCGCGACGGATCGCCGTTCACGACGACGAGGTCAGCCTGCTTTCCGGCGGCGATTGACCCGATGCGCGCGTCGCGGCCGAGATACTTCGCGCCGTTCAGCGTCGCGATCGAGATCGCCTCGACCGGCGTGAAGCCCGCCTCGACGAGCAGCTCGACCTGCCGCTGATTCGAGAAGCCGGCGACGACGCCGCCTGACCCGGTCGGATCGGTGCCCGCGATCAGCAATCCTCCAGCCTTCACGAACGCGCGCTCCATCGCCAGGTTCTTTGGATAGAGCGTCGTGTAGACCGACTGCTGATTCTGCTGCACCCGATCGTAGGCGCGCTGAAAGCTGTCACGCAGTGACGGCGTCAGGACGTCGAGGCCCGGCGGCAGCGGACGCCCGCGCGTGAACGTCTCGAAGACGGTCAGCGTGGACGTCAGCGCGACGTGCTTATCGACAAGCTTCTTGACGAGGGCCTTGAACGGCGCGCCGTTCTCGTCAACCGCGGCGACCGTCTGCTGTCCGCGCGCCTGGCCGGGACACACGTCGGGCTGCTTGTCCGGCACGAAATCGGTCGCGGGCATGAAGCCGTGCTCGAGATTGTCGATGCCGAGATCGGCCGCTTCGCCGAACGTCACCGAACAGAGATGACCGGTGATCTTCATGCCGCGCGCGTGCCCTTCGTCGATCGCGCCCTTCAGCGCGGCGCGCGAGATCTGCATGTACGCCTTGAACGACGTCGCGCCTTGCTCCGCCCAGTACGCCACGTGCTTGCGCGCTTCATCGGCCGTCGTCACGGCCTGCATCTGCAGGAACGTGTTCGGGCCGTTGACGTACGGCGCCGTCGCGTCGATCGCCGGGCCCGCAATCTCGCCGGACGCGATGCGCCGCGCGAGATTGATGTCCATGATCCCGTTCACGTTGCCCGCGGTCCTCATCGTCGTCACGCCGCCGGCGAGGTAGAGACGAGAGAAGCTGAGACCGAGCTGGCCGTACACGCCGGGACCGGTCGTGTAGTAGAGATGTTCGTGGACCATCACGAGGCCGGGCATCACGCTCTTGCCGGTGAGATCGACGATCGTCGCACCGGCTGGCGGCGCGGCCGCGCCCACCGACGCGATGTTCCCGTCACCAATGACGACGGTCTGATCCTCGCGCGCCGGGGCGCCGGTGCCGTCGATGACGCGCGCGTGCGTCAGCGCGACGAGCGGTCCCTGCACTTTGATGAAGTTCGCCGGCGCGTTCGGACTCGGCTGTTGTGCGACTGAGATCGTCACGGCCCCGAGAACTCCGGCGAGCGTCGCGGCTATCAGAGATGTAGGCCGGGTCCTCTCGGACCCGGCTGAGTTGAAGCCGCCCATCAAATCACCTCGGCAGCGATGGCGCCCAGGTCGTCCGCGCCGTGGCCCTTCGCAATCGCCTCGTCCATCTTCTTCGCGATGCCCGGCAGCACCGTCATCGGCTGATTCGCGGCCGCCTCGATCATCAACCGGATGTCCTTGCGCGCCATCGTCAGCTCGAAGCTCGCGCTGAAATCGCCGCGCGCCATCTTCTCGCCGCGCGACTTGATGATCCCGCCCGGCTGGAATTTCGAGAACACCGCGAGCGCTTCGGTTGACGAAATACCCAGCCCCTTCGCCATCGCGAACACGTCGGTGATGCCCGCGGCGATCACGAAGAGCATCGAGTTGCCGAACAATTTGTATGCGGCCGCGCGATCGGCGGCGTCGCCCAGCACCCAGACCTCGCCCGTCATCTTCTTCAGCGCGTCATGAACGGCCTCGATGACCGAGGATGGACCGGACACGAGCATGATGCCGACCGAATCGCGCGCCATCTGCGGCGACATGAACACCGGCGCGTGAATGAACTTGATTCCGGCCTTCGCCATGCGCTCGAGCCGCGCCTTCGTCCCGCGCGGCGACGTCGTCGAGTGATCCACGACGATGGCGCCCGCGCGCAGCTTCGGAATGAAGCCATTGACGATGTGATCGACGACCCCATCGTCGGGCAGCGTCATGTGAATGCGATCGGCGCCGGCCACGGCATTGCCCGGCGCGGCAGCCACCTTCGCACCGTGCGCCTCGAGCGCGCGCGCCTTCGATTCCGTCCGGTTCCACACCGTCACCGCGTCGCCGCGGCGGAGCATGCCTTCGACCATCGCGCTGCCCAGCAGCCCGGTCCCCAGAAACGCCACGTTCGCCATTGATCCTCCCGGTAGAATCTACATCGGTGGAAGACGCGCCGCGCGAGACGATATGCAGGGCGGGTCCTTTTGGACTCGCCTGGTCGAGGACAGGTAGGGCAGGTCCTTTTGGACTCGCCTGGTCGAGGACATGTAGGGCGGGTCCTTGTGGACCCGCCAGATCCAGCCGGGTCCGAAAGGACCCGGCCTACTTCTTCCTGCTCGCAGTCATCGTCGCGCTGAGCGTCGTCGCAGCAGCCGCGCCGCAGGACGTGTTCCGCTGGGCCGGCGATCCCGAAGGCGGCGCGCCGTTTGTCGAGGCCGATCCGTCGCATCCAGACGACCTGGTCGGCTTCGACGTGGAAATTACGTCGCTCTTCGCGCGCGGGCTCGGTCGCACGCCCGAGTTCCTCAACATCGAGTTCAAGTCCATCGTCCAGAGCATCACGCGCGGAGACGCGGACATCGGCATGAGCGGGATTGAGGACTCGCCGACGCGACGGACGACGCTGGCGGTCACGCTGCCCTATTACGAGTTTCGCGAGGTCCTGAGCGTGCGCGACGCCGACGCGCGGACGTTGACGTCCCTGGCCTCGCTGCGAGGCAAGAAGATCGGCACGCTCGTCGATACGCTGGCCTACGAGATTCTCCTGCGCGCGGAAAACGAGTACGGCCTGCAGGCGGTCTCGTACGAAGACGACGTGCATCCGTACAGCGATCTGATCGTGGGGCGCGTGGACGCCGTGCTTCTGGACAACGTGCTCGCCGAGCGGCGTCATCGTGGCATCCACGGGTTCACCGTCCAGCCGGCGACGATCGCCGTCGGCCACTACGTCGGCGTCCTGGCGCCAGCGAACGCGGCACTGCGCGACCGGCTGAACGACGTGCTGCGCAGCGCAATGCGCGACGGCACGCTCGAGCGCATCTTCACGAAGTGGAACGTGTGGAACGCCGACCAGGCGGCGCTGTTCGCGAGGGTCCTCGCCGGCGAGCCCGTGCCGCCATACATCGTGAACGCCGCACTGCAGATGATTCCGAGCGCGGCGGCCATCCCGATGTGGGACGCGACGAAGCGCTATCTGCCATCGCTCCTTCGCGCGTCGGTCGTGACGATCGTGCTGTCCTGTCTGTCGATGGCGCTGGCGGTCGCGCTCGGCGTGTTCATCGCGACCGGGCGCGTGTACGGCAACCGTCTCGCGCGCATCGCGCTGACGGCGTACGTCGAGCTGATCCGCGGCACGCCGATCCTGCTGCAGCTGTTTGTCCTGTATTACGGACTCGCGTCGGCCATCCGTCTGCCGGCCTTCGTCGCGGCCCTGCTCGGCCTCGCGCTCAACTACGCCGCGTACGAGAGCGAGATCTACCGCGGGGCGCTCGAGGCCGTGTCGGTTGGACAACTCGAAGCCGCGCGCACGCTCGGGCTGAGCGAGATACAGGTGCTGCGCCTGATTCGCGGTCCGCAGGCGTTCCGCCTCGCGCTTGCGCCGATGACGAACGATTTCGTCGCGATGCTCAAGGACTCGTCGCTCGTGTCCGTGCTCACCGTGCTCGAGCTGACGAAGCAGACGCAGATCTTTGCGACCAATCTCGGCAGCTGGATCATCCCGGGCTTGTTGTGCGCGGGACTCTATCTCGCGATGTCGCTGCCGCTCGCCGCGCTGGCGCGGCGGCTGGAACAACGATGGAAGGTCGCGTGACCGTTCTTACGATCGACGCATTGCGCCTGAGCCGCGGCTCGCGGCCGATCCTGAACGGCGTCAGCCTCGACGTCGCGCGCGGCGAGCTCGTGGCGATCATGGGACCGTCCGGATCCGGCAAGACGACGATCCTGCGCGCGATCGCCGGACTCGAGACGTTCGACGGCGGCACGATCATCGTTGACGGCGTCACGCGGAACGGCGGGCCCGCCGACGCGCTCACGCTGCGCGCGCTGCGACGCAAGGTCGGGATGGTGTTTCAGTTCCATTGCCTTTTTGAACATCTGCCGGCGATCGCGAACGTCACGCTCGCGCCCGTCCACGCCCACGGCGTCGCGCCCCCCGAGGCGGATCGACGCGGCCGTGATTTGCTGAAGGCGTTCGGCGTCGATCACCGCGCGGACGCACTGCCGCGCCAGCTCTCGGGCGGCGAAGCCCAGCGCGTCGCCATCGCGCGCGCGCTCGCCGTCGATCCGCAGGTACTGCTCATGGATGAGCCGACCGCGTCGCTCGATCCCGAGCGCCGGTCGGAGCTCGGCGCGCTGCTCCGCGGATTACTCGGTCAGGGCCGGACGCTCGTGATCGCCACGCACGATGAAGACTTCGCGCGCGAGTGGGCAACGAGGGTAGTGCGGCTTCGCGACGGCGATTGGACAAGCGGGCTGATTTGAATAGCCCGGAGCGTCCTCATCGCGGGCGGGCAACCCGCGCGTGAGAACTGCCTCCTGTTAGGTGGAAGTGTCTACTTTGTCGAGGGAAGATCAGCCGCCGGCTGCAAGCCGAGGTTGGGCAGCCCTCTTACTTGTCAATGATGTTGTAGACATCGAGGACCGTCGCCTTCGCCTCGATGCCCATGTCTTGGAGGATCGGCCCGAGCTTCGCGCCGAAGGCATCAAGTTTGGCTTGACTCTCGAAGACGTCGATCACCTGTAGGCGCTGCCTGTCGCCATAGCAGATGTGGTACATCTGTCCGTCGGGTACTCTTTGACCGTTTTCCGTCAGTCGACGGATCACCTCATCGTATTTCGATGAGGTTGCTCCCTTCACTTCAAACATCGCAATTATTGCCATGTCTTCCTCCTTTCGCGTGGATAGCACCTTCGGGCGGCCTAGACGGCTGCGCTTCAGCCGCGGCGGCTCATGATCGCTCCCGTCGCCGTCAGCTGCAAGCGCTGTTGGGCGGCGATCGAAGACACGTCGCCCCAACCAAGGCGACGCAGGTCAGCTCGTCCCGAGCAACGCACCGACTCCCATCCGGTCGCATAAGAGGCGCGTGATGCCAGCCATCCCGAACACCGTTCCGAGCTCAAACCCGCAGGCGCGAATCCAGAACGACAAAGGGCGCCGAGAACGCAACAGAAGAATGTCCGACGCTCCCAGGAACGGGAGCAAGGCAAGCAGAATGAGGAACTTGTTCCACACCTGCGCTCCAGGCAGGAGCAGTCCGATCAGTCCACCGGCGACCATTAAACAGGCGCTCCACGTGAGCTTTCGCTGGCGCGAGAGCTCAGCACCAACGAAAAGACGCAGTCCGGCTACCCAGAGAAATACGCTCGCGACCAGGATGCCAGACCGAAAGAGACAGGTGAACATCACATCCTTGCCGCGTGTGTTGAGCGCGGGCTGTTACAGCCCGATTCATGCCTCCGTCCGCCCAACTATTCTTGGAGTAGACCGCCACTCTGACTCGCGCGTAATCACGGCGCGTATCCAGCCAGCGACCGGTCAAATCTCACTGCCGGCCGGGATGTTAGCACGTCGTAGTTCCGGTTTGTGACGCCACGTTAGCCCGCGAGCATGGTGATTACGCGCGAAGGCTCGCGTCTAACGGCGCGCGAAGACTGTTCGCGACCCTGAAAGGGTCGCGCTACGGTTTCACGATCGCGTCCGCCACGGCTCGGCCGATCAGATCGTAACCCGTCGCGTCGGTGTGCCAGTCGTCCGCCTGCATGTAGATCCGGCCGAACGTGTCGATCGGCAGATAGACGGGCTGGTCGTCTGGCGATCGCGGGACGACGAGATGTCTGATGTGCGGCACGTCGAGCCCTTCCCAGCGTCCGCGCGCGCCGCTGTTCGTGTACACGAACGACAGCCGCGTCGCCGGCGCGAACGACGCGGTGAGGCTCCACACGCCGTCGCCCGTCCGCTGATCGCCATCGCGCCCATCGTCGTGCAGTCGCACCGTGTTCGGCGCGAGATCGCCCAGCTGCGGATCGTTGCCCGCGATCGACAGCGCCGTCGTCACCGGATGGGCGCCGTGATAGACACGAAACACCACGGTGGTCTTGCCGGGTCCGAAAGGACCCGGCCTACGTACCTCCGGACCCGGCCGACTTTCCAGTGCGAGACGCGCCTCGAGGTCGCGCGCGATCTTTGCCGCGGCGTCGGCCACGAGACGTTCGCTGTCGACCAACGGCACGCGTGTCTCCTCGGAGATCCTGCGCAGCACCGGCCGGTACGGACTCTCGTCCCAGAGCTCGTTGTCCAGTAGCACGACGCGGGCGTCGCGGGCCGTCGCGAGCGCGATCATCTCGCGGAGGTTCCGCTCGTAGTCGCGCGGCGAGACGCGCGTCCACTCCTCCATCGCGTCGTAGTCGATGACGTCGGATCCCTTCGACGCGCGATCAAGGGACGCGCGATCGCCTTTCACGTACTCGCCGATCGGTTTCGGATGGAACTTCAACAGCCGCGCCGTGTAGTCGAGCAGCTTGTAGACCTCGAGGCCGTGCGCGATTTCCTTCGCACGCGTGCGCGTCATGAATCGCCGCGGCGGCGCCGCGCTCACCATATCCTTGTCGCGATAGCCGGCGACCTCGGAATCATTCATGCCAAAGCCGATCGCGACGATGTCCGGTCGCAGATCGAGGACGCGGGTCTTGAGGAGCTGCAGGCCCTGGAACGACGAGTAGCCGAGCACGCCGAAGTTCAGCACATCGAACGTCGTCGCCGGCTGCCGCTGCTGGAGCCATACGGCGAGGCGCGCCGGGTAGGTCTTGTCCTGATCGACGTTCATGCCGAACGTCCACGAATCGCCGATGCACGCCACGCGGATTGTTCCCGGCGCCTTCGTCTTCGCGATCTCCGGGCCGCGATCGCCGCTGGCGTTCAGGTCGATCGTCCACGTCGGGTTGTCGCGGAGTTCGGCGGGCAGCGTCGGCCAGAAACGGCGCAGCAGCGCCAGCCGATCGTTCTCGGTGCGCACCGGACTGAAGATGTCGACGTAGGTCTGGCGGACGTGCGGCGCGCTCTTCCAGATGAGCGTGTCGTCGGACTGGAGGATCAGCAGGCGGTCCAGCCACGGCGGGATCGGCCCGTACTCGTCGCCGAGCGCGTATGGCAACGGCACGCGCTGCACGAACGCATTCCTCATGGCGTAGGCGGCGCGTAGGCCCGCTTCCGAGATGGCGAAGAAGATGAGGGTCGTGACGAGGCTCTTGAGGACGCCCTTCGCGAATCCGGTCATGCGCTGCGAGGAATCTTACCGTTAACAGACGCCGGCGTGGCGCCGTCTTGCTCGCCAGGAGGGTTACTGATGACTCGACGCGTCTACTCGCTGCTCCTCGCCGCCGCCGCCCTGCTGGTCCTTGCGCGCCCCGCGCTCGCGGGTCCCCCGCTGCTCTGCTTCCCGTTCGACATCGGCGCCGCGAAGTCGCTGCCAATGGCAGCGGATGCCGCGAAGAACTGGCGCGCCACGGATCCGAAGTACGACGTGTCGCACCTCGTAGCCGACACGCTCGCGTTGCTCGTGGCGAGGACGCCGACGATGATTCGGATGGAAACGCTGAGGCGCGCGACCGTCTACGCGTCGACGAATCCGAAGGTGGCCGGAGCCCTGACGGCGGCGTTGAAGGAGCGGGACGAAGCGCGGGCGCCGATGGCCGCGTTTGATTACGGGTACTTCGTCGAAGCGTCGCGGCAGGCCGCGATGATCAAGTGAGTGCCTGTCACCTGCCTGTCACCTGCCAGGTAGGTGACAGGCAGGTGACAGGCACCCGTTACAAACGATTGCCGACGAAGGCGTCGTAAACCCACCCGCCGATCACGCCGCCGACGAGGGGCCCGACGATCGGCACCCACCACCAGTTGTTCCCCGCCGTGAACACAGCCCCGCCCCAGCCGGCGACGAACGTAAACAGCCGTGGGCCGAAATCGCGCGCGGGGTTGATCGCGTAGCCGGCATTGAAGCCGAACGTCATGCCGATGACGACGACGAGCAGCCCGACGACGATCGGCGTCGTGCCCGCCGGCGGCGCCGAGTTTCGCGAGTCGGTGATACCAAGGATGACGCCGACGAGCAGCGCCGTGCCGACGATCTGATCGACAAAGCCGCCGGGAAATGTGCTGAGGAACGGCTGCGGATACGTCGCCCAGATGCCTGCGGTCCCCTGCGCGCCGGCCACCTGCCGGACGCCGCCGTCGAACGCACCCAGCGCCTCGTGATACGTCACGTAGACGACCGTCGACGCGACGAACGCGCCCGCAATCTGCGCGAGCGAGTACGGCAGGACCTTGCCCCACGGCAGCTTGCGGTGCACGGCGAGCGCGAGCGTGACGGCAGGATTCAGATGCGCGCCCGTCACGCCGGCCGACACATAACACCCCATCGCGACGGCGAGGCCCCACGCGATGTTGATTGACAGGTAGGCGCCGTTGGCCTGTTTGCTCAGCACGACCTGCGCGACGACGCCCACGCCGAACACGATCAGCACGAACGTGCCGAGGAACTCGGCCAGCAACTCACGGGTCAGTTCTCGTGACATGGCGCACATTGTATAGTGGCGGACCATGCCGTACATCCTCGCGCTCGATCAGGGCACGACCAGCTCGCGCGCCATCGTGTTCGACCACGACGGCGCCATCACAGCGGTTGCCCAGAAGGAATTCACGCAGATCTTCCCGGCCGCCGGCTGGGTCGAGCACGACCCGCAGGAGATCTGGGCGTCGCAGATCGGCGTCGCCGTCGAAGCGCTGAGCCGCGCCCGCATCACGGCAAAAGACGTCGCCGCCATCGGCATCACCAACCAGCGCGAAACGACCATCGTCTGGGACCGCGAGACCGGATTGCCGATCCACCACGCGATCGTCTGGCAGGACCGCCGCACGGCGGATTTCTGCGAGCGCCTCAAGAAGGACGGCGCCGGAGAGACCGTCCAAGCGAAGACCGGCCTGCTCATCGACGCGTACTTCTCGGCCAGCAAGATCCGTTGGATCCTCGACAACGTTCCCGGTGCGCGCGCGAAAGCGGACGCAGGCAAGCTTGCGTTCGGCACCGTGGACACGTGGCTCGTCTGGAAGCTGACCGGTCATCAGCGTCACGTGACCGACGTCAGCAACGCATCGCGCACGATGCTCTTCAACATCCACACGCTGAAGTGGGACAACGAGCTGCTGCGCCTCTTCGGCGTGCCGGCGAGCATGCTGCCGGAGGTGAAGTCGTCGAGCGAGGTGTACGGAGGAGGACGCGAGTCGGGCGGAAGGGGACGGGAGTCCCCGCCCCTTCGCCATGGGACTCCCGTCCCCTTCGACATCCCGATTGCCGGCATCGCCGGCGATCAGCAGGCCGCGCTCTTCGGTCAGATGTGCCGCACACCTGGGATGTCGAAGAACACGTACGGCACCGGCTGCTTCCTGCTCCAGAACATCGGCACGACGCCGACACGCTCGCGCCAGCAGCTCGTGACGACGGTCGCGTGGCAGGTCGGCGGGCGGACGGAATACGCGCTCGAAGGCAGCGTCTTCATCGGCGGTGCTGTCGTGCAATGGATCCGCGACGGGCTGCACCTGATTCGCACGGCCGCGGAGATCGAGCCGCTCGCCGCGAGCGTGCCGGACAACGGCGGCGTCTATCTCGTGCCCGCGTTCGCCGGGCTCGGCGCGCCGCACTGGGATCCGTACGCGCGCGGCACGATCGTGGGCATCACGCGCGGAACTTCATCGGGCCACATCGCGCGCGCCGCGCTCGAGAGCATCGCCTATCAGGTGACGGACTTACTCGACGCGATGCACGCGGACGCAGGGATTCCGCTCAAGGAACTGCGCGTGGACGGCGGCGCGGCGACCAACAACACGCTGATGCAATTCCAGGCGGATCTGCTCGGCGTGCCCGTCGTGCGGCCGGCGGTCACCGAGACGACGGCGCTCGGCGCCGCGTACCTCGCCGGCCTTGCGGTCGGCTACTGGAAGTCGGTGGAGGAAGTCAGCGGTCAGTGGAAAGTCGATCGCCGTTTCGAGCCGACCATGCCGCGCGCGGCCGTCGACACGCTGCGTGAGCGATGGACGGCGGCCCTCGAGCGATCGAAAAGCTGGGAGAATACGGACCGATGAGATTTCAGATTTATGAATTCAGATTTCAGATTGAGTGGGAGATTGAGAATCTGAAATCTGAATTCAATCTGAACTCTGAATTCTGAAATCTGAATTTCCATGTGGCAACCCAACAACCGCCAGTGGTGGCTGCTCGCCGGCGCCGCCATGCTCGCCGTCTTTCTGTGGCCGCCGGGCGACGACCGGAGTCTCGCCGCGAAGTTCGTCAACTGGGCGGTTGATCCGCGCGGCGAGTTGCCGATCCTGCCCACCCAGCTCGCGCTTGGCCTCGGCGACGATCCCGACGCCGTCGCCGCGCACGACATGGTGACGCAGCAGTACGACACGCTGTACGCGAAGGGCGGATGGACGCGGACGCGGCTGCTGCTCAAGGTCGCGCGCGATCCGATGAATCCGTCGACGGAGCGGCAGCTGCTCACGGCGATCGTCGTCTTGACGGCGTTGATGGCGTGGAAAGGGAAACTGAAAACGGAAAAGTGAAAAGAGAAAAGTGAAGAGTTGAGGACCGCTCTTACTTTTCAGTTTTCACTTTTCACTTCTAACTTCTATTGGGCGGACGCCCTCGCAGCGCCCTTGATCGTGATCTTCTCGACCGTCCAGGTCGAGCAGTCGCCCTTGTAGATCACCGTATCCGACTCGCAGTGGATCTCGTGCACGAGGCAGCCGGTCTGCCCGTGCCCTTCGCTCGTCTGCGCCCAGCCGACCAGGTTGCCGTTCATGTCCACCTTGTACAGCTTGCCGTTCCCGTCGCCGCTGAACAGGAACTGGTTCGGCGCCGGCGACGTGCAGACGCTCCACGGCGCGCCGACGTTGGCGATGATGCGGACCGGGTTCAGATCCGAATCGAACACCTGAATGCGCCGGTTGCCGCGATCCGCGACGTAGATGTTGCCCTTGGCGTCCGACGTGATCGCGTGCGGCGTGTTGAACTGGTTCGGGCCGGCGCCGCGCGTGCCGAGCGCCTTCACCCACGTGCCGTTCTTCGCGATCTTCACGACGCGCGAGTTGTTGTACCCGTCGCTGACGAAGATGTTGTCCTGCGTGTCCCACGTGACGTCGGTCGGGCGGTTGAACGTGCCCATGTTGCCGGCCGGATAGCGGACTTCTTCTTTTTCGCCGCGCTCGGTGAAGCGCTCGAGGTAGTCGATCGCTTCCGTCTTGCGCCCGAGGACCATCGAGACCATGCCCTGCGGGTTGAACTTGACGACCATGTTCGCGCCTTCGTCCGTCATCCAGACGTTGCCGTATTTGTCGACGCGGACGGTGTGCGCGAACGACGCGGCGTAGTTGTCCTGCCCCCACTGCTTCACGAACTTCAACGTCGGATCGAACTCGAAGAGCTGCGACGCCGTCGCGCCCTTCGCGGGGCCGACGTTGCCGCTGCGCGTGAAGACGAACAGGTGGCCCTGCGCGTTCTTCGCGACGCCCACGGCTTCGCCGATCGTGTGGCTGGGCACGGAGAGCGGCAGCACGTCCTCGGTGATTTGCAGCTTCGCCGTGGCCTTTTCGAGCGCGTCCTGTTTGGCGAGCGCGGCCTGCTGTTCAGGACTTGGGCCGCCCCGCTGCGCCTGGCTCACGACGACGCCCAGAGCCAGGATCATTGCGGCAACGACGGGAACTAGAAAACGTTTCACGATAGCCTCCTCTTTTGGATAACGCGTGGTAATCGAACGCCCAGACAACACAGGCGGGTCCAGAAGGACCCGCCCTACATATCACGGTGCGGGTATCGCCCACGCCGTCAGCGTCGTGCCCGCCGGGACGAGCACGTGCTGGCGTCCGTCGAGCATGTACGTGATCGGCGACGTGCCGTGCATCGTCGCGCCCATCTGATACCGCCAGAGCAGCTTCCCGCTCCGCGAATCGAGCGCGAGCAGATTCCCGTCGGCGTCGCCGCTGAAGATCAATCCCGACGCCGTCGAGAGCAGACCTGCGGTCGACGGCGACAGGTACTCGAACTGCCAGCGCCGTTCGCCGGTGACCGGATCGATCGCGCGGAGCGCGCCGATCGCTTTCGTGTCGGACCCCGTGACCCGCTGCGCGGCGCCGCCGGTGAACCGCTCACCTTCTTTGTAGTCGGGCTTCCACGCGTAGAACATCGCGCAGACTTCGCGTGCGTTGACGAAGAACAGACGCGAGCCCGGATCGTAGGTCGGCGGCCAGAAGTTCGTCCCGCCCGTGATGTCCGGGCACGTGATCTCGCCCTTCTCATCCGGGACGTGGCCGGGTTCGAGGTGCGGTCGGCCGTCACTGTCGATCTGCTTGGCCCACGTCGTGAGTACGAACGGCTTGGCGAGGATCAGTTTGCCGTTGGTGCGATCGAGCGTGTAGTAGAAACCGTTCCGGTTCGCGAACATCACGACCTTGCGTGCCTGCCCGGCGATCGTGAGATCGGCGAGCACGGGCACTTCAGTCGCATCCCAGTCGTGAATGTCGTGCGGCGTGAACTGATAGTGCCAGCGGATCTTGCCCGTGTCGGCGTCGATCGCCACGAGCGAGCAGCTGTACAGGTTGTCACCCTCGCGGCTGTCGCTGTGATAGTCCGGACCTGGATTGCCGGTCCCGTAATACAGGAGGTTCAATTCCGGATCGTACGCGCCGGTCACCCAGAGTCCGGCGCCGCCGCGCTGCCACGAATCGCCGGACCACGTGTTGTGGCCGGGCTCGCCCGGCCCCGGGATCGTGTAGAAGCGCCACGCGCGCTTTCCCGTCTGCGCATCGTACGCATCGAGGAAGCCGCGGATGCCGTACTCGCCGCCGGCCACGCCGACGATCACTTTTCCTTTCACGACGAGCGGCGCGAGCGTCGACGCGTAGCCGCGCTTGTAATCTTCGAGCGTCGCATCCCACGCGATCGCGCCGGTCTTCATGTCCAGCGCGAGCAGGTGCGCGTCGAGCGTCGTCATGAACAGCTTGTCGCCCAGCACGCCGAAGCCGCGGTTGACCAGGCCGCAGCACGCGGTCAGATTCGGCGGCAGCTCGCGGCGGTAGCGCCAGATCTGCCGGCCCGTGCGCGCGTCGATCGCCCACGCCACGTTCTGCGGGCCGGTGACGTACAGCACGTTGTCGCGCAGCAGCGGCGTCGTCTCGAAGTTGCCGAGCGTGCCCGTCTGGAACGTCCATTGCGGCACGAGGCGATTCACGTTCGCCGGCGTGAGCGACGTCAGCGGGCTGTGCCGCTGATTCGCGTAGTCGCCGCCGAAGGTGAGCCAGCGCGATCCGTCGGCCTTCAGGCCGTCGAGGATCTCCTGCTCGGACACCTGCGCCGGCGGCGCCTGCTGCGCGGCGACAACGGCCGCGCCGACGAGTACAGCCAGACCCGCGATCCGCAGACAACGATCGATCGTGGCGCGCATATGTCTCCTCTTGGGCGGAGCAAGCTCCGCCCCTACTGTTTCACCGCCGGATCGAATCCACGCAGACCCTGCAAATACCGGACGACATCGTCGAGATCGCTCTGGCTGAGGCGGTCGGAACCAAAGGGCGGCATCGCGGACTTCTTGTCGTCCTGGACCGCCTTCATCTTGTCCTTCTCGTAGCCCTGGATGCGCTCGCGCGAGTCCATGATTTGCACGGAAAACAGATCCTCGTTCTTCTTCACGCCGTGAATCGGCTGCCCGTCCGGCGGCGTCACGGTGACGGGCTCGTAGCCCGGGCGTGAACCCTCGGCGGCGCCGACGATGCGGTTGACGATCGCGTCGCGGGCACGGGCGGCGCCGATGCGCGACAGATCCGGACCCAGTCGGCCGCCTTTCCCGTTCACGCGATGACAGCTCGCACAGTTCGCACGAAACACGCGCTCGCCGTTCTCCGCATTGCCGCGCGGCGGATCGGCCGGCCCGGGCGCGGCCAGCGTGCGCACGTAGGCGAGGATCTGCCACACCTCGACGTCCGACGTGCGCGCGCCGACGGAGGGCATTTCCGTGTTAGGCACGCCGGTGCGGAGCGTCTGGAACAACCCGCTGTCGGTGCGGCCTTCGGCCCAGACACGGGAGATGTCGGGACCGCGCACGCCGCGGGCGTCCACGCCGTGGCAATCGGCGCAGCGGGCGCGGAAGATGCCCATGCCGGCTTTGATGGCGGCCGGGTCGCCCTCGAGCGGATTCTTCGCGGGCGCACCTTGCGCGGCGAGCAGGCTCGCCCCCACGCCGAACACAACGGCGACGATCGGCACCGCGCGCGTCAGCGATCTCCGTGGCATGTCGCGCCTCCTCGTCT
The DNA here is from genome assembly GCA_016195265.1 of Acidobacteriota bacterium. Classification (GTDB taxonomy): domain Bacteria; phylum Acidobacteriota; class Vicinamibacteria; order Vicinamibacterales; family CAVVIG01; genus SRVP-36. The sequence goes on along the minus strand of JACPZW010000013.1, from coordinate 36,501 downwards.
ACGGCTCCCGAGTCGGAAGGCCGCCATTCTACAGTGAGGCCGGAGCGCGCGCGAAAGAATCATCGACGGCGGAGCCTGGCCGACGCGGGCGCTATCCTGGCAAATGTACCAAGTCATGGACTGATTACAAGGACAGATGGCAATTGTCCTTGGAGCCGAGGATCAAGGTATTCATTGTAAGGAACCAGGATTCCGCTACGATTGCCCGTTGAACTGGGCTGGAGGTGAATTCGTGACGCTTCGCATTCGCAACCTTCTCGTCGTGTGCACGGGACTCCTGGTCCTTGGCGTCCTGATCTCTGACTGTTCGTCGCCGAAACCGTCGTCGACGTCGACGCCGCCTTCGGCTTCACCTCCAGCGACCAAGTTGTGGGGCGACATGAAACCCGTCGTCTCCGTCAAGGAACTCATGCGGGACATGCTCGATCCGCTGGCCGACAATATCTTCGACGCGGTGAGTACCCAGATCACCAAGAAGGGGGTTGTGAACATCGAGCCGAAGACGGACGCGGACTGGGAGAAGATCCGCATCGGCGCGGTCACGCTGGCGGAAGGGGCCTACCTGCTCAAGGTTCCTCGCCCCTTCGCCCCGCCGGGAGACCTTAACAACAGCGGCGGGCCGGACCCGGTGGAATTGAGCCCGGCGCAGATCACGGCCAAGGTCGAACGCGACCCGGTGGAGTGGAATGCCCGCATCGAGGCGCTGCGAAACGTGGGACTCGAGGTCCTCGACATCGTGAAACGGAAGGACGTCAACGAGCTGTGGGACGCCGGTGAGAATCTCGACAGGGCGTGCGAGCAGTGCCACCGGAGCTACTGGTATCCCGGCGAAGACGCCAAGTTCTATCAGAAGCTCAATCGCCGCATGGAGGAATTCCGTCAATCGGTCCCCGCCGGGCGGACCGGAAAACCGCAGAAGTAGTCTCGTCAACGAAGGGGACTCCAATGAGGATCGGACCCAGGCCGCTGATCCGTGCTGCCGCCGTCATCGTGCTCGCGGGGTCGATCGGAGCCGGTCAGCACGCCCTGGCGCTGCAGGGTCCGCAGGCCGCGGCGCCCCCGGCATCAACGAAACCGATGACCGTGGACGAGGTGTTCAAGAACGTCCAGGCGCTCAAAGGCATCTCGGTGGACGACTTCCTCCTGACGATGGGCATCATGTCGGCCGCCGTCGGCTCCGACTGTGTGGGCTGTCATCCCTCCGCCGGCACCGACCACGTCGACTGGGCGCTCGACACACCGAGAAAGCGGACCGCACGGCGCATGGTGGAGATGGTGACCGCCATCAACCGCGACCACTTCGCCGGACGTCAGGTCGTGACGTGCTGGACCTGCCACCGCGGCCGCGATCGGCCGGTGATCACGCCGACCCTGGATACGGTGTACGGCGAGCCGGCGCTTGAATTCGATGACGTGCTCACACCCGCGACGGGTGTGCCTTCGGTCGATCAGGTGCTCAACAAGTACCTGCATACCTGCAGGCGCTGGGCGGGGGCCAGAAGGTGGCGAGCATCACCAGCTTTGTCGCCACCGGGAAGAGCGTGGGCTATCGAGGGTTCGGGGGCGGCGGTGTCGTGGAAATCTCCGCCCAGGCTCCGGACAAGCGCGCCACACACATCCACTTCCCCGAATATCCAGATCGCGGTGTCAGCGTGAGAACCTACGACGGCCGCACCGGCTGGATCGCGACGCCGCTTGCCGTCGTCGCGAAATACGAGCTGGGTGGAAGCGAGCGCGACGGCGCGAGGCTGGACGCGCAGCTTTCCTTTCCTTCGCAGATCAAGCAAGCGCTCACGGATCTGCGCGTCGGTCCGCCGACGACGATCAATGACAAGGACGTGACGGTGCTTCAGGGAAACGGCCCGAACGGCACGCTGGCCACGTTGTATTTCGATGACGCCTCGGGTCTGCTCGTGCGAATGGTGCGCCATGGCCGTTCGCCGATCGGCCGCGTGCCGACGCAGGTGGACTACTCCGACTACCGCGATGTCGGCGGAATCAAGTTCCCCTTCCACTGGACGTTCACGTGGCTGGACGGCCGGGACAACTTCGAGTTCAGTGACGTGAAGCTGAATGTCTCGATTGACGCGGCGACCTTCGGGCAACCGAAACTGCCGCCGAAGTAAGGCGGGAGAGGCAGGAAGGGCGGGAAGGGTCAATGGTTCGATTGGCGGCGTCGGTTTTCGCGGGGCTCGGAGCGATAACGGTCGCCGCGAGTCAGACGCCGGCGCCGATTAGCGTCGACACTGCGTTTACGACGTTTCTTCAAGCGGCCAATCCACGTGACGCCGCGACGGCTGCAGATCAAATCCTCGCGAGCGGAGTCGGATTCGAGGAGGCGTTCAGGCGCCTCCGGCAGGGCCGCGTCTACGCGCGCGAGGTGCCGCGCGGTGTCGTGCACGCGAGCTATCGAAGCGAGACCGACGAGTACTTCTACACGCTGGACGTGCCGGAAGGCTACGACCCTCGCGTCAAGTACCAAGTACGGGTGCAGCTCCATGGCGGCGTCGGCCGTCTGGAAGACAGCCGGCCTCGTGATTCCGGATCGCCGGGCCGGCTGGCGGGCGTGGAACAGATCTATGTTATGCCGTACGCCTGGCGGGACGCGCCGTGGTGGAGCGGCCGCCAGGTGGACAACCTCCGCGCGATTCTCGATCTGGTGAAGCGCGCCTACAACGTCGACGAGAACCGTGTCGTGCTCTCCGGTGTGTCGGACGGCGGCACCGGGGTGTATTACACGGCGATGCGCGAGACGACGCCCTTTGCGAGCTTCCTGCCGCTCAACGGCTTCATCATGGTCCTCAGAAACGAAACCTCCGACGCGGACGGCGATCTGTTTCCGCACAACCTGCGGAACAAGCCGATGTTCATCGTGAACGGCGGGCGCGATCCCCTGTACCCCACGAGCGTCGTCGATCCGTCCGTCGCGCACTTGAAGAATGGCGGAGTCGATCTCGAGTATCGGCCGCAGGCGAACGCCGGGCACGACACGTCGTGGTGGCCCGGCCTCAAGGACGCATTCGAGACCTTCGTGGCCGATCATCCACGCGTCCCGCTGCCCGATGCGCTCAGCTGGGAAAGCGGACCGCCGGGCATCCCAAGCCGGGCGCACTGGCTGGTGATCGACCGGCTCGCCGCCGCGCGGCCGGACCGGGGTAGGGACGCCGGAGCAGACGACGACCCGCCGCTGTCGGACCTGAACAGGATGTCAACGCCTCCCGTGCCGGATTTCGGGATGCGCGGCAGCGGCACGCGCGTCAATCGCGTGATCAGAGGATCCAACGCGGAGCAGATCGGCCTTCGCAGCGGCGATCTCGTGGTCACGATTAACAATCAACCGGCGCCAGCCGGGACCGACGTGACGGACCTGCTTCGAGACTATGCGCCGGGGCGGCCGCTGCTGCTGACCGTCACGCGCGGCGGAGCGTTGATTCGACTGACCGGCAAGTACGCACCGACTGTGCTCGCTGCTGACGCTGGCGCGATGTTTCCGCGGCAGCGCGAATCCGGGCGCGTCGATCTGGCGCGTGCGGGAAACAGGGTGGACGCCAGCTGTCGGGGCGTGGGCGCGTTCACGCTGCTGCTGTCGCCGGACCAGTTCGACCTGAATCGCGCGGTCACGGTCGTGGTGAACGGGCGGACGGTCTTCGAAGGGCTCGTCCGGAAAGACATCCGGACGCTGCTCAGGTGGGCCGCGCGCGACAACGATCGGACGATGCTGTTCGCGGCGGAATTACATGTCGAGGTCACGTAGGGCGGGTCCTTTCGGACCCGCCTGAGTGGTCACGTTGGGCGGGTCCTTTCGGACCCGCCTGAGACCCGCCGGACAGCCGGATCCAAAAGGACCCGGCCTACGTGACTTCGGCCGAGCAAGCTCGGCCTCTACTTCGGCTCGTCGGTGCCGGCGAAGATCTTCGTTCCGTCGGGCATCGTGATGTTGGCGGCGTTGACGAACTCTTTCCCGTTCTTGGCGGCGAACCCTTCGACTTTGATCACCGCGCCGACCTGCATCGAGCTCTTCTTCCACCCGCGGCGCAGCAGCGCGCTGGGCGGCCCCATCTCAACCGACCACTTGACGACTTTCCCGTCGGGATCTTTCACATCGATGTAGATCCAGGCGTGGGGATTCACCCATTCCGCGCCCGTAATCGCTCCCTGCAGCGACACGGGCTTGTCCTGATCGAACTCGGCCGAAAACGCGTGATGCGCGCCGGCCGACGCGGTGGCCAGCATCACCGCAAGAGCCGCCATGGCGACCGTTCGTTTCATGTTCATGGAACGTCACTCCTACGTAGCGCGGCCCTTTCAGGGCCGCGTCCGCGGGGCTGAAAGTCCCGCGCTCCAGACCTAGGGCACGCCGACGCGGATGCCGCTGATGTCCGTGTTGGTCATGAGCAGCAGATTCTTGGCATTGCCTTCGAAGCACGCGTATTCGACCGGGACGTAGTCCTTCGGCGCGCGCGCGAATGCATACCACGCAACCGTCCACGGCTGCGTGAACACGTTTTCGTCAACGATCCTGGCCTCGTAGTGGATCGTGTTCGCGTCGATCGGCGTGTAGCGCTCGGTCACGCGATATGAATCGCTGTGCGGAATGCCATGACCCGTAGTCAGCGACTCCGCGGGAACGCCCGGAGTCGCGGACACCGCGCCGATGACCCAGTTATTGTCGAGGTTGGTCGTGAAGTTCGTCACCTCGACGACGAGCACGTTGCCTTCCCAGTGTCCGCGAGACACGCCCATGGCCTTGCGGATGTTCGGATCGAGCCTCGCGCGGCCGTCAAGCGGGATGGTTCGGTACAGGTGGCTCTGCTCGTAGAAGATGACGACGTAGCCCGGCTTCTGAAAAATCTGATAGCCGACCACCGGCGCAGGAACCGTGCTGCGGGGGATGCCTGGCGCCAGACAGAGGACGCGCCCGTCGAGATACTCGATCTTCTCCTGGTTCGCGATGATGTCCCGGCGTCTCGCCAGCGCCGCTGGCGTCAACGGGATTTTGCCGTCTGGCGGATCCACGGCCGCAGGACGGACGCTGGCGCCCTCGGGCAACTTGGGACGCTCGTTCAGGCTGTACGAGAATTCGCCATTGGCGCGGTTCGGCCCGCGGTTCATCGGCGCCTGCGGCGTCTCGATACTTCGCGGCAGCGGGATGGCGACGTAGAGACCGGAGATGTCGGGCTGACCATCCGGCGTGCGCGGTGGAACGTAGGTGCTGACCGGCCGCGTGTAAGGTGGATAGTTCGCGGGCGCAGCGGGCGCCTGGCCTCGACCGGAAGGCGGGACCGCGGCCCCGCCTTGCGCCGTGGCCAGCGAAGGGAGCGCAACGATCGCGAAGAACGTGAAAAGTCGAGTAGTCATACTGGTTTCTTGAACAGCTTCAGATACACGTGCTCGGCGCATTCGTAATCCAGGAGCTCGAGGTTTTTTTCCAGGCGACGATAGATGATCATGCCCATTTTCCAGGGGTGTGTGAACACTTTGGAATCCTCGAACGTGACCTCGTAGTTGATGTGGGACGGGTCCATCGGCGAAAAGCGTTCGACCACACGGAGCGTATCGCTGTGGAAGTTTCCCGCCTGGTCGAACCAGGTCTGATCGCCGAGGCTCACCGTGTCGACGACGAGTGTGTCGCCGTCCCACCGGCCGCGCCCGTCGCCCATCCAGAAATCGAGATCCTCCAGGTGCGGCGTTCCATCCATGAAGATGGTGCGCGTCGCGTGCGCGAACTCGTACGCGATGCCGATGTGCTTCGGCGTTTGGGTGATTTCGAAGGGGAACGGCAGATACGTCGCGCGCGGCACGCCAGGCATGTAGCACTTCCTGAGCGGATCGGCCATCAGACGATTCTTGAAGTTCTCGTTCCGCTTGGCCAGGGCCCACGGCTGGTACGGAATGGATCCGCCCTCGACAAGGCTCAGCCCAGCGGGAACGCCCTCGATAGCGGAATGCGCCTCGAGATTCCAGTGCGCCGTGCCGAGCACCTGCCAGATGCCGTTCAGATCGGGCTTGCGGTCCGGAGTGCGCGGGCCGGTGTACGCGGACGCGGCTGGGGTTACCGGAGCCCGCGGCGCGGGCGCGCCCCGCTGCGCCTGCGCGAGGGCGACGGTCCACCCGATGGTGAGCAAGGCCACGGCGGTTAGGCGGCCCGTGGTCATGACCGGCTTCTTCATAGTGATGCGGCTCCAGCGCGAAAGACGAGCGGAGCCAACGCCCCTCACGCGCCGATTATGACGGCGGCCGGCGTCGTGTCAAGCCGCCAATGAGGGCCGCCAATGAGGGCCGCCAATGAGGGCCGCCAATGAGGGCGTCAGCCGCTGTGCCTGCGTGCGTCAGGACGCCGGCGCATCGCGAACCCGCGATCACGCCGTCGGCGGTTCGTGGTCAAACGTCGGTCGTTGATCTGAAATCTTCGGCACGCGTACCGTCAGGAGGTAGCAGGCGAGCGCAAAGGCGCCCACGCTCAGCGACAGCGCCAGGTTGCGATCGTGCCGCCACCCCATCCCCAGCAGGAAGAACGTCAGCGCGGCGGCGACGGAAAATCCCGACACGACGAACGAGGCGAGGCCGGCGGCCATCGTGTTGAAGAGGTGCTGGCGCCAGCGCTGCAGCCCTTGCTGGAATTCCGGCGTCGCGCCCCGCTGCTGGACCCATCGTGTGGCATCCATCGGGATGTAGAACGGCTTTCGGCGAAACGAGCCGCGCCAGCTCTCGATCAGCGTGTTCGCGGACGAGCTGGTGATGTGCGTGACGACAGGTCCGACGATCGGCAGGTGGCGGAGAATATGGTCCCGCAACCAGTAGTACGTTTTGACGGTTGTTCTCAGGGGGAAATAGCAGGCGCGCGCCAGGGGATTGCGCGCCGCCCGGAATGTGTCCTTCTCGATGATCTGCCCCGCCCGGGAGGGTCCGAGTTGGTCGATGATGAGTGACGCCGGAAGGATCTTGTCGATGCCGAAGTTCGTCGGAATGTAGCTGCGGAGAAAGTCCATCACGGCGGTCGTGAGGATGCGTCCCTCGTCGGAGCCGCCGCCGTTCCGCTCCAGAATCTGGTCGTAGAGCCCCTCCGCCTCGTCGAGGTTGTCCGTCATCAGATCGTCGCGGATGCCCATCACGTGGCCGACGACGCGCCACAAGTGCAGGAAGGCTTCCTTCTCGGCGCGGGGCAGCGCGCGGCCCCACGTTTCCATGCCCTTGGGGATGAGGTAGCCGAACGTGAGCAGCACGAACGCGAGGTCTTCCTGATTGATGGGCACGCCGAGCGTCGCGGTGTCCCACGCGGCGGTCCGCTGCGCGGCATTCTCCATGAACGACTGCGCCTTGCCGCCGGCGGCGGCCCGCGGCGCGCCGGAGAGGCCCGGCCGCTGCAGCATCAATCGCATCGCGGAATGCAGGAAGCGCACTTTTCTCGCGGCGATGTAACCGTCGCCCCAGATGTACCGTGTCGCCGCGCTGGTCGCGGCCTCGAAGTCGCGGCACACCGCCTCCGGGTCCGGCCCCTTGTCTGTGTCGCCCGCGGCGCGCCGAAGCCCGTGGTAATGCGAGACCCACTGCCCGTCGGGATCGTGCGTGCGCAGCACCTCGGCCAGCAGTTCCTGCGGGTGGCTGTTGTCGCGCACGACCTTGAGGCCGCCCGCTTTCATCACGTTCTCGAGCATCATGCCCGTTTCGTAGATGCGCTGGAAGATATAGGTCTGCTCGGCGAGCTTGTCGGTCTCGTAGAGCGCGGGCACGCCCTTCTTCATCAGGTAGCATGCCGGCAGACTCGACGCGTACAGCACGGCAATGGCCAGAATCGAGTCGGTTTCCCAGACGGCCGAGGCCAGCTTCAGCTTGTTCTCATCGACCCAGTCCGGCGCGGGCATCGGCTCGAAGTGCCGGCCGACCTCGCCGGACTCGTCGAGGTCGCGCCGGAGCAGCGAATCGTGCACGAGCGCCAGCTCCGGGCTCGTCACCATCACGGTGGCCAGATCGAGCAGGTGGTTGTAGCCGCGCACGTTCTGGTTGTTGTCGCCTGACCGCGGGCTGAGGATGCGCTCGATGATCGCGTCGCCGTCCCGATCGCCTTCGCGCCGCGCCTGCATCAGCGTGTCGGCCGTCCACCGTGAGGTCATAGGGGCGCCATTCTACTGCCAGCGGCGGACGATCTCGCGATAACCGATCTCGCCGAACAACGCCGCATGCACGCGACGGCGGAGCCACGGGGCCATGGCCAGCGCGGACGCGGCCGCGTTCTTGCCCGTTGATCCCGTCAGTGCACGTCGAATCACCAGCGCGCGCCGAAACTCCGGAATAAAGAACTCGTCGTGCCGGGCCTGCCACGCGCGGGCCGCGCCATCGCGATCCCGATGCCGGTCGATCACGTCGGCCACCAGCCGGCCGCTCGCCAGCGCGTTGCCGATGCCGTCACCGGTCAGCGGATCGGCCAGATTCGCCGCGTCGCCGATGCGCAGCACGCCGCCCGGGGCCACGACATTCCGCCACAGACCGAGGCCCACGTGGCAGCCCACGGGCCGTTCGATTACGGCGCCCGTGCGCCAGCGCGCGATCACCGTGTTGGTCGACGTGAATCGCTCGTAGAAGTCCGCGATGGTGCCGCCCTCCGCGCTGTCGGCCCTCCACAAACCGACGCCGACATTGACGCGCAGCGTCCCCGCGTCGCCGCCGACGGGGAACAGCCAGCCGTAGCCGCGGCGGAACCACGCGTCGGTGTGAATCTGGACGACGGCGGCGTCGCCCGCGCGCAGGCGATCGCGAGGGACGGTCCAGTAGGCGCGAAGCGCGACGGCGTTCGCCGTGCCCGCCAGCGCGCCGCGGGCGTCGATCACGTGATCGAACTGGCCGGCCAGTTCAGGATCGGCGCTGATGTCGCGGACCGATCGGCGAACGGGACGGCATCCCGCCGCCACGGCATGCCGCCAGAGCATGGCGTCGAAGATCAGCCGAGGGATGCAGTACGCGGACTCGCGTCCCTCGCTCGATGTCCGCCTGCCGTTCGGCGCGATGATGACGGTGCCGGCGATCGCGGCGTGGTCGACGGCCTGCCGCTCGATGTCGGCGCGTGAGAGCCCCAGCCGCGCGAGCTCGGCCACCGAGCCGAGCGTGATCCAGTCACCACAGGTTTTCGGGCGCGGGAAGGCGGCGCGATCGACGAGCGTGACCTCGTGGTGACGCGACGCCAGGTGCCAGCCCGCCGACGACCCGGCCGGGCCGGCGCCGACTATTGCAATTCGCGCCATCGCCTGTATCCTAATGCCGCACGTGACTCCCCGCATGCCGTCCTCCATGTTCGAGGAGGGTTCAGACAACGCCGCGATGGCCGCCGCGCCCGATGCCTTCAGTCCCCCGCCCGTACTGTGGCGGGACGAGCGTGATGCCCGGCACTACCAGTTCTGGACGCGGGTCTATGCGTATGCGTTGTACGCCGCCCTCGGATCGGCGGTCCTGGGCCTGATGCCGCCTTGGCTACTCGTGCCCGTGGTGCCGCTCGTCTACTTCCGCATGGCGCTGGCACTGCACGAGCTGCTGCACGCGCGCCCGTCGTCGCAGCTGCCGCGCTTTCACCAGTTGACGATGATCTTCGAGTCGCCGATGTGCCTGGGCTACCGCGAGCATCGCGCGATTCACTTCGCGCACCATCGATTCGCGTCGACCGACCGCGACCCCGAGCGGTATCAGATCGAAGGCGGGCCGCTTCGCGCCTTCGGCGCCGCGCTGATCTCACCCGAGTGCGGGTTCGTCCGCTGGGTGCGCGAGCACGGCATGAGCCGGTCGCTTGCGGTGGATGCCGGTATCCGGTGCGCGGCGTTCATCGCGCTCGTCGCCGTCAATCCTCGCGTGTTCTTCGTGTACTGGGTGGCGTTGCGTCTGAGCGTCGGCTGCTCGAGCTTTGTGTTCCACCACGTGCTGCACAACGATGACGGCCGCCTGGGCACGTTCCGGCTGCCGGCGCCGGACGTCGTGGTGCGGATGGCGCGCGCGCTGTTTGGCGCGGAGCCGATGCTGATCCTGACCGAACACGAACGTCATCATCAGTGGCCGCGCGTGCGCGCCGGGGATCTGCCCCTTCTGCCTGCGCCTCCGCGATGACTCGTCGCTGCCCCGGATGCGGATCGGAAGCCGCCGTCGACGCGAAGTTCTGCGCGCACTGCGGCGGGGCCCTTGCCGCCCGGTGCGCCGCGTGCGGGGCCGAGCACGTGCCCGGCGCGCGTTTTTGCGCCCAATGCGGTGCGGCGATCGCCGCCGCCACTTCGCCCGCGGTGACGCGCGCGACACCGGTCCTCTCGGCCGACCCTCTCGCGTCGGCCACCGTGACGTCGCCGATCGAACGCCGGCACATGACGTTCATGTTCTGCGACCTCGTCGGGTCCACGCAGCTCTCCCGCGAGATCGATCCCGAGGATCTGCGCGACATCGTCAGCGATTATCGCGAGACCGCCGCGGCGGCGGTGCGCCGCTACGAGGGCACGATCGCGCAGTACTACGGTGACGGCATCCTCATCTACTTCGGCTATCCGATCGCGCACGAAGACGACGGCCGGCGGGCGGTGCAGGCGGCGCTCGAGATCGTCGAGGCGGTCGCGAAGCTCAACGCGCGGCTCGGCCCCGAGCGGCCGGTCTCGCTGGCGGTGCGGATCGGCGTGCACACCGGCATCGCGGTGGTGGGCGACGTCGGCGGCGCCAACCGCACGGAGCGGCTCGCCATGGGCGACACGCCGAACATCGCCTCCCGCATCCAGGGTCTCGCCAAGGCCAACACAGTCGTCATCAGCCCGGCCACGCTCCGCCTCGTGTCGGAGTTCTTCCAGACCGAGCGTCTCGGGCCGCAGATGATCAAAGGCGTCGCCGAGCCGGTGGAGGCGTTTGTCGTGCTGGGCGCGAGTGGCGCGCACGGCCGCCTGGACGGCGCGACCGCGCCGCAGCTCACGTCCTACATCGGCCGCGAGACCATCATGGCGCCGCTTGGCGCGGCCTGGCGCGACGCGAGCGCGGGGGCGGGACGCGTCGTGGTGCTCACCGGCGAACCTGGCGTGGGCAAGTCGCGGTTGGTGCACGTGTTTCGCGACCAGCTGTCGACCGGGATGCACCATCGGCTCGACTGTTTCTGCTCGCCGTATCACGCAAGCAGCGCGCTGCATCCGATCACGGAGATGCTGCGAGGGCGGCTCCGCCTGGCCGAGGAGACGGATCCGCGCCTCAAGCTCGATCGCGTCCGCGCGACGCTGCTGGAACATCGCTGCGACGCCGACGGCGCGCTGCCGCTCATCGCGCAACTGCTCGGCGTCCCGCCCGAGGCCGGCTACAGCCCGGTGGCGCTGCACCCGCTCACGCAGAAGCAGCGCACGCTCGAGATCCTGCTCGCGATGATTCTCGTGCCGACCGAGCGGCGGCCCACGCTGCTGGTGATTGAAGACGCGCACTGGATCGATCCGACGACGCTCGAACTGGTGGGCGCGGTGATGGAGCGCATGGGCGACCGGCGCCTGCTCGTGCTGATGACCGCGCGGCCGGCGTTCCGCGCGCCCTGGGAGCCGCGCGCGTCGCTGGTTCAGCTGACCGTCAGCGATCTGTCCGCGGCCGACACCGAGGCGATGATTCGCGGCCTCACCGGCGGCAAGCGGCTGCCTCGGCAGGTGCTGACGCTGCTCGTCCAGAAGAGCGAAGGGAATCCGCTGTTCGTCGAGGAGATGACGCGGATGCTGCTCGAGTCCGGCTGGCTCGTCGAGCGCGACGGCGGGTACGAGCTGACCGGACCGGTGCCGGACGCGGCGGTGCCGACGCGGCTGCAAGACCTGCTGCGCGAGCGCCTCGATCGCATGGAGCCCGAAGCGCGGATGGTGATGCAGATCGCGTCGGTCGTGGGCCGCGATTTCATGTACGAGCTGCTCACCGACGTGCTGCCGGCCGAAAGCCGCACGATCCGCCGGGGCCTGCAGCAACTGCTCGATGCCGGACTGGTGTTTGCGACCGGCGGCGGCTTCACGATTAAGCACGACCTGATCAAGGACGTCGCGTACGAGTCGCTGCTCAAGCGCAGCCGGCAGCAATATCACGAGCGGGTCGCGCTGGCGCTCGAGGGGCCGTTCGCGACCATCGCGCAGGGCCAGCCCGAGCGCCTCGCGCAGCACTGGAGCCGCGCCGGCCAGCCGCTGCGCGCGGTGCCGTACTGGCTGCAGGCCGGCCAGAAGGCCGTCGCCTCGTCCGCCGTCGAGGAAGCGGCGACGCATCTGCGGCACGGACTGGAGCTGGTGGCGGCGCAGCCTGTCTCGGTCGAACGGGATCGGCTCGAGCTGGACCTGCTCTCGACGCTCGGCACGGCGCTCACGATTCAGAAGGGCTGGGCCGCGCCCGAAGTGGCCGAGGCGTACTCGAGGGCGCACGCGCTCAGCGAGCGCGTGGGCGACAGTCCCACGCTGTTCTGGGTGTTATGGGGGCTCTGGGCGTTTTATCTGGTGAAAGGCGATCAGACGCAGGGGCTGCAGTTCGCCGAGCGCATGATGAGTTTCGCCGAAAGTCTCGGCGACGAGTCGCTCGTGCTCGAGTCCGACTTCGCGCTGGGGCTCAGTCATTACTACATGGGCCGCCTCGCGACGGCGCGCCAACATCTCGACCGCGCCGTGGCGACCTACGTGCCCGAGCGGCATCATGCGAATTGCTTTCTCAGCTGTCAGGACGTCGGCGTCACGTCGCGATCCGTCGCGGCGATGGTGCGGTATCTCCAGGGCGACACCGCGCTCGCGATCGAATGCTCGGCGGGCGCCGTGCGGCTGGCCGACGAATTGAAGCATCCGTTCAGCCAGGCGTACGCCCTCGGGTGCGCCGCGTGGCTGCAGTCGTACCGCCGCGAGCCGGCGGCGATGGCCGCGCGCGCCGGCGAGACGATGGCGCTGTCGCAGGCGCAGGCGCTGGGCTGGTGGCTCTTGTGGGGCATGATCTTCGCCGGCCGCGGCACGGCCGATGCCGGCGAGGTGGATGCCGGCATCGCGCAGATGGAAAACGCGCTTGGCATGTACCGCGGGGTCGGAACGGGCATGGTCGTGCCGTATTTCCTGACGCAGCTGGCCGGCGCGCACGCGATGCGCGGCGACTTCAGTCGCGCCATCGAGCGGCTGGACGACGCGCGGGGACTGGTGGCGCAGGGCGGCGAAGCGATCGCCGCGGCCGAGATCGATCGGCTCGAGGCGGAGGTGCGTGCGCGGCGGGCGCAGGCGAACGGCGGGTCGATCACGAATACCGAGGCCGACGCGATCGAATCGTTGCTGCGGCGCGCGATCGACACTTCGCGTCGTCAGGGCGCGCGGTTGTTCGAGCTGCGGTCCGCGAGCAGTCTCGCGATGTTCCTGCGCGCGCGCGGCCGCGGCGCCACCGCCCGGCCGATGCTCGACGAAGCCATTCGCAGCGTTCCGGATCAGACGCCCACGCGGGATCTGGACGAGGCGCGAAACGTGCGTGGTGCATTGACTGGCGCGTGAGAAAGGCCAGGAACGGAGGCAGCACTCACCCGATCTTCGTGTCCGGCGCGAACCTTCGCGCCGCTTCCCGCCGCGCGAGGAGCGCCGGGAAGCGCGGGTCGGCGCGCAGCAGCGCGTAGACCGGACGGACCTCGAGCCAGATCACCTCGACCGCGCGCGCGTCGATTGCGCGTTCCATGTCGGCGACGGATCCGTCGAGATCGCCGAGCGCCGCCCGCACGACCGACGTCAGCGCGAACGAGACATAGCGCGTCGCTCTGGCCTCGATGAGGGTCGAGAGGAGCGATTCGGATCGACCACGGTCCCCGAATCGAGCGCAGACAGCCGCCAGCGCCGCCAGGACCTCCGGGCTGTGTCCCATCCCCTCGGCCGCCGCCTCGAGCACCGCCACCGCCTCGGTCCCCCGGCCGGCCGCGACGAGCGCCGCCCCCAGAAAATACCGTGCCGCGGCGAACGACGGATCCAGCGACAGCGCGCGCTCGAACTGCGCGATCGCGCCGGTCACATCCTGGGCCAGATACGCGACGAAACCGGTCGAGACGATGATCGACGGCGAGAGCGGATCGAGCTCGCGAGCGCGGGCGAGGGCCGCCCGCGCCTCGTCGAAGCGTCCCTGCGGCGCGAGCAGATTCGTGGCGTACCACTGATGCGCGATCGCGTCCGACGGCGAGGCGGCGATCACTTCCCTGAAGTCGCGCTCGGCGCCGGCGGCGTCCCAGTCGTGAATCGCGCGCATGCACGCGCGCGCGGAGAGCGCCGCGGTGTCGTGCCGGTCGATCCGGAGCGCGCGCTCGACCGATACCTGCGCCAGCGAAATCACGTCGGCCGGCGGCCGCAGGCCGTAGAGCGCGAGCGTGACGTAGCAGAGGCCCATCGCGCCGGAGGCCGGCGCGAACGCCGGATCCATCGCGCCGGCCGCCGCCAGATGATCGAGCGCCTGATCGAGATCCCGCGGCGTGCGTTTGTTCCAATGGTGAAGGCCCATCAGGTAGCGCTCGTACGCCTCGAAGTTGGTGGCCGGCCTGTGCCCTGCTCCCACCACCCTCACGCGCAGCACGCGCGCGATCGCGCCGGCGATGTCATCCTCGAGCGCGAACACGTCGTCCACTTCGCGGTCGTACCGCTCGGACCAGACCTGAAAGCCGTCCGCCACGTTGATGATCTGCGCGGTGAGACGCAGGCGCTTGCCCGCGCGGCGCAACGTGCCGTCGATCACCGACCCGACGTTGAGCTGGGCGCCGATCGCGCGCACGTCGGCGGTGCGCTCGCGGAACAGAAACGACGATCCGCGCGAGGTGACGCGCACGCCGTCGATGCGCCCGAGCATGTGAATCAGCTCGTCGCAGATGCCGTCAGCCAGGCAGGTGTCGTCCGGCGATCCACCGAGATTCTGAAACGGCAGCACGGCGATGGTGAAGCCGGAGGGCTGCGCGGCGGGCCCGGCAATCGTCGCTGTCCCGCCGCCGGCCGAGGCGGCCGTGAGCGCGTCCATGAACTGCGCGGCGGTCGCGAAGCGGTCGGCGGGCGACTTCGCCATGACGGTTTCGATCACCCGGACGACGGCGTCGGGCACATCGGGGCGCACGACTGCGAGCGGGGGCACCCTGTCCTGCGCATGACGCCGCAGGACCTGCGCGGCCGGGCCGGTGAACGGCGGCTCGCCCGCGAGCATTTCGTACAGCACGCAGCCGAGCGCGTAGAGATCCGCGCGGCCGTCCACGTCCGGGTCGCCGAAGGCCTGCTCGGGCGCCATGTATCGCGGCGTGCCGACTATCGCACCGAGGCCGGTCAGCGGCGCGACGCCCGCGGCGGTCTCCGCGTTCCCATCGAGCTCAGGCGCCGCCGAGCGCGCGACGCCGAAGTCGGCGACGAGCGCGATGCCGTCCGACAGCAGAATGTTGGCCGGTTTGATGTCGCGGTGGACGAGGCCGTGCTGGTGCGCGTGGCCGAGCGCGCTGGCGACGCCGAGCGCCACGCGCACGGCTTCGTCGAGCGCCAGTTGCCGCACGGTCTGCAGCCTCGCGGCGAGCGACGGCCCGGCGATGTACGGCATCACGTAGTACAACTGGCCGTCCGACGATCCGGAGTCGTAGAGCGGCAGGATGTGCGGATGGGTCAGCCGCGCAACCGTCTCGATTTCACGCAGGAACCGCTCGTGCCCGATGGCGGCGACCATCGCGGGCTTCATGACCTTGATGGCGACCGATCGCCCGTGGCGCGGATCGCGCGCGAGGTACACGGTCGCCATGCCGCCTTCCCCGAGCGTGCCCAGCACGGGATACGGCCCGATCTGCCTGTCCGGCGCGGACGTCACACAGACATTGTATGAGCGGCGACTTCAGGGGCAAGAGCGAACCAAAGCCTCATGCCGGCGGCGCCGGCGCGCCCCGATGACGCTCGCCCTCCCGGAAATGGAATCGGCGACGAAACCACAGGACGGAGCGCGGTAGAATCAACGCCTGTTGAAATCGCTGGGCCGAGCAAGCTCGGCCCCCACGCCTGGAGGATGCGCGCAATGCTTCGCCGTCTTGCTGCTGTGTCGCTGCTCGCCGTGTCCGGTCAGCTATCGCTCTGAAGACGGCGGCAAGACGTGGGTCGCGCGGCGCGGCGCGCTGGGCGGCGACGACTACCAGCGAGCCTGGATCAACCCGAACGTCCCGATATGGCGGGAAGATCACGCGCTACGACCGCCGCATGGCCCAGGTGCAGAACATCGCGCCGACGCCGGTCCGCTGGGGCTCCTTACCTCGTACATCGCCGTCACGCAGGCCGGATTATCTCGATGTCCTGGTCACGGGTGAAGTCCGACGAACCGCGCTGCTGAATTGGGCTGTCTGGTGATCAGGCGATTGCGTGATCGCGCTCGAGCCGTTCGCTTGCCTGATCTGCCTTCACCGCCTACAATGAGTGCATGCAGTACACGCTCCGCAACATACCGGACGTCGTCGACCTGGCGCTTCGCCGCCGCGCACGGGAACAAGGCAAGAGCCTGAACGACGTCGCCCTCGAGACACTCGCCCGCGGCGCCGGCGTCACGGAACACCGGCCGCGGCAGCGCGACCTGAAGGATATTGCCGGCACCTGGCATCACGACCGGGCCTTCGACCGCGCGCTCGCGGATCAGCACAAGATCGACCGCGCGCTCTGGAAATGAATCTTGCGCTCGACACCAATCGCTACACCGACCTGTGCCGCGGTGACGCGGACGTGGTGGAACGTATCGAGTCGGCAGACACGGTCGTGCTGCCGTTTGTTGTGATCGGCGAGTTGCGCGCCGGCTTCGGCGTGGGCCGTCAGGGCCCGAAGAATGAGTCGGTCTTACGGCGCTTTCTTCTCAAGCCCGGCGTCCGCATCGTCTACGCCGACGACCAGACGATCCATCACTACGCGAATGTGTACCGGCAGCTGCGTCAGCAGGGGACGCCCATTCCGACGAACGACATGTGGATCGCCGCGCTGGTCCTCCAGCACTCGCTGACGCTCTACGACCGCGACCGCCACTTCGACTCGCTGCCGCAAATCCCCAGGGCGTGACTCTTACGCGATGAGCCTCGCCGTCAGCCCGACGAAGGCCGCGGCCTCGGTCTGTCGCCGGTCGGCGCTGACGAAGAGCAGTGCCGGCATCGACATGCGGGCGGCAAAAAGCTGGGCCGATGCCACGTGGATGGCATCGAGCGTCCGAAGAGGGCGGGTCGAGACAAGCGTCTCGGCGGCGGCGAGCACCTCGGCGCCTGCCTCCACCAGCGTCCAGTGCTGCCTGTCCGCGGAGACACGGCTCAGGATTCCCGGCAGCCGCGCTGCCTCGAGCGTTCCTTCTGCGACGCGGCGCCTGAACGCACCACACAGTTCGACAGGCAGCACCACCGACGTCACCAGGGAATAGCGTCGCAATAGTTGCAGGGCTTCACGCCGCCCGGCTTCGTCGATGTACCGCTTCGCGAGCGCGCTCGTGTCGACGTAGGCCCACACGGCTAGAGACGGTCGTCGCGATCGTCAATGATTGACTGGGACAGAGACCGGCCGGTGACTTTCACCGGACGCCACCGCGGCGGCGGCATCGGCCCCCCCCGCGTCGCCGGCGTGACCAGGCCCGCCTCGACCATGGCCTGAAGCGCGGCCGCCGGAGCGTCCTTCCTCGTGAACGGCTTGATAACAGCAATCGGGCGGCCTCGTTCTGTGAGGACCACCTCTTCGCCAGCGCGCACCGCCCTGATGGCTTTCGAAAAACGCTGATTGGCTTCGCGGAGCCCGAGTCTCATGTAGTGATGATACTACATCAATGCTGCCGTTCGCCACTCCTGCTCTTCTGCAAGACCTCGATCGCGTCGGTGAGCTCGGCGATGTCGTTCTGCGCCGAGTGGATGATCGCGCGCTGCTCCTGCAGCGTGGGCCCCGACCATCCTTCGTTCTCAATCCGCACCCGCCCATCGTCGGCCACCTCGACGACGGTCGCGTTCATCGGCTCAATAAACAGTCTCATGGGGACGATAGGAAACATTAGCGGTGTGTCGCTCGGGGAAGTGCGGAATTGACGGAATCGTCATTATCGCCCGCGCCCCGCGCCCTCTTCCACAGCGCTGATTGGGCTGGCTGGCCCCATGACGCGCCGATTATGGTTCCGGCCATCGCGACGTCCAGATTGGATTTTCTGCGAGGCGCGCGCCTCGCAGGCGGGCAGATATTGCCCACGAGCGAAGACGGCGCAGATCGTCGCGCGGTAGAATCGACGCCTGTTGAAACCGCTGGGCCGAGCAAGCTCGGTCCCCACGCCTGGAGGATGCGCGCAATGCTCCGCCGTCTTGCTGCTGTGTCACTGCTCTCCGTGTTCGGTGTCCTGGCGTTCCTGCCGCGCCCGCGGGTGCGCGCGCAAGCGACAGGCACCGTCGATCTGAAGATGTTCGCCGCCGAGATGCGGTGGCGGTCGATCGGCCCGCACCGCGGCGGCCGCACCAAGGCGATCACGGGCGTGCCCGGCCAGCCCAACGTCTTCTACATGGCGCCGGTCAACGGCGGCGTCTGGAAGACGAACGACTTCGGCCGCACGTGGACGCCGATCTTCGACGATCAGCCGACCGGCTCCGTTGGCGCGATCGCCGTCGCGCCGTCCGATCCCAACATTATCTATGTCGGCAGCGGCGAAGGCCTCGCGCGTCCGGATCTTTCGGTCGGCGACGGCATCTACAAATCGACAGACGCCGGCAAGACGTGGACGCATCTCGGCCTGCGCGACGGCCAGCAGATTCCGTACATCCTCGTCGACCCGCGCGACGCGAACAGGCTCTTCGTCGCCGTGCTCGGCCATCCGTACGGCCCGAACGAAGAGCGCGGCATCTACCGATCGACCGACGGCGGACACTCGTTCCAGAAAGTGCTGTCGAAAGACGAAAACACCGGCGGCTCCGATCTCGAGTTCGACCCGAGGAATCCGGACATCGTGTACGCGTGCCTGTGGGAGCAGCGCCAGGGTCCATGGGAGAACGGCGCGTGGGCCGGGACCAACGGCGGGATTTTCAAGTCGACCAACGGCGGCACGACGTGGCGGCAACTGACGAGCGGGCTGCCGGCTGAAGGCGTCGTCCAGGCGGACATCGCGGTCGCACCGAGCGACGGCAACCGGATCTACGCGACGGTCGCGAATCCGACGACCGTCCGCATCTACCGATCGGATGACGCCGGCGAGAATTGGACGCCGGCGACGACCGACACTCGTCCGGCGGGCCGCATCGGCGGCGGTGACCTCCCGGTCCCCGTCGTCAACCCGCAGAATCGCGACGCCGTGATCATTGCGAGCACGGTCAGCTATCGATCCGAAGACGGCGGCCGGACGTGGGTCGCGCTGCGCGGCGCGCCCGGCGGCGACGACTACCAGCGGCCGTGGATCAATCCCAACGCGCCGAACATCATCGCGCTCGCGAGCGATCAGGGCGCGATCATCAGCGTCAACAACGGTGAGACGTGGAGCTCCTGGTACAACCAGGCGACGTCGCAGATGTATCACGTGAACGCGGACAACGCGTTCCCCTACCGCGTCTGCGGCGGGCAACAAGAGAGTGGTTCCGCGTGCGTGTCCAGCCGCGGCAACGACGGGATGATCACCTTCCGTGAGTGGCATCCGGTCGGCGTCGAGGAGTACGGCTACGCCGTCCCCGATCCGCTGAACGAGAACATTGTGTATGGCGGCAAGGTGACGCGCTACGACCGCCGCATCGCGCAGGTGCAGAACATCGCGCCGACGCCGGTCCGACCGGCGGACTTCCGCACGCTGCGCACGGCGCCGGTCGTCTTCTCGGCCGCCGATCCGCACATCATGTATTTCGCGGCCAACACGCTCTGGAAGACGGCGGACGGCGGCCGCAGCTGGCAGAAGATCAGCCCGGACCTGACGCGCAAGACGTTCGAGCCGCCGCAGACGATCGGCAAGTACCGGAGCGCCGACAGCGCGAAGCCGACGCAGCGCGGCGTGATCTACGCCGTCGCGCCGTCACCGCTGGACATCAATCGGATCTGGGCCGGCACAGACGACGGGTTGATTCACACAACGACCGACGGTGGCGCGACGTGGACGGACGTGACGCCGCCGGATCTGAAGCCGTTCGCGAAGGTGTCCGTGATGGACGCCGGTCATTTCGATGCGAACACGGCGTACGCCGCGATCAACACGTTGCGCCTCGACGACATGCGCCCGCACATCTATCGCACGCACGACGGCGGCAAGACGTGGACGCAGATCGTCAGCGGTCTGCCGGACGGCGCGCCGGTGGACGCGGTGCGCGAGGATCCTAAGAAGAAGGGCCTGCTCTTCGCCGGCACGGAGCACGAAGTCCACGTGTCGTTCGACGACGGCGATCGCTGGCAGTCGCTGCGGCTGAACATGCCCGCAACATCGGTGCGGGACGTGATCGTCCACGGCGACGATCTGATCGCCGGCACGCACGGCCGCGGCATCTGGATCCTCGACGACATCACGCCTCTGCGCCAGGTCGTCAGCCCTCAGCCCTCAGCCCTCAGCCCTGTCCTCTTCAAGCCGCAGGTCGCGTATCGCGTGCGGCAGAACACGAACACGGACACGCCGATCCCGCCGGACGAAACCGCCGGACGGAATCCGCCGGACGGCGCGATCATCAATTACTCGCTCGCGTCGAACGCGTCGGGACCGGTGACGCTCGAGATCTTTTCCGGGGCCAGCAGCGCGACCCTTTCCCCATCTCGCCAAGCGTCGGGGCAAGCAGGGTTGCGATCGACGCTCGTGCGTCGTTACTCGAGCGACGATCGCCTCGACATGCCGAACGCGTCGAACGCGCCGGTGCCGATGTACTGGTATCGCGCGCCGCACCCGCTCGCGACGACGGCGGGCATGCATCGCTTCACGTGGGACATTCACTATCAACCAATACCGGGAGGCGGCGGCGGACGCGGCGGGCTGCCAATCGCGGCGGTTCCACACGACACCGTGCCGGTGCCCGCGAGTCCGTGGGCCGCACCGGGTCAGTACACAGTGAAGCTGACCGTGAACGGCAAGAGCTACACGCAGCCGCTAACGCTGAAGATGGACCCGCGCGTGAAAACACCGTCGCTCGGCCTGGCGCAGCAGTTCACGCTGTCGAAGCACCTGTACGACGATCTGCTCAACGTGCAGAAGACGCTGGGTGATGTGCGCGCGCTGCGCGCGAAGGCGACGGGCACGCCGCTCGATCAGAAGCTCGCCGCGCTCGAAGGCGGCGGCGGCGGACGCGGTGGCGCGCCCGAAGGTCCGGACACGCTCGGCAACATCAGCGGCGGGCTGAATCAGCTGATGGGACTTCTTCAGGGCGCGGACGTGACGCCCACCACCCAGCTGGTCGCCGCGGTGGGCGCGCGTCACGCCGCGGTCGCGAAGCTGATGGCGCAGTGGACCGCGCTGAAGGCTGAGGCGCGGCGGATGAATCTGGGAATTGAGTAGTTGGGTGATTGGGTAATGGCCTCGGAGCGCCGGAGCCATTACCCAACTACCAGATTGCCCACTTACTCAATTCGTTCTACTTGGTCGGAACTTTCAATTCGCCGAGCTTCCCGACGATGTCCTGCCCGGACGTCGCCGGCTTCACGGCCTTGTCGATGAACGCGATCTTGCCCGTCGGGTCGATGTAGTACGTCCACCGCTTGGCGAACTGACGTTCTGGCGGCGAATCCGCGCTGATCACCTGATAGGCGAACGCGACCTTTTTGTCGGGATTGGCGAGCATCGGGAAATCCGCGTGCTCTTTCAAGGCGAACGCCTTGTTCTCGTCCAGCGTGTCGACGCTGATCATGAAATACGCGGTGTCGAACTTTCTGATGAGTCCCCCGCTCTCACGGAGCGAGTTGCACTCCGCCGTTCAACCGGCGGTGAACGCCTTCGGAAACCAGCCGAGCACGACCCAATGCCCCCTCAGATCCTTGCTGAGCGAGTAGGTCTTGCCGTCGGTGGCCGGAAGCGTGAAGTCCGGCGCCATGTCGCCCATTTTCAGTTCCTGCTGGGCGGCGGCGGGACTGGCGAGCAGCGCGCACGCGGCGAGCGCGAGCGGCAGCAGCCGAAACGCCTTCGTCATTGAGTGACCCTCCAGGGGGAGAAGATAGCACACCGGCGGGTCCGAAAGGACCCGCCCTACAAATGGCTGGGCTCGCTCGCAGGTCAAGTAGGCCGGGGCCTTTTGGACCCGGCTGATAATCACAGAATGCCGGACAATTCGGCGGACACGATCCGCTCGCAGAGCGGGCAGACGAGCGCGCGGCCGGCGCGCGGGAGCGGCGACGTGAACGTCACCTGCGTGCGGAGCATGCGCACGACCCGCAGAGTCCGGATCGGCTCGCGGCAATGCGGACAGCGGACGGCCTGCTCGAGCGTGTAGACCGCGCCATTCTGCCATTCGGTCGGGATCTGAACGTCCTCGACGGCGGTGAGGTCGTAGGCGTCGTCCTCGTTCTGGGCCATGTGATCGGGTTATCGGCAGCTGCGCCCGGATCCTTATAATCGCCCCGTGATAACCGTGGATCGTGTGCAAATGCGGACGTTCATCCCGGCGCTGGCGCTGACGCTGGCGGCGGGCCTGGCCGTGGTCGGTGCGCAAGTCGCGCCGAGGGGAACCACGGATCCCGCCCTCTACGCCGATCTGCGCTGGCGGCATATCGGGCCGCTGCGCGGCGGCCGGACGGTCGGCGCGGCCGGCGTCGCGCAGCAGCCCAACCTCTTCTATATAGGCGTGAACAACGGCGGCGTCTGGAAGACGACGGATTTTGGCCAGACGTGGACGCCGATCTTCGACGATCAGCCGACGCAGTCGATCGGCGCCGTCGCGGTCGCGCCTTCCGACCCCAACATTATTTATGTCGGCAGCGGCGAGGGCCTGCAGCGGCCGGACCTGTCGGTCGGCGACGGCCTCTACAAATCGACCGACGCGGGTCGCACGTGGCAGCACCTCGGCCTGGGCGACGCGCGTCAGATCGGCGCGGTCCTCGTCGATCCAAAGGATCCCGCCCGCCTCTTCGTCGCGGCGCTCGGCCATCCGTACGGCGCCAACGACGAACGTGGCGTGTATCGATCGACCGACGGCGGCCGGACGTTTCAGCGCGTGCTCTACAAAGATGAAAACACCGGCGCGATCGATCTCGCGTTCGATCCGTCGAACGCGCAGACCGTCTACGCCGTGCTGTGGGCCGCACGGCAGGCGCCGTGGGAGTACGGCAACGCCTACACCGGTCCGACGAGCGGCCTCTTCAAGTCCACCGACGGCGGCACGACGTGGGCGCCGCTCACGCGCGGTCTGCCGACGTACGCCGGCGGCCTGAGCCGGATCGGCATCGGCCTCGCGCCGAACAATCCCAATCGCATCTACGCGTGGGTGACGGCGAAGACCTCGGGACTTTATCGATCGGACGACGCCGGTGCGAGCTGGACGCAGATGAACACGGAGAATCGCGTGTGGGGCCGCGGCGAGGACTTCGCGAACGTCCGCGTCGATCCGGCCGACGCGGACATCGTCTACGCCGCGAACACGTCGACCTACAAGTCGACCGACGGCGGCCGCACGTTCACCGCGTTCAAGGGCGCGCCCGGGGGCGACGACTACCACACGATCTGGATCAATCCGGCCAACCCGCAGATCATGCTGATCGCGTCCGATCAGGGCGCGACGATCACGGTCAACGGCGGCCAGACGTGGAGCTCCTGGTACAACCAGCCGACGGCGCAGATGTTCCACGTCACCGCCGATAATCGGTTTCCGTACTGGGTGTACGGCGGGCAACAGGAGAGTGGCTCGGCCGGCGTCGCGAGCCGGAGCGACTTCGGCGAGATCACGACGCGCGACTGGCACACGGTCGGCGTCGAGGAGTACGGATACGCCGCGCCCGATCCGCTGCACCCGGGCATCATCTTCGGCGGCAAGGTGACGCGGTACGACGAGCGCACCGGCGAGGTGCAGCAGGTCGGCCCGGTTGTCGTCCGCGACGGACAAGATCGATTCGTGCGCACCGCACCGATTCTTTTCTCGCAGGCGGACCCGCACGTGCTGTTCTTCGCGACGCAGCGGCTCTACAAGACCATCAACTACGGACAGAGCTGGTCGATCGTCAGTCCGGACCTCAGTCGCACCGGAACATCGATGCCAGCGGTCCCGGCGTCGCTCGGCGTCTACGCGAGCGATGCCGCGAAGAGCGAGCACACGCAGCCGCTCACGCTGAAGATGGACTCGCGCGCGAAGATCACGCCGCTCGGGCTGACGCAGCAGTTCCGTCTGGCGACGCGCATCGCCGACATGATGAATCGGTCCTTCGCGGCGATTTCCAGCCACCAGTCACCCGGCCTACGCTCGCCGCAGGCGAGCTCCGGCCAGGCTCGCCAAAGCGCCGAAGGCGCGGCGGCGGCAGCCACCAGCCACCTCGACGATCTGAAGTCTCTCAACACCGACCTCGCAACCGCGTACGACGCCGTCGAAGGCGCCGACCGCGCGCCGACGACGCAGGCGGTCAAGGCGGTCGCGGCGCTCGAGCAGAGGCTGATCAAACTTCTCGGCCGCCCGTAGGGGGCGGAGCTTGCTCCGCCCGGAGTATCATGCGTCCTCTATGACTTCCAAACCTTTCGCCATCGTCTGCGCCGTCACCGCCTGGGCCACCTGCGCCGCGCCTGTCGCCGCGGCGGGGCGACCGATCTCCCTTTCCGATCTGCTCGCGCTCCAGCGCGTCAGCGATCCGCAGGTCTCGCCGGACGGCACGCGTGTGCTGTACACCGTCGCGACGCCCGATCTCACCGCCAACCGGATGGCGAGGAACGTCTGGGTCGTTCCGGTCGATGTTTCCAAGGGAGGCGAGCCGCGCGCATTGACGACGACGGGCCGCGAAGGCGGCGCGCGCTGGTCAGCCGATGGAAAGCGCGTCGCGTTCATCTCGATGCGCACTGGCACGATGCAGATCTTCGTGATGAACGCGGACGGCAGCGGCGAACCGACGCAGGTGACGAAGATCTCGACCGGCGTGGACAGCTTCATCTGGTCGCCGGATGGCCGATGGATCGCGTTCACGGCGTCCGTGTTCCCCGACTGCAAGGACGACGCATGCAACGGGGCCCGCGATGACGCACGCGGCAAGAACCCGGTCCGCGCACGCGCGTACGATCGGCTGCTGTACCGTCACTGGACGTCGTGGGCCGATGGCAAGCGCTCCCATCTGTTCGTCGTGCCGGTCGTCGCACATGGCGGCGCCGACGCGAGCGACCTCGTGCCCGGCGCGGATTACGACGTGCCGCCGCGCGAGCGCGAGGGCCCGCATCCGTTTGCGTTCTCGCCGGACGGCAAGACGCTCTGCTTCACCGCCGTGACCGACGCGGTCGAGGCCGCGAGCACGAACGCGGATCTCTTCGAAGTGGACGTCAACGGCGGCGCTGCGAAAAAGCTGACGACGAATCCGGGATTCGACGGCGCGCCGGCGTACTCGCCAGACGGCAGGACGATCGCGTATCACTCGCAGGCGCGGCCGGGCTATGAATCGGACAAGTGGCGGCTGATGGTGCTCGACCGCGCGTCGGGGAAATCGACGAGCCTGACCGACGCCTTCGACCGCAGCGCGGACACGCCGCTGTGGTCGGCCGACGGAGGCACGATCTACTTCAACGCGGAAGATCGCGGCGAGATGCCGGTCTTCGCGATTGCCGCGACCGGCGGAACGCCGCGCGCCGTCACGCCGGGGTCGTTCGACGGCGAGTTCGCCGTCGCCCTTCGACAGGCTCAGGGCGAGCCGGGCGACATACTCGTCGTCTCGCGCAGCAGTCTCGCCGCGCCGGCCGAGTTGTACGCCGTGCCCGCCAATGGCGGCGCCGCGCGGCAACTGACGCATCAGAACGCGGCGCTCCTCTCGCAGCTCGACCTGTCCAAAGGCGAATCGTTCGCGTTCAAGGGCGCGGCGAACACCGACGTCCAGGGCTTCCTCGTCCGCCCGCCGAATTTCGACGCGACGAAGAAGTATCCCGTGCTGATGATTCTGCACGGCGGGCCGGAGACGCAGCACAGCGACACGTGGAGCTACCGCTGGAACGCGCAGACCTTCGCGTCGCCGGGCTACGTCGTGCTGAACATCAACCGCCGCGGGTCCACCGGCTTCGGCCAGAAGTTCACCGACGACATTGCAGGTGACTGGGGCGGCAAGGCGTTCACCGATCTGATGAACGGCCTGGACTACGTGCTCGGCAAATATCCGTTCACCGACCGGACGCGCGTGGCGGCGGCCGGCGGTTCCTACGGCGGCTACATGATCGACTGGATGGAGTCGCACGCGAAGGGCCGCTTCCGCGCGCTGATCTCGCACGCCGGCGTCTACAACCTCACGAGCGAGTACGGCGCGACCGAGGAACTGTGGTTCCCCGAGCGCGACTTCCTCGGCACGCCGTGGACGAATCCGTCGACGTACGAGAAGACGTCGCCGCACACCTACGCCGCCGAGTTCGGCGCCTACAAGACGCCAACGCTCGTCATCGCCGGCGAGCAGGACTTCCGCGTGCCGTACACACAGAGCCTGGAATTCTTCTCGGCGCTGCAGCGGCAGAACGTGCCGTCGAAGCTCATCGTGTTTCCAGACGAGGGCCACTGGGTGCTGAAGCCGCAGAACAGCGTGTACTGGTACAAGGAGTTCATGGACTGGCTGGCCCGATATCTGACGGCGGACGGATCGGCATCGTCGAAGAGCGCACGCTGAGGAAGCTACGCGAAGGGGTTGACGATCTCGAGGCCGCCAAAGCGGCGACCAGCTTGGAGGTCTTCGGTGTACAAGACCGCGCAGCCAGCGTGCGTCGCGCTCCGGACAATCAGCGCATCCCAGTACGAGAGCCGGTGGAGTCGATGCAGGTCGATGGCCGCGAGAATGTCATCGAGACCGGGCACCACCAGGTGCATTTGACTGAACGCTTCAACCTTCTGGCGGGCGAGAGCGGCGTCAACGCCGCGGCGCGCCGTGACGGTCGTGAAATACTCCTGCAAGACCTGCGTCGACACGACTCCGCGGTCCGGGCCTAACTCGGCGAGCAGCGCCGTCGCGCGGCGGCGCTTGGAGGGACTGTCGGCGTCGTCTGTGTAGACGAGCACGTTCGTATCAACGAAGCTACGGGCGACGGGCATGCGCTTCTTCGCGATCGAAACGGTGACCGCCCGAACGTCCTTGCCCCAAATCAGAGAGTCGGCGGATTTCCGCAATCCACTCGTCGGCGGATGGCTTCGACGTCAGGTCCTCCAGGTGCTCCCTGATGACCTGGTTGAGGCTCTTCCCCATACTCTTCGCAACTTTTCGCGCACGGACGACGAGCCGCTCGTCGACGGAGAGCGTGATGTTCATGCCCACATAATATGTGGACACAGAACAGGTGTCAAAATCGGCTTCGCATACACTGCCGGGAACTCATGACCTCCGCCGTCCTCGCCCCCCCAGCCGCGGCCGCGACCGGCCCGTGGTACCGCCAGGTCAATCGCACGCAGTGGAACGCGTTTCTCGCGTCGTTCCTCAGCTGGACGCTCGACGGCTTCGACTTCACGATCGTCTCGTTCCTGCTCGCGGATCTGCAGACCAGCTTCAGCGTCAGCAAGGCGGCCGTCGGCGCGATCGGGACGGTGACGCTGTTCGCGCGCGTCATCGGCGGGATCGGCGCCGGCACGGCCGCGGATCGCTGGGGCCGCAAGGGTCCGCTGATGTTCTCGGTCCTCTGGTATTCCGGCTTCGCGTTCCTCAGCGGCCTCTCGACGACGTTCGGGATGCTGCTCGCGCTGCGCGCGCTCTTCGGGATCGGGATGGGCGGCGTGTGGGCCGCGGGAATGCCGCTGACGCTCGAGCACTGGCCGGCGCGGCTACGTGGCATCGCATCGGGCATGCTGCAGGGCGGCTACTCGACCGGCTTCATCATCTCGGCGCTGGTGTTTCAGTACGCGTATCCGCTGGTCAACACGCGGCCTGACTTCGGCTGGCGCGTGATGTTCTTTCTCGGAGCACTCCCAGCGCTGCTGGTGTTCTTCATCATGTCGGGCGTCAAGGAGTCGCCGGTCTGGCTGGAGCGTCAGCGTCACCTGCGCCACACGAAGACCAAAGACGGCGTGTCGCTGGCGCAGTTGTTCCGCCCCGATCTCATCAAGACGACGCTCCTCACGTCGCTGATGATGACGATGTTCATTTTCTCGTACTACTCGGTCACGTTCTGGTACGCGACGTTCATCATCTCGAAAGGCCTCAAGCCCGTGTCGTTCTCGCTGCTGCTCAACATCGGCGGTGTGACGGGGGCGATCGCGGCCGGCCGCCTGGCCGAGACAGCGCTCGGCCGCCGCGGCGCCGCGACGCTGATGATGGCGATCGGGATCGTCTCCGTGCCGCTTTACGTGCTGACCGACAACACGTGGCTGATGTGGCTCGGCGCGTTCCTGGTCGGCTTCTTCGCCGCCGGCGCGTGGGGCATGGTGCCCACGTACCTGAACGAGCGCTTCCCGACGGCGGTCCGCGCGGTCGGCGCCGGCTTCGCGTACCACGTCGGCGCCGCGGTGGGATCGTTCACGCCGGCGATCATCGGCGCCATGCAGGATCGCGGGATGACGCTCGCGACCTCAATGGCCAGCTGCATCGCGCTCGCCGGCGTCCTTGTCATCGCGACCGTGTGGATGGGACCGGAAACGCTCGGCCGGCAGTTCCAAGCGACGGATTAATAGGGCGGGTCCTTTTGGACCCGCCTGCTCGGGCCGGGTCCGAAAGGACCCGGCCTACAGTTCCGCCATTGTCTACGGCTGGAATCGCACGCTGCGCCAGAGCGTGGGCGCGTCGTAGACCTTGCCGTCCTTGATCGTCCAGCGCACTGTGCGGATGTTCTGAATCTTCTCCAGCGGATTCGCGTTCAGCACGACGAGGTCCGCGCGCTTCCCTTTCTCGATCGTCCCGAGCTCGCCGTCCAGCTTCATCGCCCTTGCCGACGCGATCGTCGCCGCCTGCAGCGCCTCCATCGGCGTGAATCCCGCCTCGACGTAGAGCTCGATCTCGCGGTGCACGCTGTGGCCGGGGATGCCCTCGTCCGTTCCGACGACGACCGGGACGCCGGCATCATGGAGCGCCTTCACGATCCGCAATCCGCGTTCGAGCCGCGTGCGCGCGGTCGCGGCATCGATTCCCGCGGTGCCGGCATTCGAGAACAGCCGGTTGAGCGGCGGCGGGATCTTCGTCACGCCAGGCTGGAACGCGGCGATCGGCGCGCCGGCGGCGTGGCCGAGCAGCTCGTTCCACGACTGCGTCGGATCGATCACCGTCCTGCGGTCCTTCAGCACACCGATAATGCGGTTCACTTCGTCCGATCCCGCTTCGCCGCGAATCGCGAGATGCGCGACCTGGTCCATGCCCGCGATGGCGGCCTGATCGATCGTCATCCCGTTCGGCACGTGACCGGTGACCGTCATGCCGAGCCGATGCGCCTCCGCGGCGATCGCTTCGACCATCGGCGGCGTGATCAGGCTGTAAATCTTGATCTGCTCGAATCCGGCGTCGTGGTACTTCCCGACGACCTGTTTCGCCTCGTCGGGTGTCGCCGCATAGTACACGCCGAACGCATTCGGCCCGGGACCATCGATGAGGCCCGCGAGGAGCAGCCGCGGCCCGAGCGCACGGCCGGCGTTGATGTCCTTGCGCAGGGCCGTGATGAACTCGAACTCGTTGCCCATGTCACGGACGGTCGTCACGCCGGCGCCGAGGTACACCGGCGCCCACTCGACCTGCGTGACGTGCGTGTGCATGTCCCACAAGCCGGGAATCACCGTCTTGCCGTCGATGGGAACGGTCACGACGCCCTCGGGAATCGTGACGGACGCGCGCGGGCCGACGTCGGCGATCTTCCCGTCGCGGACGACGACGACGCCATCGGCGATCGCGGGGCGCCCGGTACCGTCAACAATGGTCCCGCCGACCATCGCGTAGGTGCCGATCTTGAGCGGCGGCGTCCGCGCCGTGATGGTTTCAAGATCCCCAAGGCGATCGATGGTCGCGCGCTGGACGAACGCGACGAGCGCGGACTCGAGGTCCTCGCGCACGGCTTCGAAGCCCAGACCGCCGGCGCGCGTGATCGCGGCGGCGAGCGATCCGTCTTCGTCCAGCCACAGCGTCTCGCGTCCCCAGACGACTCCGTCGATGACGAAGCGCTCGAGGCGGACGGCCTTCGTGCCGATGCGGATGGCCTCGCGGCCGCGGCTTTCGACGTAGACGTCATTGCCGGGCGAACCGGGCACCGTGCGGATGACGCGCGGCTCGCCGTGCTGCTTCCAGTAGCGCAGCATCAGCATCTGCGCCGAGAACGGCGCGTAGCCGTCCACGGTGTAGAAAATCGCGGGCACCGTGATCTTCGCCTCTGCGCCGTCCGCGCGCACCGTGGCGCTGGTGCCATCGACGATGACGTCCGAGTCCACGTTGACGAACCGATAGCTCTTGCCTTTCGCGGTGAAATGTACCGGCGTGTAGTCGGCTTTCGTTCGGAGCGTGGCGTTCAGGTGGACGTTGCCGCCGCGGTCGGTGAAATCGAAATCCGACGACATCTGGAACGCGTCGCCGTCACGGGCGAGGTCGTACCGCTCGTAGCCGATCGGCTTCTGCACGTAGTGGAGCCGTAACGTCCCGTGCTCGGCCGGTGCGGACGGCGTTTGCGGCGCGATGCCGAAAAGGACTGCGCTCAGGGCCACGACGAACGCGACTCGCATGGTGGGCATCTTACCTTCTACGTTCTGCCTTCTGCCTTCTGCCTTCTACCTTCTAACTTCCAACTTCAGCCCTCAGCCCTTTGCCCTATGATGTCTCCCATGAGCTACCCCGTGGTCGTCAACGTCGAGCCTCTGCGGACGAACCGGAATCGTCTTACCGTCGCCTTCCGCCTGCTGCTCGCAATTCCTCATCTGATTCTCGTGGGCGGCGTCGGTTTCAGCTTCTCGACGCGGCTCCACGCCAGCGGTGCCGGCAGCGAGACTGGATTGCTGGGCGTGGTCGCGTTCGTGCTGGCGATCATCAGCTGGTTCACGATCGTGTTCGGCGGCGCGCACATCGGCGGCATCCGCCAATTCACGACGTTCTACATGCGCTGGCGCGTGCGCGCGCTCGCGTACATGATGCTGCTCGAAGATCGGTACCCGCCGTTCGGCGACGCGGAGTACCCGGCGTCGCTGACCGTGACGGATCCCGCCGGCCCGCGCGATCGCGTGACGGTCGGCCTGCGGCTCTTTCTCGCGATCCCGCACTTCATTCTGCTGTTCTTCATCGTCTTCGCGTGGTGGATCACTGCGATCGTGTCGTGGTTCCTGATTCTGATCACGGGCGAGTATCCGGGCGGGCTCTACGAGTTCGGCGTGGGGACGCTGCGATGGCTGCTGAGAGTCGAGGCCTACGTCCTGCTGCTGGTTGATGAGTATCCGCCCTTCTCACTAAGTTGAATTGGGTAAGTGAGTAGTTGGGTAACTGGGTAATCGCGATCGCGCGGACCTGAAAACCTCATGCCCTGACTGGCACACATCATGCTCCCGCCGCGGGCATGCGCGAACAAGCGGATCAACTCAAGCAGCGCACGTATCAATTCGGCCTCGATGTGATCGAGCTTTTGACGATTGCAGCGCGAATCTACCGAACTCGTCGCAATATTTTCCAGACAGGTCGGAACGGCACGGCTGAACGAGCGGCGCCGCTGATATGGCCGGGGACGACGGCGGCGGGAAGCACTTATCCAATTACCCTGCCCTACCCAACTACCCAATTGACTTAGTCAACCCCTACACACCCTCCTCCCGTCTAAGCCCGCATGCGTTATGCGGTTCGCTCGCTCCTCAAGCAGCCTTCGTTCACGGGCGTCACCCTGCTGACGCTCGCACTCGGCATCGGCGCCAATTCCGCGATCTTCGGCATCGTCAACGCCGTCCTGCTGCGGCCGCTGCCGTACAGCGAGCCGGACCGCGTCGTCATGCTGTGGAGCCACTGGACGAACTGGGCGAAGACGTGGGTCTCTCAGCCGGAACTGGCGGACTACCAGACCCAGTTGCAGTCGCTCGAGAACGTCGCGGCGTTCAGCTCCGCGTCGTTCAACCTGACCGGCGGCGGCGAGCCCGTGCGCGTGCGTGCGGCGACCGTGCAGCTGGGTGCCGCTCGCGCTTCCGCCCAACGATCCGCAGCAGCGCGGCAACCACGGCGTCAGCGCGATCGGCCGCCTGAAAGCGGGCGTCACGCTCGCGACCGCGCCCTCTGAAGTCTTCGGCGACGTCCGGCCCGCGCTGCTCATGCTGTTCCTCGCCGTCGGTGCGGTGCTGCTCATCGCCTGCGCCAACGTCGGCAACCTGCACCTGGCGCGGTCCGAAACGCGCCAGAAAGAGATCGCGATCCGTGTCGTGCTCGGCACGGGGCGCTGGCAGGTGGTCCGTCAGCTGCTGACGGAGTCGATGATTCTCTCGGGATTCGGCGGCGCGCTCGGCATCGCGCTCGCGTGGGCGCTCACTCGAGGTTTGGTCGCGCTCGATCCGCTGAAAATTCCGCGCGTGCAGGACATCGCGATCGACGGCCGCGTCCTCGCCTTCACGGCGGTTATCTCGACCGTGACCGGCGTGGTCTTCGGCATCGTGCCGGCGCTGCAGTCGTCGACAGCGGATCTGCAGCCGGTGCTGAAGGCGGGCGGACGCGACTCGCGCGTCGCCACCGGATGGCTGCGCCGTGTGCTCATCGTGTCGGAGATCGCGGCGTCTGTCGTCCTCGTGGCCGCGGCGATGCTCCTCGCGCGCAGCTTCGCGCGCCTGCTCGACGTGGACGCCGGGTTCAACGCGGCGCACGTGCTGACGCCGCGCACGACGCTGCCGCCGACGCAGTACACCAACGGCAAGGCGATGGCGGTCGCGTACGCCGACATCCAGCGCCGGATGCGAGAATCGCCCGGCGTCGAGGCCGCCGGCGCGGTGACGGGCCTGCCGCTGGCGAGCACACGCGGCGACTGGAGCCTCGTCATCGAGGGCGATGCGCCGACGAGCCGCATCGGCCGCGCCGCGGACTGGCAGGTCGTGACGCCGGGCTACTTCGAGGCCATGGGCACGACGGTGCGCGCCGGCCGTACGTTCACCGACGCCGATCGCGCGGACACGCTGCCGGTGATCGTCATCAACGAGTCGATGGCGAGGAAGTACTGGCCGGGACAGACTCCCCTCGGCAGACGGTTGACGATGGGACCCAACGACCGGTGGATCACCATCGTGGGCGTCGTCGCCGACGTGCACCATCGCGGGCTCGACATGGACGCGCGGCCGGAGATGTACCGGCCGCACATGCAGTTCCGGTTCGGCGAGGCGGACGCGCTTGCGGTGCCGACGATGACGTGGGTCGTGCGCACGTCCGGCGATCCGCTCGCGGCAACGAGTTACGCGCGCGCCGCGATCCGCGCGGTCGATCCGGGCCTCGGCGTCTCCGACATCGCGACGATGGAGCAGGTGCTGACGGATTCGACGTCGGATCGGCGGCTGAACATGCTGCTGTTCACGCTGCTCGGCGGCCTCGCGCTTGCGCTGGCGGCCGTCGGCGTCTACGGCGTCGTCGCGTACTCTGTGACGCAGCGCACGCACGAGATCGGCGTGCGGATGGCCATCGGCGCGCGACCGGCCGACGTGCCGCGGATGGTAATCGGCGAAGGCGGCCGGCTCGCGGTCACCGGCGTGCTGATCGGATCGGCGATCGCGATCGCGGGCGGCCGGCTCATTCGCGGCCTGCTGTTCAACGTGAGCGCAACGGATCCGCTGACGTTTGCAGGCGTGGCCATCGGCCTGCTCACCGTCACGCTGTTCGCGAGCTACATCCCGGCCCGCCGCGCGACGCAGGTCGATCCGATGACGGCGCTGAGAGAGTCGTAATTGAGTACTTGGGTAAGTGGGTAGTTGGATAAGTGGGTGGTTGGTGCCAGCTAGCGCGCAGCGATTACCCACTTACCCAATTACTCAACTACCCAATTCGTTGGGGTATGGTATTAGTGTGTCGATGACCCGACCCGCGCTCCTCTTGCTCGCGGCGTGCGCGGGCGTCTTCATCAGCTGCGGAAGCGACGCCACCGCGCCAGACACCACTGACCGCCCGACGGGCATCATCTTGACAGGTGCCTGGTCGGGCTCGCTGGTACGAGCCAGCGGTTTGAAGAGCGCCGAGGACGCGAAAAGTCCAATCGGCGTGAGCTGGGTCAACAAGCCGAGCTCATCGTTCGCGCTGACGAACCTGACATTCTCCGGCCCCGTCACGTTGTCCGGCCCCGTCCCGTTGACCGGCGATGCTGACCGGGTGGCGGGGGCCTTGAGCGTCACGCTGGGCGGGACTTCCGCCTCACCCACGCTCTCCCTCGCCCTCGCGGTCGATCCACGCGCCACGTCGTCCACGGCCCCGTCATCCACGCTGGTAAGCTGCTCGATCACAGCGTCCGCCGCGCAGCCCACTTCGGTGTCGAGCACGTCGTCGGTGTCGAGCACGTCGCCGGTATCGAACACGTCGATCGTTACGGCCGTATCGATTTCATTTTCCGGGTGTCAGTCGCTGGTGAATGGCCTGGCGAGTGTGACCGAAACGGATGTGCTCACGCTCGAGAAGCTCTACGTTCGCTGAGGACCGATATCCGGGCCGCGATGTTCATTTTACCGAGACGCCCGCGCCCATCATCATCAGCGACGTTCGCGGCCGCTGAGGGAACTTGAAAGCGGCCGAGCCGGGGTTGATCGCGTACACGCGCAGGTCGAAGCTGACACCGACATGCCGCTTCGCAAACCACCGCGCGCCGCCGCCATAATTGAGCGTCTTCACGTTGTCGGAATCCGGCGGGAACGCGTCCTGGCCCTGCGGCACGAGCGACCACGTGGAGCTGCCGAAGCCGGCGCTGAGGTAGCTCCAGCCGTGACCGGTCCCGAAGTTGAAGGAAACCTGCGGGGTCAGCGACGAGAAGCGCTCCTCAGCCGCACGCACGCCCACCACGCCCTCGACCGGCGTCTGGCCGGCGCTGATGCGGGCGAATTCACCGCCCACGCCAAATGTGATCGCCTTCCAGCGCACGGGATACACGTGGATCCCGACTTGCACGCCGAGGCCGCTACCCGGCAGCTCCGCCAGCGTCATGCCGCGGCTGTCCGCGACGAGCTGATCTTCGGGAAAGCCGAGAAAGGTGCCATGGAGGTCGACGACGAGCGGCCCGATGCGCGGCGGCGGATCCTGCGCCCGCGCGAGTGGCGCCAGCGCGAGGATCAATAAGGAAAACGCGAAGACACGCATGCGGACGAGCAACATTGTACATAATGCTCTCCATGCAAACGCCGCTCTTCCACGACATGTTCGCACTCGCGCTGCCGGTCGCGGAGAAGATCCTACGGCCCATCATCGTCTACCTCTTCCTCATCGTCGGCCTGCGGCTGGCGGGCAAGCGCGAGCTCGCGCAGCTCAACCCGTTCGACCTCGTCGTGCTGCTGACGCTGTCCA
Source organism: Acidobacteriota bacterium (assembly GCA_016195265.1). Lineage (GTDB taxonomy): Bacteria > Acidobacteriota > Vicinamibacteria > Vicinamibacterales > CAVVIG01 > SRVP-36. Next base: position 1,063 of record JACPZW010000013.1, on the reverse strand, counting down.
ACACGGTGCAGAACGCCATCATCGGCGACGACAACACCGTGACGGGCGGCATCATCGGCGCGGCGACGCTGTTGATCGTGAACTACTGGGTGGTGCGCCTGCTGTACGGGCACGAGAAGCTCGAACGGCTCGTCGAAGGCGAGGAAGACGTCCTGATCGAGAACGGCGTGATTCGCATGGACCGGATGAAGGACGAGCTCATCACGATGACCGAGCTCCAGGCCGCCGCGCACAAGCAGGGCTTCTCGTCGCTCGACGACATCGACAAGGCGGTCCTCGATCCCGGCGGCACGGTCGCGTTCTTCGGCAAGAAGCCGTCGCCCGAGGCGGAACGGCACGAGGCGGTGATGCGGCGCCTCGATCAGCTGACGGCGCAGGTGGCGGCGCTGCGGTCATGACGATGAAGAGGAAGCAACCGCGGAGCACGCAGAGAACGCTGAAGGAATTTGTACTCATTGTTTCCGCGCTCTCCGCGATCTCTGCGGTTGCTTCGCTTGTCGCCCAGTCGAAGCCGCGGGCGCGCGACATCGGCATCGCGCCGGGCGTCTACGCGCCGGGGCCGCTCAACGCCATCACCGACGTCGCCGGCGTGCGCGTGGGGCAGACCACCATTATCGAAGGCGATCAGGTGCGCACCGGCGTGACCGCCGTCGTCCCGCACGGCGGCAACGTATTCCAGGACAAGGTCGCCGGCGCGACGTTCGTCGGCAACGCGTTCGGCAAGCTGGCCGGCTCGACGCAGGTCGCCGAGCTCGGCACCATCGAGACGCCGATCGTCCTCACCAACACGCTCAGCGTCGGCACGGCGATGGACGCCGTCGTCCGCTACACGCTCGCGCAGGTGGGCAACGAACAGGTGCGATCGGTCAACGCGGTCGTCGGCGAGACCAACGACGGCGGACTGAACGACATCCGCGGCCTGCACGTGACGACCGAGCACGTGCTCGACGCGATCACGACCGCGAAGACGGGACCGGTCGCCGAAGGTTCCGTCGGCGCAGGCACGGGCACGGTGTGCTACGGCTGGAAAGGCGGCATCGGCACGTCGTCTCGCAGACTCGAT
>JACPZW010000082.1 GCA_016195265.1 Acidobacteriota bacterium | reverse complement strand
GTCGCCGTCAGACTCGCCTCGCGATCGGGCGCGACGCTGATCGATGTCGTTCCGGTCTCGGCCATGGCCTTCGGATACGATCGGAGCCGGCTGCAGGACTCCGGTGAGGTCCTGCTGTCGGCGACGTTCCGCGTTGGGCCCGGCGATCCGTCCGCGCTTCGCGCGACGGCGAAAGCTTCGCTGGCGTTTCGGAAGCGGACGCAGCCGCTGGAGTCGCCGAGCGCCGGCTGCATTTTTCAGAATCCGCAGCCCGGCCGCGACGCAGTGCCCGACGGCATTCCGTGGTCCGCCGGCGCGCTGGTCGATCGCGCCGGCCTGAAGGGCACTGCGATCGGCGGAGCCCGAGTCTCGCCGGCGCACGGCAACTTCATCGTCAACGAAGGCCGTGCGACGGCCACGGAGATCCGAGAGCTGATCCGGCGCTGCCAGGCCGCAGTCCGCGAACGGTTCGGCGTCGAGTTGAAAGAAGAAATCGTTTACCTTGGGCAGTTCGATTAAACGACCACCAACTATCGACTGCTGACTGCCACTACCGGCTACTTATGTCCACGCTTCTGATTGAAGGGCGTCACCGCCTCTCGGGCTCCGTCGACGTCGAAGGCAACAAGAACGCGGCGCTGCCCCTGCTCGCCGCGAGTCTCCTCACGACGGAACAATGCATTCTGACCAACGTGCCGCGGATCAGCGACGTCGAGGTGATGGCGCGGCTCCTGCTCGACCTCGGCGCCGAGGTTGAAGGGATCGGGAGCACGACGCTGCGGATCCGCTGTCCCCGGGTCGTCAAGGACGAGCCGGACGCGACGCTCGTTGGCCGGCTGCGCGGATCCGTCCTGCTGCTGGGCCCCCTCCTCGCGCGACGCGGGCGTGCCCATCTGGCGCCTCCCGGTGGAGATTTTCCCGCACGCCGGACGATCGCGACGCACCTGGAGGCGCTGGCGGCGATGGGCGCGCGGCAACTCGAAGGGGCCGGCCACGTGCTCGAGGCGCCGGACGGCCTGCGCGCGACGTCGATGTATCTCTACGAAGCCTCGGTGACCGGCACCGAGACGGCGCTCCTGGCGGCCGCGGCCGCGCCCGGGATCAGCGAGATCAGAAACGCCGCCTGCGAGCCGCACGTCGTCGAGCTGTGCGTCTTTCTGTCGCAGCTCGGCGTCGGCATCAGTGGCGGCGGGACGAGCACGATCCGCGTCGAGGGCGGCGTCGCGCTGCACGGCGCCGAGCATCGGCTGTGGGGCGACTACATCGAGGCCGGGAGCTGGGCCGTCGTCGCCGCCGTCACCGGCGGCGAGATCGAGGTGAAGGGCGCGCGTGCCGAAGACATGGAAGTCGTCGCGGCCGTGCTGACCCGGATGGGGGTCGCGTGCACCATGGACGGCGACGTGTTTCGCGTCGAGGCATCACGCTTGAAGGCCGTGGGCAGGATTACGACCGGACTGTGGCCGGGATTCCCGAGCGACCTGGTGAGTCTTGTCACCGTACTGGCGACGCAGGCCGACGGGCAGACGCTGGTCCACGACTGGATGTACGAGCTGCGGCTGTTCGCGCTCGAACAGCTCAGCGGGATGAGCGCCGACCTGTTCCTGTGCGACCCGCACCGCATCATCGTGACCGGACCGAAACACCTGCGCGGCCGTCCGCTGGACAGTCGCGACTTGCGTTCCGGGATGGCGTTGATCGCTGCGGGTCTTGCCGCGGAAGGGCAGAGCCGTCTGTCGCCGCTCGAGACGGTCGAACGCGGCTACGCGCGGCTGGTCGAACGATTGCAGGGACTGGGAGCGAAAGTCGCGAAGCTGGCGTAGCCGGGTCCGAAAGGACCCGGCCTACATGTCATTGCGGTTGTAGCGCGATCCTTTCAGGCGAGCCTCAGCGGCGGCCGCCTCGGCCGTCGGGCTTCTTGATGGGCGTTTCTTCTTTCGGCGGCTCGGGCGGCTTGGGCGGCTCGACGAGAAGCGGCAGGCCGATGTCGGTGAGCGGCGCCAGCGAGTCGCGTCCCACGCGGAACGGCCGCAGATCGGCCTCGGTCAAGTCCAGCAGCCGGACGATGTGCGGCGTCAGCGTCAGAATGATGTCGGTCTGATCCGTCGTCTTCGTCGTGTGCGTGAACAGCCGGCCGATGCCGGGGATGTCGCTCAGGCCCGGGATCCCCTCGAGCGTTTGGCGCTCATCGTCGCGAATCAAGCCGGCCAGCATGTTGGTCTCGCCGTCGTGCAGGTTGATCAGCGTCTTGATTTCGCGGTTCCCGAACGTGGGCAGCCCGCCGAATCCCGTGCCGGAGACGTTCGTCACGGCGATCTTCAGATCCAGCGAGACCGAGTCGTCGTGATGCGTGCGCGGCGTGATGTCGATGTTCACGCCGATGTTCTGGTAGTTGTAGGACGTGATCGGCTGCTGTGGCGTGCCGCCGGTCGCGATGGGCGCGAACGTCGTTACCGGTACCGGCACGTTCTCGCCGAACTTCGCCGTCGCGACCGTTCCATCGGTCGTGCGCAGCTGAGGATTGGCCAGCGTGCGCGTGTGGGCGTCGTTTTTGAGCAGCCGGTAGTACAGCGTCGGCAGGCCGGCGAAAAGGATATCGGACTGCGAGAGGTTCCGCAGCGTCTGCAGCGTGACGCTGGAATCCGTCGCGCGGATGGACGTCGATCCGTTGATGCCCGACGAGCCCGCCGACGCGATCTGCAGGCCGTACTCGGCGAGCTTCGTCCGATTCACTTCGAGCAGCTCGACGTCGATGATGAGCTCGGGCCGTGCCTTATCGATCGCCGAGAGCACGCGGCCGACTGCGGCAATGCGCTCGGGCGTGTCCTTCACGGTCAGGGCGTTGGCGGCCGTCGTCGGCGAGATGCGCCGCGCGTCGAGCACCATGCGCAGCATGTCCATCGTTTCCTTGAGGTCCGCGTTGCTCAGGTAGAACGTACGGACGATCTCCTCTTCGTACTCGCGGCGCTTCGCCGGATTGTCCGGGATGACGACGATCGTTTTTGCCGCCGTGACGTGGAAGAACGTGCGGGTCGCGCCCGACAGCGTGTTCAACGCGTCCTCGAGCGTGGCGTTGCGCAGGTCCACGGTCACCGGCGTCTCGCGGAACGACTGGTCGAAGATCAGGCCGATGCCGGCGAAGCGGGCAATCGCCGTGAACACGTCTCGGCTGCTGGCCTCACGGAAGGTGAGGGAGGCCGGCATCTTCACGTCCTTCGGCAAATCGAGCCCGGGCGGCGCCAGATCGCGCGACCGCTCGATCAGCGTCTGCAGCTCGGTCTTGCCTTCGCGCGCGACCGCGATCTTGGCGCGCAGCTTGTTGCGCGTGGCGCGCAGTTCGTTGTCCACGTCGCCGTTGGTCGGATTCAGCTCGGCCGCCAGCTCGTACTCGGCGAGCGCCTGGTCCAGCTTGCCGGTCGCAGCGAGACGGCGCGCGTGTGTGAAGTGCTCTTCCGAGGCGCGGATCTTGGCGCGCTGCAGTGCGAGGCGGAGCCCGTTGTCGCCCGGCTTGAGCTGGATGGCTTTGGTGTACTCGACGACCGCGAGATCGTAATCCTGACGCTGTTCGGCGGTCTCGCCCCGGCGCAGCGCGCCGGACGCCGCGCAGGTGCTGCCCGCCAGACACACGGCGAGCGACAGTGCCAGCCCGACCGCACGACGGCGGGGCAGCGGACGGCGATTACGGCGGAGAAGATGCGGTAACAACATCAACACCACGGGGTATCTTGAACGCGAAGTCCTTATCGGTCAGACCGACGTTTTCCTTCAGGTTTTTGAAGGAAAAGCTCGATTTTCCGCCCTGCGCATCGACGGTCACCAGACCTCTGAGACCCAGCGTCACCGGGTCCACCACCAGCACCAGCCAATCGTACTCCCGCTGCGGCGACTTGGGCACCAGCTTCAGCGACCGGCTCCCGGCGGGCATGCCGGCCGGCAGATCGACGAGCGACGGCGTGAAGTCCCGCGTCAGATTGCCCTTGCCCGCCAGGAACAGCGTTGGCGTCGTCGCCGCATCCTGCGGCGGGATCGTGGCGACGATGACCTGCTTGTCTTCCGGAATATAGGAATACATTTTGACGCCGTCAGACACGAAGACTTTTTCCTCCGGCGCCGCGTATTCCCATCGCATCCTGCCGGGCTTCTTCACCAGCAGACGTCCACGCTCTGTGATGAGTTTGCGCAGGACGCCGCCCTCGTACGCGTGAACGAAATCGGCGGAGAAGTCCTTGATGCCTTCGTATTTTCGTTGGAGCGCCTGGGCGAACTCGGGCGCCGTGAGATCGGCGGCGGCTGTCAGGCGCGCGAACGGCGTGCCTGGGGGGAACGTCGCCACCATCCCGCTGGCGAGGACGACCATCGCCAGTGCCGCGCGGGCAGGTGCCATCTCCTAACCATACCACCCGCGCTGTTTCAGCGCGTGTCTCGTTTGGTACGGAGGAACGCCCGCACGTCTTCAACCGATCGCGTATTCACGACGTGGCGCGCCTCGACCCAGCCGCGCCGCGCGGTGCGGACGCCGAGCTGCATCTGGCGGCGCAGCATGGTCGTGCGATGGCTGTCGCTGCTGATCGCGATCGTGGCGCCGGCCGCGACCGCGCGGCGCGCGAGCGCGCCGTCCATGTCGAGGTGCACGGGGGCGCCGTCCACTTCGACGAGCGTCCGGGTGGCGACGGCCGTCTCGAACAGGCGGTCGTAGTCGAGATCGTAGCCGGGCCGGTTCGGGACCAGGCGGTTGGTCGGATGCGTGATGAGCGACACGAGCGAGTGCTTCATCGCCGCGGCGTAGCGCTTCAGTAATTGATCGGGGGAGTGGCCCATGCCCTCGTGCAGCGACGCCAGGACGACGTCGAAACGCTCGAGGACCTTGTCCGGAAAATCGAGACGGCCGTCGCTCAGGATGTCCACCTCGCAGCCGTGCAGGATGGCGATGTCCGGATAGCGTTCGCGGAGCTGCTGGATTTCTTCGGCCTGCCGGGGAACGCCCTCGATCGTGAGGTTACGCGTCGCGGCCGAGTGCGGCGAGTGATCGGTGATCGCGAGGTACTGATAGCCGAGCGTCCGGCATTCCTGCACCATCGCCTCGATCGAGTCGCGGCCGTCGCTCCAGGTCGAGTGCATGTGCAGATCGCCGCGAATCGCCTCCGGCGACACGAGCGCGGGGAGATCCCCGCGGGCCGCCGCCTTGATCTCGTCATCGCCGTTGCGGATTTCGGGAGGAATCGGCGGGAGCCCGATCGTCGCGTAGATCTCGTCCTCGCTGGGCGTGGGACGCAGCGTGCCGTCGCTCGAGTAGAGCCCCGTTGGCGTCAGCAGCCAGCCCGTGGCCGCGGCGCGCGCGCGCAGGGCATCGACGTGCCGCACCGAACCGGTCAGGTAGAGCAGCGTCGCGCCGGCGTTGGCCGGCTCGGGGACGCGGATGCCGACCTGCACGCCTTCGTCGAGCAGATAGAGCCGGCGGGCGCTGCGGTGCAGACAGTGCGGCGCCTCGAGGACGCCAAGCGCCTCTTCGATCACGGCGCGCGGCTCCTCGGCCGCGGCGACGATCTCGATGTCGCCCACCATGTCCTGGCCCCGGCGCAGCGATCCCGCCGGCTGCGCCCAGACGACGCCGGAAAACGCGCGCAGGCGGTCGACGAACGGCTCGGCAAGCGAGGTGGCGCGGCCAAGCGGAATGCGCGGGACTAGCGCACGCAGGGCGGGCAGCGCCACGCTGATCGCCGCTTCGACCTCGACGCCGATGCCGGGTAGATCCTGCAGCAGGCGCTCGCCGACGGCAGCCGCCAGATCCGCGTTCGACGTCACGCCCAGCCCCTTGTGAATCGTGGCGAGTTGCTCGAGCGTGACAGCGCCAGATTCGAACAGCCAGCGCAGGTCCGCTGGCAGATCGGCGATCATCGACTCGACGAGCACCCAGCCGCCGGTCTCGTACATCTGGCGCAGCCGTTTGAGGATTTCGGGGTCGACGCCGACGGGCGGCGCATCGAAGAGGGGGCCGAGATCGACGTCAGACTCGATATGCCGCGCGCGGGCCAGGTCCAGCGCGTGGGTGACGAGGGCTTCCTCCGCCGCGTCGCCGCGGATCATCGCCAGCAGCGCGAGTTGCTCGAGCGAGCGCTGGAGAGCCGAGGGTCTAACCTTTCAGTGCGCCGGGCTCGGGGGGCGCCTGTTTCGGCGCCTCCTTCGTCTCGGTCGGCAGGTTCGCTGCGAGCCAGTCGCCGATGCCGCCTTTGAGCGTGACCGCCCGGTAGCCCAGGCGGATCAGTTCGGCCGCGACGCCGGAACTCGCCAGCTCGTTGGGATCCGAATCGTAGACCACGACTTCGCGGTCGCGCGGGATCGACAACGCGCGCGCGTCCGCGGCGTACCGGAGCGAGCCCGGCAGTTTCACCGTGCTGTGCTCGTACGGATACTTGAGCCGGGCATCCACCAGGACGGGCGGCGCGCCGCTTTCGAGTCGCGCTTTCAGTTCTTCTTTGGTGATTCGAGGGACGGGCACGGACGTGTATTTTGATCGCGGCGCGCGCGGACTGTCAACTTCACCGGCTATCGCGCGGCCGCACGATCGAACGGCAGCGTACGGCGGGAAGAGACCGCGGTCCCGGCCGGCGGGGTGTGCGCGATCGAGGCGGTCGTGTGCGGCGGCTTGTCGAGCGAGATCCCCGACGAACGTTTCCCGCAGTGGACGCAGCGAAGGAAGATTGCGCCTGGCTCGCACCAGACGCCGAATTCATGACGACCGGAGAGATAGCAGTTGAGCCATTTCCACATGACACGCCTCGGTTCCCTGGCAGTGGGGTAGTTACCCTATGGCAAGAGGGATGCCGTCGTCGAGCTAATTCTTCCAAGACATCGGCACGGAGCCCGTCGAACTTGACGTACCGCGCCGATAAGGTGCGCAGGAAGCCCTCGGTCCTAGGGTGAAGACCGTTGGGATGATGTTCTGGAACTGCACAGCTAGTGCCGATTGACTGGCGTTTCTGTAAGATGCCCCTGAGAGGAACCCGATGGCCAAGCAGTTGGAGCTCAAGGGACGACGTTACTGGATCCTGTCCGAGCCTCACGGTAGCGGCTGGAAGGCGAGCGTCACCGAGGCGAACGACGATGGCCAGAGCGTGCCCGTCGGCATCGAGGCGACGGCGGAGACGCGCGGCGCCGCCGACGATGCCGCCGAGCGCAAGCTCAGGCGGATGCTTCAGGCGTACTAACCTCGTAAGGACCTTCCTCGCGACGTCATCGCCCGAGCACATCGCTGTCAGGCGATGAGGACGCCCGAGCCGCCGCTGCCGGGCGCACTGGCGGCATCCGGGTTGCACCGCGTCTGGCATTTCCCCTGGTAGTGTGGCGTCCCAAAGTGCGGCGTCCATTGGGAAGTGCGGCGTCCGGCTGCAGCCGGGCCGCGGAGGAGGACGAGTGGATCGACGTCAGTTCGTGACCCAGGCGTGCCAGATCGTTTCGATCGCCACGCTCGGATCGGTGGTTCCTGGATGCGGCGGCAGCTCGACGAGCCCCGACTCCGCGCCGGCGCTTCCGGTGATCAGCGCGGGCGTGGGGTGACGTTCGGCGTCGATGCGGCGTCCCCGCTCGCGTCCGTCGGCGGCGCCGCGCTCGTGCAGGCCTCGGCGGGGAATTTCCTCGTCTCGCGCACCGGGCAGGACGTCTTCGCTGCGCTGACGGCCGTGTGCACACACGAAGCGTGCACGGTGAGCGGATTCCAGAACTCGACGTACGTCTGCCCGTGCCACGGATCGCGATACTCCACGAGCGGCAGCGTCGTCCAAGGCCCGGCCACCGCGCCGCTGCGCGCGTTCACCGCGAGATTCAGCAACAACGTCCTGACGATCTCCTGACCGCGCCGAAACCGCCGCGGCCTCCGCGTCTACAATGGGCGCCGCACCATGGCGGCCCTGTTTGCGGTACTCGGCTCGATAGAATCGTCAGCGCTCTCGACATGGCTGCGCGAGTCGCCGTCGCTGCTTGCGTTCCCGCTGATGCTGTCGGTCCACGCCATCGGCATGGGCTTGGCGGCAGGCATCAACGCGGCTGTGGCACTGCGGGTCCTCGGCGTCGCGCCGGCCGTGCCGCTCGACGGCATGCAGCCGTTTCTTCGCGTGATGTGGGCGGGATTCTGGATGAACGCAGCATCGGGCATTGCGCTGTTGATCGCGTATCCCACCAAGGCCCTCACGAATCCCGATTTCTACCTCAAGCTGACCCTCATCGCGCTCGCGCTGGCGTCGGTGCGCGCGCTCGACCGCCGCGTCTTCCGTACCTCAGCCGCGCGTGAAGCCGCACTCGAGCCCGTCGTGCGACGGCTGGCGATCGCGTCGCTGACCTGCTGGGCTGGCGCCATCATTGCGGGCCGGCTTCTCGCATACACGTACACGCAGCTGCTGGCGAGCTGGCGATGACGCTGGTGACGCTGCAGGCGTGGCTGGTCCGGACGTTCGCGCGCGGAACGGTCGCGGCCGCGTTCATGCGCACGCATTGGGGATGGCCCGCCGCGGAGAGCGTCCACTTCATCGGGCTCTCATTGCTCTTCGGCACCATCGTCGTGTGGGACCTGCGGCTGCTCGGCGTCGGCAAGCGCATCCCGTTGGCGGCGCTGCATGTGCTGCTGCGATGGACGGGGATCGGCTTCGCGCTGAGCGCCGGCAGCGGCGTGATGTTCCTGATGACCGAACCGACGGAGTACATCTACAACCCGTCCTTTCACTTCAAGATGGTCTGTCTGGCGATCGCCGGCGTGAACGCGCTCGCGTTCTACGCGACCGGCTACGGGCGGGCGGTCACACACGGCGCGCCGGAAGTAGCGCCGCGGAACGCGAAGCTCTTTGCCGTCATCTCGCTGCTCGCGTGGCTAGGCGTGATTGTGTTCGGCCGGCTGCTGACGTTCTACCGCCCGGCGTGGTGCGACGAAAAACCGACCACTGTCGTCGCCCGCTGCGTGCCGTCGCGGAGTCAGCAGTAGATGCGACGAAGCCGTTGACGACGAAACATCAACGGCTTCGGATGTTGCAGGATGGCTCGAGAATTTGGTGGACGGCAGGAGGCTCGAACTCCCGACCTCCGCGTTGCGAACGCGGCGCTCTCCCAGCTGAGCTAGCCGCCCACAGCGTGAACGACCATTGTACCACGCCGTTTTACGGCGCCGCAATGCGAACGGGGTCCCGCTGCGGTACACTCGCACGAATGTCAGCGATCAAACGTCTCGGCGTGCTGACCGGCGGCGGCGACGCGCCGGGCCTCAACGCCGTCATCCGGGCGGTCGTCAAGGCGTCCGCCAACAGCGGCATCGACTGCGTTGGTCTAGAAGACAGTTTCGACGGCCTGATCGAACCCGATCGCGCCCGCCCGCTGACGCCGCGCGACGTGACCGGCATCCTGCGCCTCGGCGGCACCATCCTCGGCACGACGAATCACGGCAATCCGTTCGCCTACCCGGTGTCGACCTCGGAGGGCGTCCGCGACTACTCGGATCGTGTCGTCGAGATGTTTCACAAGATGGGACTCGGCGCGCTGGTCGTCATCGGCGGAGATGGCACGCTTGCCATCGCGCACCAGTTCAGCCTGCGAGGGATCCCTCTCGTCGGCGTGCCGAAAACCATCGACAACGACATCGTCGGCACGACGAACTGTTTCGGCTTTGACACGGCCGTGGCGTTCGCCACCGACGCCATCGATCGGCTGCACACCACCGCCGAAGCGCACAAACGGATCATGGTCGTCGAGGTAATGGGCCGTGACGCCGGCTGGATCGCGCTCTACGCCGGCGTGGCCGGCGGCGCGGACGCCATCCTGATTCCCGAGATCCCGTTCGATCTCTCGATCGTGGCGGCGCGGCTGCGCGAGCGGGACAAATGGGGCGCGAAGTTCAGCATCGTCGTCGTGGCGGAAGGCGCGTTTCCCGCCGGCGGCAGAACGACGCTCATCGAAGCCGCCCGCGACGGCCACGTCGAACGCCTCGGCGGAATCGGCGCCCAGGTCTCGGAGGCGCTGGCGAGGGAAACGGGGAAGGAAACGCGATCCGTCGTGCTGGGTCACCTGCAGCGCGGCGGCGCGCCGACGAGCTTCGACCGCGTGCTGGCCACGCGGTTCGGCGGTAAGGCCGTCGAACTCATCAAGCGCGGCGAGTTCGGCACCATGGTCGCCTTCGCGCCGCCGGACATCATCGCCCGCCGGCTCGAGGATATCGTGGGGAAGACGAAGACCGTGCCGCGGGACTCGGACGTGCTGGCGACGGCCAAGGCGCTCGGCGTGACGTTCGGCGACTAGCGCAGGACGTCGAGGTACTTCAGCGCGCCGCCGGTGTTGAACAGCACCACCGACTCCTGGCGCTTCATCACGCCGTCCGCGACGAGCCGCTGAATCGCGACGAGCGCGGCGCCGCCCTCGGGCGCGGCGCTCACGCCTTCGTGCTTGCCGATCGCGAGCATGCCGTCCACCATCGATCGATCGGTCACGGCGAGCGCCGTCCCGCCGCTCTCGCGCACCGCGCGCAGGATCAGGAAGTCGCCGATGGCGCGCGGCACGCGCAGGCCGTCGGCGATCGTCGTCGCGCCTTCCCACGGTTGCGCCTTCTCCGTGCCCGCCTGAAACGCGCGGACGATCGGCGCGCAGTGCTCGGCCTGGACGGACACCATGCGCGGCCGCCGCCCTTTCATCCAGCCGATCCGCTCGAGCTCGTCGAACGCCTTCCACATGCCGACCATGCCGGTGCCGCCGCCGGTCGGATAGACGATCCAGTCCGGCCACTCCCAGTGCATCTGCTCGGCCAGCTCGTACGCCATCGTCTTCTTGCCTTCGATGCGATACGGCTCCTTCAACGTCGAGACGTCGTACCAGCCGAGCGGTCCGCCGCGCTCGGCCGCCAGGCGGCCCGCGTCGGTGATCAATCCGTCCACCAGCGTGACATGCGCGCCGTAGAGCCGGCACTCGTCGACGAACGGCCGCTTGGCGTCCTTTGGGATGAAGACTTCGCAGGCGAGACCCGCCGCGGCGGAGTAGGCGGACGCGGCATTGCCGGCATTCCCCGCGGTCGGCAGGGCGATCGTCTTCGCGCCGAGGTACTTCGCGCGTGTGATCGCGGCGGCCTGTCCCCGTGCCTTGAACGAATTCGTCGGGTTGAGCGATTCGTCCTTGATGAAGAGCCGATCGAGACCGACGGACGCGCCGAGCGATCGCGCGTGAAAGAGCGGCGTGAAGCCCTCGCCGAGCGTGACCGGCGTCTCGCCGTCGAACAGCGGCAGCAGTTCGCGGTAGCGCCACATGTTCGGCGCTCGCGCCGGAAGCGAGTCGCGCGACCAGGCGCGCGCGCGATCGAGATCGTAACGGGCCAGCAGGGGAGCGCCGCACGAGCAGAGGTGGTGGCGGCCGCGCGGGTCGAGCGCCGGCGCTCCGCAGGGCACGGAGCATTCGAGGTGTGTGAAGTACGACACTTCAGCCTTCTGCCTTCACACTTCTCACTTTCCTAACAGCTCCCCGTCCTTCTTCTTCTGCAGGTCGTCGATCTGCTTGATGTGGCCGTCGGTGAGCTTCTGCACCTCGTCCAGGCCCTTCTTCTCGTCGTCTTCGGAGATCTTGCGATCCTTGAGGATCTTCTTCAGCCGATCGTTGGCGTCGCGCCGGACCTGGCGCACGCTGTTCCGCGCTTCCTCGCTCAGCTTGTGGACGAGCTTCGACAGCTCTTTGCGCCGCTCTTCGGTCAGGGCCGGCAGCGGGATGCGCACGATCTTGCCGTCGTTGGCCGGATTCAGGCCCAGGCCCGCCGCGCGGATGGCCTTCTCGATGGCGCCGAGTTGCGAGTGATCGAACGGCTGCGCGACGATGAGCGTCGGTTCCGGCACCGAGAGGCCCGCGACCTGGTTGAGCGGCATCTTCGATCCGTAGGCTTCGACGACCACACCGTCGAGAATGTTGACCGAGGCGCGGCCCGTGCGCACGCCGGCGAACTCGTGCTGGAGGTGCTGCAGAGCGGTGTTCATCCGCTTGTTGACTTCCGCGTACAGGCCCTTGAGGTCATTGACGTCCATGGAACCCTCGTTGAATGTGAGGATCGGATTCATCGTTCATGCCGTGACCAGCGACCCGATCGGCTCGCCGACAATCGCGCGCCTGATGTTGCCCGGCGTGCGCAGGTTGAAGACGACGATCGGCAGCTTGTTGTCCATGCAGAGCGAAATGGCCGTCGCATCCATCACCTGAAGGCCCTGCTCGAGCACTTGCAGGTAGGAGATCTTCTCGAACCGCGTCGCGGCGGGTTCGATCATCGGATCGGCGGTGAAGATCCCGTCGACCTTCGTCGCCTTCAGGATCACGTCGGCCTTGATTTCCATCGCCCGCAGCGCCGCCGCGGTATCGGTGCTGAAGAACGGGTTGCCGGTGCCCGCGCCGAACACGACGACGCGCCCCTTCTCGAGATGGCGAATGGCCCGGCGCCGGATGAACGGCTCCGCGACCGCGCGCATCTCAATCGCCGTGACGACCCGCGTCACGATGTTCTGCTGTTCGAGCGCATCCTGCAACGCCAGGGCGTTGATGACGGTCGCCAGCATGCCCATGTAGTCGGCCGTGGCGCGATCCATCCCGCGCGCGCTCGCGGCCACGCCCCGAAAAATGTTGCCGCCGCCGATCACGATGGCGGTCTCCACACCCATCCCCTGGATTTCCGCGATGTCTTTCGCGATCTGCGTGGCCACGGCGGGATCGATACCGTAGTTCTGGCCCCCCATGAGGGCTTCGCCGGAGAGCTTGAGGAGGACGCGCTTGTAGGCGGGGACGGAAGAAGAGGTCACGAGCAGCGATTATAGATCGTGACCTCTCCGTTTGTTACTGCGCCGCTTCGCCGACCCTCAGTCGCGCGAAGCGCGTGACGGTGACGGGCGCGCCCAGCGTCTGGGCTGCGGCCGCCAGCACATTCTTCACCGTCGTTTTCGGGTCGCGAATCGACGGCTGGTCGACCAGCACCACCTGGCCGTAGAAGGCGCCCAGCTTGCCCTCGACGATCTTGTCGATGACGCCGGCGGGCTTGCCGGAATTCTCCATCTGCGCGCGATAGATCGCCCGCTCCTTGTCCAGCACGTCGGCCGCGACCGCGTCGCGCGACGCGTAGGACGGACTCGCCGCCGCGATCTGCATCGCGATCTCCTTGACGAGCGTCGTGAACTCCTCGCGCGCGCTGATCGCCGGCGTGACGCCCGCGAACTCCACTTGCACGCCGATCTTGCCGCCGAGGTGGATGTACTGGCCGACGTAGCCCTGCCCGGCGTACCGCACGAAGCGGGGGACCGCCATGTTCTCGCCGAGCTTGGCGATCGCCGCCGCCACCAGTTTCTGCACCGGACCGTTCGGGTCCTTCAGCCACGCGTCGGTGGCCGCCGCGCCGGCCTTGTCGATCTCGGCCAGCACGTTCTGCATCAGCTGCAGGAAGTCCGGCGTGCGCGCGACGAAATCCGACTCGCAGTTGACCTCGGCGAGCGTGCCGGACGAGTGGTCCGCCGCGACGCGATAGGCGATGAGGCCCTCGCTCGCGGCCCGGCCGGCTTTCTTCGCTGCGCTCGCGAGCCCGCGCTTGCGAAGGATGGTGTTCGCCTCCTCGAAATCGCCGTTGGCCTGGGTGAGCGCCGTCTTGCACTCCATCATGCCCGCGCCCGTCTGGTCGCGGAGTTTCTTCACCATGTCTGCGGTAATGGTCGCCATGTCGTGTCTGCCTTGGATGAACGAGAAACGGGCCTGTACGAAAAAACGCCGGCCCCACACAGTGCAGGCCGGCGCCTGAACGAGGACTGCGGGGCGCTTATGCCGACGCCGGCGCCGCCTCGCGAGGACGACGCGCGGGACGCGCCGCCTGCCGCCGGGCGGCGTCATCACCGGCGGCGCCGCCGTCGTCGGCGCTCTCGCGCGCCGACTCGGCGTCCACCGACTGCTTCATGTCGCGGCCGGCGATAACGGCCTCGGCGATGCGGGACGCGAACAGCCGGATCGCCCGGAGCGCGTCGTCGTTGCCGGGAATCACGAAGTCGACCTCATCGGGATCGCAGTTGGTGTCGACGATGCCGATGACCGGGATCTTCAGCTTGCGCGCTTCGTCGACGGCAATCTGTTCTTTCTTGGTGTCGACCACGAAGACCGCGTCGGGCAGGCGCATCATGCCGCGGATGCCGTCGAGGTTCTTGGCGAGCTTGCGGCGCTCTTTCTCGTTGCGTGCGATTTCCTTCTTCGACAGGGTGTCGAAGCGGCCATCGGTCGCCATCGCCTCCAGGTCGCGGAGCCGGCCGAGACTGCGCTGAATCGTCGCGAAGTTCGTGAGGAGGCCGCCGAGCCATCGCTCGTTGACGTGGAACATGCCGCATCGCTGCGCTTCTTCGGCGATGACGTCCTGCGCCTGCCGTTTTGTCCCCACAAACAGGATCGTGCGGCCTTCGGCGGCGAGGCGGCTGACGAAATCCTCGGCGACGCGGAACAGCTTCACCGTCTTGCCCAGGTCGATGATGTAGATGCCGTTGCGTTCGCCGAAGATGTATTCCTTCATCTTCGGATTCCAGCGCTTGGTCTGGTGGCCGAAGTGAACCCCCGCCTCCAGCAGATCCTTCATCGCGATCGCGGCCAAATGTCCTCCCCTTACCGTTTACTGAACTGGAAGCGTTTGCGCGCTCCCGCCATGCCGTACTTCTTACGCTCCTTGGCACGCGCGTCGCGTGTGAGGAGCCCTTCATTCTTGAGCGGCTTGCGCAGCTCCAGGTTGTACTGGACCAGCGCCCGCGCGATCCCCAGCCGCACCGCGCCCGCCTGCCCCGAAACGCCGCCGCCAGCCACCGTCGCGACGATATCGAACTTGTCGGCCGTTTCGGTCACGGCCAGCGGGGTCTGAATCTGGGTGCGGAGCGCCTGGGTGGGGAAGAACGCCTCGAACGTCCGATGGTTGATGCTGATGGCCCCGGTGCCCGGGCGCAGGAACACGCGGGCGGTCGACGTCTTGCGGCGGCCCGTGCCGTAATACTGAACTGCTGTCACGCTATGCGACCTCGAGCTTGGAGGGTTTCTGCGCCGTATGCGGGTGATCCGGACCGGCGTACACCTTCAGTTTGCGATACATGGCCGCGCCGAGCGTCGACTTCGGCAACATACCGTGCACGGCCTCCTCGACGAGCCGTTCGGGCTTGCGCTGGCGCACCAGGCGCGCGCGCTCCTCGCGCAGCCCGCCTTCGTACCCGCTGTGCTGGCGGTAGATCTTCTGGTCTTCCTTGCGGCCCGTGAGCTTCACCTTCGCGGCGTTGACGACCACCACATGATCGCCGGTGTCGACGAACGGTGTATAAGTCTTCTTGTGCTTGCCCTGCAGCAGGCGCGCGACGACGGTCGCCACACGGCCGAGGGGCTTGCCGTCCGCGTCGACGATGTGCCAGCGGCTGTCCGCGGCGGTCTCGGTGCCGCTCGCCATGAACGTAGACATCCCTTGAGAACGCCTCAACTTTCCCTGAACCGCGGACATTCGAGCCCGCGTGTTAGCCGCAGGCCTCTGAGCGGCCCGCAGCGCCAAACCGATGTGGGGGATTTCCCGCCCGGACATACATCAGTCGGGCAGGTCCAGGCAACGGTAAACTCAAATCATACGCACGTTTCTGGGTGCTGTCAAGCGTTCGACGCCTCAACTGCAGACTCCACCGGCTCCCGCCGATAAAGGTGACCGCGAGGTCAGGATCAGCGGGAAACGGACCCTCCGGCGAACGGGCGGGTTCATACTGATTCCGTGACTCGCTGACGGTTTTGTCGCGGTCACGGACAGCGGGCGGCAGCGGCTGCCCGGATTTTGCACATCATGGCTGGTATCGCGCTTGCCTTGATGCGCAGTTCTCGAGAGGACTCACACGTGTTTGGCTTCGGCAAACCGAAATCGGTCGTCGGCCTCGACATCGGCTCCAGCGCCGTCAAGGCGGTGGAGCTGAAGCCGGCGGGCAAGGGCTTCAAGGTGGTGGCGTTCGGCACCGAGCCCGTTCCGCCCGACAGCATCGTCGACGGCGCCATTATCGACGGGGCGGCCGTCACCGACGCGATTCGCCGCGTGTTTGAGAACAAGGCGTTCAAGACGAAGGAAGTGGCCGCGTCGCTCTCGGGCAACGCCGTTATCGTCAAGAAGATCAGCCTGCCCGTGATGACCGAGGCGGAGCTGGCGGAGTCGATTTACTGGGAAGCGGAGCAGTACATCCCGTTCGACATCCAGGACGTGAACCTGGACTACCAGATTCTCGATCCGGGCACGGGCCCTGACTCGAAGGGCACGATGGACGTGCTGCTCGTCGCCGCCAAGAAAGAAAAGATTGCGGACTACACGGGCGTCATCACGCAGGCGGGCCGCACGCCGGTGGTCGTGGACATCGACGCGTTCGCCCTGCAGAACGCGTACGAAATCAACTACGGCACCGAGCCCGAGGCTGTCGTTGTCCTGCTCAACGCGGGAGCCAGCGCGATCAACATCAATATTCTGACCGGCGATCAGTCCACGTTCACGCGCGACGTCTCCATCGGCGGCAACTCGTACACCGAGGCCGTGCAGAAGGAGCTGAACCTCCCGTTCGACAGCGCCGAGCAGTTGAAGCGCGGCCAGTCGGTCGAGGGCGTGACGTTCGAGGACGTGCAGCCGGTCCTGCACGCCATGACCGAGAACGTGCTTCTCGAAATTCAGAAGACCTTCGACTTCTTCAAGGCCAGCGCGACCTCCGATCGCATCGACCGCATCGTCGTCAGCGGCGGCGCGTCGCGCGTCGACGGGTTCATCCAGGCGCTGCAGGAACATTTCGGCGCCGGCGTGGAGATGTTCGACCCGTTCAAGAAGATCGCGTTCGAACCGCAGAAGCTGGGCATTGCCGATCCGGAAAACGTCAGCCCGGCGGCGGCGGTGGCGGTGGGCCTCGCCCTCAGAAAAGTGGGCGACCGATGATTCGCATCAACCTGCTCACGACCGACCGGGACAAAGCGAAGAAGAAGGGCGCAGCCGCGTTCGGCAGCTCGGGGCAAAAGCTGACGATCGGCTGTTCGTTGATCCTGGTGCTGGCGGCCGCGTTCGTCGGCTGGCGGTACTGGGCGCTGGGGCGCGAGTCGAGCAAGCTCGACGCGGACATCGCCGCCGCGCAGCAGGAGACCGCGCGCCTGCACTCGGTGATTCAGCAGGTCCAGCAGTTCGAGCAGCGCCGCGCGCAGCTACAGCAGCGCGTGGTGCTCATCGAGGAACTGCGCCGCGGCCAGACGGGCCCGGTGCACATGCTCGATCAGGTCAGCCGCGCCCTCCCGCCGATGTTGTGGCTCACCGAAGTGAAGCAGACAGGCACCGACGTCGTCGTGGACGGCCGCTGCACCTCGCTCACCGGCCTGTCGGACTTCGTCGCCAATCTGGAAGCGACGGGGTACTTCAAGCGATCGATCGAAATCGTCAGCACGACGACCGAGCCGCTGCCGCAGCCGCCCGGCGAGTTGATCAAGTTCAGCATCAAGGCGGCGTTCCAGCAGCCGAGCGCGGCGAAGCCGGCCACGCCCGGCGCTCCCGCGACGCCGGCGCCGCCAGCGCCGCCGGCCGCGCCAGCCAAGGGGGCTGGCCACTAAAGCCGGTTCGGGATTACCCCGATACGGCTCAGTAGCAAGAAGCAGATGGAATTCAGTCTCACAAAACTGCCGTGGTATGCACAGGTCGGAGCGTTCGTCGCGCTCGCCCTCGGGGCGTGCGGGGCCTTTATCTACTATTACGAGCTGCCCGTGCGCGCGGACATGACCTCGCGTCAGTCGCAGCTCGTTGCGCTGCGGGCGGACATTCAGAAAGGTCTGACGACGGCGAAGCAGCTTCCGCAATTCCGCTCCCAGGTGACCGATCTCGAGGGCCGTCTCAGCAACCTGCGGCAGGTCCTGCCTGAAGAGAAGGACGCGGCCGATCTGCTGCGCCGCATGCAGACGGTCGCCACGCAGTCGAACCTGGAAATCAAGAGCTTCAAGCCGAATCCGACCGTCACCAAGCAGCTGCACGCCGAGTGGCCGATCACGCTCGAGCTCGAAGGCACGTACCACAACCTGGCGATCTTTTTCGACCGCGTGGGGAAGTTCACGCGGATCGTGAACATCAGCGGCCTCGACGTGAAGGGGAAACAGCCGCCGTCGCCCAACGCCACCATCACCGCCACGTGCACCGCGACGACGTTCGTGCTGCTCGACAAGCCGACGCCTCCCAAAGCGGCGCCGAAGGCGCCCGGCGCGCCGGGCGGGAGAGGCGCGTAGTGACGGGCCTGCTGGCGTTCGTACTCGTGGCGGGCGTGGCGAGCGGTCAGGCCCCGGCGCCGGCCGCGACGCCGCAGCCGCCCGCGGCCGCAGCGCCGGCGACGCCGTCACCGGCGTCACAGCCGCCGGAGTCGGAGAACTACTCGTATGCGCCGGAGGGACGCCGCGATCCGTTCCTCTCGCTCGTCGGGACGGGCGTCGATACCCGCTCCAACGCGCGGCGCGGAGACGGCGCCGCAGGCATCGGCGTCGGAGAGCTCACGGTCCGCGGGGTGATTCAGAGCCGCACCGGGCTCATCGCGATGATCCAGGGACCGGATAACAAGACGTACATCGTGCATCAGGGCGACAAGCTGCTCGACGGCACGATCAAAACCATCACGACCCAGGGACTTGTCGTCATGCAAGAAGTCAACGATCCGCTGTCGCTCGTCAAGCAGCGGGAGGTTACGAAACTGCTGCGATCGCTTGAGGGCGCCAAGGAATGACTGGCTCGAGGGGCTTTGCCCTGTTTCTCACCGTCGCCGCCGCCGGCGCGCTCCTGAACGCGTCGGGCGCCGTGCCGGGTCCGTCCACCGCCACCGCGCGGCTGAAAGCGATCAGCGCGCGCGCCACGGCCAGCGGCTCGTCGCTCGTCATCGAGGCGAGCGAACCGGTGGCGTACGTCGCGACCCGGCCCGATCCATTCACCGTCGTACTGGAATTCCGCCACGCGACCGCGGAGCGGATCGCGAATTCCGTCGCCGCCGGCCGCGGTGTGATTGCCGGCGTGTCCGTCGAGGGCGCCGACTCGATGGGAACCCCGGTCACGCGCGTCCGCGTGGCGCTTGCGCAGCCCGTCGCGCACCGGGTGCGGAGCGATCGGAACACCGTTGTCGTGGACTTCGAGGCGCCGTCGACACCGGCGGCATCGGCCGCGCGCGGCCGTGGTCTCGATCCCATGAGCGCGCTGCAGGCGGGCCCAACGGCGATCGATCCGGTTGCCGCGCTGAGCGCGACCACTGGAGCGAGCGGACCGTCCGCCGCCTCGGCGATGCCGCAAGCGGCGCCGCCACCGCCCGCGCCGATGGCGCAGCAGACCACCGGCACGAGCACGCAGGGCGGAAGAACGTACTCCGGTTTTGCCGTGAGCCTCGATTTCTCGGGCGTCGATCTGCGCGCGGTGCTGCGCACGTTCGCGGAAATCAGCGGCCTGAACATCGTCATCGACCCGCGCGTGAACGGCACGGTGGACGTCGCGCTGAAAGACGTCCCGTGGGATCAGGCGCTCGACATCATCCTGCGCTCCAACGGCCTGAGCTACTCGGTGGACGGGACGATCGTGCGCATCGCGCCGATCGACGCCCTCGAAGCGGAGCAGAAGAAGATCAGCGACCTCGAGAAGGCCAAGGCCGAAGCGGGGCAGATCACCACGATCACGCAGCGGCTGAGCTACGCGAAGGGCGACGCGATCGTCGCGCTGCTGAAAGCGGCGAGCATTCTGTCGCCCCGCGGCCAGGCGTTCGTCGACGAGCGAACCAACACGCTCATCGTCACGGACCTCGCCGATCGGCTGACCGGTGTCGGCGATCTCATCGCCAAGCTGGATCTGCCGCAGCCGCAGGTCGAGATCGAAGCGCGCATCGTGCAGACGAACAAGAACTACGCGCGCGCGCTCGGCGTCCAGTGGGGCTTCAACGGCCGCGTGGACCCGGCGCTCGGCAACACGACGAACCTGACGTTTCCGAACAACGGCAGCCTCGGCGGCCGCACGGGCGGCCAGCAGGGCTCGGTCACCTCGCCGGGCGGCACGCAGCCGACGGCCGTGAACCTGCCCGCGCAGGGCGCGACGAGCGCCGTCGGGCTCGCGCTCGGGTCGATCAACGGCGCGTTCAACCTCGACGCCGCGCTGAGCGCGCTCGAGAGCAGCGGCAACGGCCGCCTGCTGTCGACGCCGCGCGTCACGACGCAGAACAACGTGCCGGCGGAAATGACCCAGGGCATCCAGATTCCGATCCAGACCGTGTCGAACAACACGGTGACGGTGGGCTTCAAGGACGCCGCGCTGCAGCTCAAGGTGACGCCGCAGATCTCGGCGGCGAACACCGTCATCATGAACATCTTCCTCGAGAACTCGTCGCCCGACTTCAGCCGCGCCGTGAACAACATCCCGCCGATCAACACGCAGCGGGCCGTGACGCAGGTGCTGGTGAACGACGGGCAGACGACGGTCATCGGCGGCATCTACACGAGCCAGGAGCAGGCGGCGACGGATCGCACGCCCGGCCTGGGGCAGGTGCCGCTGCTGAAGTGGCTGTTCAAGAGGGACACGCTGACCGAGCAGAACACGGAGCTGCTCGTGTTCATCACCCCGCGGATCGTCAAAGGTTGACAGGGGCTGACGGGGAAGGGACCGAGACGTATGCGTCACCTCACGAAACTCATCGCACTTGCGGCCCTGACGGTCGCCGCCGCCTCGTGCGGCACCGCGGCGCGCGACAGCCAATCGCCGGTGTACGTCGTCATCAACGCGTTGCTGGCCGCCCAGGGGAACAAGCCGGCGACGTTCTTCGGCAGCTTGACGTCCGACGTCATCACGAACGTGACGACCCCCGCCCCCTGCACAGCGGTGGTGCCTTGTCCCACGGTGTTCAACGATCTCGGACAGGCGGTACTCAGCCTCGCGTTGAAGAACATCGGGGCGGCCGGGTCGCCGAACGCGCCGACGCTCAACAACGCCGTCACGATTACCCGATATCACGTGCAATATCGCCGCGCGGACGGGCGGAACACGCAGGGCGTGGACGTGCCATTTGCGTTCGACGGCGCGGCGACCGGGACGATCCTGCCAGCCGGCACGCTGACGCTTAGCTTCGAGCTCGTCCGCATCACGGCGAAGAAGGAGACGCCGTTGGTGCAATTACTCAACAACGGCGTCGTCATGACCACGATCGCCGACGTGACGTTCTACGGAAAGGATCAGGTCGGCAACGAGGTAAGCGTGACGGGGAGCATTCAGATTGACTTCGGCAATTTCGGGGACACGTAAACCCATGTCGACTTTTCTCCGCCGATCATCCGTCGCTGTCGCCGCGGCCCTGCTCGCGGGCGCGTGCACTGTCCATAAGTCGGAGACGCCGGCGCTGACGGGACCCTCGGAGTATGGGCTCTCCGTCCGCGTCACGGCGGTTCCCGACAGCATCAATCAGGACGGCGCGTCGCAGTCGGCCATCGTCGCCTCCGTGTATGACGCGTCGGGCCAGCCCAAGGCGGGCGCGTCGCTGCGCGCCGACATCAGCGTCGGCGGAGTCATCCAGGACTTCGGCCAGTTGTCCGCGAAGACACTGGTCACGGGCAGCGACGGCAAAGCAAGCACGATCTACACGGCGCCGGCGGCGGTGTCCGGAGCAGGCGCGACCAGCGTCTCCATTCTCGTCACGCCGATCGGTACCGACTATCAGGCCGCAAGCTCGCAGGCCGTCGCGATCCGCCTCTCGCCTCCGGGAGTGATCCTGCCAGTTACAGGCGCGCCGCTCGCCAAGTTTGCCTTCGCACCCGCCGCGCCCAACGCGAAGAGCCCCGTCACGTTCGACGGGACGACGAGTTGCGGCAGCACGGACACCACCAGCGCGTGCACGACCACGAGCAAGGTCGTGACGTACGCCTGGGACTTCGGCGACGGCACCACGGCGACCGGGGCGGTCGTCTCGCATGCGTTCGCGCTCCAGCAGACCTACAGCGTCGCGTTGACCGTCACCAATGACAAGGGCGCCACCGCGACCAGCCGCCAGAACGTAGTGACCGCCGCCGGTTTATTGCCGACGGCCAACTTTACGTTCTCACCTGCCGCGCCAAACGTCGGCGACACTGTGTACTTCGACGGGTCACTGTCGACGCCAGGAGCGGGCCACACGATCGCATCCTACGCGTGGACGAGCGGCGACGGAACGGTGGGCACCGGCATCGCGCCGAGCTACAAGTTCCTCAAGCCCGGCAACTTCACGGTGTCGCTGAAGGTGACCGACGAGGCCGGCCAGTCCGCAATCACTTCGAAGCAGGTCGCCATCGCCAGCTCCGCAACGGCGCTGCCGACGGCTACTTTCACGTTCTCGCCCACAGGGCCAGGCGTCAACCAGAACGTGTTCTTCAACGCGTCCCAGTCAGTGGCAGGAGCTGGCCATACGCTGGCCGGGTACGCTTGGGACTTCGGGGACGGGAACAGCGCATCCGGCGTAACTGCCACGCATGCATACGCTCGATCGGGCACCTTCAACGTGATTTTGGTCGTGACCGATGAGGCGGGCCAGAAGGCGTCGTCCAGTCCGGTTGCCGTCACCGTCGCGAACACATCGTCGCAAATCGTGGCGGCGTTCGTCTTTTCACCGACCGACCCAGCCGTCGGCCAGACCGTCAACTTCGACTCTACGCCGTCGAGTACGAGCCCCGGGTTCAGCATCACAGGCTACGCGTGGGACTTCGGCGACGGAACGACGTGCGGCAACACCGGCAGCCTGGCGGCGTGCGCCGGCTCGAATGCAAAACCGACTCACGCGTACGGCGGCGCCGCGCACACATGGGTCGTCCGTTTGACCGTCACTGACAATAATAACTCGCAGTCCGCGACCACGACGGTGAACGTCACCACCAAGTAAGATTCAACGGTGGCCGACAATCAGCGGATTGAAGACCTTCGACGCCGGGTCCAGAAGGACCCGGCGTCGATTGCGTTTGCGCAGCTTGCGGAGGAGTACCGGCGGGCCGGCCAGTTTCAGGAAGCGGTCGATGTCTGTCGCGCCGGTCTCGAAATCCATCCCGGATACCTGTCGGCCCGCGTGACCCTCGGCCGCGCGCTTATCGAACTGGATCAGCGCGACGAGGCCCGGAGCGAGCTGGAACTCGTACTGAAGAGCGCGCCGGAGAACCTGGCCGCGCTGCGCGGACTGGCCGAGATTCTCCATTCTCGCGGTGAATTGGCCGAGGCGCTGGCCCGCTACCGTCAGGCGCTTGCGCTGGCGCGCAACGATCCGGATCTCGAGCAGACGGTCAACGACCTCGCCAAGCTCGTCGAGCCGCCGGCGCCGACGGAATCGTCGCTCGGCTTGTCGTTCGAACAGATGCAGGACGAGCTCCTGCGCAACGCGCCGCCTCCGCCGCGCCCGCAACCGCAACGGCCGCCTGCGCCGGCCGCCACCGCCGGGTCCGAAAGGACCCGGCCTACGACGCCGGCCACCGCCGGGTCCGAAAGGACCCGGCCTACGACACCTGTGCAGGCCGCCGCGGTCCCCGACGTTTGCCCATCCCCGGAGCCGCACGCTCAGGCCCTGGCTACCATTGCGGCGCTCGAGCGATTCCTCGACGCCATCCATGTCGTACGCGCCCAGCGCCGCGCTTAACGAACGTCATCGGGTTCTCCGGCGCGAGATGGCGGCGCGGTCGCTCGACGCGCTCATCGTGACCGCGCTGCCGAACGTGCTGTACCTGACGAACTTCACCGGCAGCGCCGCCATTGTCGTCGTCACGGCGGACCGCGTCTGCTTCCTGACCGATTTCCGGTACCTGACGGCGCTCGAAGGGTCGCGGGGGACGCCGCGCGAGTGTCCTGGCCTCGACGTGGTCGAGGTCGCCGGCTCGTACGACCGCTCGCTCGCGGATCTCGTCACGACGCTGACCCCCGGTCGAGCGGGCCGGGTCGGCTTCGAGGCCGCGGACCTGACCGTTGCCCGGCACGCGTGGCTTACGGAGACGTTGGCCGGGCAGGGTTCCCAGGCCGGGCTCGTGGCCACTGAAGGCATCGTCGAATCGCTCCGGATCCGGAAGGACGCCTACGAAATCGCGACACTGCGAGAGGCGGCTCGCCGCCTCTCGGGCGTGGCGCAACGCGTGCTGGCCGAGGTTCGGCCCGGCGTCAGCGAAACCGAATTCGCCTTCACGGTGGACACCCGGATCCACGAAGCCGGCTTCAGTCGGACCGCGTTTGATACGATTGTGGCCGGCGGTCCAAACAGCGCCCTGCCGCACGCCAGGCCAGGCGAGCGAATACTGAGCGAAGGTGACCTGGTCGTGCTGGACTTCGGCGGCGTGTACCGCTCATACTGCGTCGACCTGACCCGGACAGTGTCGCTTGGACCAGCGAGCCCCCGGACTCGGGAAGTCTACGAGGCGGTTCGCCGCGCGCATGCCCAGGCGATCGCCGCCGTAGCTCCAGGGCGGTCCCGGTTCGACATCGACGCGGCGGCGCGGCAGTCGCTGACCGAATCAGGGTTGGGCGAGGCCTTTGGCCACGGAACGGGACACGGTCTGGGGATTGAAGTGCACGAGAATCCCCGGGTTGCGCAGCGTCGGCCTGACGTGGATCCCCAGAACGATGCCGTCACGTCCGGGATGGTTTTCACGATCGAACCAGGGGCGTACCTGGCCGGGTGGGGCGGCGTGCGGATAGAAGACGATGTGCTCGTCACCGATGACGGCGTCGACGTGCTGACCGATGTCACCACGGACCTGATCGAAATCCGATGGACCTAGACCACATACGACAGATCCTCGACCTCGTGCGCGATCACGAGCTCTCGGAATTCGAGATCGAGCACGACGGGCTCCGCTTGAGGATCCGGAAGGATGCGCATGGCGCGCAGGCCACGGCGCTGCCGGCTCCGGTGTCGGCTGTCATCATTCCCCCTGTCGCGGCCGGCGTGGCGCTCCCCGGGGCCGCGCGGGCGTCCGCGCCGCCGGCCCCCGCGCCGGCGGACGCACCCGCAGACGACGTCGAACTGGCCGTCGTCAAGTCGCCGATCGTCGGCACGTTCTACCGGTGCCCGGAGCCGGGCGCTCCGTCGTTTGTGGAAGTCGGTTCGACGGTGAAGAAGGGCCAGGTGCTCTGCATCATCGAGGCAATGAAGCTGATGAACGAGATCGACTCCGAGCACGACGGGGAAATCGTGAACGTCTACGTGGAGAACGGCCAGCCCGTGCAGTACGGCGAACGGCTGTTTGCGATCCGCACCCGATAGATGTTCAAGAAAATCCTGATCGCCAACCGCGGGGAGGTGGCCCTGCGCGTGATCTTCGCGTGCCGGGAACTCGGCATCAAGACCGTTGCCGTGTACTCCGAGGCCGACGAGAACTCGCTGCACGTCCGCTTTGCCGACGAGGACGTCTGCATCGGTCCGCCGCGCAGCGCGGACAGCTACCTCAACGTGCCCGCCGTCATCAGCGCGGCTGAAATCACCGGCGCCGACGCGATTCATCCGGGCTACGGGTTTCTGTCCGAGAGCGCGTACCTCGCCGAGGTCTGCGAGGCGTGCCACATCCGGTTCATCGGCCCCGATCCGCAGGTCATCCGTCTGATGGGCGACAAGGCCCGCGCGCGGCGCGTGATGCGCAAGGCCGGCGTGCCGATTCTGCCGGGCAGCGACGGACCCATCGACAACGAGGACCGCGCGCTGAAGCTCGCCAAGGATATTGGGTACCCGGTGATCGTGAAAGCGACCGCGGGCGGCGGAGGGCGCGGCATGCGCGTCGTGCGCGCGCCGGCGGAACTGTCCCACGCCGTCAAGACGGCGCAGCGCGAGGCGGAAGCGGCGTTCGGGGTCGCCGACGTCTACATCGAGAAGTACGTCGAGTCGCCGCGGCACATCGAGTTCCAGGTGCTCGGCGATCATCACGGCAACGTCGTCCACCTCGGCGAGCGCGAGTGCTCGATCCAGCGCCGGCACCAGAAGCTGATCGAGGAGTCGCCGTCCGTCGCGCTGAGCGAAAAGGTCCGCCGGAAGATGGGCGGCATCGTGATCGACGCGGCCAAGGCCGTGCAGTACACCAACGCGGGCACGTTCGAGTTCCTGATGGACGCCGACGGCCGCTTCTATTTCATGGAAGCGAATACGCGGCTCCAGGTCGAGCATCCGGTCACGGAAATGGTCACCGGCGTGGACATCGTCAAGGAGCAGATCCGGATCGCGGCCGGCGAGCGGCTCTCGTTCAAGCAGAGCGAAATCACGTTTACCGGGCATTCCATCGAGTGCCGCATCAACGCCGAAGATCCCGACACGTTCGTGCCGTCGCCCGGCGTGATCCACGTGTTCAGCGTGCCCGGCGGACCGGGCGTCCGCGTCGAGACGATGGCGCATTCCGAGTGCACGATCTCGCCGTATTACGATTCGCTCATCGCGAAGATCATCGTGCACGGGCGCGACCGGCAGGAAGCGATCGCCCGCATGCGGCGCACGCTCGAGATGACGGTCGTCGAAGGCATCAAGACGTCGATTCCGATGCACCTGCGGATCCTCAAGGATCCGGACTTCGTCGCGGGAAAGCTCAGCACGTCGTTCATGGAGCGCTTCCTCAAACGGAGAGAGACGAGCGGCGGTCTCGCCGAAGCGGTCTAGGTCCAGCCACGAACTCCCCACCGCCAGCCACCAGCCACCAGCCACCAGCCACCAGTCTTTCCAGACTGAACGCGATTCTCGACGCCGATCTCGCGCGCGCCTCCGGCTGGACGCTGACCGATCTGGCGACCGCCTTCCTCAACGGCGGGGCCCGGTTCCTGCAACTGCGCGCCAAGACGATGGCCGGCGCGGAACTCCTCGACGTCGCGTCGGCGATTGCCGTCCTGGCGCGCGGCGCGAACGCCACGTTCATCGTGAACGATCGCGCTGACATCGCCGCGCTGGCCGGCGCCGACGGTGTCCACGTCGGTCAGGACGATCTGCCGCCGCGACATGTCAGGCGCGTCGTCGGCGATCGCGCGGTGGTCGGCCTGTCCACGCACACGCGCGCGCAAGTCGACGCCGCGCTCGGCGAGCCCATCAGCTACTTCGCGATTGGTCCGGTCTTCGGCACCGCCACCAAAGCCACGGGGTACGGGCCGATTGGACTTGATCGCGTCGCGGACGCGGCGCGCCGGGGCCGGGCGCGCGGGCTGCCTTTGGTCGCCATCGGCGGCGTCACGCTCGACCGGGCGCCGGAGGTCATCGCGGCCGGCGCGGCGTCGGTCGCCGTCATCAGCGACTTGCTCTGCGGCGATCCCGAGGTTCGGGTGCGGGAATATATCGAGCGCCTCTCGCGATAGGCGCGCTGCCGCGTATAATCCCCGGGTCTCCTGCGCGCCCGGCTGCGTCATCGCGGGGCGGGCGGCGGGATCGACGTTCACTCGACGGACTGAGAGGGACATGGTGGCTGGCGCACTGTTTCGAACCAAGTCAATCGACGGCCTGATGGCGGAAGTGTCGGGCAGCGGTGAACTGACCCTGAAGCGCACGCTGGGCCCGGCGTCTCTGGTGGCGCTCGGCATCGGAGCGATCATCGGGGCGGGGCTCTTCGTGCGGACGGCGGCCGCGATCGCCGAGCGCGCCGGCCCGTCCGTGACGCTTGCGTTCCTCGTGGCGGGCCTCGGCTGCGCGTTCGCCGGCCTCTGCTACGCCGAGTTCGCCTCGATGATTCCCATCGCCGGGAGCGCGTACACGTATTCCTACGCGACGATGGGTGAGCTGGTCGCGTGGATCATCGGGTGGGACCTGTGTCTGGAGTACGCCGTCGGCGCCGCCACCGTCGCCATCGCGTGGAGCGAATACTTCAACAGGATTCTCGAGTATTTCGGAATGCACGTGCCGTACGAATGGTGCCACTCACCGCTCGAGGTGATGGAAGGGACCGGCGTGCACGGCATCGTGAACATTCCCGCCGTAGTGATTCTCTTCATCCTCACGGCGCTGCTCATCCGCGGGATGCAGGAGTCCGCCTTCGTGAACACGCTCATCGTGATCACGAAGGTCGCCATCGTGTTGATGGTGATCACGATCGGTTGGGGCTTCATGATCCCGGCGAATCACACGCCGTACATTCCCGCCGCCACCACATTCACGACCGGCCAAGGCGTGACGCACCCCTATGGCGGCATCATGGGGATCCTCGGGGCGGCCGGCGTGGTGTTCTTCGCGTTCATCGGATTCGACGCGGTCTCGACCGCCGCGCAGGAGGCGAGGAACCCCAAGCGCGACATGCCGATCGGCATCCTCGGGTCTCTGGTCGTCTGCACGATTCTGTACGTCCTGTTCTCGCACGTCCTGAGCGGCGTGGCCACGGTCGAGGATTTCCGGACGGCGGGCAAGGAAGCCTCGGTCGCCTTCGCCATCACGAAGTACATGACCGGCTACGGGTGGATGGCGAACTTCGTGACGGTCGCCATTCTGGCGGGATTCTCGTCGGTCATCCTCGTCATGCTGATGGGCCAGTCGCGCGTGTTCTTCTCGATGAGCCACGACGGCCTGGTGCCGAAGATCTTCTCGGACGTGCACCCGAAGTTCCAGACGCCGTGGAAGTCGAACATGCTGTTCTTCGTGTTCACGGCGGCGTTCGCCGGGTTCCTGCCCGAGAGCATCGTCGGCGAGATGACGAGCATCGGGACGCTGTTCGCCTTCATGCTCGTCTGCGCGGGCGTGTGGATCATGCGGGTGCGCCGGCCGGAGATCGTGCGGAGCTTTAAGGTGCCGGCGCTGCCGATTGTGGCGGTCCTCGGCATCGTCGTGTGCGGCGCGATGATCTACGGACTCGGCTGGACCAACTGGCTCCGGCTCGGCGTGTGGCTCGTGATCGGCCTGGTGTTCTACTTCACGTACGGCATCAACCGCAGCCGCCTCAAGGCGGCGTGAACGTGACACAGCGGGGCGGCCGACTGTTCCGGGCGCAGGGCCCGGGCCTGGCGGTCGCCCTTCTCGTTTCGATCGTCGCCGGCGGCACCGCCGGCTACATGCTGATCGAAGGGTGGGGCGCGTGGGACGCGTTCTACATGACGATCATCACCGTAACGACCGTCGGGTACCGTGAGGTCCACGACCTCTCGTTCGCCGGCCAGGTCTTCACCGTCGCGCTGCTGGTCGGCGGCGTCGGCGCGGCTCTCTACACGTTCACTCTGCTCGCCACGGTCGTCGTCGAAGGCGGGATTCCGGGGCGCCTCCAGCGGCGCCGTCAACAACGTATGCTCGAATCCATCAAGGATCATTTCATCATCTGCGGCTACGGGCGCATCGGGCGGATCGTGGCGCAGCAGTTCCGGCGGCAGAACGTGCCGTTTGTCGTCATCGAGCGCGATCCGGATCGCGTGCACACGGCGATGGACGAGGGCGCGCTCGGCGTCGAGGCGGACGCCAGCAGCGAGGAAGTGCTGAAGCGCGTCGGGATCGATCGCGCGCGCGGCCTGATCGCCGCCGTCGGCACGGACGCCGAGAACGTCTACGCCGTCCTGAGCGCGCGCGTGATGCGGCCGGACCTGTTCATCGTCGGCCGCGCGGAAACCGAGGACGCGACCATCAAGCTCAAGCGGGCGGGCGCCGACCGCGTCATCTCGCCGTACCAGATCGGCGCCGTGCAGATGGCGCAGACGGCGCTGCGGCCTGCCGTCGTGGACTTCGTGGAGCTGGCAACGAGCTCGGACAATCTGGAGCTGGCGATGGAAGAAATCGCGATCGCGCCGGGCTCGGCGCTGGCGGACCGGTCCATCCTGGACGCGAACCTGCGCCAGCGCTACGGCGTGATCGTCGTCGGGATTCAGCGCCAGGCGGGCCGCATGGAGTTCA
Organism: Acidobacteriota bacterium; assembly: GCA_016195265.1. Classification (GTDB taxonomy): domain Bacteria; phylum Acidobacteriota; class Vicinamibacteria; order Vicinamibacterales; family CAVVIG01; genus SRVP-36. The sequence continues at coordinate 38,796 of JACPZW010000082.1, read as the reverse complement.
ATCCCGAGCCGGAGACGTCGATTCATCCTGGCGACAAACTCGTCGTCCTGGGACGGCCCGAGTCGCTGCGTGGCCTCGAGGCGGAGGCGGCGCGCACATGACGGCGCGCGTACTCGACGGCACCGCTGTGGCCGCCGCCCTTCGCGCTGAAGCGGCGCCCGCTGTGGCCGCGTTCACTGCGCGTGCCGGTCGGCCGCCCGGGCTCGGCATCGTGCTCGTCGGCGACGATCCGGCGTCGGAGATCTACGTGCGCGGCAAGCTCAAGTCGGCGGGCGAGGTCGGGCTGCGTGCCGACCTCGAGCGGCTCCCGGCGACCGCGTCGCTCGGCGACGTGCTCGCGATCGTGGATCGACTGAACCACAGCGACGCGCATGACGGCATCCTGGTCCAGTCGCCGTTGCCCGCCGCGATGGGCGCGGATGCGGAGCGCCACGTCTTCGACGCGATCAATCCGGCGAAGGATGTGGACGGTCTTCATCCGGCCAATGTCGGACGGCTGGTCCAGAATCGCGCGGCGCTCGCGTCGTGCACACCTGCCGGCGTCATCGAACTGCTGGAGCGGTCGAACGTCGCCATTTCCGGCGCGCGCGCGGTCGTGATCGGACGGAGCGACATCGTCGGAAAGCCGATGGCGTTGCTGCTGCTGCATCGCAATGCAACGGTCACGATCTGCCATTCGCGCACCGTAGACTTGCCGAACGTCGCGGCGGAATCGGACATTCTCGTGGCCGCGGTGGGACGGGCGGCGTTCGTCACGCGCGCCTTTGTCAAACCCGGTGCGGCGGTCGTCGACATCGGCACGACGCAAGTCAGCGATCGCGCGCTCGTCGAGCGGCTGTTCCCGCCAGGGTCGAAGCGTCACGAGGCGTTCCTACGCCGCGGATCGCTGGTCGTCGGTGACGTGCATCCGGAAGTGGCCGAGGTCGCCGGCGCGCTCACGCCTGTGCCGGGCGGCGTCGGACCGCTGACGATCGCGATGCTGCTGAAGAACACGGTGAGAGCCGCCGAAGATCGTCTTGGCAGGTAGGGCAGGTGGGCCGTGTGGGACAGGTGAGGCGAGTAGGGCGGGTGGGACAGGTGGGGCGAGTAGGGCGGGTGAGGCGGGTGGGGCTGGCAGGGAAATGCTCAAAGTCGCACTGACGGGCGGCATCGCGACCGGCAAGAGCCACGTGCTCGATCTGCTTCGACAGCGCGGCGTGCCGTGCCTCGATGCCGACAGCCTCGCGCACGGCGTGATGGCGCCGGGAACCGAAGCAACAACGGCGATCGCCGAGCGCTTCGGTGTGGAAGTTCTGGCGGCGGACGGCAGCGTCGATCGCTCGAAGCTCGGGCCCGTCGTCTTTGCCGATCAATCCGCGCGGCGAGAGCTCGAAGCGATCGTGCATCCGGCCGTCTACCGCGCCATCGCCGCGGGTCTCCGCGCCTTCGAGCTGATCAGCCAGCCGCCCCTCGCCATCGTGGACGTCCCGTTGCTGTTCGAGACGGGCGCGGAGAGGAAGTTCGATCGCATCATCGTGACCACCTGTCCGCCTGAGATGCAGCTCGCGCGGCTCGTTCATCGCGGGATGACGGAGGGCGATGCGCGGGCGCGACTGGCGGCACAGTGGCCGACGGAACAGAAGGCGGGGAAGGCGGATTACGTCGTGCGGACGGATGGGAGCTTCGCGGACACCGAGCGGCAGGTGGATCGGATAATTCGAGACTTGAGGATGTAAGAATTTGAGGATGTGAGGATCTGAGGATGTGAGGATGTGAGGATTTGGAGAATTGCAGAGTCGCCCGATTCTTTCCCGTCTTCACATCCTCACATCTCCAAATTCAGACTTCCACTTCCGCGGCGTCCTGCGCCGGCGCGATCCTCTCCTCGACGAACGTGTTCCAATCGTGGCAGTGCGGGCACTGCCAGAGCAGCTCCGTGCTGCGGTAGCGGCAGCGCATGCAGACGTGCGGGTCGAGATAGAAGACGGCGTGCTGCGTCAACGCGCGATACCGATCGACGAGCGCGGCGGGATGATGCAGCTCTCCCAGCGCGTGCCAGATGGCCTGATGGATGATCAGCGCGTGCGGGTTCTGCACCAGGGCCGCAAACAACAGGTCGAGGGCCTCGCGATGGTGGCCGCCCGCCGCAAGATGCCGTGACAGCGCGAACCGGGCGCGCCAGTCCTGGGCGTTCGCCTCGATGAGCCGGCGGCACAGACGCGTGAAGCGCTCCGGGTTGCCGGTGCGGACCGCGAGCGCCTCGAGCCGATCGAACGCGAGATACGCACGGTCGGGGGCGACGTCGATCACGCGTTCCCAGATGGCGGCGGCCTCGCGCTCGTTCCCCTGCGCGACGCGGACGTCGCCCAGGTTCAGGTACGCCGGCACGGCGCGCGCGTCGAGATCGATCGCGGCTTCGAAGCGGCGGACGGCTCCCGCGTAGTCCTTCCGCCGGATCGCTTCGAGGCCGATCTCGTTCTCGAGGAAGGCGAGAATCGCCTGACTCTGCGGCCGGGCGTCGGTATCGGTGAGTTTCGACAGCCGGCGTCGCGTATCGTACGCCTCGGTCCATTGGTGCTGCTCCTCGTGCAGTTTCTGCAGGTTGAGGAGCGCGTACTCGTTCTTCGGGTCCAGCCGCAGCACTTCGGTGAACGCTTCGAGCGCGCGCTCGACGAATCCGCCGCGCTTGTAGTCGAGACCGAGACACAGCAGCACGTGCGCGTGCTCGAGGCGGCTCAGCCGCGGCCGCTGCAGCAGCTGCTGGTGCACGGTGATCGCCTTGCCGACCTGTCCCTTCTCCCGGTACAGGTTGCCGAGAATCATGTGCACTTCGAGCGCGTCGGCGTCGAGGCTGGCGGCGCGCGTCAGTTCCTCGATCGCCTGATCGATCTGGTTCGCAACGAGGAAGTTGAGACCGAGGATGTAGTGGGGGGAGTCGCGCGCGCGCCGGCGATCGATCCACGTCCCGTCGCGCAGCTTGTACCGCTCCCACGCCTTGCCGACCGTGAGGCCGATGAGCAGCAAGAGGAGCCCGGCGAGCAGCGGCGTGTAGTAACTCATGCGCGCTGACTCGCCGGTTCGGCCAGATACGAGGCCAGCAGCGGGTCCCAGGCGCTCTGCGCGCGGAGGATCAGTTCGATCAGTTCACGCGCGGCGCCGTCGCCGCCGCGGCGGGCGCTCACCCAGTGGACGCGCGACCGCACGTCGCCGACGGCATCGGCCGGCGCGGCAGACAGTCCGACGCGGCTGAGCACCGGCAGATCAAGAACGTCGTCGCCCATGTAGGCGACCTGCCCGTCGTCGATCCCGAGTTCGCCGGCGATCTTCAGGTACTCGTCGAGCTTGCCGGCGGCGCCCTGGCGCACCAGCGTCACGCCCAGTTGCGCCGCCCGCTGCGACGTCGCGGCCGATTGACGCGCGGAGAGAAAGCCGACCTTCAGTCCCGCGCGCAGCGCCCAGACGATCGCCGTCCCGTCCTTGATATCGAACGTCTTGCTTTCGCCGCCGTCGGCGTGCAGCAGTATCTTGCCGTCGGTGAGCACACCGTCGACATCGAACAGGACGAGCGTGATGCGGGCCGCAGCCGCGTGAACCATGAGCCCTGAGCCCTGAACGTTGAACCCTGATCCGTCTTCTAGAACAAATCCATCCGCCACAAATCGTGCAGGTGCAGGACCCCGGCGACCCGCTTGGGCTGGTCGCCGTCGGCGACGACGATGGACGTAATCTTGCGCTGCTCCATGATGTTGAGCGCTTCGGCGGCGAGGGTCGTGCGCTGGACGGACACCGGATTGCGCGTCATGACGTCGGCCGCGCGCAGATCGAGAATCTCGCCGCCGCGTTCCATGCGCCGCCGGAGGTCGCCGTCGGTGATGATGCCGAGAAGCGTCTCGTCGTCCTTGTCGATGACGCACGTCATCCCGAGGCCCTTGCTCGACATCTCGTAGATGACGTCGCGCACCTTCGCGTCGGCGCAGACGCTGGGGCAGAGCGCGCCGGCGTGCATCAAGGCCTCGACACGCATCAGCCGTTTGCCCAGCTTGCCGCCGGGGTGGAGGCTCGCGAAGTCCTCCTGGCGGAATCCCTTTTCAACCATCACCGTCATCGCGAGCGCGTCGCCGATGGCGAGCGCCGCGGTCGTGCTCGCGGTCGGCGCGAGATTCATCGGACACGCCTCTTCGGCGACGCTGCAGTCGAGGGCGACGTCGGCCGCTTGCGCCAGCGACGACTTCGGATCGCCCGTGACCGCGATCAGCTTGGCGCCGAGCCGGCGGATCGTCTCGAGCAGGTGCAGTAACTCCGCCGTCTCGCCCGTATTCGACAGCGCGACGACGACGTCGTCGGCCTGAATGACGCCGAGGTCGCCGTGAATCGCCTCGGCCGGGTGAAGAAAGAACGCGGGGGTGCCCGTGCTCGAGAGCGTCGCCGCGATCTTGTGCGCGATGATGCCGGACTTGCCCATGCCCGTCAGGATCACGCGGCCCTTGCACTGCCGGAGAAACTGAACGGCGGCGTCAAAGCGCTCATCGAGCCGGCCGATCAGCGCGAGGATTGCCGCGGCTTCGGTCTGCAGGACGTTGCGGGCCAGCGAACGGTCAGCCATGGACGGGCCTGGCGGCGTTCTTGATGATCGCGTCGATCGCGGTCAGACGGCGGAGCAGGGGTTCCAGCGCATCGAGCCGCAGGGCATTCTGCGCGTCGCTCTTCGCGCGCGCCGGTTCCTCGTGCACTTCGAGAAACACACCGTCGACGCCGGCTGCGACGCCCGCGGCCGCGAGCGGTGCGATGTACTCGGCCTGCCCGGCGGTGACGCCGTCACCGCCGCCGGGCAACTGCAGGCTGTGTGTGACGTCGAACACGACCGGCACGCCTTGCTCGCGCACCATCGGGAACGCGCGCATGTCGACGACGAGGTTGTGGTAGCCGAAGCTGGTGCCGCGTTCGGTGACGATCACGCGCGGGTTGCCCGCGTCCACAACCTTGGCGACCGCGTACTTCACGTCGTCAGGCGCGAGAAACTGACCCTTCTTGATGTTGACGATGCGTCCGGTCCGCGCGGCGGCGACAAGTAGGTCCGTCTGCCGGCACAGGAACGCGGGAATCTGAAGGATGTCGGCGACGTCAGCCGCGGCGCGCGCCTGTTGCGGCTCGTGAATGTCGGTGAGCACGGGCACGCGGCAGCCCGACTTGATCGCCGCCAGGACGCGCAGGCCCTCGTGGAGGCCGGGGCCACGGAACGACTTCCCTGACGTGCGATTCGCCTTGTCGAACGACGCCTTGAAGATGAACGGCACGCGCGCGCGGCGCGCGATCTCGCCGAGCTGTCCGGCGAGCGACGTCGCGTGCGCCTCGCTCTCGATCACGCACGGCCCGGCGATGAGGACGAACGGGTGGCCGCCGCCGATCGCGATGTCGCCGAGGGTCAGCGGGATCACGCAGTCATTATAGCGGTCGTCAACCGACCTGCCTCACCTGACCCACCTGACCCACCAGGCCATGCGCAGTCTTGTGCTGGTGCGCGGCGCCGACGAAGGCGGCGAAGAGCGGGTGCGGGCGCGTCGGCTTCGACTTGAACTCCGGATGGAACTGCACGGCGAGATACCACGGATGCCCGGGGAGCTCGGCGATCTCGACGAACTTGCCGTCGGGCGAGCGGCCGGAGATGCGCAGGCCGTGCTCGGTGAGCGTCCGCTCGTAGAGGCAGTTGAACTCGTAGCGATGGCGATGGCGCTCGTTGATCAGGTTCGTGCCGTACACGCGCTGGGCCAACGATCCCGGCGCGAGCTCGCAGGCGTACGTGCCGAGCCGCATCGTACCGCCCAGAACGTCGACGCCGAGCAGATCGCGCAGCTTGTAGATCACCTTGGCGGACGCGTCCGGATTGCACTCGGTCGAATCGGCGTCCGCAAGACCGGCGACGTTGCGCGCGTACTCGACCGTCGCCCACTGGAAGCCGTAGCAGATGCCGAAGTAGGGAATGCGGCGCTCGCGCGCCACCTGCGCGGCGCGCATCATGCCGCGCGTGCCGCGATTGCCGAATCCACCCGGCACGAGAATGCCGTCCGCATCGTCGAGCAGCGTGAGGCCGCTCGGCTCCTCCAGCGCTTCAGCCTCGATCCACTTGATATTGACTTTCAGCTGCTGCTGAAATCCGCCGTGATAGAGCGCTTCATTGAGGCTCTTGTATGAATCCTCGTAGCCGACGTACTTGCCAACGACGTGAATGGTCAAATCGTCGACCGGATTCTTGATGCGGTTGACGAGTTCCTCCCACGGCTGCATGCGCCGCTCGGTCTGCGGCAGGTGCAGCCGGCGGAGGACGATGCGGTCGAGCCCTTCCGCCGCGAGCACGACGGGGACTTCGTAGATCGTCGACACGTCCTTCGCCGTGATGACCGCTTCCTCGTCCACGTCGCAGAAGAGCGCGATCTTCCGTTTGATGTCAGAGTCGAGGTAGCGATCCGTCCGGCAGAGCAGGATGTCGGGCTGAATGCCGATCGACCGCAGGTCGCGAACGCTGTGCTGCGTGGGCTTCGTCTTCAACTCGCCCGCGGCGCCGATGTACGGCACAAGCGTCAGGTGCACGTACAAAGAATTATCGCGCCCGACGTCCTGGCGGAACTGGCGGATCGCTTCGAGGAACGGCAGGCTCTCGATGTCGCCGACCGTGCCGCCGATTTCCACGAGCACGACGTCGACGTCCTTCGAGACGGCGCGAATGGCATCCTTGATTTCGTTGGTGATGTGCGGAATCACCTGCACGGTGCGGCCGAGGTAATCGCCGCGGCGCTCTTTCTGGATGACGCTCTGGTAAATCTTGCCGGTCGTCCAGTTCGAATTCTTCGTGGTGACGGTATTGGTGAAACGCTCGTAGTGACCGAGGTCCAGGTCCGTCTCCGCGCCGTCGTCGGTCACGTAGACCTCGCCGTGCTGGTACGGGCTCATCGTGCCGGGGTCGACATTGATGTATGGGTCGAACTTCTGCATGGTCACGGTGTAGCCGTGGCCTTCGAGCAGCGCGCCGATCGACGCCGCCGCCAGTCCCTTGCCCAGCGACGACACGACGCCGCCCGTGATGAAGATGTATTTCGGAGAGCGTCCGTCCATGGGGGTCCTCAACTCGACGTCGCCACCGCCAGCAGGCGGCGCACCTGATCAAGATCTTCCGGCGTGTTGACTTCAAAGGATTCGTGCGCGGTCTCGACGGCCTTGATGCGGATGCCGTGCTCGAGTGCACGCAGTTGCTCGAGGGATTCGGCCCGCTCGAGGGGCGTCGGCTCGAGGCCGGCCAGCACCATCAGGACGCTGCGGCGATAGCCGTACAGACCGATATGTCTATAGAGAGGCGGCCACCCGCCCCTGGGGTCGCGGATGTGGGGGATGGGCGCGCGCGAGAAGTACAGCGCGAAGCCGCTTCGATCGAGCACGATTTTGGCGATGTTTGGATTCACGAGATCCGCGGTGTCGTGGATGCGGCGGTACAGCGTCGTCATCTGCACCGACCGATCGGCCGCGAACGGCGCGACGAGCTCGTCGATCGCGCGCGGGTCGATGAGCGGCTCGTCGCCCTGCACGTTGACGACGACGTCGCAGTCGAGCGTGGCGGCGACTTCGGCCAGCCGATCCGTGCCGGTCTCGTGCGTCGGTTTTGTCAGCTGCGCCGTGCCGCCAAACGCGCGCACGCACGCGGCGATGCGGGAATCATCGGTCGCGACGATGACCTGCGACACCGCGGAGGACGCCGCGGCGCGCCGGTAGACGTGTTCGATCATCGGCCGGCCGTCGAGATCGGCGAGCGGCTTGCCGGGAAAGCGCGTCGAAGCGTATCGAGCGGGAATGACGGCGACAATCTGGAGGGGAGAAACCGAATCGACTCTCGAACCAGTCGATACAGGGTGCACGACGAATAATAGCATACCCGTCGAACGGGCGTGCTACGATCCAGAACAGTACCAATGAGTGTGAAGCGAACGGCGACGATCGTGGTCGTCGGGGGCGCGCTCGCGGCGTGGCTGGCGAGCGCCGCGACGTCGAGTCGCGAGATCGCGCCGGCGCCGATCACGCGCACGGCGCCGATCGAAGTGCGCGGCGCGGAGCTGGCCGAGGAAATCGCGCGGCTGCACGAGCGCCTGCGGCCCACCGCGATGCCCCAGTCGCCGGGCCGGAATCTTTTTGCCTTCAAATCCGGCGGTGCGCGGCCCGCGACCGCCGCGCCTGCCCCGGCGCCCGGCCTCTTCTTTCCGGCTCCGCCCGTTGTTGCAGCGCCGGACTCAGGGTTCAGACTGTCCGGCCTCGCCGAAGATCCCGGACCGGACGGCCCGCCGGTCCGGACGGCGATCATCTCGAGCCCGACACAGTTGTTTCTCGTCAAGGAAGGCGACGCGGTGACCGCGCGCTATCGCGTGGCGAAGATCGCCGCGGACGCCGTCGAGCTGGCCGACGTCAACGGCGGCGCGCCGCTGCGCCTCGTCCTGAAGTAGCTCTGCGGCGACGTGTCTGAAGTCTTCCCGACTTCAGCTCTGAGCCCTTAGCCCTTCTTTCCGTGCCCGTAGCCATCATCATCAATCCGATCTCCGGTGGGGCGCGTCCCGACGTGGCGCGCGCGCGCGCGGAGCTCGCCCGCTCGATCGTCGATACCCACGGCGACCTGGCTGAAGTCTTCGTTACAGAACGCGCGGGACACGCGCGCGAGCTCGCCAAAGCTGCGATCGCGCGCGGCGCGCGTCTCGTCATGGCGTGGGGCGGCGACGGCACGATCAACGAAGTGGCGTCGGCGCTGGCTTTCGGCGACGTCCCGCTCGGGATCGTCCCGGCAGGCTCCGGCAACGGCCTGGCGCGCGAACTGGGCATCGATCCGCATCCGCAGCGCGCGATCGCCGACGCCCTCCGCGCCGAACCGCGGCCGCTCGACGCCGGCCAAATCGAGGATCGCCTGTTCGTCAACCTCGCCGGCGTCGGCTTCGACGCCTACGTGGCCGCGCGATTCAACGCGCCAGGAAACCGCCGCCGCGGGTTGCTCGGCTACGCCGCAATCTCCCTGCGCGCGGTCGCCGCGTATGAATCCACGCGGTATCGAATCTCCGCGGACGCCGGCGCGATGACGGAAAGCCGCGCGGTGCTGGTCACCATCGCCAATTCAGCCCAGTTCGGCAACGGCGCGCGCATCGCTCCGGGCGCGCGTGTCGACGACGGGCAGCTCGATCTCGTCGTGGTGGAGGAGCGGTCGCGGCTTGCGACGCTCGTGCAGTTGCCGCGGCTGTTCGACGGCAACATGGCCCGCGTGCCGGGCTGCTCCATTCGCCAGGTGCGTGAAGTCGTCATCGAAGCCGATCTCCCGATGACGTTTCACGTGGACGGGGAGCCGGTGTCGGGAGGGACGAGACTCCGGGCGCGCGTGCGTCCCGGCGCGCTCCGCGTGTGCGTCAAGCCCGCTACGCGAGCCTGACGACCCAGGCCGTCTTGATGGCCGGCACGCGTCGCAATTCCTCGACGGCCGCGTCCAGGGCGTGCGGCGCGCCGGCGTCCTCATCGACGTTGACGACGCCGATGGCCCCCCCGTCGCTGCGTCCCAGCGCGAAATTCGCGATGTTCACGCGATGGCGCCCGAGAATCGTGCCAACTTCGCCGATCACGCCCGGCTGATCGTCGTTCGCGATGATCAGCATGGTCCCGCCCAGCGGCGCCTCGACGTCCACGCCGAGGACGGAGACCAGCCGCGGGCTGTTGGGTTCGAAGACCGTCCCCTCCACCCAGCGCTCGCCGGCATCGGTCTGCAGCTTGATCGAGACGAGGCTCGTGAAATGGCGGGGCCGGGAGCTCCGCGTCTCGACAATTTCGATGCCGCGGTCGCGCGCTGCCGCGCGGGCGTTGACGATGGAGACGCCGCTCGACAGGATGGGCCTCAGCAGGCCGGCCGCCACGCTCGCCGCGAGCACTTCCACGCCGCGGCTCTCCACGAGCGCACCGTAATACCGGACACCGAGCGCTTCGATCCCGCCCGTGCCCATTTGTGTAATCACGCCGCCCAACTGATCGCAGAGGCGGATCCAGGGCTGCAGGCGCTGGAGTTCGTCCGGGTGGACGGCGGGGAAGTTGACGGCGTTGCGGACGATGCCGTCCCGCAGGAAATCGCGGACGGTCGCGGCGGTTTCGACGCCGACAAGTTCTTGTGCCTCTTCGGTGGACGCGGCGATATGTGGAGTCGCGATGACCTGCGGCAGTTGGGCGAGCGACCAATCCGTCGGGGGCTCTTTTTCAAACACGTCGAGCGCCGCTCCCGCGATGACGCCGGAGGCGATCGCGCGTTGCAGCGCCGCGCCATCGATGAGCTCGCCGCGAGCCGTGTTGATGATGCGCATACCGGGTTTGCAGCGCGCGAACCGGTCGTCGTTGAACACGTGCCGGGTCTCGGGTGTCGCCGGCAGGTGCAGCGTCACGTAGTCCGCCGTCGCGCAGAGGTCGTCCAGCGACATGAGCTCGGCCCCCAGCCCGGAGGCGACTTCCTTAGATATGTAGGGATCGTGCGCCACGACGCGCATCCCGAACGCGCGTGCGCGCTGGGCGACCTCCTGCCCGATGCGTCCGAGTCCGGCCACCCCCAGCGTTTTCCCACGGACCTCGGTGCCGAGAAAGCGGCGCTTCTCCCATTTCCCCTCTTTCATGGCCCGATCGGCGGCCGGTACCGATCGTGCGAGGGCCAGCATGAGCGCGCAGGCATGCTCGGCGACGCTGATGCTGTTGGCGCCGGGCGCGTTTACGACCAGGATGCCGCGGGCGCTGGCGGCCGGCACGTCGACGTTATCGACGCCGGTGCCCGCGCGCGCGACGATGCGGAGTGAGGGAGCGGATTCGAGAAGCCGGCTGTCCACTTTCGTGGCGCTGCGAACGAGGAGCGCATCCGCGTCCGCGAGATCGGCGGCGAGCGCGGCGGGCGGGCGCCCGGAGCGCGCGTCTACGATCCAACCGGTTTCGGCTCGGAGAATTTCCAGCGCGGACGCTGGCAGGTCGTCGGCGACAACGATTTTCAAATGCCTACAGTATAATCCGGAGGTTTTGGTTCTCGCGGAGAGCGACGGTGTTGACTCGCCCTACTGTGGTGCAAACCGCTAAAACATTCGGAAGACCGCGGCACATCGGTGTGAACGCGAGTCGTTTTCCACAGAGTTTTCCACAACGTTCGCGGAAATCTTTCTTCAGCGACAGGTGACCTGACCTAAAAATTATGCCGAATTTTACTTCGCTCCAACCGCCGACAGACGGCACGCCAATCTCACGCAAGAACGGTCAGCTCGTCGTGCCCGACGATCCGATCGTCCCGTTCATCGAAGGCGACGGCACCGGTCCGGACATCTGGCGGGCGAGCGTGCGCGTGTTCGACGCCGCGGTGAAGAAAGCATTCGGCGGCACGCGCCGGATCGCGTGGTTCGAAATTCTCGCCGGCGAAAAGGCCAAGAACCTCACCGGCGAGTGGATGCCCAACGACACGCTGGAAGCCGTGAAGGCGTATAAGGTCGCCATAAAGGGTCCGCTGACGACGCCGGTCGGCGGCGGGATTCGGAGTCTGAACGTCACATTGCGCCAGGTACTGGATCTGTACGCCTGCATTCGTCCCGTTCGGTATTTCGACGGCACGCCTGCGCCGGTGACGCATCCCGAACGGATGAACGTCGTCATCTTCCGGGAGAACACCGAAGACGTGTACGCCGGGATCGAGTGGGCCAAAGGCACGCCGCAGGCCGAGCGCGTGATCGAATTTCTGGCGAAGGAAATGGGGAAGCGCATCGCGCCCGATTCCGGAATCGGCATCAAGCCGATGTCCGAGACCGGGACGAAGCGGCTGGTCCGGATGGCGATTCAATACGCCTTGGCCAACAACCGCAAGGTCGTGACCATTGTTCACAAGGGCAACATCATGAAATTCACGGAAGGCGCCTTTCGTGACTGGGGCTACGAGGTTGCGAAGGCTGAATTCCGCGACCAGATCGTGACCGAGGACGAGGTCAGCCAGGGCGCGTCGAAGGACGGGAAGCTCGTGATCAACGATCGCATCGCCGACAGCGTGTTCCAGCAGATTTTGACGCGGACGGCCGAGTACGACGTCTTCGCGACGCCTAACTTGAACGGCGACTACCTGTCCGACGCGTGCGCGGCGCAGGTGGGCGGCCTGGGCATGGCGCCGGGCGCCAACGTCGGCGACGACATCGCGTTCTTCGAAGCCACGCACGGCACGGCGCCGAAGTACGCGGGGAAGGACGTGATCAACCCGGCGTCCGTCATCCTGTCCGGCGTGATGATGCTGAACTACATGGGGTGGAACGAGGCGGGCGGGCTCATCGAGCGCGGCCTCGAGAAGACGATCGCCCAGAAGAAAGTCACTTACGACCTGGCGCGACAGATGCAAGGCGCGACAGAACTGAAGACTTCGGAATTCGCGGACGCGATTATCAAGAACATGTAGAAGATGAACCACCTCCGTGGTTCACGTTCTCAGGAGTCGATATGAATCGAAAAGTGACGGTAGTCGGCGGCGCGGGCAACGTCGGCGCCACCGTGGCCCGCGGCGTCGCGGACAAGCAGCTCGCCGACGTCGTGGTGATCGATATCGCCGATCAGAAAGCGGCCGGCGTGGCGCTCGACATGCTGGAAGCCGCTCCGGTGTGGGGATCGGACTCGCGCGTGCTCGGAACCGGCGACTACGCCGAGAGCGCGAACTCCGACATCGTCGTTGTGACGTCGGGCATGCCGCGCAAGCCGGGTATGAGCCGCGACGACCTGCTCAACGTGAACTTCAAGATCATGCAGCAGGTGACCGAGCAGATCGTGAAGCACTCGCCGAACTGCATCATCATCCCGGTGTCCAATCCGCTCGACGCGATGGCGCAGGCGGTCTACAAGCTCTCGAAGTTCCCGCGCGAGCGCGTGATCGGCATGGCCGGCGTGCTCGACTCCGCCCGCATGCGCGCGTTCATCGCGAAGGAACTGAACGTGTCCGTGGACAACGTGCACGCCTTCGTCCTCGGCGGCCACGGCGACACGATGGTCCCGCTGCCGCGGTACTCGACGGTCGCGGGCATCCCGATTACCGACCTGATGGACAAGGAAACGATCGCGCGCATCTGCGATCGCACCGCGAACGGCGGCGCGGAGATCACGAAACTGGTCGGGACCAGCGCCTGGTACGCGCCCGGCGCGTCGGTCGTCGAGATGGTCGAGGCGATCCTGCTCGACAAGAAGAAGATTCTCCCCTGCTCGGTCTTCCTGCAGGGCGAGTACGGCGTGCGCGACCTGTTCGTCGGCGTGCCGTGCAAGCTCGGCGCGCGCGGCGTCGAGAAGATCATCGAGATCAAATTGACCGCGGACGAAGATGCCGCCTTCAAGAAGTCGGCGGCGGCCGTCAAGGAACTGGTCGGCGTCATCAAAGTCTGAGGTCGCATCGCTGAAAGGGCGCCGCATGAAGCATCCCGATCTTGTCGTCGTCCACACGTTCATGAGCCGGCCCGAGGCCGATATGGCCAAGAGCGCTCTGGACGCCGCGGGAATCGAGTCGATGGTGCGCGGCGACGATGCCGGCGGTCTTCAGCCGGGCCTGTGGGAGGGCCGCGGCGTCGCCATTCTCGTGAGCACCGACGACGCGAAGGCCGCGAGCGAGATTCTGGGGATCGAGGCCAAGAACGCGTGAGCGGCCGGGTCGTCGACTACGACAGTGTCGCCGACGGCTTCGATCGACGGTACGCACTCCATACGTATAGCGGCGTTCGCGAAACGCTGCTCGATTTCGTCGGCTCCGAGAAACCCGCGGCAATCCTGGAAGTCGGCTGCGGGACCGGCCATTGGCTGGATGCGGTGATCGGTCTGTCGCCGTTCGTCGCGGGCGTCGAACCGTCCTTCGGGATGTTGTCGCGGGCCCGTGACGCCGTGCCTGGCGCGCGGCTCGTGCGCGCGCGCGCCGAAACCCTCCCATGGCGCGACGCCTCCTTGGACCGCGTCTTCTGCGTCAACGCGCTTCACCACTTCGCGGATCGAGAGCGCTTCTTTGCCGAAGCGCGACGGGTCCTGCGTCCGGGCGGGGGACTGCTGACCATCGGCAAGGATCCCCACGCGGAGCGCGACGAGTGGTGGGTCTACGACTATTTCCCGGAAACGCTCAAGATCGACCGCGCCCGATTCGCGGCCGTGCGGACACTGCGCGGCGAGCTGTCGCGCGCGGGATTCGCGTGGGCCGAATCGTCCGAGGCCGACCGCATCGAGGCGCTGATGCCGGCCGGCGAAGCGTTCGCCGGTGGCATGGTGGATCGCAAGTACACCTCGCAGCTGACCGTCCTGACCGACGAGGAGTTCAAGGCCGGCGTGGAGCGCCTGCGCACCGCCGGAGCCGGCCGTGCGCGCGACGGCGGCACGCTCGATCTGATCACGGACTTCAGGCTGTACGCGACGGTAGGCTGGACGACGTAGGGGCGGAGCTTACTCCAGCCTCCGCCAAGGCTGCGGCTAGGCTCGCCGAAGCGCCGGAGGCGCGTAGGCAGCCGCCCTCTGAGGCCGAGCAAGCTCGGCCTCTACTTGGCCAGCAGCGCGGCTTTGACGTACTCGCGCGTCATGCGCGCGATGTTGGAGATGGGAATCTCCTTCGGACACACCGCCTGGCACTCGCCTTCGTTCGAGCAGCTCCCGAATCCTTCACCGTCCGCCTGCGCGATCATCGCCGTCACACGACGGTGGCGTTCGGGGTGGCCCTGCGGCAGCAGCGCGAACTGCGAGATCTTGGCGCTCATGAAGAGGTGCGCCGACGCGTTCTTGCAGGCCGCGACGCACGCGCCGCAGCCGATGCACGCGGCGGAGTCCATTGCCAGGTCGGCGACGTCCTTCGGAATCGGTATCGCGTTGCCGTCTGGGGCGCCGCCGCAGTTCACCGACACGTAGCCGCCCGCGGCGATGATGCGATCGAAGGCACTCCGGTCGACGATCAGGTCCTTCACCACCGGAAACGCGGCGGCCCGCCACGGCTCGATGGTGACCGAGTCGCCGTCCTTGAACCGTCGCATGTGGAGCTGACAGGCGGTCGTTCCGCGATCGGGTCCGTGCGGCACACCGTTGATGACGAGGCTGCACGTGCCGCAGATGCCTTCGCGGCAGTCGGAGTCGAACGCGATCGCCTCCTCGCCCTTCTTGGTCAGCCCTTCGTTGACGACGTCGAGCATCTCGAGGAACGACATGTCGGGCGAGACATGATCGGCCGCATACTCGACCAGCCGGCCGGCCGCCGCAGGCCCTGCTTGCCGCCAGATTCTGAGTTTGAGATTCATGGATCCTCAGGCGACTGCTGGCTCGTGACTCGCTTTTCCCAGCCACCAGCCACGTCACTTGTAACTCCTTTGCGTCGGATGCACTTCCTCGAACGTCAGTGGCTCCTTGTGCACGGTCGGCTTCGTACCGACGCCGGTGAACTCCCACGCCGCCGCGTACGTGAAGTTCGCATCGTCGCGGAGGGCTTCACCCTCGGGCGTCTGGCTCTCTTCGCGGAAATGGCCGCCGCACGACTCGCGCCGCTCGAGCGCGTCGAGCGCGAGTAACTCGGCGAACTCCAGGTAATCGGCGACGCGGCCGGCGTACTCGAGGCTCTGATTGAGATTGTCCGGCGTCCCGGGGACGGAGACGCTCTGCCAGAACTCGTCGCGCAGCTTCGGGATCGCCTGCAAGGCCCGCCTGAGGCTCGCATCCGTCCGGGCCATCCCGACGTCGTCCCACATGATCCGGCCGAGCTCGCGGTGGATTTCACGGATGCCGCGGTTGCCCTTCACGGACAGCAGCTTGGTGATGCGGCCCTGGACGTTCTCCGACGCGTCCTTGAACGCCGCGTGATCGGTCGTCACCTTCGGGAGCGTCACGCTCGCAAGGTAATGGCCGATGGTGTACGGGATAACGAAGTAGCCGTCGGCGAGCCCCTGCATGAGCGCACTGGCGCCCAGGCGATTGGCGCCGTGATCGGAGAAGTTCGCTTCGCCGAGCACGTGCAGGCCCGGCACCGTGCTCATCAGGTTGTAATCCACCCACAGGCCGCCCATCGTGTAGTGGATGGCGGGGTAGATTCGCATCGGGACCTTGTACGCATCTTCATCCGTGATCTTCTGGTACATCTGGAAGAGGTTGCCGTACTTCTCCTTGATCACGTCGACGCCGAGCCGGTTGATCGCGTCCTTGAAGTCCAGGTAGACCGCGAGTCCGCTCTCGCCCACGCCGCGTCCTTCGTCTGCGGCCTGCTTCGCGTTGCGCGACGCGACGTCGCGCGGGACCAGGTTGCCGAAGCTCGGGTACTTGCGCTCGAGGTAGTAGTCGCGCTCGTCTTCGGGGATCTGGTCTGGCCGGCGCTTGTCGCCTTTCTGCTTCGGCACCCACACGCGGCCGTCGTTGCGCAGGCTCTCGCTCATCAGCGTGAGCTTGGACTGATGGTCGCCGCTGACCGGAATGCACGTCGGATGGATCTGCGTGAAGCAGGGATTGGCGAACAGCGCGCCGCGCTTGTGCGCGCGCCAGGCCGCCGTCACGTTCGAGTTCAGCGCGTTGGTGGACAGGTAGTAGACCGTGCCGTACCCGCCGGTCGCGAGGACCACGGCGTCACCGGCGTAGCGTTCGATCTCGCCGGTGGACAGATTGCGCGCGATGATGCCGCGCGCCTTGCCGTCCACGACCACGAGGTCCAGCATTTCGCGCCGCGCGAACAGCTTCACGCTCTTCTCGTGGACCTGGCGCATCAGCGACTGATAGGCGCCGAGCAGCAGTTGCTGACCCGTCTGCCCGCGGGCGTAGAACGTGCGCGAGACCTGCGCGCCGCCGAACGACCGGTTGTCCAGCAGCCCGCCGTACTCGCGCGCGAACGGCACGCCCTGCGCGACGCACTGATCGATGATGTTGACGCTCAGCTGCGCCAGCCGGTAGACGTTCGCCTCGCGCGACCGGTAGTCGCCGCCCTTGACCGTGTCGTAGAACAGGCGGTACACGCTGTCACCGTCATTCTGATAGTTCTTCGCGGCGTTGATGCCGCCCTGCGCGGCGATGCTGTGCGCGCGGCGAGGGGAGTCCTGGATGCAGAAGTTGAGGACGTTGTAGCCCAGCTCGCCCAGCGACGCCGCCGCCGACGCGCCGGCGAGGCCGGTGCCGACGACGATGATCGTGTACTTGCGCTTGTTCGCCGGGTTGACCAGCTTCATTTCGAACTTGTGCCGGTCCCACTTCTCCGCAATCGCGCCGCCGGGGATTTGTGCGTCGAGCGTCATACGCGGACCCTCCCGGCGCCCGGCTGATTCAGGTAAACCCACGCCGCGATAATCATGAAGCCGACGGCGATGATCACCGCGAAGACCTTACCCGCGAACAGCAGCCGCGGCGTCCACTTCGGATGATCGAGGCCGAGCGACTGCACGGCGCTCGCGATGCCGTGGAACAGGTGCGATCCGACGACGGTCATCGAGAGGATGTAGAAGAGAACCATCAGCGGGTTGGAGAGATTCTCCATTTCCTGCCGGTAGAGATCGCGGCCGCCCGCGGGCCAGTCGTACTCCGGACCGAACCTGAACGCCTTCACGTGAATGATGAGGAAGACGAGCAGCCAGAGACCGGACACGATCATGGTCGAGGACGCCAGCGTCTTGCGGCTCGGCGTGCCGGCCGGCTTCTTCATCGCGTACGGCACCGGCCGCGCCGATTGATTGGCGAGGAACATGCGCACGGTCTTGAACGCGTGAATCAGGAAAACCGCCAGCAGCGCCAGCTCGATGAGCGGCAGCAGCGGATTCTTCTGCTCCATCACGTACGCGTAGTTGTTGAAGACCGCGGGCCCGAAGAAGATCAGTGCGTTGCCGCCGATGTGGATGAGCAGGTAAAGGAAGAGAAGAAAGCCGGTGACGCCGATGAGGAGCTTCGTTCCGACCGACGTCGACAGGAAACCGCCTCGCGATGCCATCGATCAAGGAGTTTACTGTTGCGTCAGGAGCACGCGCAAGTTAGCATCAGGACCTTTCTGCCGTCATGAAAATCCACGAGTATCAAGCCAAAGCCATTCTCGCGCGGCACGGCGTGCCCGTGCCGCGCGGCGAGGTCACGTTCACCGCTGCGGAGGCCGCGGACATCGCGCGCAGACTCGGCACGCCCGTTGTCGTCGTGAAGGCGCAGATTCACGCGGGCGGCCGCGGAAAGGGCGGCGGCGTGAAGCTCGCCAAGTCGCCCGACGAAGCGACCGCGCTGACGAAAACGATGCTGGGCATGACGCTCGTCACGCATCAGACCGGCCCCGACGGCCGCGTGGTCGGCCGCGTGCTCATCGAGGAAGGGCTGGCGATTCAGCGCGAGCTGTATCTGAGCATCGTCCTCGATCGTGCCGCCGGCAAGCCCGTCATCATGGCGAGCGCCGCCGGCGGGATGGATATCGAGGAAGTCGCCGCGAAGACACCTGAGAAGATCGTGCGCGTCTATGTCGAACCCGGCGTCGGCATCGTGCCGTTCGAAGCGCGGCAACTCGGGTTCGGCATTGGCCTCGACGGCGCGCAGGTCAACAAGTTCGTCAAGGTCGTGAGCGCGCTCTACGACGCGTACCTGGCCACCGACGCGTCGCTGCTCGAAATCAATCCGCTGATCGTGACCGGCGGCGGCGATCTGCTCGCGCTCGACGCGAAGATGAACGTCGACGACAACGCGCTGTACCGCCACGCGGACATCAGGGACCTGCGCGATCTCGGCGAGGAGGATCCGCTCGAGGTCGAAGCGTCGAAGTCCTCGCTCAACTACATCCACCTCGACGGTAACATCGGCTGCATGGTCAACGGCGCCGGCCTGGCCATGGCGACGATGGACATCATCAAGCTGGCGGGCGGCGAGCCGGCGAACTTCCTGGACGTCGGCGGCGGCGCGAACGCGGAGCAGATTCGCAACGCGTTCAAGATTCTGATGTCCGATAAGAAAGTGAAGGCCGTCCTCATCAATATCTTCGGCGGCATCCTGCGTTGCGACGTCCTGGCGCAGGGCGTCATCGCGGCCGTCAAGGAACTCGGCGTCCCCGTGCCCATCGTGATTCGGATGGAAGGTACGAACGTCGACGAGGGCAAGCGGCTGCTACGCGAAAGCCAGATGAACTTCACGACGGCGGACTCGATGGACGAAGCCGCGCAGAAGGTCGTGCAACTCGCCGGTTAGCGGCGCCGTTGGCCACGAAGACACGAAAACACGAAGAAGAACGAAGAAGAAGGAAACAGAACGACGAAGATAAAAGAACGACGAAGAAGCGGTTGGGACGTTCACTGACGTATGGCTGTTCTGATTGACAAGTCGACACGACTACTGGTGCAAGGCTTGACCGGCCGCGAGGGCACGTTCCACGCCAAACAGGCCGCGGCTTATGGCACGACCGTCGTCGGGGGCGTGACGCCGGGCAAAGGCGGCACGACCCACGAGGGCTGGCCGATCTTCGACACCGTGCGCGACGCCGTGAAGCAGACCGGCGCGAACGCGTCGGTCGTGTTCGTGCCGCCGGCATTCGCCGCGGACGCCGTAATGGAATCCGCCGATGCGGGGCTCGCGCTGGTCGTATGCATCACTGAGGGCATTCCGACGCTCGACATGATGCGCGCGATGACGTTCCTCAAGGAGCGTCCGGGCTCGCGCCTGGTCGGCCCGAATTGTCCCGGCCTCATTTCGCCCGGCAAGGCCAAGGCCGGCATCATTCCCGGCAACATCTGCAAGGAGGGCCGCATCGGCATCGTGTCGAAGAGCGGGACGCTGACCTACGAAGCCATCCACCAGTTGACCGTCCTTGGCCTCGGCCAGACGACGTGCATCGGGATCGGCGGAGATCCGCTGATCGGCACCTCGCACATCGACGCGCTGAAGCTGTTCGCGGCGGATCCGGATACCGACGCCGTGATCATGATCGGCGAAATCGGCGGGAGCGCGGAGGAAGAGGCGGCCGCGTGGATCAAGGCGCACTTCAAGAAACCCGTCGTCGGATTCATCGCGGGCCAGACCGCGCCGCCGGGCCGGCGCATGGGCCACGCCGGCGCCATCATTGCGGGCGGTAAGGGCACGGCGGCCGAGAAGATGGCCGCACTCACCGCGGCCGGCGTGAAGGTCGTCAAGAGTCCGGCGGACATGGGGCGCGCGATCAAAGATCTGCTGTAGGTCCGCCCGGCTCGCCTTGGTCCGTCGCCCCACGTGCTATACTTGTCGGGTTGCACATCCTTCTATCTTCATACGCTATAAGGACTTGAGAATGTCACCGACCGATCTTGCCGTCCAGGAGAAGCAGGCCTCAGCCCACCGCCAGCGTGTCGTCAACGATTTCAGCATTCAGGTCGCCACCGTCAACGGGTCGGGCAGCCAGACCGCCAACATGGTGCTGCTGCGCTCGGTCCTCCTGATGGGCGTGCCGGTGTCCGGCAAGAACATGTTCCCGTCGAACATTGCCGGACTGCCGACGTGGTACACGATCCGCGCCAGCAAGCGGCATTACATCGCGCGCAAGAAGGAAGTGGACTTCCTCGTCGCGATGAATCCCGAGACCGCGAAGGAAGACGTCCTGACGCTCGAACCCGGGTCCGCGGTCGTGTACGACGAGCCGCTGAAGCTCAACGCGCTGCGCACCGACCTCGTGTTCTATCCCGTGCCGTTCGACAAACTCGTCGCGGCGGTGTGCCCGGACGCGAAGCTGCGGCGCCTCGTGAAGAACATGATCTATCCGGGCGTGCTGGCGAAAATCCTCGGCCTGGACCCGAAGCTGATGGAGCAGGCGCTGGGGAAGCAGCTCGGCAAGAAGGCCAAAGCCGTCGTGCTCAACGCCGCCGCGCTCAAGGCGGGATGGGATTACGCGGAAGCCACCTTCACCAAGCAAGATCCGTTCTTCATCGAGCCGATGAACGAGACGGCCGGCAAGATTCTGATCGAAGGCAACGCCGCCGCGGCGATCGGCTGCATGATGGCGGGCGTCACCGTTGTCGCGTGGTATCCGATCACGCCCTCGTCGTCATTGTGCGAGTCGCTCATCTCGTACATGAAGAAGTACCGCATCGACAAGGCGACGGGAAAGGCCACGTTCGCGATTGTGCAGGCGGAGGACGAGATCGCGTCGCTCGGCATGGTGATTGGCGCCAGCTGGGCGGGCGCGCGGTCGATGACGGCGACGGCCGGTCCCGGGATCTCGCTCATGGGCGAGTTCGCCGGCCTGGCCTACTACGCCGAGACACCGGCGGTTATCTTCGATGTGCAGCGAGTCGGGCCCTCCACGGGCCTGCCGACGCGGACCGCGCAGGGGGATTTGATCCAGGCCGCCTTCCTCTCGCACGGCGACACCAAGCACATCATGATCATTCCCTCGTCGGTCGAGGAGTGTTACACGATGGCGCAGGAGGCGTTCGAGCTCGCCGAACAGTTCCAGACGCCCGTGTTCGTGATGATGGACCTCGACCTCGGCATGAACAACTGGATGTCCGATGCGTTCACGTATCCGACGACGCCGATCAACCGCGGCAAGCTGCTCACCGAGGCGAAGCTGAAGGAACTCGGATCGTGGGGCCGCTACACCGACGTGGACGGCGACGGCATTCCGTACCGCACGATTCCGGGCGACCACATGCCGCCGTACTTCGCGCGGGGATCGGGCCACAACGCGAAGGGGCAGTACAGCGAGCGCCCGGACGACTACGTCGAGAACATGGACCGGCTGAACCGGAAGTTCGAGACGGCGCGCACGCACGTGCCGAAGCCGGTCGTGCAGAACAATCCGAAGGCGAAGGTCGGCTTCATCGCGTTCGGCACGTCGCATTACGCGACCGAGGAGAGCCGCGATCAGCTCCGCGAGGAGACCAAGGTCGAAACGTCGTACTTCCGGCTGCGGGCGTATCCGTTCACGGATGACCTCGTGACGTTCATCGACGCGCACGATCGCATCTATGTCATCGAGCAGAATCGCGACGCGCAGATGCGGCAGCTCATGAAGCTCGAGCTCTCGCCCGAGCGGCAGACGAAGCTGCGCAGCGTCCTCCATTACAACGGTCTGCCGATCGACGCCCGCAGCATCACCGACGATGTGCTGGCGCAGGAAGGCTACGAAGTGACGAAGAAAACGAGCCGCGTCCCGGGCGCGGGCATGACGGGCGGAGAGTAAGTCGGCGGATTTCAGATTTAAGAGGGCAGATTTCAGATTGAGATAGCGAGACTTCATATATGGCTACTCCTGTGAAAGTGAATCGAATCGGCCTTGAACCGCAGGTCTACAAGGGCAGCAAGACGACGTTGTGCGCCGGCTGCGGCCATAACGCGATCTCCGAGCGCATCATCGACGCGTTCTACGAAATGGGCGTCGATCCGCGGCAGGTCGTCAAGCTGTCGGGTATCGGCTGCTCGAGCAAGAGCCCCGCGTATTTCCTGGGCGGCTCGCACGGCTTCAACGCCGTCCACGGGCGCATGCCGTCGGTGGGCACCGGCGCGATGCTGGCCAACAACAAACTGATTGCGATCGGCGTCAGCGGCGACGGCGACACCGGCGCGATCGGCATCGGCCAGTTCGTCCATCTGATGCGGCGCAACCTGCCGATCATCTACATCATCGAGGACAACGGCTGCTACGGCCTGACCAAGGGCCAGTTTTCGCCGACAGCCGATCTGGGATCGAAACTGAAGACGGGCATCGTCAACGATCTGCCGCCGATCGACACGTGCGCGCTGGCGATTGAACTCGGCGCGACGTTCGTCGCGCGCTCGTTCTCCGGCGACAAGAAGCAGTTGCTGTCGCTGCTCAAGGCCGCGCTCGCGCACCGCGGCACGGTCATGCTGGACGTGATCTCGCCGTGCGTGACGTTCAACGATCACGAAGGCTCGACCAAGAGCTACGCCTACGTGAAGGATCACGACGACCCGCTGGAGGAAGTGAGCTTCGTGCCGTTCTTCGAGGACATCACCGTCGATTACGAACCGGGCTCGACGCAGGAAGTGACGATGCACGACGGGTCGAAGCTGTACCTGAAGAAGATCGAAGAGGACTACGACGCGACGGACAAGATCAACGCGCTGCGCCGGCTGCACGAGACGGCGCGCCGCGGCGAATTCGCGACGGGCATCATCTACATCGAGCCGGATCGCGACGACTTCCTGACGCAGCTGAACATCGTCGACGAGCCGCTGGCCACGCTGCCGCTCGAACGGGTCCGGCCGGGCAAGGAAGCGCTCGACGAGATCATGGAAGGACTGCGGTAGGCCTTTCATGGAGCGGACACTCGCGATCATCAAACCCGACGCCGTCGAGCGCCGGCTGGCCGGCCCGATCATTCAGCGCATCGAGGACGCGGGGTTCGGCATTCGCGCCATGCGGCGCGTGCACCTCTCGAAGAAGGACGCCGAAGGCTTCTACGCGGTGCACCGCGCGCGGCCGTTCTTCGCGAGCCTGACGCGCTTCATGTCGTCGGGCCCGGCGGTCGTGCTCGTGCTCGAGGCGCCCGACGCCATCAAGAAGTGGCGCACGCTGATGGGCGCGACCGATCCCGCCAAGGCCGACGCGGGCACGCTGCGCAAGGAGTTCGCGCAGTCGATCGAGCGCAACGCCACGCACGGGTCGGACGCGCCGGAGACCGCGGCGTACGAGATTGGCTACTTTTTTTCAGGTCTCGAGCTGATTTGAACGGAAGAAAACTCCGCCACGGAGGGCACGGAGGTAGAAACGTACAATACCCGTTCCTCCGTGCCCCCCGTGTCCTCCGTGGTACGTAATTGGGCAAGACCCTCGTCCTCATTGGCCTCGGCATCGCGGGCCTTGGCGTCCTGCTGATGCTGGGCGTGCCGCTCGGACGGCTGCCCGGCGACGTCTACCTCCGGCGGGGCAGCTTCTCCTTCTACTTTCCGCTGGCGACATCCGTCCTGTTGAGTATCATTCTCACGCTCCTGCTCGCGCTCTTCCGGCGCTGACGCGGCCGCGGCCCAACACCGATGTCTATCAAACCCGACACCTGGATCACGCGGATGGCGCTCGAACACCAGATGATCGATCCGTTCGTGGACGATCAGGTGCGCGCCGGCGTCATTTCCTACGGCGTCTCGTCGTACGGCTACGACGTGCGGGTTGGCGACGAGTTCAAGGTCTTCACCAACGTCTACAACACGGTCGTCGATCCCAAGAACTTCGACTCGAAGTCGTTCGTGGACATCAAGGCGGACGTCTGCACCATCCCGCCCAACTCGTTCGCGCTGGCCAGCACCGTCGAGTACTTCCGGATCCCGCGCGACGTCCTCACCGTGTGCCTGGGGAAGTCCACCTACGCCCGCTGCGGGATCATCGTGAACGTGACGCCGTTCGAGCCCGAGTGGGAAGGGCACGTCACGATCGAGATCTCGAACACGACCCCGCTGCCGGCCAGGATCTACGCGAACGAAGGCATCGCGCAGGTCCTGTTCTTCCAGAGCGACGAGCCCTGCGCCAAGTCCTACAAGGATAAGAAGGGGAAATACCAGGCGCAGCGAGGGGTGACGTTGCCGAAACTCTGAGAATCTGAGGATGTGAGGATGTGAGGAGTTGAGGATGTGAGAAGTTAGCGAAACGCCTTCGCACCAGCGGTGGTCCAGCAGTGGAAGTTATGATCCGGTAAGGATTATCAATTTGACTTCTAGGGCGCCGAGGCGCTCTAATGTCGTGGTCATGTTGCTGCGCCCCGTCCCCGTCCTCGTCGCTGTGGCCGTCATTCGGCGCCAGCGCGCCGGCGGGTGAGGGCACCGACACACGGGAAACCGAGGCCATCATCTGCAGGGTGATGGCCTTTTTGACGTACGGGCGCTGTGAAGGGCTAAGGGCTCAGGGCCTATGAAGATCACATATCAAGGGGAACCGGGGGCGTTCAGCGAGGCGGCGGCGCGCCGCGTCGACCATCACGCGGACCTTCTGCCGTGCCGCAGCTTCGAGGAAGTGTTCGAGGCCGTCGACGCCGACACGGCCGCGTACGGCGTCCTGCCGATCGAGAACTCGATCGGCGGCAGCATCCACCGCAACTACGATCTGCTGCTCGAGCACCAGCTGCCGATCGTCGCGGAAGTGGAGCTGCCCGTCGTGCACCACCTGCTCGCGGTGCCGGGCGCGACGATGGCCGGGCTCAGGCGCGTGTATTCGCACCCGCAGGGGCTGGCGCAGTGCGAGCGCTTTCTGCGCACGCTGACCGGGGTCGAGATCATCGCGACCTACGATACGGCCGGTAGCGCCAAGATGGTGGCCGACGCCGGACTGAAGGACGCGGCGGCGATTGCGTCCGCGCGGGCCGGCGACGTGTTCGGCCTGACGTCGCTCGCGGCGTCGATTCAGGATTTCGACGACAACATCACGCGGTTCCTGCTCATCGGCCGGCAGCCGCTGCCCGACGCGGTGCCGGACAAGACGAGCATCGTCTTCACGCTGCCGAACGAGCCCGGGTCGCTGTTCAAGGCGCTCAGCGTGTTCGCGCTGCGCGGCGTGGACCTGACGAAGCTCGAGTCGCGGCCGATTCCGGGTCGTCCCTGGGAATACCTGTTTTATGTGGACCTCGCCGCGGCGCGCGACGAACTGCGGTGCACGCGCGCGCTCGCGCACCTCGCCGAGTTCGCGCCGATGCTGCGCACGCTCGGGTCGTACGCGAGCTGGAAGACGCACGAGGGCTGGCTGCCGGATCCCTTTGAGGTGGCGTCGTGACCGATCGATCGAATCCCCTGACGACCGGACCGCACCGCGCGCCCGCGCGCGCGATGCTCAAGGCGGTCGGTTTCTCGGACGCGGACCTGAAGAAGCCGCTGATAGGCGTCGCGAACACGTGGATCGAGATCGGGCCGTGCAACTACCACCTGCGCGATCTGGCGGCGTACGTGAAAGAGGGCATTCGCGCGGCCGGCGGGACGCCGATGGAGTTCAACACGGTGTCGATCTCCGACGGCATCACGATGGGGACCGAGGGCATGCGCGCCTCGCTCGTCAGCCGCGAAGTGATCGCCGATTCCATCGAGCTGGTGACGCGCGGCAACGGGTTCGACGGCGTCGTCGTGCTCGTCGGCTGCGACAAGACGATTCCGGGCGGCGTGATGGCGCTCGCGCGGCTGAACGTGCCGGGCCTCGTGCTCTACGGCGGTTCGATCGCGCCGGGGCACTGGCACGGCAAGGCCGTGACGATTCAGGAAGTATTCGAGGCGGTCGGCGCGAACGCCGCCGGCACGGTGAGCGACGCGGACCTCTGCCGGTTGGAAGCCGACGCGTGCCCGGGAGCGGGCGCGTGCGGCGGGCAGTTCACGGCGAACACCATGGCGATCGCGAGCGAGTTCCTCGGCATCGCGGCGCTCGGCAGCGGCAGCGTGCCGGCGACGGACCCGGCGAAGGCCGCCGTCGCGCGCCTGGCGGGCGAGCGGGTGATGGCGCTGGTGCGGTCCGGCGTCCGGCCGCGGGACGTCATCACACGCAAATCGATCGAGAACGCGATCGCGTCCGTCGCGACGACCGGCGGATCCACGAACGCGGTCCTGCACCTCATCGCGATTGCGCACGAAGCCGGCGTCGAGTTGTCGCTCGCGGACTTCGATCGCATCAGCGCGCGCGTGCCGCTGCTCGCCGACCTCAAGCCGTCTGGCCGCTTCGTCGCGACCGATCTTCATGCCGCGGGCGGCAGTCCGCTCGTCGCGAAGCGGCTGGTCGAGGCGGGCGCCGTCGATGGCTCGGCGATGACCGTGACGGGGAGATCGCTGGCTGCCGACGCCGCGCTGGCCGTCGAGACACCAGGACAGGAAGTGGTGCGGCCCGTCAGCGCGCCGATCAAGAAGAGCGGCGGCCTTGTGATTCTCACGGGCAGTCTCGCGCCGGAAGGCGCGGTGATGAAGATCTCGGGCACCGAGCGGATGCAGCATCGCGGTCCCGCGCGCGTCTTCGACAGCGAAGAGGCGGCGTTCGACGCCGTGCAGCGCCAGGCCATCACGGCCGGCGACGTCGTCGTGATCCGGTACGAGGGGCCGAGCGGGGGACCCGGCATGCGCGAGATGCTCGCCGTCACCGGAGCGATTGTGGGCGCGGGGCTCGGCGATTCGGTGGCGCTCATTACCGACGGCCGGTTCTCTGGCGCGACGCGCGGGTTCATGGTGGGACACATCGCGCCGGAAGCGTCGCGAGGCGGACCGCTGGCCGCCGTGCGCGACGGCGATGTCGTCGCGATCGACGTGGCGGCGCGGAAGCTCGACGTCGAAGTGGCGGATAAGGAACTGAAGCAGCGCCTCGAGGCGTGGCGCGCGCCGGCGCCGCGCTACGCGTCGGGCGTGCTGGGGAAGTACGCGCGGCTGGTGTCGTCGGCGTCGACGGGGGCTGTAACGGGATGAAAATTCAGATTTCAGAATTCAGATTTCAGATTGAAAAGGCCGCGGTCTGCCGATCAATCTGCAATCCCAATCTGAAATCTGAACTCTTAAATCTGAAATCTCAGTCAGAGGTCCTATGAAACTCACTGGCGCACAGATCCTCTGGGAATCGCTGGTCCGTGAAGGGGTGACCGACGTGTTCGGCTATCCCGGCGGCGCGATTCTGCCGGCGTACGACGCGATGCTCGGCTATCCGATCCGCCACGTGCTCGTGCGCCACGAGCAGGGCGCGACGCACATGGCCGACGGCTACGCGCGCGCGAGCGGCAAAGTCGGCGTCGCGATTGCGACATCGGGCCCCGGCGCGACGAACATGGTGACCGGCATCGCGACGGCAATGATGGACTCGTCGCCGATCGTCTGCATCACCGGGCAGGTCGGCAGCAAGCTGATTGGATCCGACGCGTTCCAGGAGACCGACATTACGGGCATCACGCTGCCGATCACGAAGCACAACTATCTCGTGACGAGCGCCGAGGACGTCGCGCCCGCCGTGCTCGAAGCGTTCGCCATCGCGCGATCCGGACGTCCGGGACCGGTGCTGGTGGACATCACCAAAGACGCGCAGCAGTCGATCTGCGAGGTGGATTGGGAGGCCGCGCGGCCGCAGCTCACCGAGGCCCTCGACGAAGCCCTGCCGGGCGACGGCGACGTGCGCGACGCGATCGCGCTGATCAACGCGGCCGCGCGGCCGCTGATTCTCGCGGGCCACGGCGTCATGCTCTCGGGCGCCGAGCGCGAGATCGTCGCGCTGTCCGAACGCGGGCAGATTCCGATGGCCGTGACGCTGCTCGGCATCGGCGGCGTCGCCGCGGCGCACCCGCTCAACCTCGGCATGATGGGCATGCACGGCGAGGCGTGGGTCAACAACGCGATTCAGGAGGCGGATCTCCTCATCGCGCTTGGCATGCGGTTCGACGATCGCGTCACGGGCAACCTGAAGACCTACGCGCGCGAGGCCCGCAAGATTCACGTGGACATCGACCGCGCCGAACTGAACAAGAACGTCCGCGTCGACGTGGCGATCGCGAAGGATCTGCGCGCCGCCGTCGAGGAGTGGCTGCCGCACGTCGTCGCACCGGGCGCTCGCGCGGCGTGGCTGGCGCGGATCGACTCGCTCAAGGGGGATTCGGCGGTTCGCGACATTCAGAATCTGCCCGACGATGGGCACCTGTACGCCGCGCACGTCATCAACGATCTGTGGCGCATGACGCGCGGCGACGCGCTCGTCGTGACCGACGTCGGTCAGCATCAGATGTGGGAAGCGCAGTACTACAAGCACAATCGCTCGCGGTCGCTGATCACGTCGGGCGGCCTGGGCACCATGGGCTTCGCGCTGCCAGCCGCGATTGGCGCCAAGATCGCCTGCCCGGAGTCGGAAGTCTGGGTCGTCGTCGGCGACGGCGGGTTCCAGATGACGATGCCGGAGCTCGCGACCGTCGTGCAGGAGCACCTCGACATCAACATCGCGGTCATCAACAACGGCTACCTCGGCATGGTCCGGCAGTGGCAGGAGTTCTTCTACGACAAGCGCTACGCGGCGACGCCGATCAGCGGTCCGAACTTCGCGAAACTGGCCGACGCGTTCGGCATCGCCGCCGCGACGGTGACCCGGCGTGCGGAAGTGAACGACGCTGTCGAGGCGGCGCGCCGTCTGAAACGCGCCGCGTTGATTGATTTCCAGGTCGAGCAGGAAGACTCGGTGTATCCGATGGTGCCGGCCGGCGCGGACCTGCACAAGATGATTAGACGGCCATCGCCGATCGTCGAGACCGCTGCGGACTGACGATTCGCCACCACGGAGGACACAGAGGAGACGGAGGAACCACCTGGTATTGACCTCCGCGTCCTCGGTGACCTCTGTGGTGAAAACCTGACACAGGTGCTTCATATGCTTCATACATTCGCGGTTTACGTCGACAACAAGCCGGGCGTGCTGAACCGCGTCTCGTCGCTCTTCCGGCGACGCGCGTTTAACATCGAGTCGCTGACGGTCGGTCACACGGAGACGCCGGGCGTCTCGCGGATGACCGTCGTCGTCGATACCGACGAGTACGGCGCGCGCCGGCTCGAAGCGCACCTCTACAAGCTGGTCCCGTGCAAGCGCGTCGAGAACATCACGGCGGCGGCGTCCATCGCGCGCGATCTCGCGCTGATCAAGGTCGCCGCGACGGGGGAGGCGCGCACGCACGTCATGCAGCTCGTGGACGTCTATCGCGCGCGCATCGTCGACGTCAGCCTGGAGTCGCTCGTCATCGAGACGACAGGCACCGAGGACAAGATCGACAGCCTGCTCGAGGTGCTGCGCCCGTACGGCGTAGTGGAAATGGTACGGACGGGCCGCGTCGCGATGGCGCGCGGCACGCTGCCGGCGCGCCGCGCGGCCGCGCCGTCACCGCAGGCGCCGGTGGCGGCCGACACCGGCGGCGACGTGAGTCACGGTTCAGTGTGATCGAGGCGGATCCAAAAGGACCCGCCCTACAGGAGAATGTAAGCCCGGTCCTTTCGGACCTGGCGGAGATGCAGGACGGGTCCCTTCGGATCCGGCAGGAATGTAGGCCGGGTCCCTTCGGATCCGGCAGGAATGTAGGCCGGGTCCTTTCGGACCCGGCAGGAGTCAATCATGGCGACGATGTACTACGACGACGCGGCCGACCTCTCGCTGATTCAGGCGCGCAAGGTCGCGATCATCGGCTACGGATCTCAGGGGCACGCGCACGCGCTGAACCTGAAGGACAGCGGCGTGGACGTGCGCGTCGGGCTGCCGGCGTCGAGCAAGTCGCGCCCGAAAGCGCAGGCGGCCGGACTCACGGTGGGCGAGGTCGCCGACGTCACGAAGTGGGCCGACGTCGTGATGATTCTGATTCCCGATCACGTGCAGGGGAAGATCTACCGCGAGGACATCGAGCCGAACCTGCAGCCCGGCAACATGCTGATGTTCGCGCACGGCTTCAACATCCGTTTTGGTGCGATTGCGCCGCGCAAGGACGTCGACGTTGCGATGGTCGCGCCGAAGTCGCCGGGACACCGCGTGCGCGAGCTGTACGTCGAGGGGGCGGGGACGCCCGCGCTCTTTGCGGTCCATCAGGATGCGACCGGTCGCGCCCGCGCGCTGACGCTGTCGTATGCGAAGGGCATCGGCGTGACGCGCGCCGGCGTCATCGAGACGACGTTTGCGGAAGAGACGGAGACGGATTTGTTCGGCGAGCAGGCCGTGCTGTGCGGCGGCGTGAGCGCGCTGATCAAGGCGGGCTTCGAGACGCTGGTCGAGGCCGGCTACCAGCCCGAGATCGCGTACTTCGAGTGCCTGCACGAGCTGAAGCTCATCGTCGATCTTATTTACCAGGGCGGCTTGAACTACATGCGCTACTCGGTCAGCGACACGGCCGAGCACGGCGACTACACAGGCGGCCCGAAGATTGTCACGGCCGAGACCCGCCGCGTTATGAGGCAGATGCTCACCGACATCCAGACCGGCAAGTACGCCAAGGACTGGATCGCCGAGAACGAAGCCGGCCGTCCGTGGTTCAACAAGCAGCGTGAGGCGGACCGGAATCACCTCATCGAGCAGGTAGGCGTTCGCCTCCGCAAGCTGATGCCGTTCCTCAAGCCCGTTACCGCCGACGCGCCGACCGCGCAACCCGTCGGTACTGCACGATAGAGGCGGTTTCCGCTCGCACGATCCCATGGCGTTGCCCGCAGCGCCGAAGGCGCGCCTGGCCTTGGCTCGCCGAAGCGCCGTCAGGCGCGAAGGCGGCTTGACGGTAAAGCGCTCAGATGGTAAAACTTAGGCGCTTCGGACGTCTCCGGGGCGCTTCGTCTCTTCCCATGACATGGATAAGCTGATCGAGCGCGAAAGCGCGCCTCGAAACACTCTCGTCGCGGCGCCCGCCCTGGCCGTTCAATTTTTTCTAATTCCGTTGGCCGTTGTTGCAATCACGGTCACCGTGTATGTCGGATTCCGCTCGATGCTGAACGACGAGCGGACCGCGCAGGACTACCTCGCCGAGATTCGCACGGGCGGATCGACGCGCCGCTGGCCCGCTGCCTACGAGCTGTCGCGCCTGATGTCGGATCCGAAAGTGCGGGCCGATCGCACGCTCGCGCCGGCGCTCGTGAAAGCCTTCGAGGCCGCGCAGAACGACGACCCGCTCGTGCGGCGCTACCTGGCGCTGGCGATCGGCAGGCTCGATCCGCCGATGCCCGCCGAAGCGATCGAAGACCTGACGAAAACCCTGGAAGCGCCCGACGCCGAAACGCGCATCTCGGCGATCTGGGCGCTCGGCTCGTCCGGCGACGCGACGGTCGTGCCGCGCATCCAGCCGCTCTTTGCGTCAGACGATGCCGGTATCCGGAAGATGGTCGTCTACGCGCTCGGCGCGCTGCCGGGCGACGCGCAGACGCCGACGCTGCTCACCGCGCTGCAGGACTCGACCGCCGACGTGCGGTGGAACGCCGCGGTCGCGCTGGCGCGCCACGGCCGCCATGACGGCGTCGCCGTGCTGAAACAGATGCTCGACCGCTCGTACGTCGAGCGGGCGGTGAAGCGGGAAGTGCGGCAGGACGAGGATCAGGATCCGATCGCCGACGTGATGATCAGCGGCCTCCGCGCGGCTGCCGTGCTGAAGGACGACGATCTGCGGAATACGGTCGAGCGGGTGAGCGAAAGCGACAGCAGCCTCAAGATCAGGCAGGCGGCGCTCGAGGCCATGAAGGTGTTCGGCGCGCAGAAGTTGCAACGTTACTGACGTTCGCGTTGGTGAATCACGATGGCTGACGAAACGAAACCCGAAACTCCAGCAGCCGCCCCGGCGGCAGCGCATGCCGCGAAGCCGGCGGCTCCGCCGAAGCCGGCGGCGCCGATTCCGGATCTCTCGGGCAAGACGACGACGGCCGCGTCGGCGGGCGGCGCGGCGGCCGCAAAGCCGGCGGCCGCGGCGGCGTCGACGCGCGAGGCCGACGATACGTCTCCGTTGTTCACCCGCCGCGCGTGGATGGGACTTGCGTGGGGCGCGTTCTCGGCGGCGTCGGCGGCGGCACTCGCCGCGACGGGCCGCTTCATGTTCCCCAACGTGCTCAATGAACCGCCGCAGCAGTTCAAGGCCGGCTTCCCGAACGAATACGGCACCGGCGTGGACGAGCGGTGGAAAGAGAAGTTCGCCATCTGGCTCGTGCGCACGCCCGACGACATCGTCGCGCACGCCGGCGGCTTCTACGCCATCATCACCGTCTGCACTCACCTGGGCTGCACGCCGAACTACCTGTCGGCGGAGAACAAGTTCAAGTGCCCGTGCCACGGCAGCGGATTCCGGACGACCGGGATCAACTTCGAGGGCCCGGCGCCGCGCCCGCGCGAGCGTGCGCGCATCGTGTTCGCCGACGACGGGCAGATCCTCGTGGACAAGTCGCGCAAGTTCCAGTACGAGCTCGGGCAGTGGGCGGATCCCGAGGCGTTCTTGAAATCGATTTGAGGATGTGAGGATCTGAGGATTTGAGGAAGTGACACATCTTCAGATTCTCAACTCCTCAAATCCTTAGATACGGCTCTTAATACTTATGGCTGATACCAAGACTGTTGCTCCGAAGGAAGGCCCGGCCACCCAGTTCTGGAACTGGCTGACCGAAACGCAGGTCTGGACGTCCGTGTTCCGGCACGACCGTCCCGACACGGACCGCAATCGCGTGCTCGTGATGCTGTCGAACGTCTTCCTGCATCTGCACCCGGTGCGGATCCGGAAGTCGGGCGTCAAGCTGCGCTACACGTGGTGCATGGGCGGGCTCAGCTTCTTCCTGTTTCTGTCGCTGACGCTCACCGGTCTGCTCCTCATGTTCTATTACCGCCCGACGCTCGAGTACGCCTACACCGACATCGTCGGGCTGCGCGAGCACGTGCCGCTCGGCATCATGCGCGAGATGCACCGGTGGGGCGCGCACGCGATGGTGATCACCGTGTGGCTGCACATGTTCCGCGTCTTCATGACCGGATCGTACAAGCCGCCGCGCGAGTTCAACTGGTCGATCGGCGTCATCATGCTCGTGTTGACGTTGCTGCTCTCGTTCACCGGGTATCTCTTGCCGTGGGATCAGCTGGCGATCTGGGCCATCACCGTCGGCTCGAACATGGCGCGCGCGACGCCGTTCCTGGGGTACGAGGGGCCGGGCGCGCAGTTGCTCCGCCTTGGCGATGTCCCGCTCATCCACGCGGCCGACGATGCGCGGTTCGCGCTGCTCGGCGGGACGTTCGTGGGTGAAGGCGCGCTGCTGCGCTTCTACGTGCTCCACTGCGTCGGCCTGCCGCTCGGCATCGCCGTGCTGATGGCGGTGCACTTCTGGCGCGTGCGCAAGGACGGCGGAATCAGCGGACCGATGTAGAAATTTAAAAGTGAAAAGAGAAAAGTGAAAAGTTATGACTTCACTTTTCACTTTTCAGTTTTAGGTTTTAACTTCCCGGAGGGCTCTCGTGGGTTTCATCAAGGGTGCGTTCAACCAGATCGCCGATCCGCGGCTGTTCTTCCTCCTCGCCGTGGGCGCGCTGCTACTGGCGGTCTGGAAGCGGGAAGCCGTCGCGTCGAACGCCGTCGGCTACGGCATGCTGGCGCTGCTCGGTGTGTTCTTCGTCTTCGGCACCTTCGACGCGAACTTCCGGCTGATCGTCACCAAGCCGGACAACGTCCCGATCGTCGGTCTGATCTTCCTGTTGCTGTTCTTCGTGTGGTACTCGATTCGCGAGGGCGTGCTGAACGACCGCCGCATCGCGGCGGGGAACGGGCCGATCGAAAAGGCCGAGTCCGATCGCGTCTGGGTCTGGCCGGACCTGGTCTACACCGAGCTCATCTCGCTGATTCTGTGTTCGGTCGTGTTGATCGTCTGGTCGATCCTGCTGAAGGCGCCGCTCGAGCAGCCGGCCAACCCGGCGAACACGCCGAATCCGTCGAAAGCGCCGTGGTACTTCCTCGGCCTGCAGGAAATGCTCGTCTACTTCGATCCGTGGCTCGCGGGCGTCGTGCTGCCGGGCTTGATCATCGTGGGCCTGATCTGCATCCCGTACGTCGACAAGAACCCGAAGGGGAACGGCTACTACACCTTCACCGAGCGCAAGGCCGAGATAACCATTTTCTTGTTTGGCTTCGCCGTGCTGTGGGCGTCGCTCATCGTGCTCGGCACGTTCCTGCGCGGTCCGAACTGGAACTTCTTCGGCCCGTTCGAATACTGGGACATCCACAAGCTGGCCGCGCTCACCAACGTGAACCTCTCCGAGTACGTCTGGGTGCGCGGGTTGAGAACCAGTTACCCGTCGCTGTATCTCGTGCGCGAGTTGCCCGGAATCATCCTGGTCTTGTTCTACGTGATGGCGCTGCCGGTGATTCTCGCCAAGAGCCTCTTCAAGGGGTACTTCGAGAAGCTCGGCGCGCCGCGCTACTACGTGACGGCGTTCCTCTTCCTGATGATGCTGTCGCTGCCCCTCAAGATGCTGGCGCGCTGGATCTTCAACCTGAAGTACATCGTGGCCATTCCTGAAATCTTCTTCAATATCTGACCATGGCTGAAAAGAGGACCGTCGGGCACGCCTTCAACGTCGACTACCTGAACGTCGTTTTCGCGGCGTCCAGCATCTTCCTGCTGCTGTCGGTCGTCTGGATGGTCTGGGACGACTACGACCGCGACTGGAAGAACACGCAGCGGCGCTTCAACCAGCTCGAGCTGCAGGTCACGCAGGCCCAGCTCCAGCAGGCCGGGCGCGCGGTCGACCGCAACAAGCTGCAGCAGCTCGAGGCGCAGCAGAAAGCCGTCGAGAAGAATATCGCCGCCAACAAGCAGAAAGTCGACGACTTCACGGCGAAGTCCAAGGACGCCGACCTGAAGATCTTCCGCGCCACGCTCGACGTCAACTACATGAAGGCGACCTACGATCAGGATCGCTACGACTTCGAAGCGTCGCGCGCCGCCGGCGGCTCGGGCCTGGCGAAGAAAGAGGAGCTGGCGAAGCGCGAAGAGAAGCAGCTGGCCGATCTCAACCTCGCGCTCGAGAAGGCGATCGCGGAAAAAGCCGAGATCACGAAGCAGCTGGCGCAGTACACGGGAGAGGCGACGGCCGTCGCCAAGCAGATCGAGGAGATGAACACCGAGCAGGCGCGGCTCCGGAAGCGCCTCGTCGTCATCGCGCCGAGCCTGGTGAAGGACTACTTCCGCAACGCGCCGCTCCTGGACTTCATGGCGCCCACCATCAAGGTGCAGCAGATCATCCTGCCCAACGTGATGGACGACGTGAATTTCATTCGCGTACCGAAGATGGACCGGTGCCAGACCTGTCACCTGGCGATCGACAAGAAGGGCTACGAGAAGTACCCGCAGCCGTTCACGACGCATCCCGATCTGGCCACCTACCTCGGCGGCAGCTCGGCGCACCCGATCGATCGCGTCGGCTGCACGGTATGCCACGAGGGCATGGGGCAGTCGGTCAGCTTCCGCGACGCGGCGCACATGCCGAGCAACGAGAAGCAGAAAGAAGAGTGGGAGAAGAAGTTCCACTGGGAGCAGCCGCACCTCTGGGACTACCCGATGCTGCCCGTCAAGATGACGGAGGCCTCCTGCGCGAAGTGCCACCGGCAGAACATCTACGTGCCGAAGGCGGACGCGCTGAACGTCGCCTACGCCACCTACGAACGTGCAGGCTGCTACGCCTGTCACAAGACGAAGGGCTTCGACACGAACATGCGGAAGCCCGGCCCGATTCTGACCAAGATCGACTCGAAGCTCTCGCCCGAGTGGGTGAAGAACTGGGTCCGTAATCCGAAGGCGGTCAAGCCCACGACGTGGATGCCGCGCTTCTTCTACAACTCGAACAACAGCTCGCCGGACGATGCGGTGCGCAACGAGGCCGAGATCAACGCCATCGTCGCGTACCTCTTCGCCAACACTGAGAAGTACGAGCCCGCGGTGAAGAACCCGTCGCGCGGCGACGCGAAGCGCGGTGAGGAGATCATCAAGTCCATCGGCTGCCAGGGCTGCCACGTCGTCGGCGAAGGCAAGCGCGACGAGATCGGCCCGCGCCGCACGTTCGGCCAGCCGCTCGAGAACATCGGCAACAAGACCACCTACGAGTGGATCTACAACTGGGTGCGCGATCCGAAGCACTACAGCCCGTCCACCTACATGCCGAACCTGCGCCTCACCGACGCGCAAGTAGCCGACGTGGCGACGTATCTCTCCGGCCTGAAGGGCGGCGGCGGCGACGCCGCCAAGGCCACGCCGGACGCAAAGGCCGGCGAGGACGTGCTGCTCGACTACTTGAAGAACGTGATGCCGTTTGCGGATGCGCAGGCGCAGCTCGCGAAGATGAATCCGCAGGAGCGGCAGGTCGAGCTGGGCCGTCGCGCGATCAGCCGCTACGGCTGCTTCAGCTGCCACGAGATCAAAGGCTTCGAGACCGCGCAGCCGATCGGCACCGACCTCTCCGAAGAGGGCAGCAAGCTCGTCACGCGGCTCGACTTCGCGTTCATCACCGACATCCCGCACACGTCGAAGCTCGAGTGGTTCCGCCGCAAGCTCCACGAGCCGCGTATCTTCGACAAGGGCCGCGTGCTGCAGCCGCTGGACAAGCTACGGATGCCGAACTTCGACTTCTCGGACGTCGAAGTCGACCGGCTGCTCGTCGCGATCATGAGCTTCCAGCGCGAGATTCAGCCGCCGGCGGCGCTGCCGGTGCGGTCGGCGCGCTACGACTACCAGGTGTCCGGCCGGACGCTCGTGCACCGGCGCAACTGCGTCGGCTGTCACATCATCGAAGGCGACGGTGGCGACTTCATCAAGCTCGTCGCGGATCCATCGCTCGGGCCGCCGATGCTGACGCCGGAAGGCGCGCGCGTCCAGCCCGACTGGCTCTACGCGTTCCTGCGCGGACCGATCACGATCCGGCCGTGGCTGGCCGTTCGCATGCCCACCTTCGGGCTGGACGATCCGAACCTGAACGGCGTGATTCGGTATTTCGGCTCCGTGTCGAACACGATCGGGCCCTTCCAGACGCATCAGGTCGTCAGCGCGTCGGCCACGGCCGGCGCGGGCGGCAAAGCGCTCTTCGAACTGCTGAAGTGTCAGCAGTGCCACGTCCTGGGCGCCATCCCGAAGGACCAGCCGACGTCGAACCTCGCGCCCGACCTGCGCATGGCAGCCGAGCGCCTGAATCCCGACTGGATCATCGAATGGCTCAAGAAGCCGTCGGACATTCTGCCGGGCACGCGCATGCCGGCGTTCTGGCCGGACTTCCCGAAGTCGTTCTACCCGCAGATGGGCGGCAACGCCGACGTGCAGATCCTCGCGATTCGCGACCACCTGCTGACGTTCCGCGGCGGACCGAGCCCGAAGACGGGCGCGACGGTGAAGGCCGCGAACAATAACTAAGGCAGGTAGGGCAGGTAAGAACTCCTCACGCTGCTTGACGGCCCGAGGCGCATGGACGGAGCGGGCGCGTCACCAGTGTGACCGCGCTATGCGGCGAGCCTCGCAGGCGCGCCCGCGCTACGCAGTTCTGTCTATCGCGGCCAAGCAGCCCCGGAGGATCTGTGGCAAGCCAAGGCGCGATGGGCAGTTCCACGATAATTGAGAACCCGCGGCCGTTTCGCTACACTGCGACCACAATCAGTCGGAGGCGGCTACCGAGTTGGCCCGACTTGTGGTTATGCCGATCAACTTCCGAAACGATCGAGACGACGATAAGATGGCGAAGTGCCGTACAGTTTCGAATGGGATCTGAAGAAGGCAGAGTCGAATCTCAAGGACCACGGCGTCTCCTTCGATGAGGCCACTACCGTCTTCGGTGACATCTTGGCCATGAACATGCCGGATCCTGATCATTCCGAGGGAGAACAGCGTTTTCTGGTGCTTGGGATGTCGCGGGCTTCAAGGCTCGTGGTCGTCTCGTACGCCGAACGGCCGCCAAGGACCCGGATCATCAGCGCCCGACTGGCCACGGGCCACGAGAGGCGGAAATATGAAAACGACTAAGGCGAAGAAGTCGGTCACCGATGCCGACACAATGCGCCCGGAGTATGACTTTTCGAATGCCGTGCGGGGCGTAACGGCCGCCCGATACGCGCAGGGCACGAATCTGGTGCTACTCGACCCAGATGTTGCTCAACTGTTTCCAGACAGCCGGGCGGTCAACGAGGCGCTGCGCACGCTTACACGGCTTGGTCGCGCCACCTCTCGCTCAAGAGTGCGGCACAAACGGACGGCATAACATCCGGCTGCACGCGACGCCGCCGCGTCGCTCGCGCGCCGCTTCCCGGCGCGGGTGAGCCGGGCCGTTGGGCCGACGAAAATGACGGAGGCGAACGCGAACCACGATGAAGTCGAAGGTTTATCTTGAGACCACGATTGTCAGTTATCTGGTCGCTTCACCGACGCAGGACGTCGTTCAAGCGGCGCACCAACAGGTCACGCGAG
>JACPZW010000081.1 GCA_016195265.1 Acidobacteriota bacterium | reverse complement strand
GTTGGGGCTGTGGCGCTGACCGGCCACCGCGGCGGTGGCCCTTATCCGTCGGGGCCGCGTTAGCGACCCCGTCAAGCCGCTTTGAGCGGCTCACAATTTGAATGCCCCCGGCTCTGCCGGGGGATTCGTTACTTCGCGCGACGAAGGCCGAGAACCAGAAAAAGTGAAAAGTGAAAAGTGAAAACTGAAAACCGAAAAGTCCGGAAAATCAAGTTTTCTCTTTTCAGTTTCAAGTTTTCAGTTTGATGTATGCTTCCCCCATGTCGCGGCGCTTTGTGGCGAGCGAGGACGAAGCGAGTGCGCTCGCCGCGTACCTGCGGGAGATTGCGAAACTGCCGCGGCTGACGGTCGAGGAAGAGCGCGCGCTCGGCCAGCGGATTCAGCAGCACCGCGACGAGGCGGCCATCACGCGCCTGGTCGAGGCCAACCTGCGGTTCGTCGTGTCCTACGCGAAGCGGTACCGCGGGCACGGCGTGTCCTTTCTCGATCTGATCCACGAAGGCAACCTCGGGCTCATGGAGGCGGCGCGGCGCTTCGATCCCTCGCGCAACGTCAAGTTCATCACCTACGGCGTCTGGTGGGTGCGCGAGGCGATGATGCACGTGCTCGCCGACCAGACGCGCGCGTTCTGCTTCCCGCCGAAACTGTTCGCCGCGCTGCACCACGGCGGCGAGGACATTTCGCTCAGCGAGCCGGTGGCGCGGGACGCGGAGCAGCGCGGCGGCACCCGTGAATTCGGCGACCTGCTGCCGCAGGACGGCGTCCCGGCGGTCGAAGACGCGCTGATCCACCAGTCCGATCTCGACGGGCTGGCGGCCGCGCTGCTCGACCTCGACGGCAAGGAGCGCGAGGTCGTCCGCTTGCGCTTCGGGCTCGAAGACGACGAGCCGCGCACGCTGCAAGAGATCGGCGACCGGCTGCACCTGTCGCGCGAACGCATCCGGCAGATCGAGTCGCGGGCGAAAGAGAAGCTGCGCCGGTCGGCGAAGATCCACAGTCACCTGAACTGAAGAGGTTCAGGGTTCAGGGTTCATGGTTCACGAGACGATGTGTCCGATCTGCGATGGCACGGGCTGGAAGCCCGTGGACGATCCGGCGACCGGCGTCCGCCGCGTGGTGCGGTGCGAGTGCTGGCGCGAGCAGATCGGGCGGGACCGCCTCGCCGATGCGAACATCCCGACGCGCTACCAGCACTGCACCATCGACAATTTCACCGCGTACAACGAGTCGCTGGAACTGGCCGTCGCGAAGGCGCGGCGCGTCACACAGTCGTTTCCGGTCAACACGCGCGGCCTGCTGCTCGAAGGGGATCCGGGCGTCGGCAAAACGCACCTCGCCGTCGCCGTGCTGAAGCAGATTATCGAGACGACAGGCGCGCGGGGGCTCTTCTACGACACGCGCGATCTGCTCCGCATCATCCGCAGCACCTACGATCCGTCCATCCGCACGACCGAACTCGAGATTCTCCGGCCGGTGATGACCGCGGACCTGCTCGTACTCGACGATCTCGGCGCCGAGAAGACCTCCGAGTGGGTCGAAGAGACGATGAACCTCATCGTCAACACGCGGTACAACGAGAAGCGTCTCACGCTGTTTACGTCGAACTACAAGGACATTCCGGAGAACGACGACCCGAACTCGCTGCTGTTCCGGATCGGCCACCGCATGCGCTCACGGCTGCACGAGATGTGCGAGTTTGTCCAGATGGACGGCGCCGACTACCGTGAAATGCCGGTCAACGGCGACGTCGACGATCTGCGGATGATGTGGAAGAGCCGCAAGAAGTCGGGCGTCCTGCCGTCGCCCCGCGGCCGCCAGGCGCGCGCGCAACTGCGCGACGGCCGCGCCGATCTGAAGTGGCCTGGAGGCAGAGCGGGAAGTTAAAACTTAGAACTGAAAACTGAAAACTGAAAACTCAAGTCTGAATCACACCCCGCACCCAGCACCCCGCACCCAGCACTGTGCACCCAGCACCCCGCACCCAGCACTCAGCACCCCTCGGTCTTTACATCCACATCCCCTTCTGTTCCGCCATCTGCAACTACTGCAATTTCAATCGCGGACTTTTCGACGCTGATTTGAAAACGCGGTACGTCGATGCGCTGGTGACGGAGATCGGCCGGGTGGGAAGGGCAGGTGGGGCGGGTAGGGAAGAAGCCGACACGATCTTTTTCGGCGGCGGGACGCCGTCGCTGCTCGAGCCCGACGAAATCGCGCGCATCATCGCCACGTGCGACGCGTCGTTCGACGTCGCGGCCGATCGCGAGGTCACGCTCGAGGCGAATCCCGAGACGGTGACCGAAGCGCGGCTTGCGGCGTTCCGCCGCGCGGGCGTCAACCGCCTCAGCTTCGGCGTGCAGTCCTTCAAGGACGAGGAACTGCGGCGGCTGTCGCGGCTGCACAGCGCCGGCCGGGCGCGCGACGCCGCCGGGGAGGCGCGCGCGGCGGGCTTCGAGAACGTCAGCCTCGATCTGATGATGTGGCTGCCCGAGCAGCGCGTCGCGGACTGGCTCGCGTCAGTCGACGCGGCCATCGCGCTCGCGCCGGACCACCTGTCGCTCTACCTGCTCGAGATCTACCCGAACGCGCCGCTCAAGGACGACATGGCGCGCGCCCGATGGTCGCAGGCGCCCGACGCCGACGCGGCGGCGATGTACCTCGAGTCGCTCGATCGCCTGGACGCCGCGGGCTACGAGCAGTACGAAATCTCCAACGTCGCCCGGCCGGGCCGCCGTTCGCGCCACAACCTCAAGTACTGGACCGACGGCGAGTGGCTGGGCTTCGGCTGCGGAGCCCACTCGACACGCGACGGGGTCCGGTGGAAGAATGTCGCGTCCACCGAGGACTACGCGGACCGGATCGCGCGCGGCGAGTCGACCGCAGTCGATGCGCGGCGTCTGGGCCCGGACGAGCGGCTCGGGGACGCGCTGTTCACGGGCCTGCGGTTGGTTGACGGCATCGACGGCGACGCTATACAGAGGCGGTACGGGGTCGACGTCTGGCGCCGGTTTGGCCCGGATCTCGAGCGATTTCTGGAGGCCGGCTGCCTCCGGCGCGAGGGAGCCCGTCTTGGTCTGACCCGCCGGGGAATGCTGCTGGCCAACGAAGTCATGTCGGTTTTTGTCTGAGTACGATAAAGTAGCGCCCTTTCGCAGGAGGAGGCCGTGATGCGTCGTTGGATTGCCTTTGGATTTGTCGCCGTCATGCTATCGGCGACCGCTACGTCTGCGCAGCAACCCGCGGCTCAAGCGGCGGCCCCGCCCACCGCGCGCGTGTTCGCGTCCGACGGCGGCATGGTCCTCAACTTCATCAAGCCGGACAAGACCGGCGATTTCGAGGCCGTCGTCGGCAAGCTGAAGGAGGCGCTGCAGAAGAGCGCCAAGCCGGAACGCAAGGAGCAGGCGAAGAGCTGGAAGGTCTTCAAGTCGCCCGACCCGGCGGCCGGCGGCAACGTGCTCTACGTGTTCGTCGTCGACCCGTCGGTCAAGGGCGCGGACTATACCGTGTCGAACATCCTGGCCGAAGCGTTCCCGCCCGCCGAGGTCGCCGAGCTCTACAAGCAGTACGCCGGGGCGTACGCGTCGGGCCAGAATTTCGTGAATCTGACGCTCGTCGCGGATCTGGGCAAGTAGGACGGGCCTGTCAGGCCCGTCCGCTAGAACTTCAGATTCAGTCCTGCGTAGACGCGGTGCGCTGTGGAATTCAGCGCACCGCTTCCTTGCCTGAACACCCGGTAGTCGACGCGCAGCCGGATCGGTCCGAGGAGGTTCACTTTGACGCCGCCGCCGGTGTTGAGGCTGAACCCCGTGTCCGTGTGCGTACCGAGCTCCTCCTGATATAGCCCGCCGCCCGTCGTCCAGTACGGCTGGAAACCGAAGAACGCGCCGGGTGTCTGCAGCAGAAAGTTGCCGCTGCCGGTCTTGAGCGACGGCGCCAGGGCGGCGGGGTCGTCGGTCGTCGCGGCGTACTCGAACTCGAAACCCACGACGACTAGGCCGACGCCGATCGCGACGCCGCGCGTCTGCCGGTTGGCGGGCGTCGTGTTGGCGCCGATGAATGCGGTGATGTCGGCGCGCGCGGGCGCGGCGACCAGCAAGAGCAGCAACGCGGCGGCGATGGCGAGGCGTGCACGAATCATGGACCCTCCGTGTTCATGATAGCGCGAGGGCTGAGGGCTGATGGCTGATGGCTGGTGGGTAGTGGCTCGAGGCTGGTACAATCCTGACGTCTGTGAAGGCCCACTACTACAGCCAACACGCCATCGCGCTGCGGACCGAGCTCAGCCACGTGCTGCCGATCGACGAGCTGCGCGCGTTCCACACGAAGTCGGCTGCGCGGCACCTGCTGATTGCGGCTCGGCAGTTCGCCATGCTCGCGCTGGCGACGTGGGGGCTGCTGTCGACGGCGTACGCGGTGCTGTGGATCCCGCTCGCGGTCGTGCAGGGGTTCACGGTGTTCAATTTCACCGTGCTGCTGCACGAGGTCGTCCATCACACCGTCTTCGACTCGCGGCGTCCGGCGGCGGATCGCCTGCTCGGCTGGCTGTACGCGGTGCCGAGCGGGATCTCGGCGAGCCAGTTCACGCGATGGCACCTCGATCATCACGCGGAGCTCGGATCGTGCGAGGACGATCCGAAGCGGCACCACCTGTCACCGAAGATCAACGCGCGGTGGTTCAAGCTGCTGTATTGCTCGCCGGCGCTCTTCCCGATCTACTTCCGCGCGGCGCGGAAAGAGGGCGCGACGTATCCCGAGGCGCTGCAGCGGCAGATCGCGCGCGAACGCCGCGTGTCGATCGCCGCGCACCTGACGGTGCTGGCCTTGATCTGGACGCTGGCCGGCGCGGGCGGGGCGCTGCGCGCGTACATCGTTCCCGTCTTCTTCATCTTCCCGATCGCGTTCACGCTGAACCGTCTCGGCCAGCACTACGACATCGATCCCGAGGATCCGACGAAGTGGACCACGCTCGTGCGCGGCCACTGGTTCTGGGACTTCGTGTTTCTCAACTCGAACTACCACCTCGAGCATCACTATTTCACCGGCGTCCCGTTCTACAAACTGCCCGCGCTGCAGCGCGCGCTCGGCCCGTTCTACGCGCGGCATGGCATGCGCTGGCAGAATTACTCCGGCCTCCTGTACGGCTGGCTCGTGGAAAACCGCGCGCCCCACACGAACTGGGCGCTGGACGAGACGGGCGCCGTGACGCCGACCTCGCATCATCCCGTCCGTCCGGCCGTCTGAACGCCGCGCGCTTCTGGCTGATGGTCGTGCAAGTGATACAGTCTTGAGCGGGATGGATTTCCGGCCGACCGAGGAACAGGAGCTGCTGCGCCGTACGGTCCGCGAGTTCGCGGAGACCGAGATCCTTCCGCACGTGCGGCAGTGGGACCAGGACCAGCACTTTCCGGCGCCGCTGATGCCGAAGCTGGCCGCGCTCGGGCTGCTCGGGATCCAGTTTCCCGAGCGCTACGGCGGCGCCGCGATGTCGGCGCTCGACTACTGCATCTGCATCGAGGAGCTGGCGCGCGTCGATCCCGCGATCGCGCTGTCGGTGGCCGCGCACAACGGGCTTTGCGCGTCGCACATCGCGCTGTTCGGCACCGAGGCGCAGAAGACGAAGTACCTCACGCCGCTCGCCCGCGGCGAGAAGATCGGCGCGTGGGGCCTGACCGAATCCACCTCCGGCAGCGACGCGGCGGGCATGCGCACGCACGCGACGCGGGACGGCGGCGGATGGGTACTCAACGGATCGAAGACGTTCACGACGCACGGGCGCGTCGGCGACGTGTTCGTCATCATGGCGGTGACCGACCGCACGGCGGGCACCAAGGGCATCAGCGCGTTCGTCGTCGAGAAGGGCACGCCCGGCATCTCGCCCGGGAAGAAGGAAGACAAGCTCGGGATGCGGGCGAGCGACACAAGCGAAGTGGTGCTCGAGAACTGCCGCGTGCCCGGCGATCAGCTGCTCGGCGAGGCGGGACAGGGGTTCGTCCACACGATGCAGGTGCTCGACGCCGGCCGCATCGGCATCGCCGCGCTCGCGGTCGGCCTCGCGCAGGGCGCGTACG
Source organism: Acidobacteriota bacterium (assembly GCA_016195265.1). Classification (GTDB taxonomy): domain Bacteria; phylum Acidobacteriota; class Vicinamibacteria; order Vicinamibacterales; family CAVVIG01; genus SRVP-36. The sequence goes on along the minus strand of JACPZW010000081.1, from coordinate 40,205 downwards.
AGGCCGAGCTGCGCTACGCGAAGGAACGGAAGTCCTTCGGGAAGACGATCTCGAGCTTCCAGGCGATTCAGTGGAAGCTGGCGGACGCCGCCGTACGGATCGAAGGCGCGCGCTGGCTCACCTATCGCGCCGCGTACCTGAAGGGCAAGGGCGCGCGGACGACGCTGGAGTCGTCCATGGCGAAGCTGTACGCGAGCGAGACCGCCGTGCGCGTGGCGGATGATTGCGTCCAGATCCACGGCGGCTACGGCTTCGTGAAGGACTATCCGGCGGAGAAGTACTTCCGCGACGTCAAGCTGACGACCATCGGCGAGGGCACGAGCGAGATCCAGCGGCTCGTGATCGCGCGCCAGCTGCTGTCCCGCTCGTGACCACGACTCTCGCCGACCGCGTGCTGGCGGGCGATCCGCGCGCGATGGCCCGCGCCATCTCCCTCGTCGAGAACGAGGACCCTGCGGCCGCCGAGCTGGTTCGCGCGATCTTTCCCCGCACGGGCCGCGCGTATCTCGTCGGCGTGACCGGGCCGCCCGGCGCCGGGAAGAGCACGCTGGTCGATCGCTTGATCGTCGGATTGCGAACGCCGAGCGCGCAGAGAGGAAAGGATCAGAATCCCTCTGCGGGCTCCGCGGTCTCTGCGTGTCTAACCGTCGGGGTCCTCGCGGTCGATCCGACGAGTCCGTTCAGCGGCGGCGCGTTGCTGGGGGATCGCCTCCGCATGCAGACGCACGCGTCCGACAGCGGCGTGTTCATCCGCAGCATGGCCACGCGCGGCCATCTCGGTGGCCTGGCGCGCGCGACGGGCGACGCCGCGCTCGTCCTCGACGCGGCCGGCCTCGACGTCGTCATCATCGAAACGGTCGGCGTCGGCCAGGACGAGGTGGACATCATCCGCGCGGCCGACGTATCGATCGTCACGCTCGTGCCGGGCACCGGCGACGAGGTCCAGGCGCTGAAAGCCGGCATCATGGAGATCGCCGATCTGTTCGTGATCAACAAGGCCGATCGCGAGGGCGCGGACCGCCTGGCGTCGGCGGTCGAGGCGAACCTGTCGCTGCAGACCTTTCAGCCGGACGAGTGGCGGCCGCCCATTCTGAAGACGGTCGCGACGAGCGGCAACGGGGTGCCCGAGCTGATCGACGCCGTCTGGCGGTTCCGCGCGCACGGCCAGCCGGCGCTGGCCGCGCGACGCAAGACGCGCAGCGAGTACCGGCTGCGGGAGCTCGTGTCGCACCGCTTCATGCACCGCCTCGAGCACGCCATTCTCAAGCCGGGCGAGCTGGCGTCGATCGTCGACCGCATCGCCGCGCGAGAACTGGATCCCTACACGGCGGCGGACGATCTGATGTGGCGCGTGATTGCTGATACGAAAAGCCAGTGAATCACGAAGTCACGAAGAAGAAGTGAACCACAAAGAACACAAAGGACACAAAGAAAAGTGAGTGCAGAACGCTGATGAAGGCCGTGCTCGATCACGTCGGGATCGCCGTCAAGAACCTGCCGGCCGCGCTCGCGTTCTATCGCGATGCGCTCGGCCTCGAGGTCGAGGCACCGGAGGAAGTCACGTCGCAGCGCGTGCGCGCCCATTTCATTCCGGTCGGCGCATCGAATCTCGAGTTGCTGGAGGCGACGGCGCCGGACTCCCCGATCGCGAAGTACCTTGAAAAACGTGGGCCGGGTCTGCATCACATCACCTTGCGCGTCGAGGATGTCTTCGCGGCCGTGGCGCAGTTGAAGGCGCGCGGCGTCCGCATGATCGACGAGACGCCCCGTCCCGGTGCGGAAGGCTCGACGATTGCCTTCGTGCATCCGTCAGCCACACACGGCGTCCTCGTCGAGTTGAAGCAGGCGGCTCCAGCCACCAGCCACCCGCCACCAGCCACCTCGCCCGATTCGCAAGTGAAGCGCTTCTCGCTCGGCGAGCTGGATCTCATCTCCGTCTGCGACGGGTTCATCCGCTTCGACGGCGGCGCGATGTTCGGGACGGTGCCGAAAGTGATGTGGTCGAAGCAGCAGCCGCCCGACGAAGGCAACCGCGTCCTGCTCGCGATGCGCGCGCTCGTCGTGCGCGGCGCGCGGACGATGATCATCGATGCGGGTCTGGGCGATAAAGAAGACGCGAAGTTCCACGAGATCTACGGCGTCGATCGATCGCGCAACCTCGATCACACGCTCGCCGAAGCCGGCGTCGGGGTCGACGACATCGACATCGTCCTGGCCACCCACCTGCACTTCGATCACGCCGGCGGCTTCACGATCCGCGACGCGAGCGGCCGCGTCCGTCCCCGATTCCCGCGCGCGCAGTACATCATCCGGCGGGGCGAATGGGAGGACGCGACGCACCCGCACGCCAGGAACCGCGCGAGCTACCTGCGCGGCAATTACATGCCGCTGGCCGACGCCGGCGTCCTGCAGCTGGTGGACGAGGACCAGATGATCATGCCGGGCGTGAGGGTGCGACGGACCGGCGGTCACACGATGCACCATCAGATGGTGACGATCGAATCCGGCGGCACGACCGCGGCGTTCGTGGCCGATCTGATGCCGTTCACGTCGCACGTTTCGGACGCGTGGATCATGGGGTACGACCTGTACCCGATGGACACGCTGGCGGCGAAGCAGCGGTTCGTGAAGGACGCGATCGCGAAGGAAACCCTGGTGTTCTTCGAGCACGATCCCGTGGTCGCGGCGGGATACATTCGCGAGGAAAACGGTAAGCGAATCGTCGTGGCTGGGGGCTAGTGGCTGGTGGCTGGGAGAACACCTCGCCAGTCACCAGTCACCAGCCACCAGTCACCTGGAGATCAGATGAGCATCGAGATCGGGATCATCGGCGGCAGCGGTCTTTACGAGATGGCCGAACTCGCCGATCGTGAAGAGCGCACGCTGAAGACGCCGTTCGGCGATCCGTCAGGCGCGTACGTTATCGGAACCCTTCGAGGGAAGCGCGTGGCGTTTCTGCCGCGCCACGGCATCGGGCATCGCACCCTGCCGTCGGAACTCAATTTTCGCGCGAACATCTACGGCTTCAAGGTTCTGGGCGTCGAGCGGATCCTGTCGGCGAGCGCCGTCGGCAGCCTCAAGTACGAGTACAAGCCGCAGGACATCCTCGTGCCGGATCAGTTCTTCGATCGCACGAAGGGGCGCATCAGCACGTTCTTCGGGCGCGGCCTCGTCGCGCACGTCGCGTTCGCGCACCCGCTCTGCGGGGATCTCTCGAAGATCGCGGCGGACTCCGCGACGGCGGTGGGCGCGACGGTGCACCGCGGCGGGACCTACGTCAACATGGAGGGGCCGCAGTTCTCGACGCTGGCCGAGTCCAGGCTGTACCGGTCGTGGGGCATGGACGTCATCGGCATGACGAACCTGCAGGAAGCCAAGCTCGCGCGCGAGGCAGAGATGTGCTACGCCACGCTCGCGCTCGTGACGGATTACGACTGCTGGCATCCGGATCACGACTCCGTCACGGTCGATCTGATTATCGCGAACCTGATGCAGAACGCCCTCACGGCGCAGAAAACGATCGCCGAGGCGGTCGGCCGTCTCACCGGTCCGCGCACGTGCGGGTGCAAGGACGCGCTCGCCACCGCCATCATCACTCGTCCTGAGCATGTGCCGGCGCGGACGAAACAGGAACTCGCGCCCATCATCGGAAAGTACATGAAATGAACATCGTCGTGACCGGCTCGATCGCGTTCGACTACCTGATGTCGTTCCCAGGGAGATTCACGGAGCATTTCCTCCCGGATCACATGGACCGCATCAGCCTGAGCTTCCTGGTGGACTCGATGGACAAGCGCCGCGGCGGCTGCGCGCCGAACATCGCCTACACGCTCGCGCTGCTCGGCGAAAAGCCGCTGCTGATGGCGACGGCGGGCGAGGACTTCGGCGAATACCGGCAGTGGCTCGAAGCCGCCGGCATCGACACGTCGCTCGCCAAACAGATCGACGGCAAGTTCTGCGCGTCGTTCTTCTGCAGCACCGACCAGCACAACAACCAGATTGCATCGTTCTACACCGGCGCCATGGCCGACGCGGGCCAGCTGTCGTTCCGCACCGTGAAGGACTGCGGGCTTGCGATCATCTCGCCGAACGATCCCGGCGCGATGACGCAGTACGCCGAGGAGTGCCGCACGCTCGGCATCAGGTTCATTTTCGATCCGGGCCAGCAGTGCGCGCGCATGTCGGGCGAGGAGCTCCGCGACGGCCTCACCGGCGCGACGCTCGTCATCGTCAACGACTACGAACTCGAGCTGGTGCGTCAGAAGACGGGGCTCGGCGAGCCGGAGATTCTTCGAGAAGCCGAGACCCTCATCATCACGCGCGGCGACAAAGGATCGTCGGTCGTGACGAACGACGACTGGGTCGACGTGCCCGCGGTCAGCCCGCACCGGATCGTCGATCCCACCGGCGTGGGCGACGCGTACCGCGGCGGGCTGATGAAGGGGATGGCGCTCGGCGTGCCGTACGACGTCGCCGCGCGCATGGGCAGCGTCGCCGCGACCTACGCCCTCGAACATCTCGGCGGTCTGAGCCACGCCTATACGTGGGACGAATTCACCGCGCGGTACGCCGAGCACTTCGGTCCGCTGACGACCTAGTGCGGTTTGCAGATCGCTGTAGTGCGTAGGGCGGGTCCTTTTGGACCCGCCTGGCCGTGACCGCATGCCGGGTCCGAAAGGACCCGGCCTACGTGCCGCTACGCGGTTGTGAAAACCGCTGAAACCTGGTGCGGCTGTGGAAAAAGGGGAGCCTATGGTCAAGCACAAGAAGAAGATCGTCGCGCGCAGTGAACCGACGCGGTCGACGACCGTGCCGAAGACGTACTATCGCTTCGCCGAACGATTTCCCAGGCTCGCGGAGGCGCATAGCCTCATGAAGGACGCGGCCGAACAATCAGGTCCGCTGGATGCCAAGACGTGCGAGCTAATCAAGATGGGCATCGCGCTGGGTGCCGATCGGGAATCGTCGTTTCACAGCCACGTCCGGCGAGCGTTGGAGCACGGTGCCACGCAGGCAGAAGTGGAACAGGCCATCGTGCTGGCGATGACCACGTGCGGCTTCTCGCGGGCGGTGGCGGGCTGGAAGTGGGCGGCGAGCCATTTCTGAACCGGCGTCAGCAGAGGCCGCCGGGAATCCGGCAACAATCTGTTTCACGACGTCCGTCCCAGCCGCACCGGCCTGAAACGCTCCGTTTCACTCATCACGCAGAACTGGCAATCGGCTTGCTGTGGCATGCCGATAGCCGGCGCACGTCATCCTGTACGACCGCCCCCAAGAAATCGCCGGCTGCCCGGAATACCGGGCCGGGTTTCCTCGTGTGGATTTGCGCGAGGAACGCGGGCAGCCAGAGCGCGACATGATTCAGCACGAACAGCTTCTCGCTATCGAGGACCACGCGCAACGCACCGGCGTCGCCTGTGCTCCGGGCGGCGAGTTCGTGCCGCGTCAGAAAAAGCAGAAACTCCAGCTCGGCGCCCAGGTAGTCAGGCGGCTCGCCGGCGTCTGGCGTCCGCTCGAGGCCTTGCTCGGCGTAGGCACGCTCGACCCACTGCACGGACGGGCCCAGCAGCTGTCCGTCCAGGTACCACGAGGCATAGGGCGGAGCGACGATGCCGTCTCTGGCGTTCACGAAGAGCCGCGCGTGATCCGCCAGCACATCTTCGGCCGACGACTGGATCATCGCCGATCGCATGGCGTCGGCCGTCGCGCACAACGACGCGGAAGTCCCCGCAGAGTCCGGCGCGTCCGGCAGGTGTTCGACGGCGCCGTCGAAGAGCTGAGCGAGATACTCGTACGCCCACAAGCGAAAGAGGACGGTCGTCATGGTCCCAGCGAATAACGAAGCAGCATTCGTGCCAGAGCCGTCGGCGCCGATGATCCTGGAACACATCGCCGACGCGCTGGTGCTTCTCGCTCGCGACGGCCGCATCGCGTACACAAACGACGGGTTCCGCGAGATGGTCGGCCGCCGTGATCAGGATCTGCGCGGTCTCCGTTGGGCAGACCTGGTCGATGCAGAAGCGACCGCGCGGCTCGATCCGATCATCAGCCCGAACCTCGGCGAGGGGCAGGTCCACTTCAACATCGATCTGACGCCGCCGAGCGGCGTGTGCGGCACCTATTGTCTGACGGCCTCGCAGGTGCGTGACGCGGCCGGGCAGCCGGTCGGCGTGCTCCAGAACTTCCGCAGCATGGATCGCCTGCGCGACATGATCCTCGGGCTGAAGGAGGTCAACCAGGCGATTCAGCGTGAGAAGGATCGCGTCGACCACGTGCTCGACTCGATTGCCGATGGTATCTTCACGGTCGATCTCGACCTCGTCGTCCGCTCGTTCTCCGGCAGGATGGAGCGCCTCACCGGCATCTCCGCCGCGGACGCGATCGGACGGCCGTGCCGGGACGTCTTCCACGGCTCGAAGTGCGACACCGACTGTCCTCTCCGCTGGAGTCTCGACCATCACGCGGTCGTCGACCGCTGCCACGAGCAGTTGCAGCTCCCGGACAGCCGGCTGATGCCCGTGAGCGTGACGACGGCGTTCCTGAACGACGCGAGTGGCGCGACGACGGGCCTGACTGGCGTCGTGCGCGATGAGACCGAGCTCGAGCACCTGCGTCGCGAGTTGCACGAACGCTACAGCCGCCACAATCTGGTCGGCCGGAGCTCGGCGATGCGCGAGTTGTCCGCCGCCATCGAGATGCTGGCGTCAACCGACGCGACCGTGCTCATCACCGGGGAGACCGGGACGGGCAAGGAGCTGGTGGCGCAGGCGATCCACCACGACAGTCCGCGGCGCGACCGCCTGTTTGTGAGCGTCAACTGCGCGGCGCTGAACGACAATCTGCTAGAGAGCGAGCTGTTCGGACACGTGCGCGGCGCGTTTACGGGCGCCGTGCACGACAAGCCCGGGCGGTTCGAGGCGGCGGCCGGCGGAACAATTTTTCTCGACGAGATCGGCGACACGACTGCCACGTTCCAGGCCAAGCTGCTCCGCGTCCTTCAGGAGAAGACGTTCGAGCGCGTCGGCGACAACCGCAGCCGGCGCACGGACGTCCGCGTGATCGCCGCCACGAACAAGGACTTGCGTCAGCTCGTGCACGACGGGCGCTTCCGCGAAGATCTGTACTACCGGCTGGCGGTCATTCCCGTCCACGTCCCGCCGCTGCGGGAGCGGCGCGAGGACATTCCGCTCCTCGTCGAGCATTTCATGGAGAAGTACCGGCCTCGATATTTCTCGGGCCGCGAGGAGCAATTCGAAGGCATCTCCAACCGCGCGCTGGCGCTGCTGGTGGCGCACGAGTGGCCCGGCAACGTCCGCGAACTGGAGCACGCGATCGAATACGCGATGATCTCGACGACGAGCAAACGGATCGAGCGCGCGTTCCTGCCGGTGTCCATCCGCGAGATCCAGATCCCCGCGGGGGCCGAACCGGTCGAGGAAACCGGCGACTCCGACGTCCAGCGTCTGCGGGGCGCGCTCACGGCGAATCGCTGGAACGCGTCGAGCACCGCCCGCGCTCTGGGCATCAGCCGCACGACACTGTGGCGGCGGATGCGCGGCGCCGGCCTCCTTGATCACCCGTAACACTCTGTTTCACTGAAACGATTCGTTTCCGGCCGTCGCAACACTCCGTTGCGCGAGGGCCACGCATTCGCCCGTGTTGGGGCCATTCGCGTGGCACCGCGATTGCCCTTCTGTCAGCCGGACGCATTTTCATAGCCGCGTCCGGGAGCTTCATCATGTTGACTCGATTGGCCGTATTCGCCGGGGCGCTGAGCCTCGCCGTGTTCGTGACGTCGGCGGCGGGCGCGGGCGCGAACCCGAATCGCGGGAAGACCCTCTTCAAAGCCACGTGCAAGAGCTGTCATGTCGAAAAGGGCGGGGCCAAGGATCTGACGCCGATGTCGAAGACGCAGGCGCAGTGGACGCGCGTCTTCAAGGCGAACATCGATCCGATGGTCAAGCGCGTTCAGACGAAGACCGGCAAGGTGCTCGTACCCGCCGATCTCGCCGATATCCAGGTGTTTCTCGTTTCCCACGCCGCCGACTCGGATCAACCCGAGACGTGCGGCGCCAAGTAGGAGTCCGTCATGACTCGCACCTTCACTCCCGTGGGTCTGATTCTGGCGTTGTTTCTGCTGGCGCCGTCCACTTCCGCGCTGGCCTTCGATGACGCCGCGCAGATCCGGTCGCTCGTGCAGCAGATCGAGCGCCTGCAGGCCCAGATCGATACGACCAAGCTGCCCGCGAATCCGGCTGATCCCGAGAGCCCGACTCCGCTGACCGATGCCGCGACGGCCGCGACCACGCTCGAAACGCTCGAGGCGCGCATCGAAGAGCTGGAGAAGGAACTGGCGACCCTGCGGAGCAAACCCGCCGAGCAGGATCCGAAACAGGACGCCGATCGCCTCGACGCGCTCGAGAAGAAAGCGTCGCTTGATCGTCTGAACATTACCGGCGAGATCCGCGTGGCCAGCGACACGCTCAACGGCACGCAGGCCGCGCACTTCGACGGCATAATGCTGCAAAAGGGCATCGTCGACTCGATGTTCTTCATGCAGACCAACGGCGGCGCGTTTCCCATCCCAGCCAATCCGTCGGACCCGCTGGCCGTCTACAGAAAGCTCTCGGACAACGTCAACGCGCACTACGCCGACTATCTGCGGTTTACGAGCGCCCTCTCGTTCAGCGCCCTGAAGGCCGGACTGGCGACATTCCCGTTGGCGCAACAGCAGGCGCTGATGCAGTTGCTGATGCCCGCGACGCTCCAGGCGCAGCAGGACTACACGAACAACATCCTCTACACCACGCGGCTGCGCCTCAATATCCGTTCGGAGATCAGCGAGCACATGTCGTTCTCCGGCCGGCTGGCGATGTACAAGACGTGGGGGGACAGCACGGGCGTCCAGGTGTTCAACGGCCAGCCCAACTCGATCAACGTGGACGGAACGACCGTCGGCGTGCCGAACAGCGACATCGTACGCGTCGATCGCGCCTATTTCGACTGGAACAGCATCGGCGGCAGCGGGTTGTATTTCTCGCTGGGACGACGGCCGTCCACGGGCGGGCCGCCGACCGAGATTCGCGAGGGCAAGCTGCGCGGCGGGACGCCGCTCGGCCACGTCGTCGACTATCAGTTCGACGGCATCACGGTCGGTTACAACTTCAAGGACTCGATGCCGGGTGCCATCTGGCGGTTCTGCTACGGCCTCGGGTACGAATCCGGCTTCGGCAGCGGCGATCAGCTGAAGGCGCCGGCCGACCGGCTGAAGGACGTGCACTTCGGCGGATTGAACCTCGACCTGTATTCCACCGACCGGATGTTCCTCCAGTCGACCGTGCTGCGGGCATGGAATGTGACCGACGGCTTCAATTCGCTCGTGGTCATGCCGAACGATCCAGTGACCGGCAATCCGGCCCCGGGCCCGGCGGTCATGCGATTCACGCCGTCGGCGAACCTCGGCAACATCGACCTCGCAGCCGTGATGGCCGAACGGACCGACGGTCCGGTGAAGTGGTTCGGGTCGTTCGCGGGCATGTGGACCCATCCGGACAACGTCACGACGCCGTTCGGCGGTCTGCTGAGCGATCCGTTTTCGACGCCCGTGTCGCACAACGCCTGGTCGGTCTACACGGGCGCGCGCGTCGATCTGCCGAACGAAAAGACGCAGATCGGCGCCGAGTACAACCACGGCAGTCAGTACTGGTTCAACTTCACGCAGGCCGCCGACGACATTCTGATCTCGAAGCTGGCAACCCGCGGCAACGTCTACGAGGTCTACCTGAACCATCAGCTCGCGAAGGCCGCGACGCTGCGCATCTCGGGAATCCAGTACGACTACGAGTACAGCGGCAGCGGCTGGCACATGGGCGAGCCGAAGAAGCTGGACTCGACGCCGCTGCTCGGCTTCCCGACCTACGACAAGATATTCAACCTCAGGGCCGCCTTGACCGTCCGGTTCTGACCATGTCCGCCTTAAGCGCGATCGACCGTCGGACGTTTCTCGCGCTGACCGGCACCGCAGCCGCCGCCGCTTCGGCGGCCGGCTGCGGCCGGATTCGCAAGTTTCTGCGCGGCGCGCCATCGCCGTCGGAACAGGTGGCGCACCGCGGCCCGACGATCGACGTCTTCAGCATCTGCGACAACTGCGTGAACAAATGCGGCGTGATCGCGCGGGTGTCGAGCGGACGGCTGGTGAAGCTGGATCCCAATCCACACTTTCCGAAATCGCGTTCGATGCTGTGCGCCAAGGGCAACGCGGGCGTGCAGACGCTCTACGATCCCGACCGGCTCAAGCACCCGCTGATTCGCGTCGGCGAGCGCGGCGCGGGGAAATGGCGCAAGGCGAGCTGGGACGAGGCGCTCGACCTCACGGCCGCCGGGCTCCGCGCGGTGCGGGACAAGTACGGTCCGCAGGGCGTGCTCTTCAGCTCGTCGGAGGCGTTTCAGGAGCGCTTCTTCCGCAGCTTCGGCCAGGCGTTCGGCTCGCCAAATTCGGTCCGGCATCCGAGCATGTGCCTCAGCTCGGGAAACATCGGCTTCTTCATCACCTACGGCACCGTACCCGAGTTCGACATCGAGCACAGCCGCTACGTGATCGCGAGCGGCGCGAACCGGTTTGAGTCCTTCATCACGCCGGACACGATGGATCTCGCCGCCAACGTGCGCGCGCGTCGTACGAAGCTCGTGTACCTGGATCCCCGATTCACCGCGACGGCGGCCAAGGCCGACGAGTGGCTGCCGATTCGGCCCGGCACGGACCTCGCGTTCTACCTCGCGCTGATTCACGTCCTCATCGCCGAGCAGCTGTACGACCACGCGTTCGTGGACACCTTCACGCACGGGTTCGGCGACCTGGCGACGCACATCGAGACGTACACGCCCGAGTGGGCCGAAAAGGAAACGGAGATTCAGGCCGGCCGCATTCGCGCGATCGCACGGGAGTTTGCGGCACACGCTCCGCGCGCGGTCATCTATCGCGGACGGCGTTCGTCCTGGTACACGAACGACACGGAAATGCGGCAGGCGATGGCGATTGCCAACGCACTGGTTGGCAACTGGGACACGGAAGGGGGCGTGGTGCCCAACGAGTCGATCGGTCTGGGCGCGCCGGAGCTGCCCGAATATCCCTTCCCCGACGTGCCGCGCGTCGATGCGATTGGAGAGCATCATCCGCTCGCCAACGTGGACGATGGCGCCTACATCGAACTGCGCGACGCGGTGATGGCCGACACGCCCTATCCGGTGCGCGGCTGGATGATCTACAAGCAGAATCCGATGCACATCCTGCCCGATCGCCGGCGCACCGAGGCGATGTTCCGCAAGATGGACTTCGTCGCCGTGATTGACATCGTACCGTCCGACAGTGCGTGGCTCGCCGACGTGATTCTGCCGGAGTCCACGTACCTGGAACGGAACGACCCGCTCGAGGAGTTCAACGCGCCGTACCCGTTCGTCGGCCTCCGGCAGCAGGTCGTCCCGCCGCTGTTCAATACCAGACCGAACCTTGAAATCATGCAGGGACTCGCGTCTCGCCTGGGGCTTTCGGCGTTCTTCGATTTCGACATCAATCGCTACATCGCCGACCAGCTGGCTCCGATCGGCATCACCCGAAGGGAACTCGCCGTGAACGGCGTGTGGACCAACCGCTCGGGTAGAAAGTACGGCGCCACACGGAAGCCCGACTATCGGTTCCGGACGCCCTCCGGAAAGATCGAGCTGACCAACGAGCGCTTGCGCCGGAACGGCTACGACCCGCTGCCGCGCTACCAGCCACCGGCCGCGGCACCGGCCGGGATGCTGCGACTGCTGCCAGGGAAACAGGCGTACTTCACGCACGCGGCCAATCAGAACAATGCCTGGCTGCACGAGCTGTGCCCGGAGAATCGCGTATGGATTAATCGCGGCAGCGCCGCCGCGCGCGGCATCGCCGACGGCAATCTGGTCGTCGTCCGCAGTCCGATCGGCGAGGTGCGACTGAAGGCCTGGGTCACCGATCGCATCAGGCCCGACTGCGTCCATCTGCCGCACGGTTTCGGCCAGACGTCACCGGGTCTGACACGCACGGCCGGCGCGGGGGCCAGCGATCAGGATCTGATCGAGCCGCGATCGGATCGCATCAGCGGAAACGCCGCGCTTCACGAGACGTTCGTGACTGTCGACAACGCGTGACGGGGACATGATGCCCACACAACGATTCGGCATGGTCATCGACCCCGAACGCTGCATCCACTGTGCGGCGTGCCTCGTCGCCTGCAAGGCCGAGAACGCCGTGCCCGATGGTCACAGCCGGAACCGGCTCAGCGAACAGGAATCGGGTGCCTACCCCTCGGTGCGGGTCGTCATGGCGCCTTCGCAGTGCATGCAGTGCGATGACGCGCCCTGCGTGCGCGTGTGTCCGACCGGCGCGAGTTATCGCGACGCGAACGGCGTCGTCCTGATCAACGCCGATGACTGCATAGGTTGCCGGTACTGCGTCGAAGCGTGTCCCTATGGTGCGCGGTACTTCGACGAAGAGTCAGGCACGGTCGACAAGTGCACGTTCTGCGTGCATCGCGTCGAGCAAGGGCTGGAGCCGGCGTGCGTGACGACGTGCCCGACGAAGACGCGGGTGTTCGGCAATCTCGACGATCCGTCGAGCGCGGTGGCGCGCCTTATCGCGTCGGCGCCCACTGAGGTGCGGCTGCCGGAGGCGGGCACGCGGCCAAAGATCTACTACATGCGCGGAGACTCGCGATGACTCACGAGTGGGGGCTGCTCATCGTGCTGTATTTGTTTCTCGGGGGGCTGAGCGCCGGATTGCTGGTCCTTTCGACCGTGGCTACGCTCGCCGGTGGCCGCCGCTTCAACCGCGTCGCCGCCGTCGGCGCCTGGACGGCGCCGGCGCCGGTGCTCCTGGGCACGGGTCTGCTCGTGCTGGATCTCGGCCAGCCGTTCTACTTCTGGAAGCTGCTCGTCGCGTTGGAGCCGCGGTCGCCGATGTGGCTCGGCACGTGGCTGCTGACGATCTTCTCGCTGGTCAGCGTGCCGTACGCGAATCTGTTCCTGCCGGGATCGCTCCGCGTCTGGACGCCGGACGATATCCCGCGCTGGCGGCGGCGCCTGGCGACGGCGGGCCTGCCGCTCGGCCTTGCCGTCGGCATCTACACCGGCGTGCTGCTCGGGGTGCTGGTGGCGCGTCCGCTGTGGAACACGCCACTGCTGGCGCAACTGTTCCTGGTTTCCGCGATGTCCTCGGCCGCCGCGTTGTTACTCGTGCTGCTGCGGCGCGTAGCGACCGACCGCGAGCACCGGGCGCTTGCGCGGGCGGACGCGGCTCTGATCGCACTCGAGATGGCCGTGCTCGCGTGGATGATCGTCGATGCCCGGACGTCAACCGCCAGCGCGGACGGGGCTGTGACGCTGCTGATGTACGGCGCGTTCGGGTGGGTGTTCTGGCTGGGCGTCGTCGGACTCGGCCTCCTCCTGCCGCTGGCGCTCGAAACGCTCGCGTTGACGGCCGACGCCGCCTGGCCCAGGTGGGCGTGGGTCGTGCGCGCCGAGGCCGTCGCGCCGGCGTTCGTCTTGATTGGCGGATTCACGCTGCGCTGGGTGATTGTCTACGCGGGCCAGGCGAGTGCGCTGCTGTGACACCGCCTGCGGTCGTCGCCGCTAGACGGGCTCCGACTCTTCCGAAAGCGCCGCCGCGAGATCGCGGACGGCGCGCAGATCGGTCTTTCCCGTTCCGAGCGTGGGGATCGCGTCCACGAACCGCAGATCCTCGCGCTTGGGCACCCACAGCTTCGGCAGCGTCGTCCGACCGAGCTTCTTCCACAGTTCTGCAGGCGTGATCGTCGGGTCGGTGTAGAACGCGACGAGGCGTTCGCCGCGATCGCTATCGGGCACCGAGGTCACCACGCAACTTGCGGAATCGGGGAGCAGCGACTGCAGCTGCTCCTCGACCTTCATGTGCGGCACCATCTCGCCGGCAATCTTGCTGAAGCGCGACAGTCGATCCGTGATGCGGATGTGGCCGGCCGCGTCGATGGTGGCGATGTCGCCTGTCACGTACCATCCGTCGCGGAACACGGACCGCGTGCGCTCGGCATCGCCGAGGTAGCCGGCCATCGCGTTCAATCCGCGGACGAGCAGCAAGCCTTCGATGTCCACGAGCGGGCCCTCACCGCTGACGATGTCGACCACCTTCGCTTCGATGCCCGGAAGGGCGCGGCCAACGGACCCTCGGGGAAGATCGGCCGTGTTGTCGTGCGCGTCCAGATCGGGCACGTTCACGGCGACGACCGGCGACATCTCGGTGCAGCCGTAACCTTCGACGAGGTCGTGGCCGAATCGCTCCTTGAACGCCGCCGCCGTCCCCGGCCGGAGCCTCTCGGCCCCGACGATCGCGAAGCGCAGGCTGGCGAATTGTTCGGGCTTGCAGATTCGCGTGTACGTGCCGCAGAAGGTCGGCGTGCTGATGAGGAGCGTCGCGCGATAGCGCTCCGCCATCTCGCCAATCGTCTTCGCGTCAGTCGGATTGGGATGGTACGCGACGCCGAAGCCGATGATGAGCGGCAGCCACAGCGTGCCGGTGTAGCCGAACGCGTGGAAGAAGGGCAGCACGCCGAGCATGACGTCCGCGTTCGTCAGGCGGATCGCCCGCCGCGCCGAGTCGACGTTCGCCAGGATGTTGGCGTGCGAGAGCATCACGCCCTTCGGGACGCCCGTGCTTCCGCTCGAGAAGATGACGGTCGCGAGCCCCTCGGCGTCCGGTTCTGTGAGAAAGATCGACTGGAGCAGCGACGCCGGCAGGATGCGCGCGGCGACGAGCACGAGGAGCTTCGCGACGGCCGAGGTTTCCGTCAGCACGTCCTCGAGGAAGACCATGCCGTCCATCGGCTGCAGGCCCGCCTTGCCGAGAAAGGTCCGTGACGTGAGGATGGTCGCGATCCCGCAGCGCGCGACGGCCGTGTCCATGGCCTCGCGGCCGGCGGTGAAGTTCAGATTGACGGGAACCTTGCCGGCGATCGACGCGGCGATGTTCGCCAGCGCGCCGCCGACCGAGGAGGGCAGTAGCAGGCCGACGTGCCGCTGATTCGGAGCCCGGTGTGCGATCGCGCGGGCGAGCAGCAGGCTGCCGACGAGCGCGCGGCCGTAGGTCAGCTCGCGGCCCGTCGAGTCCGCCATGCAGAACTGCGACCACCGGGACTTGGCTGTGTGGACGAACCGGCCCGCGAGAGTGTCGGACGCGGATGGGCGCGACATCGCGCCGCTGATTATGCTGTAAAAGTTAAAAGTGAAAAGAGAAAACTTACAAGGGAAGACTGTCCGTGTCTCTTAACTTTTCAGTTTTCACTTTTCTCTTTTCAGTTTTACCAGTGTGTCGTCCATCCGACGCACAACAGCTCTTTCAGCCTGGCGTCGGCGTCAGTCAAGGCGAGGTCACGCGTCGGCCATCGCCGGGCGTAGATGGGCTCGCCGTCGCAGAAACACGTGAGCTCGACCGTGCACTGACTGGCGGGGTTGGCCGTCTCCTGAATGCGTGCGTCCATCCATGAGTGATTCTTCCGCACCCGCCAGACGCGCTCGGCCATCGCTTAGCGGCCGCCGGCCGCGGCCGATGCGCTGCCCGACGCGCCGGCCGGCGGCGCCTGCTGCAGCGCTTCGAAATCCACGAGCGACAGGTCGTAGGCGAGGACCGCGCCGAGCTCGTTGTTCTTGGCCTGCGCGAGATCGCGCTGCGCCTGAATCACCAGGAAGCTCGTGGACATGCCGACTTCGAATCGCTTGCGCTCGGCGTCCAGGCGCTGCTCGGCGAGCGACCGTGCGGCGCGCGTGGTCTCGATCCGCTTGGCGTTCATCTCGATTTTCCACGCCGCGTCGCGGACCTGCTGAACAGCCTTGGTCTCGGTGCTCTTCAGGCGTTCGGCTGCCTGCGACCGCTCGATCCTGGCGCGCGCGAAGCCGGCGCGATCGGGGCTTTCGCCAAGCGGATAGTTCACGCTGACGCCGACGGCCCATGTCGGATAGTCGTGAGCGAAGAGCTGGCCGAGCACGGACCCGAAGTCCGTGACAGCGCCGGGGCCGACAATCGTTCCGGGGAACCCGCCCGTGCGGAGCACCTGCGTGCCACCGAGGCCGCTCGCTTGATAGCTCGCATTCAGGCGGACGTCCGGCAGCCGTTGGTTGTCCGCGTAAAGCAGCGCGGTCTGCGAGTTGTCGATGTCCTTGCGGCCGCGAGCCAGATCGGAGCGTTCGGCAATGGCCTTCGTGACGGCACCCTCGACGTCGATGGACGGCGTGGCGATCGGCGGCGAGTCGATCGCCTCGATCTTCACGCTCCAGTTCTCGCGCACCGTGCCGTCGACGATCAGGACGCGCAGCCGGTCCTCGGCCTGCTTCACGGCCGTCTCGGCGATGATCAGCTGCTCCTGGTTCGCCGCGACTTCCGCCTGCGCCGACACGAGATCGAGCGGCGGCGAGGATCCGACGTCGACCTTGGCCTTGTTCACGCGGACGAGCTCCTGCGACAGCTCGAGGGCCGACCGGCGCGCATCGACCGTCGCGACCGCCGAGACCAGGTTCCAGTACGCCGCTTTCACGCTCGCGGTCGTGCGCACGAGGCTCTCGCGCAGCCGGGTGTCGGCGATGTCGCGATTGGTCCGGCTCGTCGCCAGCTGCGTCCGGTTCTGATCGACGCGGAGATCGCGAATGAGCGGCTGCGACACCGACAGCGACAGGCCCGACTGGAGCAGCGGGTTG
The DNA here is from genome assembly GCA_016195265.1 of Acidobacteriota bacterium. GTDB lineage: Bacteria > Acidobacteriota > Vicinamibacteria > Vicinamibacterales > CAVVIG01 > SRVP-36. The sequence continues at coordinate 23,465 of JACPZW010000081.1, read as the reverse complement.
TAGCTGTTGAGGAAGCTGTTGCTGTCGGTGTGCGCCGTCGTCCAGCCGACGGTGTACGACGTGCCGTACCAGGGGAGCTTCTGCGAGACACCCGCGTTGGTCGTGACGACGTCGGTCTGTGTCGCGATGGGGAAGAGCAGACTCGTCGGCGGCAGCAGCTGGTTGTTCGAGTTGACGCTCGAGTTCACCGACGGCCGGAATGCGCCGGCGGCCGCCGCAACGCGTGTGTCGCTGATCTGCGGATCAAGGCGGTCCGCGTTGAGGTCCAGGTTGTGCTCGAGCGCCATCGTGACGGCGGCGTCTACGGTCAAGCGAAGAGTCGCGGGCGTCGCCGCCGCAGTTTGTGCAGCAACAGAGGTTGCGAGGCTTGTAGCCAGCGTGGTCAGAAAGAGTGTTTTGCGCATGATGACAACACCTACGAATCTGGCGGGTCCGAAAGGACCCGCCCTACGAACACCGGGCCTGGAGGCCCGCCCTACGAAGACTACGGAACCTGTAGCGCGGCCCTTCCAGGGCCGCGTTCGACCGCCGGCGCGCGCCGGAACAGCCGGAACTTCGACGCGTCATCGAAGAGTGAATACGCCACGGGCGTGACGATCAGGGTGAGGAGGAGCGCCAGCGACTGGCCGCCGAAGATGACGAACCCGATCGCGTGGTTCGTCCCGGCCCCGATGCCGCGCGACAGGATGAGCGGCAGCATGCCCGCAACGAACGCGCAGGTGGTCATGAGAATCGGCCGCAGACGGTTGCGGCTGGCCAGGACGACGGCGTCGTGGGTCGACAGGCCGGTGTCCTTGAGCTGATTCGCGTGGTCGATCTGCAGAATCGAGTTCTTCTTGACGACGCCGAAGAGCACCAGCAGCCCGAGCGCCGAAAAGATATTCAGCGACTGCTGGAAGACGATGATCGACAGCAGCGCGAAGGGCAGCGTCAGCGGCAGCGACAGCAGAATCGTGATCGGGTGCAACCACGACTCGAACTGCGCCGCGAGAATCAGATACATGAAGATCAGCGACAGCAGGAACGCGAGGACGAAGTTCTGGGCGGCGCGTCCCAGCTCGCGCGAGCGGCCGACCAGCACGCCCCTGTACTCGCCCCCGGTGTTCAGACGCGCGAATTCCTCGAGCATCGCGTTCTGCACCGCGGCCTGCGACGCGGATGGGAGCAGGTTGCAGAAGACCGTCACCTGACGCTGGCGCGCCTGACGGTTGATGTCCGACGGCGCCGAGCCCGGCTGGAAATCGGCGACGTTGTCGAGGGACACGCTGCCGAGCCGCGACGAGGGCACGGTCAGCGCGCCGATGGCGGACTCGGTCGATCGGTTCTCGGTGCGCGCCCGCAGGTGGACTTCGTACTGTTCGCCGCCTTCGTTGTACGTCGTCACCTGGTCGCCGCCGACCAGCAGGCGCAGCGCTTCGGCCGCGTCGCCGATCTGGACGCCGAGATCCGCGGCCTTGGGCCGGTCCACGTGGACCGACAGCTCGGGCTTGCCGACGTTGAGCGACGTGTCGATGTCGACGACGCCCGGCAGCGTCTTCGTGCGTTCCACGAGCCGCTTGCTGATGACCTCGAGCTGTTTCAAGTCCGGACCGTTGATGGCGAACTGGATCGTGGCGTTCTGCGCGCCTCCGCCGCCGATGATCGCGACTTCCTGCACCGCGGTGCGGAGATTGGACGCGAGCGGCGGCAGGATCTCCTTCCGGATCACGTCCATCACCTGGAATTGATCCCGCGAGCGCTCCTCGATCGGCTTGAGGCGCACGTAGATGGTCGCGGAATTGCGCGTGTGGGCAGGATCGCCGGCCACCGTGACGAGCGTGTAGTCCACCTCCGGCAGCCGCTGCCGGAGCGTGTTGGCGATGCGATTGGTGATGACCTCCGTGGACTCGAGGCTGGTGCCTTCGGGCGCGCGCAGGTTGACCTCGAATTCCGACTGGTCGTCCGGCGGCATGAAGTTCTTGTTCGCCTTCATGAAGAGCGGCGCGCTCGAGAGCAGGACGAGCACGGCCACGCCGGCGACGACGGCCCGGTGGGCCATGGCCCACTCGAGCAGGCGCGTGTAGAAGACGTCGATCGCGTGGAAGACCTTCGAGTCCTTCGACGAGTGCGCGTCCTTCCCGTGCTTCTGCACTTTGAGCCAGCGCGCGGACAGCATCGGCGTCAGCGAGAAGCTGACCAGCAGGGAGACCATGATGGCGAACGCCATCGTCAGGCCGAAGCTCTTCATGAACCGCCCGACGATGCCGCCCATGAAGGCGACCGGCACGAAAATCGCCACGAGCGACAGCGTCGTGGCCAGCACGGCCAGGCCGATTTCCCGGGTGGCCTCGACAGCGGCGTGGAACTGATCGTCGTGTTTCTCCTCGATGAAGCGGTAGATGTTCTCGAGCACGACGATCGCGTCGTCGATGACGATGCCGACCGACAGGGTCAGCGCGAGCATGGTCATCAGATTGAGCGTGAAGCCCATGTACCAGAGCAGGCCGAACGTCGCGATGATGGACGTCGGGATCGCGATGGCCGAGATGATCGTCGAGCGCAGGTTGGTCAGAAAGAGCAGCACGACCAGCGCCGCCAGGATCGATCCGACGATCAAGTGCTCGTACACGTTGTGGATCGACGCTTCGATGAAGTCGGACATGTCGCGGACGATGCGGACGTCGTAGCCCGTGGGCAGCGCCGCCTTGAGATCCTGCAGCCGTTCCTTGACTGCGCGCACGACCTCGACGGTATTGGTGCCCGACTGGCGGCGCACCTGCAGCAGCACCGTGCCCGCGCCGTCCACGTTGGCGATCGTTTCCGCTTCGGCTTCGCCGTCCTCGACGTTCGCGACGTCGGCGATGCGGACCGGGTGGCCGTCCTTCTGGCGGATCACGATGTCGCCGAACTCCGAGATCGCCTGCACGCGGCCGCGGGTCCGCAGCGTCAGCGACTGCGGTCCTTGATCGACGCGGCCGCCCGGCACCTCGAGGTTCTGGCCCTGCAGCGCGCGCGCCACGTCGGTAACGGTCAGGTTGTGCGCGCGCAGGCGGTCGCCGTCGAGCCAGATATTGACCTGACGCTGGCGTCCGCCGAGGACGAGCACCTGGCCGACGCCGTTCACGCTCTCGAGCTGCCGCCGCAGCACCTTGTCCGCGTACTCGGTGATGTCGCGCACCGGCTTGTTCGCGCTGAGCGCGAGACTGAGCACCGGTGCGGCGTCGGGATCCTGCTTGTCGACGCGCGGCTGCTGGATGGTCTTGGGCAGCCGCGGAAGGACGCCGTTCAGCTTGTCGCGCACTTCCTGCGCCGCGACATCGGTGTCCTTCTCGAGGATGAACGACACGATCACCTGGGAGACGCCCTCGGACGAAACGGACCGGAGGTCGTCGATGCCGCTGATCGTGTTGATGGCCTCCTCAATCTTGTCCGTGATCTCGGTTTCGACCTGCTCGGGCGCCGCGCCGGGCTGGACCGTCGTCACCAGGACCGTCGGGAAATCGATCTTGGGGAAGCGATCGACGCCGAGGCGCGTGAAGGAAAAGATGCCGATGACGGTCAGCGAGAGAATCAGCACGCTCGCGAAGACCGGACGTTTGACGCACAGCGCGGCCAGCCACTGCATTACGACACCTTCGTCCCGTCGACGAGCTTCGCGACGTTGGTCGTCGCGACGCGCTCGCCGGCTTTGAGTCCCTTGGTGATTTCGATCGTGTCGTCCACGGTCTGTCCGGTCGTCACGATGCGTTCCTCGACGTGGTCGCCGGTGACGACGAACACGCGGCTCGTCCCGGCCGACGTCTGCACCGCGCCGGTAGGCACCAGTACGCCCGGCGTCCGCGCCGGCTGCTCGATCCGCGCGGTCGCGAACAGTCCCGGTTTCAGATCGCCCTTCGGGTTGGGCACGATGGCTTCAATCGTCAGCGCGCGCTGATCGGCCTGTAATGCCGGTGATACGTACTTGACGCGCCCCTCGAACGTGCGGTCGGCGTACGCGTCGACCTCGAAGTTGACCGGCTGGCCGACACCCACGGCGGAGACGAACTGCTCGGGAATCGTCAGCTGCATCCGCAGCGGGTTGATCCGCACCACCACCGCGACTTTCATGCCCTTTGTCACGTAATCGCCGACCGAGACGAGCCGCTCGGCGACGACGCCGTCGAACGGCGCGCGGACGACGGTGTCGGTCGACGCCTTGCGCGCCAGCGCCACCCGCGCGCGCGCCGCCTGCAGCGCCTGGAACTGCTGCGCGGCGCTGTTCTTCGCCGCTTCGTACTGCTGGCGCGTCGCTTCCATCTGCGTGCGGCGCTGCTCGTACTCCGAGGGCGACACGACGCGCTGGTCGAGCAGCGACTTGATGCGGTTGAATTCGCTCTGCGCGAGGTCGTACGACGCCTTGGCGTTCTGCACTTCCGGCACGCCCTCGACGACGAGCGCGCTCCCCGACGTCATGCCGAGCCGCGCTTCGATCTGCGCAGCGTTGGCTTCGGCTTCCTTGAGCTGCGCATCGGTTTCCGTCGCCGACAGGTGCACGAGCGGGCCGCCCATCGACACGGGCGTGCCGCGCTCGATCGGCGTCGCGGTCACGCGGCCGGCGGTTTCGGCGGCCACGTCGGCCTGCTCGTCCGCCATCAGCGAGCCGGTGGCCCGGATGAAGCGCGCCAGCGGGCGTTCCACCGCCGCCACCGGCGCGACCGCAACCGCCGCCGCGGCGGCCGGCTGATCCTTGGTCTTGGCAGTGCCCGCACTGCAGCCGGCGCTGATGAGAAGCGCCGGCAGCACGGCCGCGAGCGCAGGGGAGAAGATTCCGCGAGTCATAAACGATACCTCGAGAGAGTTAGGAAGCCTTTTCGTCCGCCGCGTGTTCCTCCAGCGGACAGTCAACGCTGCTTTTCGATTTCAGGGTGACGCCGCTGCGCAGTCCCGCGAGCGTCACGTTTAGTACGTCTGTGGCGAGATCGTCCGCGTTCTCCCCGGGCTGCAGCCGGTCCGACAGGCGCATGACGGCGACTCCGATAAGGCCAACGCTGAACGCGCGGAAGGCCACTGCCGGATCGAGCGTCGCGGGCAGATCGCTTGCGTCGATGCACGCCTGGATCAATTGCACGACCTGCCGCTTCTTCTCGCGCGCGAACGCGAACCGCTCGTATTCCTTGCTGATCCGCGGCACGGACTGATCGACGAACATCAGCGTGAAGTACTGCGGGTGCTTGCAGCTGAACTGATAGAACTGCTTGAACGACGCGCGCAGCCGGTCGAGTGGCGCCGTGGGGACCTCCTCCTGGCCCGACGGGTCCCCGAGCAGCCGGAATCCCTCCTCGGCCAGCGCGAAGAAGATGTCGTCCTTGCTGGGGGAAGTACCCGTACAGCGCGCCAGGGCTGTACTCGATGCGCTCGGCGATCTTGCGGATCGAAACGTTCTGAAAGCCCTCGCTGACGAACAGATCGCGGGCGGCGTCGAGAATCGCTCGCCGGACGGCCTCGCGATCTCGCTCCTGTCGTTCTTTGATACCCATGAACCCTCGGCCTCTGGAAACAGCCTGAACAGTGTTCACCAGAATAACATTGTAAGACGCCGAAACATCGTTCTGGATTCGTGATTTCATTAACCCACTGAATTCATGGCGGTTGCCTGTCCGATGTACCATGCTCGGTGAAGATGAGACGCGTGAGTCTGACTTTGAGGTACGCCTTCCTTGCCGCCTCTGTCGGCTGGGCTGCGGTCCTTCCGATGACCTCCTGGGCGGCCGGTCGGGCGCATGCCCCAGCCCTCCTGTACTCCGCTGCCGCCGCGGTCTACGCAATCGGCGCGCTGGTGTGCCATCAACTCCCGGCGCGGTCGTTCCATCTGTGGGCCGTGCAGATGCCGGTCTGCGCACGGTGCGCCGGCATCTACGTCGGCGCGGCGATCGCTTCGCTGATCGCGCTGACGTCGATACGCGAACCGCCACGCGTCTCCCGCGTCACGCTGCTCGCGGCCGCCGTTCCGACGGCGCTCACGCTCGTGTTCGAGTGGTGGACCGGGCAGATGCCCGCGAACTGGATACGCGCCGCCGCCGGACTTCCGATGGGTGCGATCGTGACCGCGCTCGTCGTGGCCGCCACAGGCGATCAGGTAAACTAACTCCCGGTGCGCGCAACTGCTGCTGACGACACACGATCGGGCGGGCTCGTGCTGCTGTGCCTGGCGTCGTGGGCCGTTCCCGGCGCGGGGCATTTGTGGCTCGGGCGCCGCACCAAGGGTCTGATATTCCTGGTCGCCCTGCCGCTGATGTTCGCCATCGGCCTGGGAATCCACGGCCGCCTGTTTCCCTTCGATCCGTCCGATCCGCTGGTGGCGCTCGAAGCGCTCGCCGACGTGGGGATCGGCCTGGCGTATTTCGCCGCGCACGCGCTGGGCTACGGCGCGGGTGACGTGCGGGCGGTCACCTACGAGTACGGCAACGCGTTCCTTGTGGTCGCCGGCCTGCTCAACCTGCTCGTCGTCGTCGACACGTACGACGTCGCGATGGGCCGCAAGTGATGCCGAGCCACCTGGCGCTCCTCGTGCTGTTCGCGTTCTTCGTGTCGCTGGTCTTCGCAGTCATCACGAAAGACGACGCGCGCGAGCAACTGCGGCTCGGCGGGATGATGTTCGGCGGATTTCTCGCGACCGCGATTGTGCTCGGCTGGCTGCTATATCCATTACCCCTGTAAAGTTGTTGAATGCCATGGAGTTTGCCCACCTGCTCGTCGAGCGCGCCGGCGCCGTCGCCGTCGTCACGATCAACCGCCCCGCGGTTCTGAACGCGCTCGACAAACAGACGATCGAGGACCTGGGCCGTGCCGCGATCGAGCTGCAGTGCGACGACACCGTCCGCGCGATCGTCCTGACGGGCGCGGGTGAGAAGTCGTTCGTCGCCGGCGCGGACATCAACGAGCTGGCCCTGCAGACGCCGGCGAGCGGCCGCGAACACGCGCTGACGGGGCAGCGCGTCTTCGACGCGATCGAGAACCTGGGCAAGCCGGTCATCGCCGCGATCAACGGCTACGCGCTCGGCGGCGGCTGCGAGCTCGCGATGGCGTGCACGCTGCGGATCGCGGCCGACACCGCGAAGCTCGGCCAGCCGGAGATCGCGCTCGGCCTGCTGCCCGGCTACGCGGGCACGCAGCGCCTGCCGCGTTTGGTGGGCAAGGGCCACGCGATGGCGATGATCCTCACCGGCGCGCCCATCACCGCGGCGGAAGCTCTGCGAATCGGGCTCGTGAATCGCGTGGTCCCGGCCGCGGACCTGATGAAAGACGCGCGCGCGTGGGCAGCGCAACTGGCCGTGAACGCCCCGATCGCGATGCGCTACATCATGAACGCCGTGCACAAAGGGGCGGAGATGCCGTTCGCCGAGGCGTGCCAGTACGAAGCGACGCTCTTCGGCCTGGTCGCGTCCACCGACGACATGCGCGAGGGGACGTCCGCGTTCCTCGCGAAGCGCAAAGCCGAGTTCAAGGGAAAGTAGCGTGCGCACGATCGAAGGCTTGAGGATCGCGGCGGGACGACGGGTGGCCGTCATCGTGTCGAAGTACAACGACTTCGTCACCGACCGGCTGCAAGCCGGCGCGCTGGCCGCGCTGACGGGCGCCGGCGTCGCGTCGAGCGACATCACGGTCGTCCGCGTGCCGGGGGCGTTTGAAATCCCGCTGGCCGCGCAGCACGCCGCCGAGAGCGGCCGCTATGATGCGATCGTCTGCCTGGGCTGTCTGATCCGCGGCGAGACGCCGCACTTCGAGTACATCGCGACCGCGGTGTCCCAGGGGCTGACGGCAGCCGCGTCGGCGACCGGCGTGCCGATGGCGTTCGGCGTCCTGACGACAAACTCGGCGGAAGAGGCCGTCGCACGGGCGGGGGATGGACCGGGGAACAAGGGACATGAAGCGGCGATGGCGGCGATCGAGATGGTCGAGATCATCGCCCAGCTGACGCACGCGGCGCCGCGGCCTTGAAGAAAGCCGCGCCCGTGAAGAAGAAGGCCCCCCGCCGTCGCGCCCGCGAGGCGGCGCTGCAGATTCTCTACCAGTGGGACGTCGGCCGCGCCGACGTCGATCGCGCGGCCGAGACGTTCTTCACGCTGCAGTGGCCGAACGTGGATCCGCCACCCGACGACCTCCGGCGGTTCGCGTCGGCGCTGGCGCACGACACGGTCGCGCAGCTGGCGGCGATCGATCCCATGATTGCCGAGACCGCCGAGCGCTGGCGGCCGGAGCGGATGGCGGTGCTCGACCGGCTGATTCTGCGGATGGCGGTGTCTGAACTCCTGCGCGACCGTCAAACGCCTGCCGCCGTCGTCATCAACGAAGCGCTCGAGCTCGCGCGGACGTTCAGCACGGAAGAGTCGGTGAAGTTCATCAACGGGATGCTGGATGCTATTCGCAAGAAGATTGAGCTGAGATGAAATCAACCACGGAGGACACGGGGGACACGGAAGGGAAAAGGTCCGTACCCAAGAGTTCCTTCCTCCGTGCCCTCCGTGTCCTCCGTGGTACACAACGTCCATGAGCTCTCAAGAGGAACAGGTTCAGCAACGCCGGTCGAACCTCGACGAGCTCGCGAAGCTCGGGATCGAGATCTATCCCCGGAAGTTCGAGCGCCGGCACACGATCTCCGATCTGGTCGCTGCCTACGGCGAGTGCACGCACGACGAGCTCGAGGCGGACCGCGTCGAGACGGTCACCAGCGGCCGCATCCTGGCCATTCGCTCCTTCGGCAAGGCGAACTTCCTCGTCCTGTCCGACGGCCTCGCGAAGATCCAGGTGTACCTCCGCCAGGACTCGATGCCGGAGCTGGATTTCAGGATCTACAAGCTGCTCGACTTCGGCGACTGGGTCGGCGTCGAGGGGCGTCTCTTCCGCACGAAGACGAACGAGTTCACGATCTGGGCGTCGCGCGTGCACTTTCTCGCCAAGTGCCTGCTGCCGCTTCCCGAGAAGTGGCACGGCCTGACGGACGTGGAGATCCGGTACCGGCAGCGCTATCTCGACCTCGTCGTCAATCCCGACTCGCGCCGTGTGTTCGAGGCGCGCAGCCGGGTCGTCGCGGCGATTCGCAGCTTCATGACCGGGCGCGGCTACCTCGAAGTCGAAACGCCGATGATGCAACCCGTCGCCGGCGGCGCGCTGGCGCGCCCGTTCGTCACGCACCACAACACGCTCGATATGGATTTGTACCTGCGCATCGCGCCCGAGCTGTACCTCAAGCGGCTCACGGTCGGCGGGATGGAGAAGGTGTTCGAGATCAACCGCAACTTCCGGAACGAGGGCATTTCGACGCAGCACAACCCCGAGTTCACGATGATGGAGTTCTACGAGGCGTACACCGACTACCAGGCGCTGATGACGATGACCGAGGAGCTGATCGCGACGGTCGCGCGTCAGGTGACCGGCGGCGATCAGGTCACCTTCGGCGACCACGAGCTGTCGCTGGCGCCGCCGTTTGCGCGCGTATCGCTGCGCGACGCGGCCGCCGAGGCGGCGTCGAGGCGGCTTGGTCGAAGTATTGACGCCGCAGACCTTCGCGACTACCTGAAGGCTGCAGGCGTCGCGCAGGAGCTGGGCATCGAGGTCGGAGCGGGCCAGCGCGCTGGGAAGACCGCGATGGATATTTTCGAGAGGTTGTGTGAAGACCGGCTGATTCAGCCCACTTTTGTATACGACTTCCCGACCGAGGTGTCGCCGTTGTCGAAGCAGAAGCCGGACGACCCCGACACGGTCGAGCGGTTCGAGCTCTACATCGGCGGTTTCGAAGTCGCCAACGCGTTCAGCGAGCTGAACGATCCAGCCGAACAACGGCGGCGCTTCGAAGCGCAGCTCGGCAACCGGGCGCGCGGCGATCTCGAGGCCCACGCCATGGACGAAGACTACATCCGCGCGCTCGAGTACGGCCTGCCGCCGACAGGCGGGGAAGGGGTGGGCATCGATCGGCTCGTGATGGTCCTGACGAACAGCGCCTCGATTCGCGACGTGATTCTGTTTCCGTTGATGAGGAAGAGAGAATAGGAATGCAAGAATGCAGGAATGCAGGAATGCAGGAATGCAGGAATGCAGGAATGCAGGAATGCAGGAATGCAGGAATGCAAGGAAGGCTCTTCCTGCATTTCTGCATTTCTGCATTTTTGCATTCTTGCATTGAGCCGTGATGGATCTTCCCTTCGAACTCCACATCGCGCTCAGATACCTGCTGGCGAAGCGCAAGCAGGCGTTCATCTCGGTCATCTCGTTCATCTCCACGCTCGGCGTCACGGTGGGCGTCATGGCGCTCGTTGTCGCGCTCGCGCTGATGACCGGATTGCAGCAGGAACTGCGCGATCGCATCGTCGGCGCCAACCCGCACGTCTACGTCTGGAACACGCGCGGCATTGCCGACTACCACACGGAAGTCGACGCGCTCCGTAAGGTGCCGCATGTCATCGGCGCGGCGCCGGCGGTGCTCGGCAAGGCGCTGATCACCGCGTCCAAGGGCGAGGAGTTCATCTCGCTGAAAGGGATCGACCCCGCGCTCGAAGGGAGCGTCACCGATCTGCGCGGCGCCATGCAGCACGGCGCGATCGAGGACGTGCAGCCGAAAGCCGGCGATGAGGACGCGCTGCCGGGCATCCTCCTCGGACGGGATCTCGCCCAGCACCTCGGCGTCGAGGTCGGCGATTCGGTCCAGCTGCTCACGCCGCAGGGCACGCTGTCGCCGATGGGCATGATCCCGCGTGCGCGGCGGTTTCGCGTCGCCGGCACGTTCAGCCTGGGCCTGTACGAAATCGACATGACGTTCGGATTCGTGTCGCTCGACATGGCCAGGCGGCTGATGGGCAAGGATCAAGTCGAGTTGATCCAGCTGCGCGTCGACGACATCTACCAGGCGCCCGCGATTTCCCGCGCGATTTCCCGGCTGCTCGGCGACCAGTACATGACACGCGACTGGGCCGAGATGAACGGCTCGCTGTTCTCCGCGCTCTGGCTCGAGAAGGTCGCGATCTCGATGGCGATCGGGCTGATTGTGATGGTCGCGGCGCTGCAGATCGTCGCCTCGCTCATCCTGCTCGTGATGGAGAAGCACCGCGACATCGCGATCCTCAAGACGATGGGCGCCGGCGCGCGCAGCATCATGGCGATGTTCATGATGCAGGGCCTGCTCATCGGCCTCGTCGGAACGGTCGCCGGCGCCTCGGCCGGATACGGCCTGTCGTACGTGCTCGATCGGTACGAATTGATTCGCGTGCCGGTCGACGTGTACCAGGTGTCACACATGCCGTTCAAGGTGTTGCCGTTCGACTTCGCGATCGTGGTCGTCTCCGCCGTGCTCGTTTGCTTCGTGGCAACGATTTACCCGTCCCGCCAGGCTGCGAAGCTCGATCCCGCGCAGGCGCTGAGGTACGAATAAGAAGATGCAACCACGAAAACACGAAAACACGAAAAGAGTCTCGTGCAAGATGTTCTTCTTCGTGCCTCCGTGGCTTCGTGGTTGCATTTAATCGACCATGGCTTTTGTCGACGCGCGCGGGATCACGAAGCGCTACCAGGTCGGCGCGACGACGCTGACGGTGCTGCGCGATCTCGACCTGCAGGTCGAGGCGGGCGAGATGGTGGCCATCGTCGGCGCATCCGGCGTGGGGAAGAGCACGCTGCTGCACGTGCTGGGCGGCCTCGATCGCGCCGACGCGGGGTCGGTCCGCATCGGCGAGACCTCGTTGACGACCCTGCCGGACGCCGACGTCGTGGCGTTCAGGAACCGGCACGTCGGGTTCGTCTTTCAGTTTCATCACCTGCTGCCCGAGTTCAGCGCGCTCGAGAACGCGGAGATGCCAATGCGGATCGCGCGGCTCCGCTTGTCCGACGCGCGTCCGCGCGCCGAAGAGCTCCTCCGGCGCGTCGGTTTGGGCGATCGCCTGACGCACAGGCCCGGAATGCTGTCCGGCGGCGAGCAGCAGCGGGTGGCCGTCGCACGCGCGCTCGTGATGACGCCCGCATTGCTCCTCGCTGACGAGCCGACGGGCGACCTCGACGAGGCCACCGCCGACGCGCTCCACGGCCTCCTGCGCGAGATGCACCAGGCGTACGGCCTGACGTCCATCATCGCCACGCACAATCCGCGGCTGGCGGCGGCGTGCGATCGCGTTCTGCGGCTCGAGGGCGGTCAGGCACGCGCGTCGAGTGTCGGCGTCTAACCTATATAGGATGGGGAGCACGGGCCGATGCCTTATAATGTGGTCATCGTGGTCACGACCCCCATGGCATCGGCTTTCAGTTAGGTAGGCTGGATGTTCGAACGGTATACGGAAAGGGCTCGACGAGTACTTTTCTTCGCCCGCTACGAGGCCAGCCAGCTCGGCAGCATCTCCATTGAGACCGAGCATCTCCTGCTCGGACTGATCCGCGAAGGCAAGGGGCTGACCAGCCGCATCTTCGCGCGGTCGCACCTCTCGCTGGAAAACATCCGCAAGGAAATTGAAGGCCGGACGGTCTTCCGCGAGAAGGTCTCCACGTCGGTCGAGATCCCGTTCAGCGCCGAAACCAAGCGCGTGCTGCAGTTCGCGGCCGAGGAGGCGGACCGGCTGCTGCACAACTACATCGGCACGGAACACCTGCTGCTCGGGATCCTGCGCGAAGAGCGCTCGGTGGCGGCGTCCATCCTGATGGAAAAGGGGATGCGCCTCAACACCGTGCGAGAGGACATCGTTCAGCTGTTGAACGAGAAGACGACGCTGACGCGGGTCAAGGAAACGCCGCTGCTCGCCGAGTTCAGCCGCGACCTGACCGAGTCGGCGATGAAGAATCAGCTCGATCCGCTGGTCGGCCGCGAGCACGAGCTCGAGCGCGTGCAGCAGGTTCTGTGCCGCCGGACGAAGAACAACGCCGTCCTCATCGGCGAACCCGGCGTCGGCAAGACGGCCATCGTCGAAGGCCTCGCGCAGAAGATCGTCTACGGTGATGTCCCGCACTTCCTCGCTGACAAGCGCATTCTCGCCCTCGACATCTCGCTGATTGTCGCCGGCACCAAGTACCGCGGTCAGTTCGAAGAGCGCCTCAAGGCGATCATGAAGGAGCTGACCGACAATCCGAACATCATCGTCTTCATCGACGAGCTGCACACGCTGGTCGGCGCCGGATCGGCCGAAGGCTCGCTCGACGCCGCGAACATCCTGAAGCCGGCGCTAAGCCGTGGCGAGATCCGCTGCATCGGCGCGACGACGCCAGCCGAGTACCGCAAGTACATCGAGAAGGACCGGTCGCTCGAGCGGCGCTTCCAGGCGATCAAGGTGGATCCGCCGGGCGAGCGCGAGACGATCGAGATCCTGCTGGGCGTCAAGGATCGGTACGAGAGCTTCCACCACGTCGAGTACACGCGCGAGGCGATCGACGCCGCGGTCTACCAGTCGAACCGCTACATCACGGACCGGTTCCTGCCAGACAAGGCCATTGACCTCGTGGACGAGGCCGGCGCCCGCGCGAAGCTGAAGGAAGCGGGCTACAGCGAGGAGTTCGGCGAGATCAACAAGAGCATCCGCGTGGCCGTCGAGCAGATGGAGAGCGCGGTCTCGCAGAAGGACTTCGAGAAGGCGCAGTTCTATCGCGAGCAGGAAGTCACCGCGCGCGAGAACCTGCAGTTCGTCCGCGAGAAGTTCGACGTGAAGTCGTCGGCGCGCAAGGTGGTCGTCGGCAAGGCCGAGATCGACGAGGTCGTGTCGAAGTGGACCGGCGTCCCGATGGCGTCGATCAACCAGGACGAGAGCGACAAACTGCTGCGTATGGAGGCCGAGCTCCATCGCCGCGTCATCAGCCAGGACAAGGCGATCTCCGCTATCTCCCGCGCCATTCGCCGCTCGCGCGCCGGCCTGAAGAATCCGAATCGTCCGGTCGGCAGCTTCGTGTTCCTCGGGCCAACCGGCGTCGGCAAGACCGAGCTGGCGAGGGCGCTGGCGAACTTCCTCTTCGGCAGCGATCACGCGCTGATTCGCTTCGACATGTCCGAGTACATGGAGAAGCACTCGGTGTCGAAGCTGATCGGCTCGCCGCCGGGATACGTCGGGCACGAAGAAGGCGGCCAGCTGACCGAGAAGGTCAAGCGCAACCCGTATTCCGTCGTGCTGCTCGACGAGGTGGAGAAGGCCCACCCCGATATCTTCAACATCCTGCTGCAGGTGTTCGAGGACGGCCATCTGACCGACGGCCTCGGGAACCGGGTGAACTTCAAGAACACCATCATCATCATGACGTCGAACATCGGTGCGCGCTTCATCCAGAAGAAGAGCTCGATGGGCTTCCAGTCGTCCGACACCGGCGAAATCGCCAAGAGCGTGACGGACATGGTGCTCGGCGAAGTGAAGCGGACGTTCAACCCCGAGTTCATCAACCGCATCGACGAGATCATCGTCTTCGAGGCGCTGGGCGACGACGATCTACGGCGGATCATGGGGCTGCTGCTCGGACAGCTGAACGAGAACCTCGTCGATCGGAAGCTGAAGATCGTCCTGACGCCGGAAGTGATCGACTGGATTATCGAAACGACGTGTAAAGATCGGTCCTACGGCGCGCGTCCGCTGCGCCGCGCCATCCAGCGCTACGTCGAAGATCCACTGTCGGAGGAACTCATCCGCGGCCAATTGCGCGGCGGCGAGATCGAGGTCTACCTCGACGCCGGGGCGCTCGCGTACCGGCCTGCCGGAGAGCTGGAGGCCGGTCGAAAGCTCGCATGACCGGAATATGAGGATGTGAGAATGTGAGGATTTGAGGAAGTTCGGAGTCCTGGCGATTCAAATTCTCAGATCCTCAAATTCTCACATCCTCAGATTCTCACATCCTCAAATTGAACGACCAAACGCCGCCGCCCTCAGTCTAAAATCCATTAGATGTCCCTGCGTGTCAGTGTGTTCGCACCCGTCGCGGCGGCCGTAGCCGTCCTGCTGCCCTGGCTGGCGGCGCCCGTTGCGGCCCAGGATCAGCCGGCCCTCCCGCCGGCCACGGTGTGCGGCCAGCAGGCGATCCCGCGCGCCGAACCACCCGCGGGATCGGCGCCCGTCGTGCTGTTCATCGCGCCGTGTTTCGAGGCGCAGGGCAACGCGTCGATCATCGAGTTTCAGACCTACCTTTATTACATCCAGCTGAAGGCCAGCATTCCATCGCAGGGCATCTGGGCGCCGTACGACGCAGCGGCCGAGAAAACCATCCTCGACGACTTTCATCGGCTGTGGAACACGAACTTCCTCGACAACCTCTGGATCGACACGCGCGACTACGCGTTCCCCAATGGGACGATCGGCAAGATCGTCACGTACAACATGGAGGAGCGGCAGCGCGTCAAGATCGTCGACTACGTCGGCTCGAAGAAGGTCGAGATCTCGAAGATTGATGAAAAACTGAAGGACGCGAACGCGCAGATCCGGCTGGACACGTTCATCGATCCCAGCCTCGTCCGCAAAGTGCAAGGCATCATCCGCGACATGATGCGCGAGAAAGGCTTCCAGTACGCGGACGTGAAGCCGGAGATCCAGGAAATCCCGGGCGGTCCGAAGCTCGTGCACCTGACGTTCCACATGGACGAGGGCCCGAAGGTCCGCATCCGCAAGATCGAGTTCCTCGGCAACAAGGCGATGAGCGATCGCCAGATCAAGAAGCAGCTCAAGGACAACAAGGAAAACGCCGGCTTCGAGGACTTCTTCCACCTGCCGACCTGGGTGCTTTCGTCGCTCGGCGACGGCGGCACGTACCAGGAGGCGAAGTTCGACGATGACGCCGAGAAGATCGTGTCGTTCTACCGCGATCACGGCTACATCCGTGCGAACGTCGGCGTGCCCGAACTGCGCGTGATCACCGATTCGGACGACAAGAAAACGCGCTGGATCGAGCTGCGGGTGCCCATCACCGAAGGGCCGCGCTACAAGGTCGGATCCTTCGACGTCGCCGGCAACACCGTCGTCAAGACGGACTTCCTCAAGCCGCTCTTCAAGACGAAGGTGGGCGAGTACTACGGCGAGAAGAACATCCGCAAGGGCCTGGACAAGGCGCGCGAGGTGTACGGCACCGGCGGGTACTACGAGTTCACCGGGTTCCCCGACTACAAGTTCCGCGACGATCCGAACCCGAACGAGCCGGAGGCGCCGGACGCGCTCAAGGCGCCGGACGCGCAGAAAGGCCCCGCGCTCGTCGACGTGACGATGCGCATGCAGGAAGGGCATCAGTTCTTCGTCGACCGCATCACGTTCGTCGGCAACACGACGACGCGCGACAACGTGATCAGGCGGGAGATACGCCTGCTCGAGGGCGCCCCGTTCAATACCGAGGCGCTGAAGTACAGCGTCAAGCGGCTGAACCAGCTCGGCTACTTCAAGGCGCTCGAGGGCAAGCCCGGCGAAGTCGACGTGCAGAAGGTGCCGACCGAAACGAACAAAGTCGACATCAAGCTGAAGCTCGAGGAGCAGAACCGCAATCAGCTGACGTTCGGCGCCGGCGTTTCCGAGTTCGAGGGCGTCTTCGGCCAGTTGTCGTTCCAGACGGCGAACTTCCTCGGCCGCGGCGAGAGCCTGACGCTGTCGATGTCGGCCGGCTCGCGCGCGCAGAACTATTCGCTCGCCTTCACCGAGCCGTTCCTCTTCGATCGCAACATCACCGGCGGCTT
Source organism: Acidobacteriota bacterium (assembly GCA_016195265.1). Classification (GTDB taxonomy): domain Bacteria; phylum Acidobacteriota; class Vicinamibacteria; order Vicinamibacterales; family CAVVIG01; genus SRVP-36. The sequence goes on along the minus strand of JACPZW010000081.1, from coordinate 6,853 downwards.
CAACCTGTTCCGGACCGACGTCCGCTACATCAGCCAGTTCACACAGCGGTCCACGGGCATGGTGCTGACGTTCGGGTTCCCGCTCAGCGGGTTCACCCGGATGTTCACCAACTACAGCTACCAGCAGGTGCAGGTCACGGACATCAACGAGGTCTACACCGATCCCACGCTGCTCGCGCGCAATCCGTTCCTCGCCGACTCGCTGCTCATCGGCCAGGGCGGGGCGCGCATCATCAGCAAAGTCACGCCGAGCATCGTCTACAACACGGTGGACCAGCCGATCTTTCCGACGACCGGCAAGCGCCTGAGCGCGTCGCTGGATCTGGCGGGCATCGGCGGCAATACCAATTTCTGGAAGCCGATGCTCGAGAGCGTAATCTACCTCCGGCACATGAACCGGTTCACGCTGGGCCTGCGCGGCCAGATCGAGTATCTCCACGCGTTCACGGGCGCGGGCGACCTGCCGATTTTCGAAAAGCTTTTCCTCGGCGGCGAGTACAGCATCCGCGGGTTCGACATCCGGAGCATCGGGCCGCAGGATCCGATCACGGGTCTGGTGCTCGGCGGGAACAAGAGCCTGCTCTTCAACGCGGAAGAGCAGATCACGATCGCCGGCCCGGTGCGCGCGATCCTCTTCTACGACGCCGGTCAAGTGCAGACGGGGCCGGAGCTGGTGGGGCCGCCGGCGTTCGTGCCGGACGGCGGGTCGCTGGCCACGACCGTCAAGAAGGGGACCAACTTCAACTTTCAGGATTTCAAGACGTCGACCGGGGTCGAGGTCCGCTTCTTCATGCCGGTCCTCAACGTCCCGTTCCGGCTCATTTTTGCTTACAATCCCCAGCGGAGCGGCGTGCGGGACAATACCCTGCAGCTGCAGTCGGCGTTCCAGTTCCGGTTTGCGGTCGGGTCGACCTTCTAAGGTTTGGAAGGGTCCCAGTTATTGAAGGGGACGGGAGTCCCAGTTAAGATAGAAGGACTTCCGGCCCCTTCCTTAATCGAAAGGATTCAGCGTAATGAGAGGTTCTACCAAGCTTGCGGTGCTCGCCCTGTCGGTACTGTCCCTGACGGCGTCGAGCGTTGCCCCAGTATTCGCCCAGGCCGCGGGTCAGGCCAGACCGCCGGCCGCTCCCGCGCCGAAGCCGGCCGCGCCGCTGCAGGTTCCCGCAATGCCGCCCGCGCAGGCCGCGCCCGCGGCGCCGCCCGCGCCGCCCGCCGTGTTTCCCGCCGGCGCGAAGGTCGCGTTCTTCAATCCGCCGCGCGTCTTCCAGGAATCGATGGAAGGCAAGGTCGCGCTCGCGCGCGTCAACGCGCTGACGCAGAAGAAGCAAAACGAGGGCGCCGAGAAGAACAAGCAGCTCCAGGCGAATCAGCAGAAGCTGCAGACCAGCGGCACGCTGCTGAGCGACGCGGCGCGGACTGCGCTCGAGAAGGAAATCGAGAAGGAGCAGGTCGACATCCAGCGCTTCCAGCAGGACGCGCAGGCCGAGATCAACGAGCTGCAGAACGAAGTGCAGCAGGATTTCGTGAAGAAGGTGTCGCCGATTCTCGCGTCGGTCGCGGCCGAAAAGGGCCTCCACATGGTTTTCCAGACCGACGCCGGCCTGGCGTGGATGGACCCGGGGCTTGACCTCACCAACGACATCATCAAGAAGCTGGACGCCACGAGCAAGCCGGGCACGGCGCCGAAGTAGGAAGAGTTTTGAAAGGGCTGAGGGCTGAGGGCTGAGGGCTGAGGGCTGGGCCTGCGATAGAATCAGCCCTGAGTCCTTTGCCTTCAGCCCTTAGCCCTTTGCCCTCAGCCCTTCGGTCTTCCATCAACATCCCCATCCTCCTCCACCGGTTCTGCCACCGGTATCCGTCCCCGATGGTCGATGCGATTTCCGAGCATGATGAGGGCCGGCGTCTGGTCGCGGTCAAGAACGTCACGATCGCCGAAGAATTCTTCCAGGGCCATTTCCCGGGTGCGCCGCTGATGCCGGGCGTGCTGATGCTCGAGTCGCTCTCGCAGGTCGCGGCGATGCTGCTGCTGCAGCGCGAAGACGCGCCGCCGACGTTCCGCGTGTACCTGCGCGGCGTGAACGACGCCAAGTTCCGCCGGCAGGTCGTGCCGGGCGACCGCCTGCGGCTGGAAATCTCCCTCGGACGCCGGCGGTCACGGCTCGCGCGCGCGCAGGCGACGGCGTTTGTCGGCGATCAGATCGTCGCCGAAGCGGAATTGCTGCTCGGTCTCGAGCCGGACCGGACCGACATCGATCCCCGCGCCGTGGTGCATCCGCTCGCGCAGATTGGCGAGGGCACGTCGATCGGCCCGCACGCCAGCATCGGCCCGAGCGTGCGTATCGGGCGCAACTGCCGCATCGGCGCGTCCGCCGTCATCGACGGCTGGACCGAGATCGGCGACGACACCGAGATCTATCCGTTCGGGTCGATCGGCCTCGCGCCGCAGGACCTCAAGTATCAGGGCGAGCCCACGCGGCTGGTCATCGGCCGTCGCAATATTTTCCGCGAGTTCGTGACGATCAACCGGGGGACGCGTGGCGGCGGCGGCGTGACGACGATCGGCGATCGCAACGTGTTCATGGCCTACGTGCACGTCGCGCACGATTGCCGCGTGGGCGACAATACGATTTTCGGCCCGCACGCGACGCTCGGCGGTCACGTCTCGGTGGAGTCGTACGCCAACATCAGCGCGGGCTCGGCCGTGCACCAGTTCTGCCGCGTCGGCCAGCACGGTTTCATCGGCGGCTACTCGGTGATCACCAAGGACGCGCTGCCGTACGCGCGGACGGTCGGCAGCCGGCCGGCGCGGATCTTCGGTGCGAACACAATCGGCCTCGAGCGCCGCGGGATGTCGGCGGACGTGATCGGCAAGCTGAAGCGCACGTTCCGTTACCTGCTCCAGTCCAAGCTGAATACGACCAAGGCGCTCCAGCAGATTCAGAAGGACAAGACCCTGGCCTGCGACGAGGTGCAGCACCTCCTGGAGTTCATCCGATCGTCGACGCGCGGCGTGATTCTGCGCCGCGCCAGCCGCCGCGCCGAAGTCCTCCTGGACGAATGACGGCATTCATGGCTGAGGGCTGTCGAAGGTGGTCGGCCGTTGCACCCATGCGCCACAAGCCATTAGCCTTCAGCCATTAGCCATGCGGTTGGGTCTCATCGCCGGCAACGGTCGATTTCCCTTTCTGGTGCTGGACGCGGCCCGCCGCCTCGGCCACGACGTCACCGTCATCGCGCTCAAGGACGAAACGTTCCCCGAACTCGCCGACGCGGCGGCGCAGACGCCCGCGGCCGCGTTCCACTGGATCTCGCTCGGCCAGCTCGGCACGTGCATCAGCCTGTTGAAGGACGCCGGCGTCGCGCAGGCCGTGATGGCGGGGCAAGTCAAGCACACGAAGATCTTCGACATCAAGCCCGACCTGACGCTGCTCGGCGTCCTGATGAAGCTCTCGTCGAAGAACACCGACGGGATCATCGGTGGCGTTGCCGACGCGCTGCGCGAGAAGGGCATCGATCTGCTCGACTCGACCGCGTTCCTGGCGCCGCTGATGGCGCGGGACGGCGTGCTGACGCGGCGCGCACCGACACCCGACGAGCGCGCCGACCTCGAGTTCGGCTGCCGCATCGCCGACAGCGTTGCGGGCCTCGACATCGGCCAGACCATCGTCGTGAAGTCGGCGGCCGTCGTCGCGGTCGAGGCGATGGAAGGGACCGACGCCGTCATCGCGCGGGCGGGCCGCCTGGCCGGCGCCGGCGCGCGCGTCATCAAGGTGGCCAAGCCGCACCAGGACATGCGCTTCGACGTCCCGGTCGTCGGCGTGTCGACGATTGCGGCAATGTCGTCCGCGGGCGCGACCGCGCTCTCGGTTGATGCCGGCAAGACGCTGATGATCGACGGCGATGAAATCATCAAGACCGCGGACGCCGCCGACATCTGCATCGTGGGTCGATCCGAGCGGCGGGGGTGACGCAAGCGGCATTGGCCACGAAGTCACGAAGCACACGAAGAAGAAGGTTGTGTTGTACAAAACTCTCTTCTTCGTGTTTTCGTGTCTTCGTGGCCTACTATCGCCGGTACCAGTTATGGCCCTCCGGATAGCGGTGATCGGAGTCGGGCATCTCGGGAAACACCACGCCCGGATTCTCGCGTCGCTTCCCGGCGTGACGCTGGCGGCCGTCGTGGACACCAACCGGGCGCGCGCGGACGAGATCGCGGCGGCGCACGGCACGCAGCCGGCGTACGACGCGCGCGACCTGATCGGACGCGTCGACGCCGTCACCATCGCCGTCCCGACCGAGCGGCACCTCGAGATCGCCCTGCCGTGTCTCGAATCGCGCGTCCCGGTGCTCGTCGAAAAACCGATGGCGCGCACGCTGGCCGAAGCCGACGCGATGATCGCGGCGGCCGCGAAGGCGGGCGTCGCGCTGGCCGTGGGGCAGACCGAGCGCTTCAATCCTGCCGTCGCGGCCGCCCGGCCGCTGCTGGTCGACCCGCGGTTCATCGAAGTCCATCGTCTCGGCACGTTCCCGGAACGCAGCCTCGATATCGACGTCGTCTTCGATCTGATGATTCACGATCTCGACGTCGTGCTGTCGCTGGTGCGGTCCGAGGTCGAGTCCATCGAGGCGGTGGGTGTGCCGGTGCTGACGCCGCGCGTCGACATCGCCAACGCGCGCGTGCGGTTTGCGAACGGTTGCATCGCGAATCTGACCGCGAGCCGCATCAGTCGCGACCGCGTCCGCAAGATCCGGTTCTTTCAGCCCGCGAGCTATCTCTCGATCGACTACGCCGCGCAGAAAGTGGAGGCGTGGCGGCTCGAGAAGGGAAGCGGACCCATGCCGTCGATTACAGGCGGTGACCTGGCCGTGCGCACCGAAGAGCCGCTCAAACTGGAGCTGGCGGATTTCGTCGACGCCGTCGTCACGCGGCGCGCGCCCGTGGTGACCGGCGAGCAGGGCCGCCGCGCGCTCGCCGTCGCGCAGGCGATCACCGATAGGATTAATGCAACAATGCAGGAACGCACGAATGCACACTGACTTGCATTACCGCATTTCTGCATTCGCGCATTGACATGTATTCAGACCTCAACGACTTTCTGGCCGATCTTGAACGACGCAAGCTCCTGGCGCGGATCGCGGAGCCTGTCAGCCCCGACCTCGAGATCGCCGCGGTCACCGACCGCGTGTCCAAGTCCGCGGGCGGCGGACCCGCGCTGCTGTTCGACACACCATCGGGCTTCGACATTCCCGTCGCGACCAATGTGTATGGTTCCAACGAGCGCATATGTCTCGCCCTCGGCGTGACGACGCTCGACGATCTCGCGAAAGAAATCGACGAGCTGATGACGCCGCAGATGCCCGAAGGGATCATGGACGCGCTGAAGATGCTGCCGATGGTCGGGCGGCTGCGCGACCTGATGCCGAAAACGGTGAAGGACGCGCCGTGCCAGGAAATCGTCCAGAAGGACGGCACGCTCGACGCGCTGCCGATTCTGAAATGCTGGCCTGATGACGGCGGGAAGTACATCACGTTTCCGCTCGTGTTCACGAAGGATCCCGAGACCGGCGTGCGGAACATCGGCGCCTACCGCATGCAGGTGTTCGACGGCCGGACGACCGGCATGCACTGGCAGCGGCACAAGGGCGGCGCGCAGCACTACCGCGTCGCCGAGCGCCTTGGCAAGCGGCTCGAGGTGGCCGTCGCCTTGAGCGCCGAGCCCGTGCTGCCGTACTGCGCGACCGCGCCGATGCCGGAAGGCCTCGACGAGCTGCTGCTGGGTGGCTTCCTCGCGCGCCGCCGCATCGAGCTCGTCAAGTGCGTCACAGTCGATCTCGAAGTCCCGGCCAGCTCGCACATCGTCCTCGAAGGCTACGTCGAGCCGGGCGAACGGCGACGCGAAGGGCCGTTCGGCGATCACACCGGCCTGTATTCACAGCCCGACGACTATCCCGTCTTCCATCTCACGTGCGTCACACGCCGGAAGAAGCCGACGTACCTGGCGACGGTCGTCGGCGTCCCGCCGATGGAGGACTACTACCTCGGCCTCGCGAGCGAGCGGATCTTCCTGCCGATGATCCGGAAGACGCTGCCCGAAATCGTCGACATGCACTTTCCGGCGGAAGGCATCTTCCACAACCTGGTGCTCGTGTCGATCGACAAGCGCTACCCCGGCCACGCGCGCAAGATCATGAACGCGTTCTGGGGGCTCGGCCAGCTGATGTTCTCGAAAACGATCATCGTGGTGGACAAGGACGTCAACGTCCGCGACCTCAGCCAGGTGACGTGGATCGTCGGCACGCACATGGATCCGCTGCGCGATATCCAGATGACGAAAGGTCCGGTCGACGACCTCGACGACGCGGCCGATCTGCCTGCGTACGGCGGCAAGATGGGCATCGACGCGACGAAGAAGTGGGCGTCGGAAGGCTACACGCGCACGTGGCCCGCGCGCGTCGCGACGACGGACGCCGCCGGCCGGCGCGCCGCGGAAATCCTCGCGCGTCTCCGCGATCGATAGTGTGGGCCAATCTGGGGCCGATCTTTAGAGACGTAGGGTAAGCTTATGTGAACGTGCGCGTTCCGTCTAAGCAAGTGGCGGACACGCTGATGGCACGATCCTCCGTCGGCCGGTGATTCCTCCATAGGAGGAAGGCATGTCTCTGAAAGGTCCATTTGGGCTTCTACTCGCAGCGTTGGCGGCGGTCCCGGCAGCGCTAGCGCCCCCGGGAGGCCCCCCGGCTCGGCCGGGGAGGCAGTAGAAGTTTGACGGGGAAAGGAGTGTGTCCACGGTAGAAACTTCGCTCGTGAGCCGCCAAGCACACGAGAGGAAGGATCCTGATGGACACATTGGAG
>JACPZW010000072.1 GCA_016195265.1 Acidobacteriota bacterium | reverse complement strand
GGCCGCTTGAGGCGATCCTTCAGCCAGTCCATGCTGTCGAGCCCGCCCGCCAGCACCAGCGCATCGGCGCCGTGTGTGTCGAGCAGCTTGATCGCATCATCGATGCTCGCCGGCTGGTACAGCTCGAACGCCGGGATGATGTCGTGAATCACAGCCATAAGAATCCCTCACTTTATTTGCGGAGTGATGAGTGCGGAATGCGGATTCCAGACCGCTCGCCGCTCGCCGCCTCCCCAATCCGCATTCCGCATTCCTCACTCCGCAATTAGATATGTGCTGTCAGCGCTTCATGCGTGCGTTTACCCTTATTCTCGAGCGCGTTCAGGATGATATCGGCCGACACCGGCGCGCGCCGGAAGATCTCGTCGCCGACCGCATCCGCAATGGCGTTCATAATCGCGCCGTACGCGGCGCCCACCGGCGGCTCGCCGACCCCGCGGACACCCGTCGGCGTCTCGGGATCGGGGATGTTGACGGCGTCGCCCGTGAAGTTGAGCGGCGCGTCGAGAATCGTCGGCGGCTTGTTCTGGTAGAACCGCTTCGCCAGCGCGACGCCGTAGTGCTGGTCGTAGGCCCAGCGCTGCGTCTTCGCGTGGCCGAGGCCGAGCATCGACCCGCCGAAGAGCTGTCCCTTCAGGCTGCGCGGGTTGAGAATCGTCCCGACGTCGCCGATCGCGGCGTAGTCGAGCACGGTGACGACGCCGGTCTCCGTGTCCACTTCCACTTCAGCGAAGCCGATGACGAAGGACTGCGACTGGCCGTCGCGGGGATACGCATCCTTCGCGACCGCCATCAGGCCCTGGCCGGCAAGATTCTTCGCCGACGTTTTGGTGAAGTTGTTGATGTCGTCCGGCAGCTCGTGGCCGTCAAACTTGCCGCCGAGCTCGATCGCCTTCTGCGCGGCCTGCGCGAACGTCAGGCTTCCGCCAGGTCCGGTCACGCGCTCGTTGGCCACCTTGTAGGCGTCGGGGCTGCCGCCCTTGGTCTTGGCGGCGATCTCCTGCAGCTTCTTGATGCAGTCCTTGGCGGCGGCGTGCGCCGCGCGCGTCATCGCGTGCGCGGTCTGGCTGCCGGCCGAGATGCACGTCCACGGCAGGTTCTTCGACGTGTTGCCGAAGACAATGTCGCACTTGTCCCAGGACACGCCGATCATTTCGGCGGCGACGCGGTGCACGTCGAACATCGAGTGCGTGCCGAGGTTGCCGATGCCGGACTGGATCTGGACGCGGCCGTCGGGCTTGATGATGAACAAGCCGTCGAAGCCGATCGATCCGCCCGAGTACGGGCTGACGGCGACGCCGATGCCGCGGGCCTTCACCCCCTGCTTCTTGCCGCTGTAAAGGGCCTTCTTCTCTTCCCATTTGAACATCTCGCGGCCCTTGTCGAGCGCTTCCTTCACGAACGCGCTCGTCACGTAGGCCTGACGTCCATTGGGCAGCGCGGGTCCGAACGGCGCGTGACCGGAAGGCGCGTTGATCTTGCGGAGCTCCACTTGATCGACGCCGAGTTTCTTCGCGGCTTTCGACAGCATCGGCTCGATAAGCCCGATGCCCTGCGCGCCACCCGGCGCGCGCTGCGACGTCTTCGGCGGCGTGTTCGTCAGCACCGTCAGCCCGCGCCAGCGCATCGACTCCGGCTGGTACGCGAGCGAGATCGTCGTGCCGGCCGACCGGCCGTCGCCCTGCGCGTCGTACGGACCGTTGTCGCAGATGGCGTACATGTCAATCGCGGTGATGCGCCCGTCTTTTCTGAAACCGATCTTCAGGCGGGCGAGGATGCCCGGCCGCGCGCGGCCGATGAAGTGCTCGTCTTCGCGCGTGAGGCGCATCATCACGGGCGCGTTGGCTTTCTTCGAGAGCAGCGCCGGAATCGCCATCGAGATGGCGCCGGGAATCTTGCTGCCGAAGCCGCCGCCTGTGTACTCGCTGATGATGACGACTTTGTCCGGCGTTGTGCCGGTCCAGCGCGCGACCGACGCGACAGTCTGGACAGTACTTTGAGTTGATCCGTGAAGGTAGAGCTTCCCGTTCTGCCAGTACGCCATCGCGCTGCGCGTCTCGAGCGGCTGATGACCGGTCGACTGCGTCATGAACGTTTCGTCGAGGACGAGGTCCGCCTTTTTCAGACCTTCTTCGACGTTGCCGAACGCCCACTCGTCGGTCGCCTTGCCGAGCGGCATCTCGCCGTCTTTCGCGGCCGCGAAGTCCTCGTCGGTCCATTTCCAGACCGCGATCTGCGGAGGGGCCGGGGCCGCCGGACCACCGCCGCGTCCGCCGCGGCCACGCCCAGCCGCCGCGCCCCCGGCCGCTGCGCCAGCCGCCGCGCCAGCCGCTGCGCCAGCTGCCGCGCCCGCCGCGCGTCCCGCCGGCGCCGCCGCCGCCGGAGGAGGCGTGGTCGGCCGCATCCAGACGTTGCCTTGCGTGCGCGCGTTCGCGCCGGTGGGACGCAGTGATTCGATCACGTCCACCGTGAACGGCAGCGGCTCGAACTCGATGTCGATCTTTTCAATCGCTTCCGCGGCGGTTGCTTCGTCGACAGCCGCGATCGCGAGCACGGGCTCGCCGTAGTAGAGCGGCTCGTTCGTCAGGCCGCGCTCGGCCTGCGCCGAAGCCTGTACGCCTTCGCCGAGCGTCGCGCCGACGGCCGCGCCGGGCATGTCGTCGGCGGTGAGGATCGCCTTCACGCCGGGCATCGCCATCGCCGCGGTTGTATCCAGCTTCTTCACGCGCGCGTGCGGCATCGGGCTCACGAGCAACTTGCAGAAGAGCATGCCGTCGACGCGGTAGTCTTCGGCGTACTTGGCCTTGCCGGTGACTTTCGCGACGAGGTCGGGCGTCGTATAGGGCTGGCCGATCAGTTTGTTGTCAGCCATGTCAGGCGTTCCTCATGTGCTCTGCGCCGCGCATCATCGCGGTGAGAATCTTGTCGTAGTCCTGGCAGCGGCAGAGATTGCCGGAGATGCCGTGCGCGAGTTCCTGCCGCGTCGGATTCGGATTCGTCTTGAGATAGCCGACGGTCGCCATCACGAAGCCGGGCATGCAGAACGCGCACTGGAAGCCCTGCTCGTCGACGACGCCCTGTTGCACGGCGTGCAGCTTGCCGGTGGCCGCGTCGGCGAGGCCTTCGATCGAGACGATCTTCTGGCCCCGCGTGGTGTGCGTCAGCGTCGAGCACGAGTAGCGCGGCACATCGTCGATGAGGACCGTGCACGCGCCGCACTCCGCGCGGTCGCAGCCGATCTTGGTGCCGGTGAGCCCCAGCTTGTAGCGGAGCGTCATGGCGAGCGTTTCCTGTTTCATCACGTCGACGCGACGGTCCTGGCCGTTCACGTTGAGCG
>JACPZW010000076.1 GCA_016195265.1 Acidobacteriota bacterium | reverse complement strand
TGCGGACGCAGAAACATTGCCGCCGATCGTCGCACGCGCGATCCACGGCCGCAAGGGGGTCGGTCTGCACTACATCGCTAATTGAATCACGCGCGATTGAGGATCAAGGACTTGCAGCCACGAGCGATGCGAAACTCGCCGCAAACGCCGTTTCCGTGACGAAGATCGGTTAGGCTCACCAGCCTCGGTCGCGCTGACCCCTCGACGCGAGCTTCGGCCTGACAGGTCAGCCGGACGTCACTCCTCTTTCGGATCCTGCGCGAGCGATCTTTCCAGGCCTTCATTCCGGCGAAATTTCCGATTCAGTTGGTAGAGTTCCGGCCGCGCCGCCAGGAGATTCAGGATGTCCCTCGTCGTGAACGCGGGGTTGGACGGATAGAGCGCTTCGTAAATCCGCCGCACCATCTCGAAATCCTCCGGCTCGTCCACCGTCCAGCGGTGATGTGACAGGTCGACGTCGTTCTTCAGCAGACCGACGCGATAGCGCTCCGGCTGCCGCGTGATGAACAGCGATACGTGCTCGCGATCCGACGGGCGGACCGCGCTCCGCCACGCTTCCTCGAGGACCGCGAACGGAATCACGTCCAGGTCCAGCCCATCCGGAAACATCGTCATCTCCGCGCCGGCGAGATCGAACTTCCCCGCCCTCTGAAACGCGACGACACGATCGATCAATTCGGGATCGAGGAGCGGACAGTCGCCGAGCAGGCGGACGACGAGCTCGGGCCGAAACGGCCGCGCGGCCTGATAGAACCGATCGAGCACATCGTGAAGGCTGCCGCGGAAGCATCCGACGCCCGCGGTCGCGCACAGCGCCTCGATCGCATCGTCGCTCGGATCGTCGCTCGTCGCCACAATGACCGCGTCCAGCGCGTGCGCGCGGCGCGCGCGTTCAAGCTCGTGGATCAGCATCGGCCGCCCGAGGATCGGCTTCAGCACTTTCCCCGGAAGGCGCGACGACGAGGCGCGCGCCTGCAGGATGGCGAGCACTTTCAAGGCGGATTTGGCGTGGGCGTCAGGAGACGTCGGCATGCGTGAATCGTGTTAGTTTACAAACGCCATCATGCACGCGAGTCTACTGCAGGATCTGGTCCACGCCGTTCGCCTGCACGCCGTCCTGTTTCTGATCCTGCTGTCGTACCTCGCCGCGGTGATGTACATCGGCTTCAAGAGCACCAAGAAGCAGAAATCGCTGGACGATTTCTTCCTGGCCGGCCGCACGGTGCCGTGGTGGGCCGCGGGCGTTTCAATCATCACCGCCGACATGTCCGCCATCTCGTACGTGGGCGCGCCGGCGTGGGTCTTCCAGAAAGATCTCCGTCTCGCAGTGGGACTGTTCCTGTTCCCGCTTTTCATGCTGGTGATCGTCTACCTGTTCATCCCCATCATGGCGCGGCTCAGGCTCTTCACGATTTACGAATACCTCGAGAAGCGATTCGGGCTGCCGTCGCGCCTGCTCGCGTCTCTGATGTTCATCCTCATCGTCGTGGGACGGCTCGCGGTCGTCATCTACACCACGTCGCTGATCCTCTCGGTCATCGCCGGCCTGCCCGTGACGCTCTGCATCTGGGTCCTGGCCGGCGTGACGGCAACCTACACCGTCCTCGGCGGCATGGAAGCCGTCATCTGGACGGACGTGATGCAGTTCTGCGTGCTCGTGTTCGGAATGATTCTGATCCTCGCCGTCATCGTGTATGCGTTCGGCGGACACGTGGGCCAGATCTGGAGCCTCGCGGCGCAAGGCGGCCACACGACGATGCTGGACGCCAACCTCTTTTCAGTCAGCCTGAAGACCGAGGTGACCCTGCTGGCGCTGATCGTCGGCGGAGCCGTGACGAATGTCGCGACGTACGGCAGCGATCAGGTCATCGTGCAGCGATACTTGACGACCGGCTCCAAGCGCGAGATGGCGAAGGCCGTCATGTTCAACGGGATCGTGACGCTTCCCGTCATGGGCATGCTCTGGCTTGCCGGGGTGGGTCTTGCCGCGTACTACGCCGTCCATCCCGCGCTCGCCGCCACGCTGACCGCACCCGATCAGGTCGTGCCGCACTTCATCACCAACGCGCTCAACCCGGTCGTGGGCGGCCTGATCATCGCCGGGATCTTCGCGGCGACGATGTCGACGCTGTCCTGCGGCCTGAACTCGCTCACAACCGCGTCCATGGTGGATTTCTACCTGCGATTCCGTGGACAGGAGACGTCGGCGGGATTATCGGACAAGTCGACGCTGGCGGGGGATATCAGCATCGCTCGCTGGTGCACGCTGGGGTGGGCGATCTTTTCGACGATCGGCGCGATGTTCGTCGATCACCTGGGAACGATTATCAAGGCGATGGGCACCATCAACGGTTTCTTCGTGGGGCCGCTGCTGAGCGTCTTCCTGCTCGGCTTCCTGACGACACGCGCGAACAGCTTCGGCGCGTTCGGGGGCGCGATCGCCGGCACGGCGCTCACCGCGGTCGTCGCGGCGATGCCGGTGTCCTGGTTGCCGGCCGTTCTGCAGCCGTCGTCCGTGTTTCCCATCTCGTGGCTGTGGTACGGGCCGGCCGGTTGTCTCTTCACGCTGATCGTCGGTTATCTCCTGAGCCTGACGCGCCCGGCTCCCGCGCCGCACGAGATTACGTCACTGACCTTGCGGGCGCAGCTGAAACAGGTGGTCGCCCTGGATCGCCGCGATCTCGCGCGCGCCGAATAGACGCAGCCAGTCGGACACCTCGGCGCCGTCGCGGCCGAGGAACGACACCTCGTGGACGATCGCGTGCGTCGCCCCGGACGATAGCAGCACCTTCCACGCCTCCGGGCCCGACGGGATGTGCGAGAGCGGGCCGACGAGCCGCGCGTAACTCGCCGGTGCAAACCCGGAGTAGCCGTTGACGATCGGCTTCCGGTGATAGCCCGAGTGAAAGACATACCGGATCTCGTAGGCCTGCGCGCCGAACGGAAATTCCGCGATCACGGTGCCGGCGGGCAGATCGCGAATCAGACGGTAGACCTGCGGCGTGTCGGCCACCTGCGGGGACGGCCACGCGTAGCCGGGCGCGGGAAGACGGATATTCGCCGCCGTCGGCACGCTCCAGCACTCGGCGAGGATCGCCAGGACTCCCAGCACGACGACGAAACGTCCCGCGCGGCGCGATCGCTCCATCAGCGTAGCCGCGCCCAGTCCGGCGAGCACCGCGAGAAACAGCGCGACGATCATGAAGTGCAGCGACACGACGCGCAGGCCGTCGAATCCGGGCACGAAGCGGTAGAAGATGTCGTAGAGGCCGGGCCCGATGCGCCGGCCGTGTGCGCGCATCACGGGTCCCAGCGACATCCACACCGCGGCCGCCGTCGCGCAACCGTAGAACGCCAATGTTGACCCGGGCGCCCCACGCGCCACGCGCCGGATCAGCGGGGACGCGAACAGCAGCCCAACGAACACGCTGGCGATCTGGCCGATCACCCGGGTGGCAGGATCTCGACCGAGGCCGAGCGCGCGTGCGAGCCACGGCGCGGACCGTCCAGTGATCAAGATGTCCCCAAGCACGGGCAGGAGCAGCAGCAGGATCGCGGCGAGAAGGACCGTCAGGATTTGCCGCCACCGCGCGGCCCCGGCGCCGGCGAACGCTCGGGCATGACGCACCGCGCGCGTGAGCCCTCCGCCGACCGCCACCGCCGCGAACGCAAGAATCGTGAAACCGGGAAAGCCCTGCCCCTCGTTGCGCGGCATCGCGCGGACGATCGATCCCCACAACCGCGAGCTGCTCGAAATCGTCGCGTACGCGTAGGTATCGGCCGAGAACTGCTGGATGTCCCCCGGATCGCGAACGCCGACCTCGCCGAGAGTCCGCACCTGGAAGTACGGGCGCAGGAACAGCCCGACGACAAGCAACACCGCGGCGCCCGCGACGACGAGCGCGCGCCATGTGCGCGCGTCTGTGAAGATGCCACGCGTCGCCATCTCGTACAGGCAGTACGCGACGGCGAACGGCGGGAAATAGGCGAGGTAATACCCGCACGAGAGCGCCTGCGCGAGAAGCGCCAGCGCGCCGCCCGCGAGCGGACGGAGCCGCGCGGTCACGAAGAACCGCCGGAAGCCGTAGAACGCAAACGGCATCCACTGGCTCGTCACGACCTCGAGGTGTCCGTATTGATCGATGCGATAGGGCGCGAACGCGAACGCGAAGCCGGCGAGGAGCGCGGCCAGAGGCGTTCCGGTCAGTTCGCGCACGAGCAGGTACATCCCGAGGCCCGACAGCACGAAGGTCGACAGGAGCAAAAGGTTGTAACAAAGAATGACGTTGCCGGTCGCGGCCAGCACCGGCAGGACCTGCAGCATGAGCGGCGTCAGATGTTCGGAGTACGTGAGGGTGAGCGGCGCAGGGTAAAAGATGTTCGCGTTCCAGTAGTGGGATAGCGCTGAGAGATCTCCCTGGAGCGCGCGGAACACCTGCCCGCCGGTCCATTGCAGAATCCAGCAATTGAACAGCGGATCGCCCAGGTCTCCGGCCACCTGACGATCCATGATGGTCACGAGCGGCCACGTCATGACGATCGAAGCCGCGACGAACAGGAGCGTCACCGCCCACGGGCGGGACCAGATTGGCGGGCGCGCCGGCATTGCGCGTATTCTATCCGCCGGCGCGAATTTGGTTTGACGGCGCCCGCGCCGCACGCCACGATACGGCGCTTCCCCCGGCTCACCCGATGGCGACCACGACGACTGACATCACGACGCTCTCCGTCATCATTCCGGCTTACAACGAACTCCGCACAATCGCCACGGTGATTGCTCGAGTCCACGCCGTTGACGTGCATGGGCTGCACAAGGAAATCATCGTTGTCGACGATGGCTCGACCGACGGCACGCGGGTCGTGCTGGAAGGACTGCACCGCGATGGACACGCGCGCGTGATCCTCCAACCCACGAACCGCGGGAAAGGTGCGGCTATCAGAGCAGGACTCGACGCGGTGACGGGCGACCTGGTCATCATTCAGGACGCGGACCTCGAGCTGAGCCCGGAGGAGTACCCTCGACTGGTCGCGCCATTCCTCGAGGATCCGGGAACACAAGCGGTCTTCGGCTCGCGCTTCCTTTCGGGATCGCGTGAGGGACGGCCGCTCGCGATCTTGGCGAACCGCTTTCTCACAGGCCTGACCAACGTGCTCTACAACGCCAGCCTGACCGACATGGAGACCTGCTACAAACTGTGCCGGACCGATGTCCTGAGGGCGCTCGCGCTGGAGAGCGAACGGTTCGAGATCGAGCCGGAGATCACGGCGAAGCTGCTGCGGCGCGGGTGCGCCATCAAGGAAGTCGCCATCAGCTATCAGCCGCGGTCGCGGGCGGACGGCAAGACCATCAATTGGAAAGACGGCCTGCGCGCTATCATGACGCTGATCAAGTGGCGCCTCGTGCGCGGAGTGTGAGGGACCTGGGATGCGAAAAACGCTGATCGGCGGATCGTTGCTGGTGCTGAGCGCGCTCGTGTACGCGGGATGCAAGCGCGAGCCGCCGGTGCCGGCGCCTGAGGCGAGGACCGTGGCGCCCGATCCGGCGGTGGCCGAGGCCGCCGCGCTCGCGGCGCTCCCGATTCACATCGATCAGCCGCTCGGGGAGAATCTCCAGCTCGCCGGGATCTCGGTGCAGGCCCAGCCGGACCACCGGAGCTGGGTCGTGACGCTGCACTCCAAAGTGCTTCACAAGCTGGATCCGCGGCAGACGATCTGGCTCCACGCCTACCCGAAGGACAGCCGCGAATATTTCATCGCGGATCTGATCACCGCGACGCCGCCGGCCGATGTCGGGCACGTGGTCAAGGACGGGTTCGTGATTAAGAAGGGGGGCGCATTCAATCTGTACGCGGGGGTCATGGGCGCTGACGGCAGCTACGGTCCGGCGATCGGCCTGGGATGGGTCGGCGTCGGCGATCCCGACACGAAGGAATACCAGGAGGCGTACCGGTTTCTGCAGGAAGCGAACGACGCGCGCGCGCTGGCGATGCTGGAGCAGGCGCGCCGCGATTATCCGAACGCCAGACTCCCTTGAGCGAGGCGACCCCTGGCACGCGCTCACGTTCGGCGCTCGTCACCCGCCGAACTTGACGATGACCAGCGTGACGTCGTCGTTCTGCGTCGCGTCGCGGCAGAACGCGCGCAGATCGGCCAGCAGCGCGTCCTTGATTTCCTCCGGCGACTTGCCGCGGTGCGCGCTCACGCAGGCAATCAGCCGGTCGTCCATGTACTCCTCGCCCTCGGGATTGAGCGCCTCGGTGACGCCGTCGCTGAAGGCGACGAGGACGTCGCCCTTCTGCATCATGACGGTTTCTTCGTCGAAGGCGGCGTGCTCGAAGAGTCCCAGCACGACGCCGCCGGTTTCGAGCCGGCGCGTGCCGGTCGCGCCGACGAGCAGCGGCGCGTTGTGCCCGGCGTTGCAGTACGTCAGCGCCCCGTCGGGCGCGAGCATGCCGTAGAACGTCGTCAGGAAGCGCGCTTCGATCGAGCGGCGGAACAGACCGTGGTTGAGGCGCGTGATGAGCGGCGCGGCGTTGGGCTGATACGTCGCCTCGGCGCTGAACATGCCGAGCACGGCCGCGGCAAGCAGCGCCGCGGGGGATCCTTTGCCGGCCACGTCTCCCACGATGAAACCGAACTGCTCGGACGGCAGATCGACGTAGTCGAAGAAGTCGCCCCCGACGGCGCGGCACGCCACCGACGCCGCGTCCGTCGAGTAGAACGCGCCTTCGCGGCGCGCGGGCGGCAGGAGCGACTGCTGAATCGCGGCGGCGACCTTCAACTCCTGCTCGAACTTCGCCTTGTCCAGCGCTTCGCGATACAGCCGCGCGTTCTCGATCGCCAGCGCAGCCTCCGCCGACAGCGTGTCGAGCGCCGAGGTCGCGGACGCCGAGCGCAACGCGCCGCGCTCGCGGCTGTCGAGGTACAGCACGCCGATCAGCTCGTCGGCGCCCTTCTGATCGGCGCGCTCGACGTAGCGCACCAAGCGCAGCGGCGTGCAGAGGACGTGACGGATGCCGAGCGCGACCGTGCCGGTGTGCAGTTGCGCGAGGTCGCCGTCCAGCAGGTCTTCGACGATCGTCTGCTTGCCGGTGGCGAACACGTTCTCGGGAATCTTGCGGCTCGTCTCGAACGTGCGGCCCGGGAGCGTCACCTTGCCGCGGGCGCGCGCCAGCTTGAACTCCAGGCGCTTGTCCGGATTGGCGAGCATGATGAACCCGCGCTCGGCGCCGGTGACGTCGATGGCCGAGTCGAGCACGAGCGCGAGCACTTCGTCGAGCACGCGGCCCGACCCCAGCGCGCGCAGCCCTTCGAGCAATGCGGCCATCTGCCGCAGCTCGGTCGCGGCGGAAATCGCGCTCTTCTCGACCGACGGCGAATCCTCGTCCACGAAGAACACGATCTCGGTGTCTCCCGCCTGGCCCAGCCGCAGCTCGTCGCCGTGCACGAGCACCTTTTCGTTGACGCGCTCGCCGTTGACGAACGTGCCGAAGCGCGACTGCTTGTCGTGGACGGTGCAGACGCCCTTCTCGAGCGTGATTTCGGCGTGCACGCGGGAAATATCCGCGCCCGGGAGGCGCAAATCGGTCTCGCTGCGCCGGCCGATGCTGAAGAGCGGCTTGTCGATCGTGACGATGCGGCGGCCGAGCGCATCGGTGATGACGAGGCGCGGCGAGGGGGCGTCAGCCATGCGGAAGTGGGATTATAAGCGAAGCCTGACGCCGCGGCGGGCGGTCTAGAATGGCGCGTGCCGCGGTTCAAGCTCACCATCGAGTACGCGGGAACGCGCTACAGCGGCTGGCAGATTCAGAAGAACGCCCGGACCATTCAGGGTGAAATCGACCGGGCCGTGCGTGCCGTGACGGCGCGGAAGGATTTCGAGCTGTACGGCGCCGGCCGTACCGACGCGGGCGTCCACGCCCTCGCCCAGGTCGCGCATCTCGACGTCAGCACGACACTCCCCCCCGACACGCTGCGCCGCCGCATCAACGACGATCTGCCCGCGGACATCAACATCCTGTCGGCCGTGCAGGTGCCGCACCGCTTTCACGCGCGCCACGACGCCGCGGGCCGGCGGTACCTCTACCAGATCGCGACCCGCCGCACGGCGTTCGCCAAGGCGTACGTATGGTGGGTGAAGGACCCGCTCGACCTCGCCCGCATGCGCGCCGCCGCGGGCACGTTCGTCGGCATGCGTGACTTCAAGTCGTTCACGGCTCTCGACGCGCGCGACCCGGACGACGACACTGACACTGGGGCGCCGCCGCCCTCCACGCTCGTACTCGTCGATCGTCTCGAGATCGCGCGGGACGGCAGCCTTGTGCTGATCGACATCGAGGGATCGCATTTCCTGTGGAAGATGGTGCGCCGGATCGTCGGCGTGCTCGCCGAAATCGGACGCGGCGCGGCTGAACCCGGCGTCGCCGCGCAGTGGCTCAGCGAGTCCTCGCCGGCGGTCACCCGCCTCACGGCCCCGCCGTCCGGGTTGTTTCTGGAGCGCGTCTATTACCGCGGCGATCGCCGTGACGTCCCGTTGCGGCCGGCAACGCCGCTCGCCTGACGGCCTACCTACGGTCATTCTGCAACGTGCTCTGAGGATCGTCGAGCGGTGCGCGGCCGTTCGGCAGTCGCGCGCCCAGCACAAGCCGCACGACCTCCGCGTAACTGGCCGCGCCCGCCTCCACGCGATTGGCCTTCAAGTACGAGTCGTACACACGCCATCCGGCCGCGGCCACCCGCCGGTTGACGTGTCGTGCCAGCCGATCGCGCACGGCGGCCAGATCCTCGCGCGGTCCCGCCGCCAGCGCCGCCGCGAGGCGCGCGCGCTCGCGACCGCCGCTCGCGCTTGCGAGCTCCTCATACAGGAACAGCCAGCCACTGTACTGATCGCCGGCGGATCCACGGACGCACGCGAGCCAGCCTCCGAAATTCGCGTCGCCTTCATCAGTCAGACCGGCCAGATGGCTCCACTCGTGCGCGATGACGAAGGGACGCTCGAACGGCAGCAGGTCGCCGGCGACCAGCGTCTCGAGAAAGAACGGATCCGTCATGCCTGAGACGGCGGCGCGCTGGAAGTACCAGTCAATCAGCGTGCGCTTGGGACGCGCAACGACAAGAGGACGGCGTCCGATGGCGTCCATGGCGCGCGCGAACGCCCCGGCGAGCTCCGGCTCGATCGTACCCGCGGCGAGCCACCCGTCGGCGTATGCCCGATCGCGCAGCGTGTTGACGCGGGCGACGGCGAGATCGGCCGCGCGCCGCAACGCGTCGGGCGAGACGCGCGCCCTATCGACACCGAGCGCGTCGATGAGGCGGACACCTCGATAGTTCAGTCCCCACGCCACCAGGAACGTCAGGTAGATCGCCGAAATCCAGACCAGCGTCCGAGCCGCAATGGCGACAACCCCGCGAAGGCCCGAGCGGCGGACATCCCGCGTGGCCAGGACGGTCCAGGCCACAGCGACCGCGATCAGAAGCACGTCGAAGAGGGCGAACGGCGCGAGGTTGGACGCGGAGGTCAGCAGCGCTTGGAGAAACCGGTACGGGCCGCGCGTGTAGAAGCGATCGACGAGCATCGCCGGCACAGGCGCCAGGGCCGCGGCAAGGGCAACCACGACGAACGCGACGCGACACCGCATCTCAGTCAGCCACGCTGCACGAAGTTTTTGGGCCCCTGATGGGTGGTCGTGAGTTACAATTCAGTCTGCAAGCGCCTACTTCTTCAATAGGATAGCCTGAGTCGGCTGTTCTGTTCTGGTTCGTTCCCGCCGGGAGTGGCCGCGTCAGTAGTTGTCGGGCCTGCTTCGACGTAGTAGCATGACTATAAATGACTTTATTATCCCATAGAGTCATTGCGAAGCGGCCTCATCATAGAAGGCCGTTCCGCCGATACAGGGCATAGCAAGGGGACACAGATATGACCCGATCTGCATGGCTTGTCGTCACGATGCTCACCGTCGGCGCCTCACTGGCCTCGGCGCAGTCGCAGTTCGTCGTGCCGAAGCTGCTGCCGGGCACGCACAGCAGCGTGTTCTCGACCATCCAGGGCAACGCGCTTAATTCGGTGGGCGGGCCGCTGGGCTATGTGACCGTGCGCCTGCGCAACGTGCGGTTCGGACGCGTCATCGACACACGGGTCACGGACAAGACGGGCGCCTTCGAGTTCAAGGCCGTCGATCCGGGCAACTACATCGTCGAAGTGATGGGCACGGACCGCGCCGTGCTGGCGGCGACGCAGGTGCTCAACGTGAACGCGGGTCAGGCGCTGTCCGCCGTCATCAAGCTGCCGTTCCGGATTCCCCCATTCGCGGGGGTCCTGGGAAACTCGACACCGTCGGCTGCGGCGGTCACGAGCGAAGCCGCCGCGTCCGGCGTGCTCGCCACGACGACGGCGGGAGAGCCGATCAGTCCGGGTAAGTAGCGTCGCACCGATGTCTGATCCTTCCCCCCATACTCCTCGGCCCGAATCCTCCACCGGAGGCGCGATCAGTCCCACCCCTTCGAATGCGGGATACACGCCGGACTCGGATATTCACCTCCTCGATCGGCTGGCGGTGCTGTACCGCTACCGGCGCGTCGCGATCACGGTGTTCGTCCTGACGACGGCCGTGATGATGATTCAGGGGTATACGAACGTCCAGCTGTACCTGGCGCGCGCCCAGCTGCTGATCGAAGACGAACGTTCGACGGCGGTGCCGGGCCTCAACACGCAGGACAACACGTTCTACGAAGATCCCGAGCCGTACTACAACACGCAGTACCGGATTCTGAAAGGTCGCGACCTCACGCGCCGCGTGATCAAACGGCTCAAGCTGGAGACGGTGCCCGAATTCAACGGCACGGCCGCACCGCCGCCGACGCCGGTCTCGATGCTGCGCGATTTCGAGGCCAGGCTCAAGAACCTCGTGCGGACGGCGCCCGCCGCGGCGCCGGAAGCGCCGAAGGTGGATGAATCGCCTGACGAGTCCGCCATGGTGAGCGCGTTCATCAGCCGTGTCGGTGTGGATCCGATTCGGACGAGCCGCCTCGTGGACGTAACGTTCACGTCGGCCGACCCGAAGTTCGCGGCGATAGCCGTCAACACGCTGGTCGACGAGTACGTCGAGCAGAACCTCGCGGTGAAGCTCGGCGCCTCGCAGAACATGCTGGACTGGCTTGCCAGCGAGCTCGACAAGCAGCAGAAGAAGGTGCAGGAGAGCGAGCAGGCGCTCAGCGAGTACCGCGTCAAACAGAACGCGATGTCGCTCGACGACAAGCAGAACATCGTCACGCAGCGACTGACGGCCCTCAACGACGCTCTCATTCGCGCGCGGACGGCGAAGGTCCAGAAGGAAGCGCTCTACAACCAGGTGAAGTCGATCTCGGGCAGCGCGTCGCCCGATGCGATTCCGGCCATCGCCCAGAACGCGCAGGTCCAGACGCTCAAGACCAAGATGAACGAGCTGGTGCGGGAGAAGTCGCGGCTCGAGGAGAAGTATCAGTCGAAGCACCCGCTCGTGCAGGCCAACCTGACCGCCATCCAGGACACGCAGCGCCAGATCGATTTCGAAACCGCCAAGGCGGTGCAGACGATCAAGAACGACTACGACTCGGCGGTCCTGGAAGAGCGGATGCTGGCGAGCAACCTCGACGCGGCCAAAGCCGACGCGCAGGATCTCAGCCAGAAGAGCGTGGGCTACAACGTGATGGAGCGCGAGGCGAAGAGCAACCGCACGGTGTACGAGTCGCTCCTCCAGCGCGAGAAGGAATTGCGCGTGTCGAGCAACAGCCGGCAGAACAACGTCCGCATCGTCGACCGCGCGGAAGTGCCCAAGGCGCCGCTGGCGCCGACGGGCCGGCGCACCTGGCTGATGTCGCTCACGGTGGGACTCGTCCTCGCCATCGGCGTGGCGTTCGGCCTGGACTACATGAACGACACGATCAAGACGCCGGAAGACGTGACGCGCCGGCTCAAGCTGCCCTTCCTGGGCCTGGTCCCGACCGTGCGCGGCGACAAGCACCCGCTGCTGACCTCGTCGCACGTCCCGCATGACTTCGGCGAGGCGTTCCGATCGCTCCGGACGTCGCTGATCTCGAAGTATCCCGGAAACGGCACGAAGATCCTCATCGTCACCAGCGCGCAGCCACTCGAAGGCAAGACCACGACCGCGACAAACATTGCGATGGCGCTGGCCTACGGCGGGTCGCGCGTGCTGCTGATCGACGGCGACATGCGGCGGCCCGGCCTGCACCGGCCGCTACGCCTGAACAACGATCGCGGGCTGTCGCAGGTGCTGATCGGACAGGCGCGCGTCCGGGACGTCATCCAGCGGACCGTGGATCCCAACCTGCTCGCGATCACGGCCGGCAAGACGCCGCCCAATCCGTCCGAGCTGCTCTCGTCAGAGCGCATGAAGACGCTGTTGACGAACCTGGCGCACGGGCCGTTCGACTGGATCATCGTGGACACGCCGCCCGTGCTGGCCGTGACCGACGCCGTCATCCTCGCGCCGCTGGTTTCCGGCGTGACGTTCGTGGTCGGCGCCGAGATGACCCGCCGCCGCCTGGCCGAACGCGCCATCGACATCGTCGTGTCGAGCCGGCCGAACTACGTCGCGGTGGTCCTCAACCGGGTCGATTTCGCGCGCAACAAGTACTACTATTCGCGCTATTACGGCCACCAGTACAAGAACTACTACGCCGAAGCCGCGGTCTAGACCCGGCGGCGCGGGCGCACTCGCGGCGCTCGCGGCGTGGGCGCTGTTCGGCTTTGCCGGCGCCTACAACTGGACCCTCATCCCCCTGGCGGCAAGTGCCATCCTCCTGGCGGTCACCGAACGCCCGTCACTCCTTCGCCCGCCGTACCGTCTTCTCGACGCCGCGTTGATCCTGTGGACGGCGCTGGCCGCGGCGGCGCTGGTGCCGCTGCCGGCGTCCGCGCGGGTCGCGATCGCGCCGCACGCGGCCACGCTGGACCGGGCGCTGTACCTCGACTCTCCCGCGCATCCGCTCGCGCAGCAGGCGCGGCCGCTGTCGGTCGATCCTGCGGCGACGGTCTGGGCGGTCGTGATGACGGCGGCGATCCTGCTCGTCTTCTGGTCGGCGCGCGCCATCCTGAACCGGCGCGGCCTGCGCGCCACCGCGCGCGGCATCGCGTGGATCGGGCTCGCGTTGTCGGCGCTCACGCTGGTGCAGCACGCGACGTCGCCCGGTCTGATGTACTGGTACTTCCATCCCCTCGCGCGCAAGGCGACGCCCTTCGGCCCGTTCGTCAACCGGAACGATCTCGCGACATGGCTGCTCATGGCCATCCCGCTGGTCGCCGGCTACGGCATCGCACGCTTCAAGTCGCGCCAGCGGCAGGACGGCGGCCCGATTGATCTCGAGGAGAGCGTCGACGCCACGACGCTGTGGCTCGTCGCCTCCGTGCTGCTCATGTTGGCGACGGTGCTCGTCGCCGCGTCGCGATCGGGAATCACGGGCACCGTGATCGGGCTCGCCTCGCTCATGTGGCTCGCGCGCAAGCGCCTCGGCAAGTCCGGCTGGATGTGGCTGGCGGCGATCCTCTTCGCCATCCTGGCGCTGGCGACAACCTACGCGAACTGGGGCGCGCTGGCGAGCCGGATGGACGAAACGCTGGCCGTCGGCATCGGCGGCCGGCGCGCCGTGTGGGAACAGACGTGGCCGATGGTGCGCGACTTCTGGGTCAGCGGCGTGGGCGTCGGCGCCTACGAGCGCGCGATGACGGTCTACCAGCAGGCGCCGCACGCCTTCTACATCAACCACGCGCACAACGAGTACCTGCAGCTGCTCGCCGAGGGCGGCGCGTTGCTCGCCGTCCCGGCGGCGATCGCCGCCTGTGTCGTCATGTGGCAGGCGACGCGTCTCCTGCGCGGTGATCACTCGCCCGTCTTCTGGATCCGGGCGGGCGCCGCGAGCGGCCTGCTGGCAGCCGCCGTGCAGGGCATCTGGGACACGGGACTGCGGCTGCCGGCCAACGCCGTGCTGTTCGCGCTCCTGGCGGCGATTGCCGTGCACGATCCGCGCGTGAGAGCCGACCGGTGAACGCGCGCGGGACGGACGGGCCGCAGCTGCAGCTCACGCGCGCCGGCGTCCGCCCCCTGACGGCCGATCTCACGCCGCTGCGGGACGCGTTCCGCCGGGCGCACTGCGTGCGGCTGCCGGCGCTGATCGCGCCTGACCTGCTGTCGCGCATCCAGCGCGAGGTCGAGCGCGGCGAGTTCCGCGCGTTCGATCATGACGGCATCGCCACCGAGCTCCGTCTGCAATCGGGCGTTGCCACGGGGCTGCTCCACGTGCTGGTCAACGATCCGCAGGTGTACCGCTTCGTCGAGCAGATCACGGCGACCGCACCCGTCCGATCGTTCCTCGGCCGCGTCTACCGGCGTGACGCGAACGGCCACTACGATTCGTGGCACAGCGATCTCGTGCAGGGACGCAGCCTTGGGATGAGCGTGAATCTGAGCAGGCAGCGTTACGAGGGCGGCGTGTTCGAACTGCGCGAAACGGAAACCGGTCGCGTCCTCGCGTCGATTGCCAACGTCGGGTTCGGCGACGCGATTCTGTTCCGCCTTGCGCCCACACTCGAGCACCAGGTCACGCCGGTGCGCGGCGTCCATCCCAAGACGGCCTTCGCGGGCTGGTTCCTGCCTGATGACAGCTATCGTGCGGGCCGCCGCGCGACGGGCGGCAGCGCGCCGCTATAACGTCGGACGCCGGAACCATTTCGGCGCGCCGCGCACGATGCGGTGCAGGTAGGCCAGCCCGAGAAGCGCGGGCGGGCACCGCGGGTACATCGAACGCATGTAGGCCTCGGACGGAAACAAGTGGTCGCGCAGCAGGGCGACGCGCGCCCGCCAGCGCGTGAGCGTCGTCAGATTGGCGCGCAGCACGTCCACCTGACGGGGCCGCCCTTCGAGGAAGATCCGGACCGCGGGCGCCGGCGGCGCCGCGTCCAATCGTCGGCGCTGCTCGTCGGGCACGGGCGTGCCGAACGCGCCCGCCGCGCGGGACAGGCCACGCCCCACGACCGCCCCGACGCCGCGCGCAAGCGCCAGGTCCGCGGCGCGCGCGATGCCCTCCCCGCCCAGCACGCCCACGAGCAGATGGATGTCGTACAGCCACAACAGGTGACCCGCGTCGTAGTGGTGGGCCACGCGATGGACCGCGGTGATGATCAGTTGATGCTCGAGCGACGGCGCCCGCGCGCGGCCGAGCGCCGGCAGGGCGACGGCGGCGGCGTCCACCTCGTCGACGTCGAGCACGTGGGCGAACGGTTCCGCGTTGAACAGCCGCCAGTGGAGGTCCACAGCGTGGGCCGGCGCCGCCCGGCGCGGGCGCGTCCAGTGGCTCTGAAACGTGCTGAGCGTGCCGAGCGATTCCGTCTCGGGTACGTACCCGCACGCGGCCAGCGCCGACTCCGTGCGCGGCCGGTCCCGGGGGTGGATCAACAGATCCGAGTCCGAACGCGGGCGCAGATGCGGTTCGGGATAGAGACCGTACGCCATGGCGTCGCCTTTGAAGAGCACTGGATGGACGCCGGCGCGTGCGCATGCCTCGATCAACCGCACGACGTCGACGCGGTGCGCCATCTCCAGCGCCGCCGCGTCTCGGAGCCGGCGGCGCAGCGCGGTGCGATCCACCTGAGGAGCGATTGCGGGGTCGGCGACGAGGACAGCGGCGAGCAGCCGATCGACCCGGTGGACGGTCGCGCGATCGATGAGGGTCTGCCCCGAGGGCGACGCCCCGGGACCCCACTCACGCCCGACAAGGGCGCGCGCCAGCCGCGGGTCGATTTCGTCAGAGTTCACCGACGCCCCGACGCGTGCTTCGCTCGTCACGCGCGTTCCGCGAGGTGGAACCACGTGACGATGACGGCGCGCGTTCCCCGGGTCACAGGCGCCACTTCGTGCACGATTTCTGATCGGAAGGCCACCAGGAGACCGGCTTCCGGTTCGAGCGGCAAGCCGACGCCCTTCCACCGTGGTTCGGCGATCAGGTCGTAGAAAATCAGCTGGCCGCCATCGAAGCTGAGTTCGGCTGGACCGTGCGCGTCGTTCAGGAAGACGACCACGGAAACGACACGTCCCTGCGCATCCCCCTCGCCAGCGCGTCCACGATCCGCGTGCGGTCTGTAGAACTGGCCAGGTCCATACGTCAGGCAACTGGCTGGCTCGGGCGCCGACAGCGCCACGTTGAAATGACGCGCGACGGAAGGTCGAACCGACGCGAGGCGGGCATCCATCGCCGATCGCAGAGACTGGCCCGGTTGATGTTCGGCGGCGTTGCGAACCGCCGGCGACACTTCGAGCCCCTTGGGCGCATAGACTTCAGCCCGGTCTCCGGGTTCGGACGCGAGCTCGGAGGTCCAGTCGCGACACAGGGAAGCGTCGAGGAAGCCGGGGTGCAGATACACACCGAGCCGGGCCAGAAGTCCGAATTGCGCCATGACGTTATTCAATCTGAACTCTGAAATCTAAAATCTGAAATCTCATCGGGGCTTCGCGCTCAGCGCCGTATCGAGCTCCGCGGCC
The DNA here is from genome assembly GCA_016195265.1 of Acidobacteriota bacterium. Classification (GTDB taxonomy): domain Bacteria; phylum Acidobacteriota; class Vicinamibacteria; order Vicinamibacterales; family CAVVIG01; genus SRVP-36. Next base: position 71,909 of record JACPZW010000076.1, on the reverse strand, counting down.
ACGCACTCCGCGAGCGCCCGATGTCCCGCGGCCGTCATGTGGCTTTCCCGGTAGTGCAAGCCGTCCCGATTCATCATGCAGTCGAGTGGATCCACGACGGGAACGCTGCGTGGCGCCAGCGTGTCGCGCAGCAGGCGATTCGGGAATCTGACGTCGACCTCGTCCGGGCCGAGCCAATAGGCGCGGCGGGTGCGCTCGAGGAGCGCGGGCGACACCTGGTAGCGATCCGGGACGACGAGAAACACCGGCCGGAAGTCCAGCCGGACCGCCAGTTCGCCGAGAAAATCCAGCTGCCGATCAAGCTCGCGAGTCGCCTGCGCTCTGAACTCGACACGATGCAGGTCTGCCGACTCGAACATCTGATCTTGCGGCAGCGTCGGCACGTGGCCAAACGCCCCGAGCAGCCCCAGCTTGGCGAGCTGGAGGACGTGGCTGCGCCCGAGCGGCGTGCGGTGGAAGATCACATCGTTCGGGACCGCCAGGAACCAGGGCGGTTGGTTCGCGTTCGTCCTCGGCGCGTCCAACGCCCGGTCGTTCACGAGATCCGACAGGTCGTTGCCCGCGTAGAACACGAACAGGTACACGCGCGGGCGGCCGAGCGCCTCGTGGCGATTCACGATGATGTGCAGATGATCTCGAAGCGAGCTTCCGGGCACGCCGAGATTCAAAAACGGACGCCCCAGCCGGCGTGCCAGCAGGCTCACGAACGTCTGATCGTCGGCCACGCCGACACCGAACGTCTGCGAGTCCCCGACAAACGGAATCAGTGGCGATGAGGACGTGGCGTCAATGCCCGTCGAGCGCCCGCCCCAGCGATCGCTGTGCCCAAGGACCCGGTACTCCGGGTTGCGCATCTCCAGGGTCGCGCCCGGCTGAAACGCCACGAACGCATCGTTGACCTCTTCGATGGGCCAGGCCTGGTCGCCCGTGAACTTCTCGCGCGACGCGGGACCTTCGACGGCGCCGGCCCGCGCTCTGAGCCACTCCGGGGCGAGGATGCGAAGCGCGATCTCCGCAATTGAGAGGGCGACCATGGTCGCCAGGACCACCGCCGCGGCTCGTTTCAGCGCGCGGGCCATCGACGCCAGGGAATCATGACGCCGCTATGATACGTCCGGCATGACCGTGCTCGTCGACCGTCCGCGCTCACGTGAATGGTGGGTCGCTGCGTCACTGGTCGCCGGGGCGGCCGCGCTGCTCGCCGCGGGCTTCGTGATCGGCCTGAATCCAGACGAGGACGAGCTGGGCACCTGCGTGCTCGTGACGATCCTGCAGGTCCAGGCGATCGCTCGGGGCGCGCTGCCGATCTGGTCGTCGCGGCTGGCGTTCGGCGTGCCGCTCCCGGGATCGCAATCGCTGCTGCTGCACCCGCTCGCGCCGCTCGTCGCGGCCGTCGATCCGCGCTCGGCCGTCATCGCCATCGATCTCGCGCACCTCGCCGTGGGCGCAGTCGGTTTCTGGTGGCTGTGCCGGACCCTGAAACTGTCGACGCAGACGACGGGGGTGTGCGCGGCGACGTTCCTGCTCGCCTCCCCGTCGCTCACCTACACGCTGACCGACGACTGGCCCACGTACTTCGTCGCGTGGACGCTGGCCCCCGTGGCGCTGACGCTCGTGCTCCGGATGCTCGACGCCACCGGTTCCGGCCTGCGAGACGCGCTCGCCCTCGGAACCGTCGGCGGCGTCATGCTGGCCGATGGGCATCTGGGCCATGCGCCGTTCCTTCTCACGACGCTGGCCGCGGGCGCGCTGGCCTCCCCGCGGCGCCTCCGGTCGCGTGCGCCGTGGTTTGCGCTGGCAGCGCTCGTCGCGGTCACGATCGGCGCCGACCATCTCTGGACGGCGGCTGACGAGTACCGGCGATTTCCGCCGGCCCTTCGACGACCGGGCGACGCGACGCTCGCCGCCACGCATCTGTGGGACGCGTTCATGAGGCCGCTCATGCCGGCTGCTCCGCATTTTGTCTTCTTCGGCGGACCGTTCACCGTCCTTTCCGTACTCGCGCTTGTCCGTCGCGACTGCTCGCACTCGAGCCGCGGATTCCTCGCGCTGAGCGCCGGTGTGGCGGGATCGCTGCTGGTGATGAGCAGCGTCTGGCGGTTTCCGGCCTTGTCACAAACCTACCTGCTGCAGGATGCCGCGGTCATCTGCGGCATTGCGCTGGCGGGCATCGCCCTCGATCGCCTTCGCTCCACCGCATGGGCCCGCTACATTCCGGCGATCGTCACGCTCCAGTGCCTGGCGGTCTTCGGTGGCGCCTGGCCGTTCGTCTCCGGGAACGTGGCGGCCGCACGGGCGTTCCGGAGCCGCGGCCAGGATGCGCGCGCGCGAACGCTGGCCGGCGGTCTCCTCCGGCTCACGCGAGATGCGCCTGGACGCATCGCGTTCACGCCCGGCGCGACGCGCCTCTGGTACGAGGGCCAGGTCGTGGAGCGGCCGGTGTCGTGGCGGACGCGTCTCATCCAGTCGGGCGCGATGGTGGTGAACGGCGGCGCCTTCAAAGGCATCGAGCTCGAGCCGTTCGCGCCGGCGTACGCGCGCCCGTACGGAGACCTCGACGACAACGCATCGCTCGTCGTCTCACCGGCGTCGCTCACGGCGCTTGGCATCCGGTACGTCATCGCGGCACGCGACGAGCCGCTCGCGCCGGATCTCGAACGCGTTCCCGCGATCGACCCGCTGCCGGATTCCCTGGAGCTGTGGCGCAATCCTCGCGCGTGGCACGGTGCGCGGTTCATGCCCGCATCCGTGTTCGAACAGTCGCTCCCGCTCTTGCCGGGCTGCGGACATCCCCGGCTCTTCTGCCGCGATCTGACGCCGCTGGTCTCGCAGGCGGATCCATCCGGCCTGACGGTCATCGACGGCGAGAGCGAGATGAGAATCGACTTCCCGCCGGCGGATCGGCCGCGCGCGCTGTTGGTGACCCGGATGTACCGCGACGGATGGATCGCGTCGGCCGGCGGGCGTCAGGTCCCGCTGACCCCGGCCTTCGGTGCGCTGATGCGCGTGGACGTTCCCGCCGATGTGACCGCGGTGGCGCTGCGTTACCGGCCGGCCGGACGAGTCGCGCTCTTCGCCCTGAGTTGCACGGCTACTCTCGCCACAGTGATCCTGTTGCTGGCGACGTCGCTGCCCTGAAAAACGCGAAAGGCCCGCCGGGCGTCGAACCCAGCGGGCCTTTCTCGTCGAACGGGAGCCGATGATCGGCTAGACGACGGCCAACGAATCCATCAGCACGCCGACCTCATCGAGCCGCGCGAGATCGCGCGGCATCTGGAGCCGGAACACGGGCACCGTCTCGAGCATCGCCGTGACCCGCTCGAGCGCGCGCCTCGCCGTCGTCTCGCGGCCGACATCGAGGTGGAACGTGCAGCGCAGCACGGCGGCGAACGCCTCGTGGCCGCGCAACCGGGTCATCGAGAGCTTCGACACCGGCGATCGCTTCGACGCCGGCGCCGTCAGCACGCACGCGGCGCGCAGCGGCTCCGGCCGCCGTCGAAACGCGAAGTCGTCCGTGTGGCGCCGGACGCGCCGTTTCGACGAGTAGTGCGCGACGCCCGCCGTGCGCCGCCGCTCGCCCGGAAACAGCGCGCGCAGGACGTCCGGCCACAAGCGCAGCCCGGCGTAGGTCGGAATGACGTGCGCCGGCCGCCGACCGAGGTCCACGACCAGACAATCGTCCGTGACGAGCGCGCATCCGTGCCGCGCGAGCGCGCCGGCCAGTGTCGACTTGCCGCTGCCCGACGGCCCGATGAACGCGACGGCCCCGCCGCCGGCCACGACGGCGCTGGCGTGCACCACGAGATGATCGGCGTCGCCGAGGAGCATCGGTACAACCTGATCGAGGAGCAGATGGCGAATCGTGCGCGCGGGCACGCCGGCGCCCGGAAACGCCGTGATCGTCCGCGCCGGCGGATCGATCAGGAACGACGCGACGCGCGCGAATCGCACGACGTACCGGCGGCCGAGCCGCCCGACCATCAGCCAGCGCCGGCCATTCGGAAACGTCCAGTCGTGGAACCACGCGACGCCGCGCGCGGGCGCCGCGCCGGCGTGCGAGACGCGGAACGTCCACGCCTCACTCGAAGCGCGCGCGACCGGCTGCAGTTCGGGAATGGCCATCCGGCTCTGCAGCCGCAGCGGGCCGACGCGATAGCGGTGCATCAGGCGAGGGTCAGTGGGCGTAGACCGCGAGCACTTCGGCGACGAACGTGGCGGCGGCCGCGGCGTCCGGCAGCAGGTCGGCGTGTCGCGCCCGCATCTCGCGCTCGATGTCCGCGATGCCGCGCGCGCCGTCGCAGAGTTCGAGCACCGATCGCCGGGCGAGTCCCGCCGGCGTGAGGCTGGGCACGAAATCCGGCCGGCTGCGATGGAGGTCCCGGGCCGAGAGCAGCATGCCGTCGAAGGTCGAGTGACGGAACGTGACGGCGGTGGACGGGCCGGCGCCGCGCCGCGTGAGTGTCACGGTCCACGTGACGATGAGTTCCGCCGGGCGTGTCACGATCGACACGCGCAGCGTGTCGCCTTGCGCGACCGCCGGACGTTCAACGATCGGGAGAAACGCCTGGCGACGGTGGATTCGTTGGGGGTGACCGGGCGCGTTGGTCATCGTGACCGACGGCGACAGCGCGGCGGTGAACCAACCCGCGAGTCCGTCTACGTGGCCGCTTCGCCCGATCGTCAGTTCCGCCTCGCCGCGAAACATGTCGGGGCCGCGCGGCGACAGATCGAGGGAGATGATACGAGCGCCACCGGTCAGGAGCCACTCCGGATCAATGTCGGCCGGATAGCCGCTGTTGGAGGCGGTGTGGTAGGCCGCCGAGACATCGATACCGGACGGCCGCCCGCTCCAGAACTCGACGCGATCGCGCTGTTCCCCGCTTTCGACGGCGGCCACCCACAGGTCGACGCCGCGCGGCACGGTCCGACCGCCGGGTTTCAGCCATCGGCGCGCGCCGTCGCGCAGGAACTCGATGAGCCCGGCCTCCATCCCAAAATGACCGACCTGATCGGTGACGATGACGTCGATCGGTTCCGGCATCACGGCTCGCGTGGACGTCTCGTGCGCGTGGACGATGCGATCGCCCCAGCCGTTGCCGATCGCCAGCTGCCGCGCCAGGGTGAGAATCGACCCCGAGTCGATCGCGTAGACCCGGCCGGCGCCGGCTTCACACGCGAGGAAGCCGAGTACGCCCGAACCTGCGCCCAGATCGACGACGACATCGCCCGGTCGAACCACCTCTGCGATCGCCCGCCGGAAAGCCTCCACCCGCGGCCCGTCGGAGAGGTACTGGCGATGCTCGTCGAGATCGCGGGACATGCCTCAGAGGCAGCCGGTCCGGACCCTGGGCGTGCCGCCTTCCCTGGCCGTCGACCCGCCGGTGTGGGTCAGGCGCGCGATCGATCCGTATTCGACGAGCGACGGCGAGGTATACGGACGACGCGGCCCTGACTCGCGCGCGCGGTCGTCGTCGGCCGAATCTCCCCGCGATCCGGTGCGGCGATCATCAGTCATCGTTGTCTCCCTTTCATGTGCCTTACGTTGTCGGTGTGCCGGCCGGCCGGCTGAGTGGCGCGCGGGCGATCCCCGAGCAGTTCGTCGGACCAGAGCCGCACGCTGAGGGCCATCCAGTACGGCCAGTCGTAGGCGTCCGGCGTGCCCACGATCCGATCGTAGCTGGCGAGCAGGGCGTCGCGGTTGACCCATTCGTCGAACACGGCACCTGGCGCGCCCAGGCGTTCCCGCGCCCCAAGCCGCGTCATGGCGTCATCGTACGGCCGCGCGTAGTTGGCGTTCTCGCCGCGAGTCCGGACCGACGGCGCCACCATCGACGCGCCCGCGCGGCGCATGATGGCTTTGCGCGTGCCGTGCCGCCAGCGCTGCTCTTCGGGCAGCGCCATCCCAAACTCCATCAGGCGGCGGTCGTTGAGAGGATGCGCCGCCTCCATGCCGTACTGCGAGATGCTCCGGTCGAGCATTTCGTAGCCGTGGAGGCTGAACCCGGCGACCGCCTCGCGAAACTGCTCGTTCTGCGCGTGCGTGGAGAATCCAAACCGGCGCGGCACGTTGTACAACCGATCGCGCAGCCCGACGCGCGTGGCGAACGAGGGCCGAATCCACGGCGGAATCGGCGAATGACCGACGGCGCGCCGCGCGAGGGCCAGCGCCGGATCCGGCACCATCGGCCGCACGGTATTCCAGAGCGCGCGACGCCACCCGCTCAACGCGTCGCTCCGCACGTCGTCGCGGACTTCCCGCCACAATCGAATGAACCGTCCGCGACGGACCAGATCGGCATAGCGTGACTGGTGACCGCTGAACCATTCGTCTCCGCCAAGGCCGGTCAGCATGACCCGCACCCCCTGCTGGCGTGCCAGCACGAACAGCGGTTCAGACGCCGCGCCGGCGGCGTGCGTGGGCAGGTCTCGATACCGCCGGACCTCGTCTTCGTACGGGTTCACGTCGGGATTCGCGACGCAGAGGCTCTCGAGACCGGCGTGCTTCGTCGCCGCCTCGATGAACGGCTGCTCGTTGCAGGGGTAGCCGGGATAGGTCAACGAGAAGGCCTTGGGCAACGGTCGTCCGCGCCGCGTCGAAACGTTCGCGGCCACGCCCGCAACGATGGACGAATCGATGCCACCGCTGAGCATGATGCCGACGGGTGCGTCCGTGCGAAGCCGGCAGTCCACGGCTTCCTCGAGCAGGCCGAGAAAGTGCTCGTCGTAGTCGCGGTCGTCCTGGTAGCGCACTTCGCGGTGCGGGTCGAGACTCCAGTACTTCTCGACCCGTACCGCGTCGGGCGTCACGATGAGCATGGACGCCGCGGGCAGACGATACACGCCGGAGTAGAGCGTCTCGTCAGTGCTGTTCACGATGCTGCACAGCAGCTCCGCGATGAATCCTTCGTTGGGCGGCGGCTGGTCGAGCGGCGCCTGCACGAGCGCGTGCGGTTGGGACGCCCACGCGATGCGAGTGCCGTCGACGCGATAACAGAACGGACGGACGCCCCACGCGTCGCGGACGCCGAGCAGCCTCCGCCGCGGTCTGTCCCAGAACACGAAGGCGAAATCGCCGAGCAACCGACGTGGGGCCTCGAGGCCCCACGCCTGGCACGCGCGCAGCACGATCTCCGCGTCCGCGGGCGACTCCGCGTCCGCCGGCGACCGCGCGGGACATCCGGCGGCGTCGAGCGCGCGCATCAATTCCTCGCGGTTGTCGAGGCGGCCGTCGAACGTCAGGACCGTTCGCGTCGAATCATCGACCAGCGGCTGACGCTCGCCGCGCGATTCCGGCGTGACCTGCAGGCTGGCGTGGCCAACCGCGATCGAGAGATCTTTCCAGACGCCTCGTCCGTGAGGCCCGCGGTGCGTCAGTCGATCGAGCATCCGATCGACATCGGCGCCGTGGACTGGACGGCCGCCGCGGCGCCACACGCCGGCGATGGCGCTCATGTGCGAAGCGCCTCCAGACCGAGCGTGAGCGCCGCGCGGAACCGGCGCTGCGCACGGGCGAACGACGAGGGCGCAGCGGCGCACGCGGCGGCGGCCTCGCCGAGCGCCGCGCCCCAGCGATGCTCGCGCGCGTACAGCCTCGCGAGGCGGACGTGAACGGTGGGACGCCGATACCCGCTCGAGATCGCGAGTTGCAGCGCCGCGATCGCGTCGCGGAGGCGACCCAGCCGGGTTTCGAGCGCCGCCAGCGCGGCGTACGCGCGTCCGTGCTCCGCGTCCCACACGGGCAGACGAGAGAGCCGGCGTGAGGCGATGGCGCACCGCGACGTGTGGCCGCCGAGCGTGACGCGCAGCGAACGCTGCAGCGCCGTCACGGCCTCCCCAATCCGTCCCTGATGCTGGAGCGCGCGGGCGAGCACGCGATGCACGTCCGGCGCGTCGACGCCGCGCTCGATCGCGGCGCGCGCGTGCGTCTCGGCCTCGGACCATTGACGCCGGTGCATCGCCACGTACGCCAGCCCGATTCTGGCGTGGCCATCGCCATCATCAAGCGCCAGTTGATCCGTAAACGCCCGCTCGGCGGCGTCGAAGTGTCCGCGGTCGAGCGCCGCCGGGCCCGCGCAGTTGTACGCAGTGGCGTAGGAAGGGTCGTGGGCGCGGGCCGCCTGGTGCGCTGCGCGCGCCGCCTTCATCCGGCCGTGTTGCGCGAGCATCGAGGCGAGCGCAAATTCGGCCGCCGCCGGATTCGGCAGCGCGGCTGCGGCGTCCCGGCACGCCTGGGCGGCCGCGTCCATCGCGCCTGTTCCGGCGAGGCGGTGGGCCTCGTGCAGCCGGTCGAAGCCCGGCGTCTGGGCGCCGAGGAGCCGCGCGGCCAATTCATCGCCGAAGTACTTCCACCGGAGCGGCGTATATCCGCCCTCCACGGAACAGGCGATACTCGCAAGGGTGGGCGCGAGACGAGTGCGTCGAAGCCGCGCCACGCAGTCCCTCGGCCAGAGCCACGGCTCGTCCGCGGGACATCCTTCGCCCAGCCGAGGACCGGGCGTCAGGAGGAAGTCCACATCGAGGTCCAGAAGCACCGTGCCGCTGCGCACAGGCAGCGTGTCGAGATCGCACACGACCACGCGACAGCCCACCAGCTCGCACGACCACACGTCGCCCACGCGCCGCAGTGGACGTCGCGGCCGCGGGTACTCACGGCGCAGATTCCGGAGCTGCCGGCGGATTTCCCGTCTGGCGCGTGGCGCGCTGAGCGCGCCATCCGGCACGACCCAGTACACCTCGCGCACGATGCCGTCCTTGATCGCCTGGCAGAGGTAGTTCCCGATATGGAGGTGCACGGTATCATCGAGCCAGGAAAGGTCGTGATGGGCGTCGACGTGCACGACCGCCGCGTCACGGACGCCGGCGGCGCGCCACACGTGATACGCCTCGTCGTGGTACTCGAAGACGCGGACCTCGGGCACGGTCATACGACGGTCAGGAGCCCCTTGCCGCGCAGCTGATCGACGAAGCGGACGAGATCCGCCTCGAGGTCCGCGGGCGGCGCATCGAACTCCGTCAGCAGCGCCGCGAGCACGCGGCGCAGCGCCCGATGTTCTTCGACGAGCTGCCAGATCCGCGTGCCGACCGGGTCGAGACCGAAGTAGATGCCGCTCTCGAGGTTGAGAAGCACGGCCTCGCCGTCGAGCTCACGAAACACGACATCCTCGGGAATCCGCACCGTCGCATCGAGGGACATCGTCATCTCTCTCCTCGCATGGCGCCCGTGGCCTGCAGGATGTGGTACGCCGGGGCCGCTGCTCCGCCGACGATGATCCGCCCCGCGTGCTCGAGCCACGCATGCGCGGCAATCGACGCCGGCGCGGCGTCCGCCCGCGTCACGCCGATGCGCAGGGCCGCGGCGTGTCCGCCGCGGCGCAGCAGGCACAGCGCCGTGAGCGCTTCGGCCAGACAGGCGTCGCCAGCGCGCGTTTGCGCGGCGACCGTCCGCACGGCCCACGCCACGCGGCCGGCGTCAAGTGCATCGGTGGCTGGTGGCTGGTGACTGGTGGCTGGCACACGGGCCGCCGGCGCCCGGCCGTAGACGGCATCGAGCCATCGCGTCAGGCGGCCGTGCGGGACGACGCGCAACAGCGCCACGATCGCGAGGTACAGCGCGAGCGCGTGCAGGAGCAGCCGGCGATCCGCGGCCGGCCGTCCCAGGAACTTTCGTAGCGTGTGTCCCATGCGGCTAGCCGACAAGCGCCTGGAAGAGAATTCGGCGGGCCGGCGGATGCTTGAACAGCGCCCGGATGAGATGGCGGTGCTGGTTGAATTGCGCGGTCTTCCGGACGAGCGGCATGATCCCGTCGGTCTGCGCCAGATCGAACAGGCTGTCGATCTCGGCGTCGCTCAGCCGCATGACCACGTTGCGCAGTGCGTGCTGCGTGTCCAGCTCGTCGGCGAGCTGATCGCGCCACGCGCGCTCGTACGCCGACAAGGCATCCGCGTCCAGCCGGTCGCGGCGCAGCGCGTCGGCCGCGACGTCCGCCGCGAGAGCGCCGCTCAGGATGCTGTAGTAAATGCCGCCGCCGGTGGTCGGCTTGACGAGGCCCGCGGCGTCGCCAATCACCAGCAGCCGGTCCGCGAACGTGCGGGTGATCTCGCCCAGCGGCAGCACCTTCTGGCGCGGCGGCACGCCGTCGGCCACCACGCCCCACCGATCGGCGACGCGGGCGAGCATGCGCGCGTAGCAGCCGAGCGCGTCGCCCGACGCCATGGCGCCGATGCGGACGTAGCCGCCGTCCGGGCGCACGACGGGCACGACCCAGGCGAAGCCGTCGGGCGCCACCGTGCGGCCGAAATGCATCTCGACGTCGTGCAGCGACCGCGCCCGCAACTCGCGCTGCGCCGTGTGCAGATAGAGACGCGGCAGGCCGAGGCCGAGGCGCCGCTGAATGCTGTAATTCGCGCCGCAGGCCAGCACGACGAGGCGCGCGGCGATGACGTCGCCGCCGACGCTCGCGTGCACGCCTGAGGCCACGGGCTGCAACTCGGAGACGCGCGCGCCGCGGCGCAGCTCGACGCCCGCCGACTGCGCGCGCACGGCGAGCGCGGCGTCGAACGCGACGCGATCGATGACGGTGGCGAGCGGCGTCTTGGGCGTGTACTCGACCACCAGACCGGCCGGCGACACGAATCGCGCCGTGGTCAGGGCATTCAGCGTCGCGCAGCGCGGCAGGTCGAACTCATCGACGCTCTCGGACGCGAGCACGCCCGTGCAGTGCACCGGGCTGCCGACGACGGCGTGCTCCTCGCACACCACCACGCCGACGCCGCGCCGCGCCAGTCGCTCGGCGGCGAAGAGGCCGCCGGGTCCGCCTCCCACGACCAGCACGTCCACGGGTGCGCTCGGCATGCGTGGGGTCATTATATGCGTCTCGTCAGGCGAGTCACACCTTGCGTTCGCGCGTTTCCCACGCGCCGCGGCCCGTGATCCAGAACGACACGAGGATCAGTTTGAGGTCGAGCCAGAACCCGGCGCGGGCTATGTACAGGCGATCGAGCCGGAACTTGCTGGTGCGGGAAATGTCGCGCGGCGCATACACCTGCGTCAGCCCGGTGAGGCCCGGCCGCACCCGATGGCGCTCGGCGTAGCCTGGGATGTCGGCCAGCGGAATCAGACGCCCGTCGCCGCGTACCTCGACTTCGCCCGGACGCAGCGGGCGCGGGCCGACGAAGCTCATGTCGCCAACGAGAATGTTCCAGAGCTGCGGCAGCTCGTCCATCGCGGTCCCGCGCAGAAGACGCCCCACGCGCGTCACGCGCGGGTCGCGCTCGGCCGCCTGCAGCGGCCCGAAACGTGCCTCGGCATCGGTCACCATCGACCGGAACTTCAGCGCCTTGAAGACGCGGCCGCCGAGGCCGACGCGATCCTGCGGGAAGAGGACGGCCCCGCCGTCCTCGATCTTGATCGCGATCGGAATCAGCAGCCAGAGCGGGGCCGAGACGATCAGCCCGATCGCCGAGAGCAGCACGTCGAAGAGGCGCTTGATCACGCGGCGCGGGCGAGCCCAGCCACACGGACGAAAAGCGCGTGGTACGCGGCGACCGCCACGCGGCGGTCGAACTGCAGCGCGGCCGCGCGCGCGCGCTGTCCCATCACGCGCGTCGTCGCGGGATCGTCGTACAGCGCCGCGATGGCGCCGGCCAGCGCGTCCGGATCGCCCGGCGCCGCCAGGAGTCCGCAGCCGTGGTCGCGCGCGATCGCGGCGACTTCCGAGCTGGCGTCCACGGCGGCGACGTACGGCCGGCCCGCCGCGAGGATGCCGTAGAGCTTGCTGGGCACGATGTACCCTTCGATGCCGGCTTTGAGCGAGACGAGAAACGCGTCGGCGGCGGCGAACGACTCGTGCAACAGCTCTTTGGGCTGGTACGGGAAGAATCTGACGTTGGCGAGGCCGCGCCGGGCCGACTCCTGCACCAGCCATTCGCGGCGGGCGCCGTCGCCGACAACGGCGATGACCAGCCGCGCTTTGTCTTTCAGGCGTGCGGCCGCTTCGATCAGCACGTCGAGATTCTGCGACAGGCCGATGTTGCCCGAGTGCATGAGGACGAACCGGTCGCCCAGATCGTGGGCGCGCGTGAACGCGTTGTCCTTCGGGCCCGGCACGATCGCCTCGCAGTCGGCCCAGTTGTGGATGACCGTGACGCGGGACGGATCGGCGCGCTTCTCCTCCACCAGCCGGCGCCGCATCCGATCGCCGAGGGCCACGATTGCGTCGGCGTCACGCAGCAGCGCACGATTCACGCGATCCAGCGCGCGGTTGACCGTCTCGTTGTGGAAGTCCTCGAGGAGCGAGGCGACTTCAGGAAAAATATCCTCGCAGAGAAACACGAAGCGCGCGCCCGTCCGTTTCGCGGCCCATCGCGCCGCGAGCCCGAGGATCGGCGGATCCGTCAGCGACACGATGAGATCCGGACGGCCCACGCGGAGTCCGGCGATCGCCGCCGACGCGAAGTACGTCAGGTAGTTCGCCGCGCGTCCGGCGAAGCGCCGCCGGCCGAACCGCGTGCCGTTGGCGCGGAGGATCGTGACGCCAAGGTGCGTTTCCCGCCCGACCGGCGCGAGCCCGCCGCGATCGCGGCCCTGGCCGTGGAGGGCGCGGCCGGCGACGACCGTCACCTCGCAGCCGTGCCGGCTGACGAGATCCTCGGCGAGTTCGGTCAGCAGCTGCCCCGTGGCGGCTTGATCGGGCCAGTAGGATCGATTGAAGAAGCAGATCTTCATGCGTGCGCGGCCGATCGCACCGCGCGGTACCATTCAATGGTCCGGGCCAGTCCGGCCCGGAAGTCCGTGGACGCGGCGAACCCGAACGCCGTCCTGGCGCGCGTGACGTCCAGACTGCGGCGCGGCTGACCGTCGGGCTTGGTGCGATCGAACGTCAGGCGCCCGTGGAAGCCGGTGAACTCCGCGATGAGCTCGGCGAGATCGCGAATGCTGATCTCGAAGCCCGCGCCGATGTTCACGGGCTCCGGACCGTCGTAGCGCTCGGCCGCGTCCGCGATCGCCGATGCGCAGTCCTCGACGTACAGGAATTCGCGCGTCGCGTTGCCGGTGCCCCAGCAGACGACTTCGTCGGCGCCCGCGTCCACCGCCTCGAGGCACTTGCGAATCAGCGCAGGGATCACGTGCGACGACGCGGGATCGAAGTTGTCGTGAGGCCCGTACAGGTTGACCGGCAGCAGATGGATCGCGTGAAAACCGTACTGCGAGCGATACGCCTGGCCCTGCACGAGCAGCATCTTCTTGGCGATGCCGTACGGGGCGTTGGTCTCTTCGGGATAGCCGTTCCACAGATCGCGTTCCAGGAACGGCACTGGCGCGAGCTTCGGATAGGCGCAGATCGTGCCGATGCCCACGAATTTCCCGACGGAGGCGAGCCGGGCGTACTCCATTACCATCGCGCCCATCATGACGTTTTCGTAAAAGAACCGCCCGGGCGACTCGCGATTCGCGCCGATGCCGCCGACGACCGCCGCCAGGTGCATCACCACCTGCGGGCGCAGCGCCTCGTACATCCTGCGGACGTCAGGCTCGCGCGTGAGGTCGTAGTCCGCTTTGCGCGGCGTGAAGACCTGGGTGGCGCCACGGCGCTTCAGTTCGGCGACGAGATGCCGTCCCAGAAATCCGGCGCCGCCCGTGACGAGAATACGTTGGTCGGTCATGGGCGACATCTCCTCGTGGCGTGTCCATCTCGAATCAGTACCAGACGCCCTGACGACGTACAACGCAGAAACCGCAGAGCACGCAGAGACGCTCGACCTGCGAGCGTACGGCTCCGAAAGTGCAACGAAGAACGAAGAGGAATAAGGGCCACAGAGATCACGGAGACACAGAGGTGTTCGACGCGGGCGGCCTGCGCTGCAGGCCGCGCTGGTCGGTCGGAGGCCGGTGCGCAAACGACGAAACTAGTGACTCGGGCGTCGCTTGCGCGCCGGCTTCCGACCGACTTGCCGCCGCTTCGCGGCGCCGCGTCGAACACAATCTCCGGAACTTCTATCTCTCTGTGCCCCTGTGCCTCTGTGGCCCATTTCACTCTGTGTTCCTCCGTGTCCTCCGTGGTGGCATTCTCATCCTGCAGTTTCAGCGGGCTCTGCGATGATCGTCGTGGGTCCCGAATCACCGAGAACGGGCTACTCACGGACGGTCGCGCGGACGTCATCGTGAGGGTCGCGCGCACCTTCAACCGCGGGCGCGCGCTCGAGCACGTGCGAGCCCATCACCAGGACGTCCATGTGCGTGCGCAGGAAACAGTCGAGCGCCTCCCGCGGCTGCAGGACGATCGGCTCGTTCTCGTTGAACGACGTGTTGAGCAGCATCGGCACGCCGCTGACGCGCTCGAACGCCGCGATCAGATTCCAGTAGCGCGGGTTCGACCGCTGGCTGACGGTCTGCAGCCGTCCCGATCCATCCACATGCGTGATCGCCGGGACGACGCTGCGTTTCTCGGGCCGCACCGGATAGACCTGCTGCATGAACGGATCGGGCGCGCCGCCGACGAAATACTCGTCGAGCGCGCGCTCAAGCACCGACGGCGCGAACGGCCGGAAGCGCTCGCGGAACTTGATCCGCGTGTTGATGATCTCGCGCATGTCCGCGCGGCGCGGATCGGCGAGGATGCTGCGGTTGCCGAGCGCCCGCGCGCCCCACTCCATCCGCCCCTGGAACCAGCCGATCACGCGCCCGTCGGCGATCTGCGACGCCGTCCAGGTGTCGAGCGCCGCGGGATCGGCCCACGCGCGCCGCGTGCAGCCATGCTGCGCGATCGACGCGTGTTCGGCGTCGAGCACCGCGGCGATCTCCGCGTCGGGGAACTCCGGCCCCCAGTACCCGTGCTCCATCACGAAGTCGCGCGGGCGCGCGCCCGAGGCGTGCCACGCGTGGAACGCCGCGCCGAGCGCCGTGCCGTTGTCGCCGGCCGCCGGCTGGATGAACACCTCGCGGAAATCCGTGCGCTCGCGGATCTTGCCGTTGGCGACGCTGTTCATCGCGCAGCCGCCGGCCAGGCACAACCGGGTCGCGCGCGTGGCGCGCTGCACGTGGCTGAGGACGTGCATGGCCGCGGTCTCGTACACGACCTGCAGCGACGCCGCAATGGCCTCGTGCCGATCGTCGAGCGGCTGATCGGGCCGCCGCGCCGGACCGAGCAGCGCCTCGAGCTTCGGCGTGAACACGGGGCCGATCGTGGGCTCGCCCTCCTCCCACGTCATCGACACGCCGTCGGACCAGTGGCGGAAGTACGACAGATCGAGCGCGAATCCGCCATCGTCGTTCAGGCGCACGAGCGTGCTCAACTCACGGACGAAGCGCGGCTCGCCGTACGGCGCCAGGCCCATGACCTTGAACTCGTCGCCGTACTTCGGAAAGCCGAGGAACTGCGTGACCGCCAGGTACAGCAGCCCGAGCGAGTGCGGAAAGAAGACGCGCCGATCCGTGCGCAGCGCCGGCCCTTCGAGCCGTCCCCACGACGTGCTGACGAAATCGCCGAAGCCGTCGATGGTGCACACGGCCGCCGAGTCGAACGGGCTCACGAAGGCCGCACTGGCGGCGTGGGACGGATGGTGCTCGACCAACCGCACGCGCGGGCGGACCAGCGCCTCGTCGAGTCCGACCGAGGCGGCAATCGTCGCCGGCAGCGCGCGGATCCGCGACATGTTGCGGGCCCGATCCCCCACGGTGTCCTTCGGCCGGTGCCGCAGCAGGAAGAGCGCCTTGCGCCAGAGATGCGCGCGGGGGTTCCTGGAAATGGCGAACAGATCGACGTCGGCGGCGCGCACGCCGCCCATGCGGAGGCACTCGGCCAGCGCGCGATCGGGAAACCCCGCGTAGTGTTTCACGCGGCGGTACCGCTCTTCTTCGACCGCGGCCACGAGCCGGCCGTCACGCACGAGCACGGCCGACACGTCGCCGTGATACGCGTTAAGCCCGACGACCAGCCCAGTGCTCACGGAGTGTTGGGGGAGTTCACGCCGTCCGGATGCGATCGTGCGTGCGGTCCTGCGACGCTCGCGCCAGCTCGTCCATCGCATCCGCGTTGCTGGAGAGGAACCGATCGAGCAGGATCGTGAAACCGCCCAGGTAGACGATCATGGTCAGCGCCAGCCCGAGCAGCTTCGGCCAGGACTTGTTGGCCTGATACAGCGACATCCAGAATATGACCGTCACGACGGCGTTGCCCAGCTCGCGGTGCCGTATGATCCGCACGAAGAACCGGTACACGCCGCCCATGAAGATCGCGAACACCAACACCGGCACGAACAATCCAGGTATGCCGTAGTCGATATAGCCCTGAATCGGATAGCCGAACGAAATGGTCGTGCCCTGCTCGGGTCCCGCCACCCAGATGCCCGAGTAGCGTCGCACCTGCAGGCTGTCGGACTCGAGGTCCGCCTTGTCTGGGACGAGGATGCGCGGCGTCAGCACGTGCGTGAGCGCCCCCATCATCAGCGCGCCGTCGGTGTGCGGCAGCAGCGCCGGGACGCGCGCGAGCGCCAGCGCGGGATAGTAGACGTCCCACATCCGGTCGACGAAACCATCGACGGCGTTCAGCTTCTCGGTCATCGACCCGGCGAACCAGTCCTGCGCGAGCGACGATGTGAAGCTGAGCTTCTCCGTGACGCTCGTGCTTTGGCGCGACTCGGAGGTTTCGCGCTGTGTCGTTCGGATGCCGATCCACAGCACGCCGGCCACGCCCATCACCACACTGATGACGGCCAGAGCGGCCCAATGCTTCGAACGGCGATAGTCGAACTGTTCGACCAGCACCAGCACGGCGATGAACATCGGCTCCTTGAACTCGGCGAAGAACCCCGTCATGCCGAGCGTGAGCTCGATCGCGATGAGGACCGCGGCATAAAGGAAACGCTGCGCCGTGACCAGACGCCGCAGAATGAGGTAGAAAAGGCCAAAACGCATGTACGTGAGAGCGAGGATGCCCTGCGTGAGGCCGGCACTCATGTTCCACGCGAATTCACGCAACGAGCCGCGGAAGATCAGCAACGCGAAGTAGAAGATCAGCAGGCTGCTCCACCCCAGGGCGAACTCCCGCGCCGGCCGCGGCGTCAGCCACCGCGCGACCAGCCGCGCGCCGATCGCCAGACCGGCGACAAACACCGCCACGCACGCCATACTGATGAGCGTCATCTCCACGTACCGATCCGCCTGCAGCGCCAGCGGTTCGCGCCCCGTCAGGACGTAGTAGTACACGCCGATGACCGTCTGGCTCCAGTGGAAAGTCAAGGCGAACGCGAGTACCGGCGGGCCATCGTCGAAGCGCAGGAACCGCCACACGGTCCAGAGCACCGGAAGGGACGCGGCGATGAGCCACTGCTCCGTGATCCCTCCGAGGAGGGCCGACCCGAGAAGCACGATGGCCGTTTCGGTGATCAGCCCCATGTTTCACTCAGCATACGGCAGAAGCGCGGCGAACCGGACGCCAAAGCTGGCGTCCGTGAACTCCGCCGCGAACCGCGCGGCGCCGGCGCGGCCCAGCCGCCCGCACTCCTGCGAGTCGCCGAACAGGCGCAGCAGCGCGCCGACCAAGTCGCCGGACCGCTCGGGATCCACCACGAAGCCCGTCACGCCGTGCTCGATGATCTCCGCCGCGGCGCCGGGCGCGCCGATGCAGGCCTTCCGCGCGCGCATCGCTTCGAGGAACACGAGGCCGAACCCTTCCTGCAGACTCGGCATGACGAAGAACCGGCAGCGCCGGTACAGACGATCCAGCTCCGCGTCGGACACGCGGCCTGTGAAGATGATGACGTCGCCCAGGCCGAGCTCGTCGGCCAGCGCTTCGAGACGCCGGCGATCGTCGCCGTCGCCGACGATCCAGAGTCGCGCCTCCGGATGACGGGCGATCACGGCCGGCCACGCGTGCATCAGCGCTTCGTGCCCCTTGTAACCTTCGCCGGCGGACATGCGGCCGACGATCAGCGCCGCCGGCTCACCGGGCGGGTCGCCCGCGGCGTCAACGCCGGGGGCGCGCGGCGGCAGCCCCGGATGACAGACGGCGACGGGCGTCGTCGCGAATGACGGGTTCGCCGCCTTGAACCCGTGTACGGTGTGCTGCGAGATGGCGACGAGCGATCCGGATGCCAGCGCCCAGCGCTCGACGGCGCGCAGCCGGACCCACGCCTCGATGCCGCACAGCACGAACAGCACCCGCGCGCCGCGCCAGGCGACCAGCCGCGCGATCGGCGCCAGATGCAGGTGGCTGCAAACGATGGCGGTGCGCCGATCGCACCACAGGCCGACGCGCAGCGCCTCGGCGATGAATCGCAGGCGGCTGCCGCCCGCCGATCGCCGCAGCGGGTCCGACGTGCCGGGCGCCGGCGCGTCGTGAAGGCTGATTACCAGCACGGGTGCGGGCAGCGCGCGCGCGATCTGCCGCGACAGGCACGAGACGCCGTCGGCGCCGAGCAGATTCGGCGTGAGCAGCACGGATCGGAACGCGGGCCTCATTGGGCGGCCGCCGCCGGACGGCGTCCGGCAATCGATTCGTATTCGCGCAGCATGGCACGGCCGATGGCGGTCCACCCCAACGTGCGGCGCACCCATTCGCGGCCGCGCCGCCCCATCTCGCGCGCGGCGACGGGCTCCGCCAGCAATCGCTCGAGCACGTCGCCGATCGCCGCCCCATCATGCGCGACGACCTCGCCGCAGCCGGCCGCGGCCACCGCCGCCCACGCGCCGCGGTCGGTCACGATGACCGGCACGCCGCACGCCAGCGCCTCGGCGACGCTGAGGCCGAAGCTCTCGGAATCCGAACACTGCACGAGCACGCGGCTCGCGGCGAGCAACGCCCACTTGTCCTCGGCCTCCACGGCGCCGGCCCAGCGCACCCCGTCCGCCACGTCTTGAAAGAGCGGCTCCACCTGGCGGCGATGGTCGCCTTCGTCCGGCCCGGCGATCACGAGCCACGCGCGGCGGCCGCCGCGGCGCAGCTGCCTGAACGCGCCCGCCAGAAGATCGAGACGCTTGATCGGATGCACGCGTCCGATGAACGCAATCACGTCGGCGTCGGCGGGAATGTCGAGCCGCTGCCGCAGCCGCGCGATCTGAGCGGACGTCGCCGTCTTCGCATCCACGCCGTTGGCGATCGTGACGACGCGCGGGCCGAGGCCGGCGAGTCCCTCCGCCTCGGTGTCGGACGTCGCATGCAGGAACGTGGCGGCGCGCAGATCGTCGTGCTGGACACCGCGCCACGCAATCGCCTTCATCCCGTTGTGGCGCGCGCGCGCGCCGGCGAGCAGCATGCCGCGGGGCGAGACGACATAGGGGACGCCAGCGGCGCGTGCCGCGCGGGCGCCGGCCCACGCGGTGAAGTTCCAGAGCCCATGGACGTGTACGAGATCGGCGTTGGACGCCGCATCGGTCATCGCGCGTCCGAGTGCCGCCGAACGTAAGTACCGCCGCGGCCAACTCAGCGGGAAGTACCGGACGCGCACGCCTTCGTACTCAACGCCCTGCGGCGCCGCCGGCAGCGGGTCGTCGCCGTTGGCGATGGTCGTGAACACCTCGAGGTCCACGCCGGCGCGCACCAGCGACTGGCACAGCCCGAGAATGCTGCGCGGCGGGCCGCCGTAGCGGAACGCCGGAGCGAAATACGCCGAGACGTGAAGAACTCTCACAAGAACTTCTTAAGTCTGAAGTCTGAAGGCTGAAGTGTGAGCGTCTTGAGACTTCAGCCTTGAGACTTCAGACTTTTGTCGAGCTTCGCGGAGGTGTCTCTCCAGGCCCGCGTGATAGGCCTCAAAGACGTACAACGCGCCAATCACCTGTGCCGGCGCCGCCGCGGCCGCGACCCATGGCGCGATCAGCGCCGACAGCAACGCGCGGCCGAAGACGCCGACAGCGAGACCGTCGGGTTTCAGGATCGTCCGCGTGATCGCATCGACCGTGTCCGGCCGCCGCCAGACGCGATCGTTGTCGGCGTAGCTGCGAATCCGGGGCGACGGACGAACCGTACGGGGCAGGTAGGGGATCAGCCGGGCCCACGCGCCGCGCTGTAGCCGCGCGGCCTGGACGCGCCAGCGCGGCGTGAGGACCGGCATCCCGGTCTTGTGATTGGGAATCGACGCGAAGCACGCCGGATAACTCGCGCGAAGCCAGCGCTCGTGCAGCTGCCCTTCCAGCCGCGCGGACACGGGCAGCCCCTGGCACCAGTCGAAGAACGCGTAATCGACGAACGGCTTGCGCACACGGAGCCAGGGACGCCAGGCGGCCGTCCATCGATTGGTCGATTGCGGGAGCTTGTGCTCGAACAGCGTGTACCGCGCCGGTGCCCCGTGGAGCGCGCCGGTGAGATCGGTGACCCGCGCGAGCGCGAGATTGTAGTCGAGGCTGATCGACGTGCCGTAGAACGGCAGCTGCAGCAGCGCATCCGCCGGAGTGGCGACCGCGGCGAACGTCGGCCCGCTGACCGCGTCGCCGACGTAGCCCGACACGTGCACGTCGAACCGTGCCCGCTGTCGCGGCAGCGACTCCAGGTGTTGGAGATCGCCCAGCTCGATCAGACCGTCGGTCGGCTGAATGTGGGCGCCGCGCTCGTGCAGCCAGTCGCCCGCGTACAGCGGCTGGAATTCCCAGGACGCGCCGGCCGCCGCCGCCGCCCGCGCCGCGTACTTCTCATCGTCGCAGCCGGGGACGCCGAACGTGATGGCGGTCCACGCGCGCTCGGGCGACGCTTCGGCGAGGATCGCCCGGCTGTCGAGGCCGCCGCTCAGCGTCTGGCCGTAGCGCGCGCGGTCCGTCATCCGCCGCGCGACCGCCGCCTTCCAGCGCGCCTGCAATTCGGGGACGAGATCGCGGGGGTCGCGCGCGGGCTGCGCGGCAATGTCCGCCCACGTCCAGTAGCGCGACGTGATCCGCGCTCCGGGCCGAATCGTCTGGACCGTGGCGCCCGGCACCATGCGGACCGACGCCACGTTGGTGCGGTCGGCGAGGCGGAATCCCCCGAACGTCACGGCTTCGCGCAGCGCGTCGAGGTCGGGCTCGGCGCGGACGCCCGGCGCCATCAGGACGCCGCGCACGCCGCCGGCGAACGCCCACCCCGACGGCGCCTGCGCCCAGTACCACGGCAGTCCGCCGAACCGATCGTTGACGAGCGAGAGCGCGCGGTCGCGCGCATCCCAGACCGCGATCTGGTATTCACCGTCAAGACGCCGGACGGCGTCCACGCCCGTCTGCAGCCAGCGATCGAGCAGCGCGCGGCGGAACGCGCGGGTGCGCGACGCCGCCGCGTCGGCCAGCGCCAGCGCGGCGTCGCCGCTGACATACGCCTCCCCCGCCATCCAGAGAAGAAACCGCCCGTCTGCGCTCGCCGCGGGCTCCCGATCGTCGGTTTCGTCGGAGAGGGCCGGCGGCTCGATCACGCCGATGGCGATACCGGGCAACGTCCAGGTCCCAATGCGCTGGCCGTCGTCGACGCGCAGGGCGGCGCTCATCCCGGCGACGACGTCGCCAGCGGCGTCACCGCCGTGGGTGGGCACCCACCCGAAGAGCTGGCTCATCCCGGCACTCCGCCCGCCCGATCGAACATCGCCCACCACCGCCGCTCGAACTCGCCGGCGGTGCAGTCGTTTTCGGGCGCGCTCGTGGCGGCGAGACTTGCGGCGCTCGCGCGCGCGCGCGCTGCTGGATCGTGCAGGAAGTAGCGCAGGCCTTCCAGCAGGCCCTCCAGGTCCGCGGTCGGACACAGGTACCCGGTCTCGCGATGGGTGACGAGTTCGATGAGGCCACCCCGGGCGAACGCGACGACGGGCAGCCCGAGCGCGCGTGCTTCGAGCGCGACGTTGCCGAACGTCTCCTCCTGCAGAATCGGCGCCGACAGCACGTAGCTGGCGCGCATCAGCGCGGGCACGTCTTCACGCGCGCCGACGAACCGCACGCGATCGGCCGCGCCGGCGGCGTCCACACGCGCGACCAGCGCACGCGCCCAGTCTTTCAACTCGGGCGGCCATTCGGGCAGCGCGCCGACGATGAGCGCCTGCGCGTCTTCCCCGTCGGCGATCAGCCGCAGCGCCGCATCGACGGCGAGATGCGTGCCCTTGAAGGGCGCGATCTGCCCGACCGTGAGCAGCGTCTTTCTCGACGCGGCAGCCTTGACGAGATCGCTCTCGCCGCGCGCGTCGGCGTTGCGGCGGCTCAGCGCGTTGCGAATGAGCGTGATCTTTCCGCTCGGCACGCCCGCCTCCTGCACGCGGCCGTAACTGAATCGCGAGTTCGGCACGAACGCGGTGACGAAGGACGGGAGGATGCGGCCCCACAGCAGATCGTAAATGCGGCCGCGCTCGGGCGCGTTCGCGATCCGGAAGACGACGCCGACGCCGAAGAGACGCAGCGCGGCGATGGCCGGCGCGTTGAGCAGCACCGCCGCCCATTCAGGCACCAGCAGGTGCGTCGGCCGGAAGCGCGCCGCGTCCAGCAGCAGACGCGCGCTCGCGCGCGTGGTCTCCCACAGCGCCTGCAGATGCCGCAGCGGGTTGAGCGTGCGGCTGAAGCCATACAGGTACGGCGCAGTCGACCACGACGCGCCGATGCTCTCGGCGAGCGTCACGATGCGTTGGTTCTCCCAGCCGTTGACGACGCAGTGAACGGCGCCGCCGCGCGCGCGCACGACGCGCATCACCTCGAACGTCATGCGCTCCAGCCCCGAGACGACGACCATGCCGCCGCAGCACGCGATGACGCGCGGCGCGTCGCGCCGCCGCGCCACCGCCTGGCTCGCGGCGACGAGCCCCGTCGCCGCCGCGGCGTAGTTGTATCCCGCAATGCGCGCGCGACACGCGTCAGCCATCGTGCCCCGGCCGCCCCGCTCGCGCACGCGCGTGAGCGCCGCCGCCAGCGCGTCGATGTCGCCGCACGGAAAGATGTCGCCGGTCTCTCCCGGCGTGACCAGATCGGGCGCGCAGCCGGCGGCGTCGCTGACGACGGCCGGCAGTCCGGTCGCCATTGCTTCGTTCACGACGAGCCCCCACGACTCGGCGCGGCTCGGCAGCACGAGGCAGTCGGCGGCGGCGTACGCGCGGACGATCTCGCGTTGATTGAGGAAACCTGCCCACGTGGCGCGCACGCCGAGGCGCGCCGCGTCGGCGCGCCGTTCGTCCGCGCGCGCGCCGTCGCCGGCGACGAGCAGGGCCGCCGACGCTCCCAGGCGCGCGACGGCTTCGATCGCGTCGTTCAGCCGCTTGCGTTCGTTCAGCTTGCCGACGAAGAGCACTACGAAGTCGCCGGGCTCGAATCCAAACGCGCGGCGCGCGTCGGCGCGGCCCTCGCGCGTCAGGTGCTGTGCGGCCGCACCGGCGAAGAACTCGTTGTCCACGCTGTGCGGCGACGCGTAGATCCGCGTCGGCGCCACACCGTGCGCGCGGAGGTACTGGCGCGAGCGGTGGCCGACCGCCAAGTGCGCCGCGTAGCGGTGCAGCAGCGCCCAGGTCTTCACGTGCCACGGCGGACGCGCGAGACCTGACCGGCCCAGCCCCAGATGCGTGTCGCCTCTATATAAGAGAGGTATGCGCCGGCGCCGGCAGGCCGCAATCGCGCGGACCTGCGTGACCGAGTGCCAGCCGGCCACCATCGCGACGTCCGGTTGCGTGTCGAGCACGGCATCGCCGATCTCAGGCACATCAAGGCCGGCGAACGCGTCACTGGTGAACGAATCGCCCCGCCGGCTCTCGCGCACGATGCGCGACGCGTATCCCTGGAGCAGCGGCACGTCCCACTCGAACGCCCGCCTGAAGCCGACCGCCTGCTGATCCGGATTCGGACGCGACGCGTACACGACGGTCAGCTCGAGCTCGGGACAGTGCTGCGCCAGATGACGGAACCACGGCGCGTTGTACTGGACCGGGTGCGTCTCGACAATCGTGAGCCGAATCGGTCTCATCACTGCGTGCGCACCCGCGCGCCGGAGACGCGATCGAGAAGATCCGCGAGGCGGCCGGCGAGGACGGGCGCGGAGACGTCGCGCAGCACCCGCCGATCGACGAGCGCGGGATCGCAGACCGGATGCGCCACGAGCTGGCCGATGGCGGAGGACACGGCGTCCGCGCACGCGCGGGGACCGTCGCCGCCGTAGCTGATCACCTGCACGGCGGGCGGCCGGCCGAAGCGGCACAGCAAATCCGTCGCCGTGCTCTCGACGTGGTACATCGCGAACAGCGGACGCCCGCTGAGCATCGCGGGAAACACTTTGCTCGGCGTGTAGTGCGGTTCACTGCTGCCGAGGAGGAGGACGGCCGTGGCGTCCGTCAGCGCCTGCAGCGCCGCGAAATAGTCAAGGCGTGTCGGCTGTTCCGAGACGAAGGGCTCGAGGCCGAACTCGCGCGCGATGGGCATCGCGCGCGGCGGCGCGTCGGCCGATCGCTGATTGCTCGTGCCGAAGAAATGCACGCGGACGCGCGCGGCGTCCGCCGGCGCGCACTCGCGGAGCCGCGCGAGGCCCGCGTAGAACGCCCGCAGCGTGTCGATCCCGGTCGGCAGCAGCGTGCCGACGTAGGCGATGTGGAGCAGTCCGTCGCCGGACGGCATCACGCGGGGCGCGGACGCCGCGCGCGTGCGCAGGAACTCGACATCCGCCTCGTCCCAGCCGATGGGCAGCTCGGCGGTCGCCGCGGGCGCGGCGCCTCGCGTGCGCGCGAGCGCCTGCTCGTACGTGGCGCGCGACACGGCCGTCACGCCGTCGGCCGATCGCAGGGCGAGCGGCTCGAGCCGCGTCGCCACGAAGCGGCTGGCTCTGCTCTTGAAGTCCGCGCCGCCGGCCGGGCCGCCGCCGACGCTCCGCCCCCACTCCCCGACCCACGGATCCTGATAATCGAGCACGAACGGGACGCCGAACTGTTTCTTGAGCAGCGGGCCGAGCAGCGCGGGATACGCCGGATAGATCGTGATGAACAGCGCGTCGAAGCGCTCGTGTGCCAGCAGCTGCGAGGCTTCGCGCCACAGGCCCTCGAACGCGCGGAGCCCGAGATCGCCGACGCCGAGCGGCCGCGTCAGCCACACCGGCAGCGCGCGCGCGCGCACGACGCGCAGCCCGGCGGGCACGCTGGCCGCCAGCGTCTCATCGAGGGCGCCTTCGTAGTCGCGGGGATCGACCGTCAGCACGGTCGGCTCCCATCCGTGCTCCGCGAGGTGCGGCGCCAGCAGCCGGACCCGGTGCGTGCCGGCGGTGCTGTCTGGCGGAAAATGCGGGCTGACAATCAGCACGCGCCGCATCCGATCACCGGCCACGCGGCGATCCGTCGGCGAGGAGACGTTGGTACAGCCGCTCGTACTCGTCGGTGATCGCGCGGTCGCTGAACCGGCGCTCGCCTTCGGCGCGGCATTCCGCGCGGCTGATCTCACCAAGACGCGCGACGGCGGCGCACATCTCGCCGGTCGTGTCGCAGTTGAAGCCGGTCCGTCCGTCCGCGATGCCTTCGGGCACGCCGCCGCGGCGAAGCGCGATCACCGGCGTGCCGCACAGCAGCGATTCCGGCAGCACGACGGGAAACGGCTCCTCCCATTCGATCGGCAGGAGCATCGCGGCCGCGCTCCCCACCAGTGCGTCTTTCTGCGCATCGTCAACGGGACCGATGTAGGTGACCAGCGAGCCGTCGACCCGCGGCCGCACTTCCCGCTCGAAGAACGCGCGCTCCTCGGGCAGCGTCGAGATGTTGCCCGCGATGATCAGCCGGCGCTTGAGCTGCTGCGCGACGTCGATGGCGGTGTGCGGCCCCTTGCAGCGCTCGAGGCGCCCGAGGAACACGAGCGGCGCGGACCGCGGATCGACGTCGCCGCGGAAGGTGTAGCGATCCGGCCTCGCGCAGTTGTAGATCACGCTCCAGTCGCCGCCGCCGGGCGCGCCGGTGTCGCGAATGGCCGCGCTGACGGCGGTGAAGTGCATCCGCCGCGCGCCGAGCCGCACCGTCTTGCGCATGTTCCCGGGGTTGACCTTCCGCATATAGGTCTGCACCTTCGGCACGTTGCGCCGGAAGATCGCGGCGAGGTACGCGAGGCGGCCGAAGTTGTGGACGAGATCGAAGGGGCCGCGGTCGCGCAGAAACCGCGCGGTCAGCGTGAGCGTGTTGCGGACGTTGCTCCAGCGGGTCCACTCATCTTCACGGCCAAACGGTTCGAGACGCGCGGTCGTGCCCGATCCGGGCGAGGCCCACAGCGTCACGTCGTGCCCGCGCGCGCCCAGGTTGTCCGCCAGATCCGCGATGACGCGCTCGATGCCGCCGTAGTGCTTCGGCGGCACCGCGATCAGCGGATCCATGATCAGCAGGATTCTCATCGGCCGAGTCCCCCGGCAACGGCCGCCAGCAGCGCGCCGCGATCCGCCGGATGTTCCCAGTGCCAGCGGCGTTCGGCGGCCCCGCGCGCCGCGCGCCGCGCGCGGCACCGCCGCGCGGGATCGGCCGCGAGATCGCGCAGCACCTGAGCAAGATCTTCGACGCCGTCGAAGATGCACGCGGCCTCGCCCAGGTCGCGCGCGAGCGCCGCGTGCGCCGGAGTGCGGCTCAGGATCACCGGCACGCCCGCCGCGAGATACGTGAAGATCTTGTTGCCCAGGCACCAGGCGCGGTTCGGAAACGACAGCTCTTCGCCCGACCATCCCGCGTCGAAGCCCCTCGCGAGCCGCACCATTGCGGCGGGCGGCTCGGGCTCGTGCGGCACGAGCGTCAGCGCCGGAGCGGTCTCGCGCTGCAGCCGCAGCAACCGCTCGAAGTACGACGGCACGATCCGTGCGCGCAGGTGCAGTTCTCCCGGGACGTCGGCGCGACCGAAGGCCCGCACGAGCACTTCGAGTCCGCGCGTCGGGCCCAGCGTCTGCGAAAACCAGTACACGCGCAGCGGGCCGTCGTGCGCCCGCGAGTCGGGCGCGTCAGGTTCGAGCGAGAACGTGTTGTGAATCGTCACCGGCCGCACGCCGTACTTGTCCGCATAGCCCTGGCTAATCAGGGGACTGCTGGCCGTCAGGAATTTCGCCGTCGGCAGGACGCGCCGCTCGATGCGCTCCATGAGCGCGCCCGCGAAGGCGCCTGCGGGGCCTTCCTGCTCTGCGGAGTGAAAGTCTTCGAGGTCGAGACCGTACGGCACGCCGAGCCGCAGCGCCGACTCGGCAACCGCCGCGAGCGCGCCGGTCGATCCGCCGTACACCAGGTCGGCCGGCTCGCCGGTGGCGGCGCGAACCAGCTCAGTGTGCGCGCGGCTGCTGGCGCGCACCGCGACCGCCATCGGCACGCGCGCGGGTCCGAGCCGGCGCGCGGCCATCATCGCCGCGCGATGCCGCGCCCCGGTCAGCGCCTGCGCGATGCGCGCGGTCGCGCGCGCGTAGTCAACGATGGTCCACGCCCACGCACGTGTGGCACGGATCGCGCGATCCGCCTCGGCCGCCCACGCCGTGTGATTCACGCTCACGACGCGAACCCGATACCCGTCGCCGTGCAGCGCGTCCGCGGCCTTGAGCATCCGCGGACAGTTCGACAGATGACCGGCCGTGACGATGCAGATCCTCACAGCGCCGGGCATAGCCCCCCGCCGTCAATCTGAAATCTGAATTCTGAAATCTGCCATCTGAACGTCATCTGTCCCACGCGTACGCGAGTCGATGCGCCAGTTCCGCCGCGGTCACCTCGGCGACCACCAGGAAGCGCGATCGCTCGAACGCCGGCTCGTCGGACGTCGCGAAGGCCGGCCGCGTCGTGAACGCGATGTCGAAGCCCAGCTCGGCCAGCAGGGCGATCGTTGTTTCGGTGTAGTCCACGCGCGGTCGCCCGTTCGGATAGGCGAACGCACGAACGGGACGACCGGTCCATCGCTCGAGCGCCGCACGGCTCTCCGCGATTTCCGCCCGCTGCTCCGCCGCCGTCGCGTGCGCAAGAATCGGGTGACGCGCTGTGTGCGATCCGATTTCGATTCCGGGCTGGAGGCTCAGCTCTCGCACCTCGGCCGGCGTCAACAGCGCGCGGGGATCGTCGAGACCGACCTCCTGCGTATGCTGCGCGCACGCGGGCAACCAGTCGGCGTAGTCGCGCGCCTTCCACGGCTCGACGGCGCTCTCGCCTCCGCGCGCCGCCACGTCGTCGAACCACAACAGACGGCGGCGCTCGACGAGATCGGAGCAGACGAATACGGCGGCGGGCAATGCCAGCGCCTTCAGAACGGGCGCGCCGATCGTGAGGACGCTCCGATAGCCGTCGTCGAACGTGATGAGCACGGGCCGCGGTGGCAGCCGCGCCGAGCCGGCGAGCGCCGCGCGCCAGTCGTCAATCGAAATCGGATCGCACGTGTCGCGGACGACCCGGCAGTGCGCCTCGAACGTCGAGGCGCGCAGGTGCAGGTTCTCGAACGCCATCGTACCGGCGGCCGCATCGTCGCGGCGCAGGCCGTGATAGCCGAGCACGGCGACGCCCGGGAACCGCGACCGGCCGAGCGCGCGCCTGTAGTGGCCGGCGGCCAACAGGGCGTGCTTGACGATCCGACCGGCGGCGAAGCTCAGCGGGGTCTGCGGCACAGAATCGTCGTGAGCACGGGGAATCGGGGATCGTCGGCGTCCAGCTCGGCGGTCGTCAGTTCCTCGGCCGCCAGCCCCATCTGCGCCGCGGCCGCCGCGAGGCAGTTACCGTGACCGGTCACGACGATGTCGGCGCCGGGCCACAGCCTCGGCAGCGTCTCGCGCCAGCCCGCCGGCGAGAACCGCCAGTAGTCAGGCGCGTCGCCGGTCAGCGGCAGCAGCCCGGCCGCGCTGGCGAGGATGACGCCGCCGGGCCGGACGATGCGGAAGGCCTGCCGCAGACACGCATCCAGCTCGCGAAAGTGCTGCACGGAGTTGGGCAGCAGCAGACAGTCGTACGCGGCGTCCGGCAGTACGTCCTCCGAGTGGGCGAGGTCGCACAGATGGGTCGGCGAGAACTGCGGGACGATGTCGAACGTGTCCGTCCGCGCGAGGTCGTGCCCGTAGCGGTGCGTGTACGACGCGGTCTGCACTTCGAGCACGTCACCGGTGATCAGCGCGCGGTGCGCGTCCAGAAACGCGTGCAGGTAATGGCGGTCGATCGGCGTGCCGCGCTCGAATCCGAACGTGGACGAAAACGGCGTGGTCCGGCGCAGATTGCCCCACCGCGGCAGTGGGTGGCCGCGCAGCAGACAGCGCAGGACGGCCGTCATGCGCGGACCGGACAGCCGCTTCGCCAGGCGGGTGGCGACGCTCATGCGGCGTCCATTACGACGGCTCAGCCTCCTGCGGCATACAGCGTCAGATAATCCCCGGCGACGTCGCCCATCGTCCGCGGCCGCGGCAAGTGCGCGCGCCAGCGATCGATCGTGCCGGCCGGATTGCGCGCGATCTCCTCCATCGTGGCGGCGAGCGCGCTGACGTCGCCCGGCGGCACCAGCCGCCCGCTGACGCCGTCTTCGATGACTTCGGCCAGACCGCCGGCATCGGCGGCGATGACGGGCGTGCCGGCCGCGAGCGCTTCGAGACCCACGGTCGGTCCGCCTTCAAGACACCGCGATGGACAACAGAGAACGTCGTACGACGCGATCAGCGCGGGCACGTCGGCCGTCGGCACGCCGTCACCGAAGCTGACGCGCGGATCGTCGCGCAGCGTCTCCTGCAGCGCCGCCCGCGTCGCGCGATCCGTCTCCGCGCCGTCCGGCCCGCGGAACTCGCATCGAATCGGCAGGCCCGCGGGCACGCGTTGCAGCGCTCGAGCGAGATCCTCCACGCCTTTGACCGGATCGAAACGGCCGACATAGCCCAATCGCACGACACCGTTCCGGAGATGCGGCGGGTCGATCGCCGTCCGCGTCACGTCCTGGCTCACGCCGAGGCGATTGACCGCGACTTTCTCCGCCGGCGCGCCGTTGGCGAGGACGATGTCCGCGGCGCGCTGGCTCAGCACGACGAAGCGATCGATCGTCCGGAACATCTCCGCCTGGCGGGCCATGTTGTGATCGATGAGGTCGCCCATCGCGAGCGCCGTACCGAGCGGTCCGGGAATGCCTCGCGCCACCGCGGTCAACGCGCGAGGAATGCGCGCCATCGCCGCCGCCGTCCATGCGCCCGCGCCGCGATGCTCGAGCTCGCAGGCGGCGCATCGCGTGCGATCGACGAGACCGTCGCAGAGCGAGCGGCCGCGCCACATCAGCGTGCCGCGCTGGCACAGAAACCCGAGGCTGCTCGCGTGCGTCGTCACGATCACACGGCCCGCGGCGTTCCGGGCGGCGGCGAGCTCGTGCAGGCCGAGCCCCGTGACGAAGGTGTGGGCGTGCACCACGTCCGGTCGCCGCGCGGCCAGCCACGCGTGAAACTGCTCGACGCCGCGAACGGCCACGCGGCCCTGCGCTTCGTCGCGCGTCGGCGCCGGCGGCGTCGGAAAGCGAAACACCTCGCATCCCTCGTGGACGTATGTGCGCGCCGCGCGGGCGCCGGGCTCGGGCGCGGCGATGGCGACCTGGTGGCCGCGCGCGCGGAAGGCGCGTGCCAGCGCGGCGACGTACACCTCGGTGCCGCCCAGGCTGTCCGGGTAGTACCAACCGACGGCCTGGACGATGTTCATCGAGCGTTCATCGGGCGTTCATCGGGCGTTCAGCAGACGCGCACGACGCGATCGGCCGGCCCGCGCGTACGGGAGACGCCGTTCATCGAGGCGGCGTCATCGCGCGCGGAATCACGAAGTCGCGATCCGCATCGAGCGGCGTCCCCGCGAGCGCGTCGCGCCGCGGCCGGCGCAGGTAGGTCAGCCAGTCGGAGACGCCGAGGCCTGAATGCTGCAGCCTCAGTCTCGCGGACGTCCACCGGCCGCGCCGAAGATCCTGGTAGGTCCGTTTCATCAGGTGGTAGGCGCGGTTGCGCTTGGCCTGCTCCCGTTCCTCCAGCGTCAGCGGACAGGCGTCCGCATGCAGCGCCCGCCACGACGCGCCGAAGACGTGCGCGTACTCGCGCTGCGCCTTCTCGCTCTGGAATTCCTGCGTGGGGTGCATGCGGTACCAGAAGAGGTCAGCGGGCAACAGAAGAACGTTCACGCGCGTGCAGGCGCGGAGCCAGAAGTAATAGTCGGACGGCGCGCCTTCATCCACCCAGCCGCCGAGATCGCGGAACACCTGCGCGCGGAAGATCGCGCCGCCCGTGCCGCACATGAACATCCCGTCGCCGAGGAACTCGCGCTGATACGCCATGCGCGGCGTCAGCAGCATCGGGCAGGGGCCGCCGGGCCAGCACCAGCCGCTCGTCAATCCGAACCCCGCGCTCGGCTCCGACGAGAGCATCGAGACCATGGTCTCGAGGCAGTGCGCGTACATCAGATCGTCGGAGTCGTGGTATTTGATCAGCGGGGCCCGCGCGAGTTCCGCCGCGCGGTTGCGGTTGCCGAACTGTCCGAGATTGCGCTCGTTGACGACGACGCGCACGCGGCGATCGAGACGCTCGTAGGAGCGGATGATGTCGAGCGTGCCGTCGGTCGAGCAGTTGTCGGTGATGAGGAGCTCGAAATCGCCGAGCGTTTGACCCAGCACGCTCTCGATCGACGAGGCGACGTAGCGCTCGCGGTTGTAGGACGTCAGCAGCACGCTGACGCGCGGCTCGCTCATCGCTCCATCCGGATCGGCGTCATTCCGGACTCATGATTTGATGGCGACACACAGCATGCGGTCGCCCAGATCCCGCTCGACGAGCAGCCGGCGGAAGCGTGCATCCCGATCCCACCAGTCGCGCAGCGCCTGGTGCGTCGGATCGTCGCTGCGATCCCAGGTGTGGCGCGTGCGCCGCTCGACGACGCGCCAGCCGAGCTCGTCGAGCCAGGTCGGTACAGTGCGCGCGCTGACCGCCTCGCTGCTCACATGCGCGGGGTCGGCGTAGCCTTCCCAGTCGCCGCCGAAGATCCGGCGCGACAGGCTGTCGGCGTTGAACGTGTCGACCACGAGCACCGTGCCCTTGACGGCGAGCGCGGTCATCGCTGAAAGCGCCGCGCGCGGTTCGCCGAGCCGCTCGAGCACCGAGATCATCAGGATCGTGCGGAACGGCCCTTCTGCGCGGACCGCCGCCGGCAGGCGGTCGCACTGGAGCGCGGTCGCGTGCGCGGCGCCGCAGTCCGCAGCGCGCGACAGATCGAGGCCGACGCCGGCGATGCCGAATCGGGCGTCGACGGCGCGGAGGCGTTGGGCGGCCCCGGCGCCGCCGGCACCGTCGGCGACGACGTCCAGCAGCGGCGCGCCCGCGCGCCACGACGTCATCACCGCGAGCAGGAGCGGAATCTCGTCGCCCGGGCCGGGCTCGACGTCCGATCCAGTCGCGCCCGCGCGATAGTGACTCGTCCGGCGCGCCACCGATCCGCCTGGCCCGGTCCGGGTGAAGCGCCAGCTGAAGCGCGCGGGAAGCGCGCGCGCGTCCGCGCGGCCCCACGCCGCGCCGTCGAGCGTTACGTCGCCGGTCTCGAGGTTGAACTGAAAGCGGCACGGGCCATCGTAGGAATGCGAAGCGCCGGTCCACAGCGTCGTCCCCGCGTCGCCGCTCAGCACGGCCTGGAGTCTGCCGCCTTCCGGCTCGAGCAGCTCGATCGACAGGACGTCGCCCTCGACACGGTACGGCGCGCGCAGATCGAAGATCAGGCGCTCGTCGCGCGCTTCGCGCGGGAGCAGGGCGACGTGCCGGCGGGTGACCGCGTCGGCGAAGCGGCCGGCGACGCGTCGCAGGATCGACCCCTTGGCGCGCGCCCGCCCGGCGTCCGATCGCGCGCTCATCGCGCCACTCTCAGCTGCGCCGCGTGCCACGCGATCGTCCGCGCGAGGCCGTCCTCGAGCGTGACGGCCGGCTCGTATCCGAGCGCGCGGCGGGCCGCGTCAGGGTCGGCGACCATCATGTCGCCTTCGCCGCGGCGTTTCGGCACGGCGCCGAAGTCCACGCGGGCGATCGCATCCGGCGCGACCAGCGCGGCGATCGTCTCGACAAGCGCGCGCACGCGAAGGGGCCGCCCCGTGCCGATGTTGAAGACCGCGGGCAGCGCATCGACGGGCGCCGTCGCCGCGAGCAGGAACGCGCGCATGTGATCGCTCACATACGAGTAGTCGCGCCGCTGGTCGCCGCTCGACACCGCCACGCGCCCGCCGGATAGAAGTCCGTCGATCACGTGCGGCACGATCCGCTCGGGGCGATCGCCGGGACCGTACGGTCCGAAGGGCCGCAGCACGATCAGCTCGCGCCCGTACCGCCGCGCCTGATCGAGCGAGAGCTCGACGGCTTCGTGCAGCGTGCGCGTGTAGGGCGTCGTCGGCCGGCAAACGTGATCCTCGCGCAGGGGCGCATTCGCCGGCCCGTACTCGCCACACGATCCGGTCTGCACCAGCCGGCACTCCACGTCGTCCAGCGCGTCCAGCGCGTCCCAGAGCTTCTGTGTGCCTCCGACGTTCACGTCAATCATCCGCGGCACGTCCGGCTGCACGGGCGTCGTTCCGTAGGCGGCGAGATGAAACACGATCGACGGCCGCACGGCGGCCACCGCTTCGCGGATCGCCGCCGCATCGGTGATGTCGCCGGCGAACGCGCGCGCGTCGGCGCCCTGCGCGCGCAGCGCGGTCATCAGGTGGGATCCCAGGAAGCCGCGCGCGCCCGTCACGAGGACGCGCATGCCGCGTAAGAGATGTAGGGCGGGTCCTGTGGACCCGCCAGAGTCGCCGGGTCCAAAAGGACCCGGCCTACGTGGCCCAGACGTGCCGGGCCCAAAAGCACCCAGCCTACGTGGCCCGGACGTGCCGGGTCCAAAAGGACCCGGCCTACGTGGCCCGGACGTGCCGGGTACGAAAGTACGCGGCCTACGTGGTCCAGACATAGGGAATCGACGGATCGTCGGAGGGCCGCCGATCGATCTCGTCGGGATCGTGCGGAAGGGTCGCGCAATTGGCGACGAGCGCCGGCGCGTCGCCAATCGCGCAGAAACCGGACCACGTCCCCGCGGGGATCGTGATCAAGCGGTAGTCGGATTCGCCGGTTTCGATCTCCATCGTGGCGCCGCGCGTCGGCGACGCGTCGCGATCGTCATGAATCGCCACGCGCACGCGCCCGCGCGGCACCGCGTAGTTCAGGACCATCGTGCGATGCCGGTGCCACGCCTTCACGCAGCCGGGATTGACGAGGCTGAAATAGATTTCGCCGAACTTCTGAAAGTGCGGCGCGTCGGCCCGCAGCATGTGCAGGACGGCGCCGCGCGCGTCGGCGATGACGGCGAGCGCCCGGATCTCGACGCCGTGGACGATGGGGTCAGCCGTGCGCGTCACGCGGCTCCAGAGGTGTACTCGGCGATCTGCGCAAGCGATCGCGCGACGACGTCGCCGCCGGCGTAGTGGGTCTTGTACCAGTCGACGGTGCGGCGAATCGCGGCGTCGAACTCCCAGCGCGGATGCCATCCGAGCCGCATCTGCGCCTTGTCGATCGCGAGGCGCAGCAGCGTCGCCTCGTGGCCCGCGCCGTCATCCGGCGGCTGGCTCCACTCCCCGCCGCCCCACTCACGAATCAGCGCCGCGACCAGCGCGCCCACCGAACGCGCGTTGGGAATCGTCGGACCGAAGTTCCACGCGCCGCGCGCCGCGAGGCCGTCGTCGTCCCGCCGCTGCAGCAGCGCACCGAGGGTCAGGTAGCCGGACAGCGGTTCGAGCACGTGCTGCCACGGCCGCACGGCCTCCGGGTGACGCACGTCGATCCGCTTCCCCGCCACGAGCGCGCGCACGCAGTCCGGGACGAGCCGATCCGCCTGCCAGTCGCCGCCGCCAATCACGTTGCCGGCGCGCGCGGTGGCGACCGCCGGCCGATCGACGGCGTTGAAGAAACTGCGCCGGTAGCTGCTGACGATGACCTCGGCCATCGCCTTGCTGCCGCTGTACACGTCGGCGCCGCCCAGCCGGTCGTCCTCGCGATAGCCGTACGCCCACTCGACGTTGTCGTAGCACTTGTCGCTCGTGACGCACACGACGGCGATCGGCCAGTCCGCCTCGCGCGCCATCTCGAGCACGTGGGTAGTCCCGACGACGTTGGTCGTCACCGTGTCGACGGGCGTCCGGTAGCTCTCGCGCACGATCGGCTGCGCGGCAAGATGGAACACGACGTCGGGCCGGCACGCGCACCACGCGCGGCGGAAGGTGTCGAGATCGCGCACGTCCGCTTCGATGTGGCGCAGGCGCGAGGAGAGGCGCGCCGCCGTGAACAGATTCGGGTCGGTCCAGGGCGCGAGACTGTAGCCCGTGACGTCGGCGCCGAGTTCCGTCAGCCAGAGCGACAGCCACGCGCCCTTGAAGCCCGTGTGTCCGGTCACCAGCACGCGGCGGCCGCGATACCCGTCGATCCATCCGTTGTCTGCCGCGCTCATGACCGACCCTCCCAGATGGCCCACGGCGCACGGCCCGACGCCCACATCTCCGACAGCTGCTGATAGTCGCGCGGCGTGTCCATGCAGAACCAGAAGCCGTCGTGCTGATACGCCATCAGCTGGCCGTCGCGCGTGAGCTGCTGGAGCGGTTCGCGTTCGAGCATCAGGTCGGGGCGGTCGGGGAGGCGATCAAGGAACGCGCGCGAGAAAACGAAGAAGCCGCCGCTGATCCAGCCGGCCGACACCTGCGGCTTCTCGTTGAACTCGCCGACGAGGCCGTTGTCGGCGAACGTGAGCTCGCCGAAGCGGCTGGGCGGATGCACGACCGTCACCGTGGCGAGCTTGCCGTGCGCCCGATGAAACGCCACGACTTTGCGGAAGTCCACGCTCGTCACGCCGTCGCCGTACGTGACGGCGAAGAGGTCGTCGTCGGGGGGAACGAACGCGCCGCCGCGCTTCACGCGCGTGCCGGTCAGGCTGTCGTGCCCCGTTTCGGCGAGCGTGATGCGCCAGTCCTGCTCGGGCGGACGCGCGTGCAGCACCGGCTGTGTCCCGGCGCCCACCTCGA
This sequence comes from Acidobacteriota bacterium, assembly GCA_016195265.1. Classification (GTDB taxonomy): domain Bacteria; phylum Acidobacteriota; class Vicinamibacteria; order Vicinamibacterales; family CAVVIG01; genus SRVP-36. The sequence goes on along the minus strand of JACPZW010000076.1, from coordinate 36,007 downwards.
TCGTCACGTCGTTCAGCATCGTGGACAGATTGAGGAAGTACTGCTTGAAGAGATCGGAGCGATAGCCGAGGCACAGCACGAAGTCCCGGTAGCCCCAGTGCGCGAAGCCCTTCATGATGTGCCACACGATCGGCTTGCCGCCGATGGGCACCATCGGCTTCGGCACGTCGCCGCCGGCGCCCGCCAGGCGCGATCCGTAGCCGCCGCAGAGAATCAGAATCTTCATCGATGACTCACTTTGCCTTATCGCGCCATCCTGATGGCGGTGCGCACGCCGCGCACGAGGATGTTGGGGATCCACGCCTGGTCGAGGCGGCTGCCGTACTGCAGCTTCGCGTCCGGCGAGAGCGGCTTGTAGATCTCCGCGTAGCGCGCGAAGAGCGCCTCGTAGGCGACCGCGCGATCGCGAATGTCGTACTGCGTTTCGATCAGCCGCCGGCCGTTGGCGCTCATCCGCTCGAGTGACGCGCGATCGGCCGCGAGTCCTGCGATGGCGGCCGCGAACGCGTCCACGTCGCCGACGGGCGGACGCAGGCCAGTGACGTCGTTCTCGACTAGGTCCGGCACGCCGCTCGGGACGTCGCTGACCACAGGCACCGTGCCCGTGCCCAGCGTTTCCAGCAGCGCGAGCGGAAAGCCTTCGCTGCGCGTGGGCAGGACGAAGACGTCATGGTCGGCCAGCAGGTCGATCGTGGCCGGCCGCGTGAGCGTGCCGGTAAACGTGACGCCGGGCACGCCGGCCCACGCCGCTCGCAGCCGCGCGGCGTCCGGCCCGCCGCCGGTAATCGTCCACGTCCGATCGATGCCGCGCGCGCGCAGGCTGGCATCGATCGCGGGCAAATCCATGACGCCTTTGTTGGGCTCAATCCGTCCGGCGAAGATGAGCCGCAGCGGCCCGCTCGCGGGGCGCCGGACCCGCGGCGGGATCGGAATCCCGTAGGGCAGATGAAAGATCATCGAGGCGCGGTGCGGCAGCAGCTCGCGCAGACGCGTGTACATCTGGTGGCTGGCCGCGACGTACGCGTGGATGACGGCGTCGTGCTTCTGCGCGAGGCCGTAGTAATAGTCGTCGTCGCCGTGGAGGATCAGCACGACGGCGCGGCCGACGTCGTGCACCGAGAGCATCGCCAGATCGATGAGATCGCTCGCCACGACGATGCCCGGACCGGGCGTGATCGCCCGGGCCATCCGCCGCAGCACCACGCGAAGATTCTCCAGCGGCAGCGTGTGCTCGATCGTCGTCTGCCGATCGCAATTCAGCTGTCCAGCGAAACGCGTGTCGGCGCTCAGGTGGTTGTGGACGAGCAGCACCTCGGCCGCCAGGCTCTGTGGTCCGCGGTTGTCGAGCAGATTCTGAATGACGGTGATGATCCCGCCCATCTTGTCGGGCGAGAGATAGACGACGCTCGGACGCGGCGTCATCGGCGTCAACGTCGTCCCCAGGCCGCCGCACGCGGCGTCGACCGCCGCGCGTTGACGATCTCCGGCTGGTGCAGCGTCGTTTCCACGGCGCCGGTGCGCAGGCGATCGACGCACTCCACGCCCTGCGCGAAGCTGTGATCCTGATTCGACACTTCGTACTTCCACGCGCCGAACCTGCCGCGGCTGAACACGTCGCGCGCCTCGAACGAGGGCAGCAGTTCCTCCAGCGCCGCGTCGCGTCCGAGCGACGGCGTCGGATAGCCGCGCGGCAGCCGGCGATGCCACGTGTGATGCACGGCCGCGCGATCGGGGATGAGCCCCGTGTTCAGCAGGCCGTCGATCGTCTCGCCGACGACGCGCGCGGCGTCGACCGGCTTGACGGACGACTCGGCGACTTCCGCCATCAGGGACCACTGCCGCGTGATGTCCGCCACGTTGTTGGGCGAGTAGTGCGAGAAATGCGTCGCGCGATAGAACGGACAGTCGTCCTCGGGGAAATACATCCAGCACTTGCCGGCCAGATGCGCCGGCGCGTGACCGTGGAGGCCGATGCCGATCACGTGCGTGGACGAGAACATCAGGCGGCGCGCCGCCGGCGTCAGCGCCGGCGCGAGGTCGCTCGCGGCGACCAGCGCGTCGAGCGGCATCGTCGACAGCAGGCGGTCGTAGTGCACCTGCCGGCCGTCGGCGAACGTGACGACGTGCGCCGCCGTGTTGACGGAGGCGACACGCCGGCCGAACTGCAGATGGCCGGGCGCGGCCTGATCGAGGCGCGCCGCCAGCGCGCGCCAGATGGCGCCGGTGCCGCCGTGGCGCGGGAAGCGGAACTGATTGTTCGGTCCCCACGAGACATCGTCGCGATCGAGCCGGATGTTCTCGACGACGCGCGGCAGATCCACGAGGGCGACGCGATCGCCGATCCAGGACCACGACAGGCGATCGAGCCCGTGCGCCCACACCTTCCAGTTGTACGGGCGCAGGAAAACGTCGCCGATGCCTGGGCCGAACGCCGCGTCGATCCAGCGGCCGAAGCTGTCGGGCCGCGGCGCATCCTGCGACGCCGCCACCGCCGCCGTGATCAATCCGCGGACGCACTGCCGCTGCTCGCGCTCCGGCAGGCGATGGAGGTTCAGCTGAAACGGATACGGCACGAAGCGTTGGCGCAGCCACACCCACGACTCGCGCTGGTGAGAGAGCCAGCCGTCCGGCCCGAGGAGATCGTCCATCAGGTCGTCGAAGTAGTCGTAGTGGCTGAACTGCACGTGGCCGCCGAGGTCCCACGTGAACCCGTGCTCGTCGGTGACGGATCCGGCGAGACCGCCGGCGCCCGGCGCGGCGTCGGCGAGACGCCAATCCGTTTCCCCTCGCGCGACGAGACGCCACGCGGCGCCGAGGCCCGTGGGCCCCGCGCCGATGACCAGCAGTCCGGTGTGCGGAAGGGTCATGAATGCAACAGCGCGGCGGCCGCGCGATCGTAGAGCGCCGTGTGCCCGCGCCAGAGGTGCTCGGGCGTCAGATGCTGCTCGTAGCAGCGGCGCGATGCGGCGCCTAGTTCGGCGCGCCGGGTCTGGGTCATCGTGAACAGATCGCGCAGGCCGGATGCGATGGTCGCCGGCGCGAGGTCGGCGAGCATCACGCAGCCGAGACCGAGCTGCTGGAATCGCAGATTGCCGCCCGTGGCGTGCAGCAGCATGGGCCGGCCGGCTTCCGCCGCTTCGATCGTCGACAGATCGAACAGGTTGAACCGGTTCACGTTGACGACGAAGTCGACGGCGTGCAGGAGATCGGCGACATCGCGCACGGGCCCGAGCGCGCGGACGCGGGCGTGCGCGCGCACGCGCTCGCGCGGCGGGCCGGCGACGGCGATGACGCCCGGCACCGACTGCGGCAGGGTCGTCACCGCCTCGAGCAGCGCATCGAGCCCGCGGTACGGCAGCGGCGCGCCGATGAAGAGACCGACAGGCGCGCCGGCCGGCAGGCGCCAGCGGCGGCGGAGCTCCGACGGCGTCCCGCGCAGGAACGCGCGCGTCGGACCGGCGGCGCCGGTCAGCACGAAGTCAAACGTCAGCTCGGCAAATCGCGGATCGGCGCGCGCGATCTCCGCCGCGGCTTCCGGACACGGCGTGATCAACCGATCGATCGCCGAATACACGCCGAGCTCCCAGCGCATCCAGCGGTTGGTGTCGGGCAGCGCGGCGATGTCCTTCCAGTCCCACTCGGGAATGCCCCACGCCCAGGCGAGGTCCAGCCCGACGGGCATCGGCGCGTGCATCATCGACCAGACCTGCTGGCCCGGCCGCCGCAGCTCGAGCAGGCGCTCAGCGACCGCGGGATCGTGCGCGAAGAGCACGTCGGCGCCGCCGGCGAGCGCAGCGTCGATGCTCCCGGCCGCTTCGGCGCACACGCTCTGCATCGACGCGGTGAGGAGCGCGTCGATCGCGCCGCCCGGACGCCGGAGATCCGCCTCACTCGGCCGGTAGAACGCGGGCGGACCGACGAGCGCGCGCTTGATCGGACGCAACGCCGATTTCACGCGCGCGGGGATCCCCGGCGGACGTGCGCGCGCGGGCACGCTCTGGCGCGGAAACGTGAGCATGTGCGGCGAGTCGCCCGCGTGGCGCGCGGCGGCGGCCGACAACTGCAGCAGATATCCAGCCGGCCCACCACGGCGGGCCAGCGGCGGACCGATGTGCGCGATGTTCATCGTCTCGAGAGAATGAAGGCCTGGCAGAACGTGGAGTAGCTGCGATACGGCACGGCCGTCCACTCCGGATGCGCGGCGAGGAACTCCGACAGCGCGCGCGCCTGGCCCTTGTTCGGATGGCCGCGGTAGTGGAACCAGTCGTCGAACATCAGCATGACGCCGTCCTGAAACGCGGGCGAGGCGAGCGCGAGCGCGTCGCGCGTGGATTCGTACAGATCGCAATCGACGTGCACGAGCGCGATCTCGCGGTACGTGGCCGGCACGACGCGGTTGATCGTCTCCGAGAACGGACCGATGTGCAGCGCCGGCGGCTCGAGCCCGCACGCCGTGAACAGATCGCGCGTCACCTGCGGCGTGACGCGTCCTCCGACCGGCAGCAGCGGATGCCAGCCGTGATTGATCGCGCAGTCGGCGGGCTCCCAGCGCGCGTGCGCTTCGGCCGACGGCGGCAGCCCCTCGAACGAATCGAACCCGGCGAACCGCCGCGCCATGCCTTTGGGATCGAACGCGTGGCCCTGCGCGAACAGCGCGAGGCTGAGACCCGTGAAGACGCCGAACTCGAGGACGTCGCCGGGCACCTTCTCGTAGTTGATGTAGTCGAGCGCGCAGAAGAACGTCGGCGCGCGCGCGTCGCGCTTGATGATCTGCGTCATGATCGGCGCGTCCGGCGTGCCGATCGCGAGATCGCGCACGGCGCGCGCGACGCGACGGATGGGTCTCTTCATGGTTGGCCGATCAGCGACGCCGACGGCGCCGGCGCCGCTGGCGTCATCGTCCAGGCGCACGGGATGTTGACGAAGCCCTTGCGGTCGTCGCCGCGGTTGTAGACAATCGACGGCCCATACTCGAGCGAGAACGACAGCGCCGGCTCCTGCAGATCGAAGATGTCACCGGAGCTCGAGTCCCACACGCACAGCGCGAGGTGATAGTCGCCGGCGAGCAGCGTATCGCCCGGCACCATCACCCGCGCGTCGAACTCGCCCGCCTCGGCCGGCACGTCGAGCGACACGTCATCGGTGCCGCTCGTGAAGACGACGGTGCCGTCGGCGGCCAGCACGCCCATGCCCACGCGGACGCCGGAGCGCGCCTCGGGCAGGACGAACCGGATGTGGAAGCCGAACGCGTCCGTGTTGAGCGGACGGGCGGCCGGCTGGCCCGATTGATCGATCAGATAGCTCTCGAGCACCTGCGGCTTTCCGGTGCGGCGCGCCGCCTCGTAGCCGGCGTGCGAATGCCCGCCGAGGTAACGCGCCACCATCGGGCGCACGGCGCCGGATCCGACGAGCCGGCCGCGCTCGAGCAGGATCGCGGACGTCGCGAGCCGCTGCACCGCCGCCATGTTGTGCGTGACGAACAGCACGGTGCGCCCGCTCTTCGCGACGTCGTCCATCTTGCCGAGGCACTTCTGCTGGAACCGCGCGTCGCCGACCGACAGCACTTCATCCACGATCAGAATCTCAGGCTCGAGGTGCGCGGCCACGGCGAACGCGAGCCGGACGTACATCCCGCTCGAGTAGTACTTCACCGCCGTGTCGATGAACCGGTCGACTTCCGCGAACGCGACGATGTCGTCGAACTTGCGCGCGATCTCGCGGCGCGCCATGCCGAGGATGGCGCCGTTGAGGAAGATGTTCTCGCGGCCCGTCAGCTCCGGATGGAATCCCGTGCCCACTTCGAGGAGCGATCCAACACGGCCCATGATCCGCGCACGGCCCCGCGTCGGCGACGTGATACGCGACAGGATCTTAAGCAGAGTCGACTTGCCCGCGCCGTTGCCGCCAATCAGCCCGACGACCTCGCCGCGCTTGATGTCGCATGAGACGTCGTCGAGCGCCCAGACGTGCGCGCGCTGCTCGGACGGCGTGCGCCTGAACGTGGAGCGCACGAATCCCGCGACCGTGTCGCGCAGCGTGTTGTACGGCACGACGGCTTCGCCGATGCTGTACCGCTTGGCGAGATGTTCGACGCGGATGGCGATGTCGGACACGATCAGATCAGATCGGCGAACGTGCCCTCGGCGCGGCGGAAGAATACGAGGCCGGTCACGAGCAGCACGGCCACGACCGCAGTGGACGCCAAGATGATCGGCCCCGGCGCCGGACCGCCGACGAGCGCCCAGCGGAAGCCTTCGACGACGCCGGCCATGGGGTTCAGGCCGTAGAGGACGCGCCACTGCGCCGGCACGAGCGAAGCGGGATACGCGACGGGCGTCGCGAACATCCAGAACTGCATGAAGAACGGCACGATGTGGCGGACGTCGCGGTACGTGACCGTCAGCGTCGAGAGCCACAGCGACACCGCGAACGCCGTCGCAAGCGCGAGCAGGACGAGCAGCGGCACCCACACGATCGCCGCGCCCGGCACGACGTGGTACCACCACAGCAGCACCATCAGCGTGCCCATCGAGATCGCGAAGTCCACGAGCGGCGTCACGGCCGCCGCGAGCGGAATCAGCAGCCGCGGGAAGTAGACCTTCGAGATCAATTGCTGGCTGCCGACGATCGACAGCGAGCCGCCGGTGACGGCCGTCGCGAAATACGTCCACGGCACGAGGCCCGCGAACGAGAACAGCGGGTACGGCAATCCGTCGGACGGCACGCGCGCGAGCTTCCCGAGGAAGAGCGCGAAGATGCCCATCGTCATCACCGGCTGCAGGATCGCCCAGGCGGCGCCGAGCACGGTCTGCTTGTAGCGCACCTTTACGTCGCGCCACGCGAGGAAGTACAGCAGCTCGCGGTACACCCACACCTCGCGCAGGTTGAGGCGGCGGAGCCCGTCGCCCTGCGCCTCGATGTCGACGACGAGGTCGGCGGCCGCGGCCCGCGCGTCGGCGCTCATGCCCGCGCGCCCTCGAGAAAATGGCCGAGCACGGCGAGACCCCACGGCCGGCTCCAGTGCACGCGGCCGGACGACCACGCGCTCCACACGCGGGCCGGCGCGTCCGGCGTGACCCAGCGGCCGTCGGCGAGCCGCGCCAGGCCGTCGCGCACGACGGGGGCGAGCTCGTTCCCAATCCAGCGGCTGAACGGCAGCGTGAAGCCCTGCTTCGGCCGCCGGACGATCGCGTCGGGCAGCGGCCGGTCGAGCGTTTCGTACAAGAGCCGCTTGTGCCGCAGCAGCCAAGGACGGCGGCCCAGCCCGGGCCAGACGACGTCGAGCAGTTCATGATCGACGAACGGGACGCGCACTTCGAGGCCGTGCGCAATCGCCATGACGTCGATGTCGCGGAGCAGCTGCGACTCGAGGTACAGCCGCGACTCGAGGCGCGCGATCGACGCGCACGGCGCCTCGGCGCCGGACGGATCGAGCAGCGCGTGCTCGGCGGCGTCGAGCGCGCCGCGCGCGTCGCGCCACACGCCCGCGTCCCGCAGCGCCGGGCCGGCCAGCTCGTCGAGTTCGCCGGGAAGCAGGAAGCCGCGCTGCACGCGATAGGAATCGACGAACGATCCGCCGGTGGACGCGAAGAACCGCCACCGCGCCCGCAGCCGCGGCGGCATGAACGCGCCGGCGATCGGCGCGACGAGCGGCCAGAGCGGACCGCACGCGCGCCTCGCCGACATCGCGCGCGGGATGCGCGCGAACGACGGATAGCCGCCGAACATCTCGTCGCCGCCGGTCCCCGAGAGGACGGCCTTGATGCCGGTGGCGGCCACGGCGCGCGCGACGTAGTACGAGTTGACGGCGTCGATGGTCGGCTGATCGAGGTGCGCCAGGATCTTCGGCAGATCGGCCGCCACGTGCGACGCGTCCACGCGCAACTCATGATGGCGCGTGCCGAACTCGGTCGCGACCAGCCGCGCCGCGGTCGCTTCAGACGAGGCATCGTCGAAGCCCACGGTGAACGTCTGAAGATTCGACGCGCCGATCGACGCGGCGGCCGAGACGAGGGCCCCCGAATCGATGCCGCCCGACAGAAACACGCCGACCGGCACGTCGGCGACCAGATGCGCGCGCACGCTGTCGCGCACGGCCTCGCCCACGGCGGCGCGATAGTCGCGTTCCGCACGCGCCGCAGCGGCCGGCGTGTCAGACGACGAACGATACGCATCGCGCGCGTCCGCGAACGTGCCGCGATCGACCTGGCCGCGGCGCCAGCGGCGCCACGTGCCGGGCGCGAGCATGTCCACGCCGCGCTGCCACGTGAGCGGCGGAATGACGCTGCCCCAGGCAAGAAAACCGAGGACGCCGGCCGGCGAGGGACGGCGATCGACGATGCGCGCCGCCTGCAGCGCCGCGAGCTCCGACGCGAACGCAATGCCGCGCCCGAGCATCGGCGGCGATCCGTCCGCGCCGTACGCCCCGTCAGCAACGTAAAGCGGCTTGATCCCGAACCGATCGCGCGCCAGCAGCAGCGACTGATCGGCCTCGTCCCAGCACGCGAGGGCGAACATGCCGCGTACCTTCGCGAGCGCCGCCGCACCCTCGCGCGCGATCAGCCGCAGCAGGACTTCGGTGTCGCTCTGCGTGAAGAACCGCTCGCCGCGCGATTCGTACTCTCTCCGCAGCTCGCGATAGTTGTAGATCTCGCCGTTGAACACGAGGTGATGCCGGCCGTCCGGCGTGGCCATCGGCTGCGCGCCGTCCGGTCCCGGATCGATGATCGCCAGCCGCCGATGCACCAGCAGGACGTCGGCTCCAGCGGCTCCAGCGGCTCCAGCGGCTCCAGCGGCCCCGGCGGCCCCGGCGGCCCTGAACGCGGACGCCAGCGACCACACGCCTTCACCATCCGGCCCGCGATGCGCGAGCGCGTTGGAGAAAAGACGTGCCATCCCCGTTCGATCGGCGAGGGGCCGGTCGAGCGTGACGACGCCCGCGATACCGCACATCAGAAGATTTTCTGGGGGACCTTGATGATGTCGTTCGGCTGGACCTTGTCTTCGAGATTCAGGCTGACTTCCGTCACCTTGCCGTTCGGCAGGATGCGGTCGGCCTTGATCCGCCGATCCGATCCGCGATCGGTGAGACCGCCGGCGAGCGCGATCGCCTGCTGCACCGTCATGCCCGGCTCCCAGATGATCGACCCGGAGTTGCGCACCTGGCCCGTCACGATGATCGTCTGCGCCTTCGGCACGTTGATGAGGTCGCCGTCCTGCAGCACGATGTCACGGCCGGCCGTGCCCAGCTGGAGGTCCTTCAGGTTCACGCGGATGATGTCCACGACGTTGCCGTTCACGGGCGTGCCGTCGGCGTTCCGCTTCTGGCGCGAAACGGAAATCTCGTTGCTCGCGGACGAAGTCGGCGATCCGGCGGCGGCCAGCGCCTCGACCAGCGTCATCGTGCCGGTCATCGGCACCTTGCCGGGCGAACGCACTTCGCCGCTCACGATCACGCTCTGGCTCTTGTAGCCTTCGACTTCGACGCGCACCTGCGGGTTGCGGATGTAGCCGGCCGACAGCATCGTTTTGATGCGTTCCTGGAGTTCGGCGGGCGTGATGCCCGCCGCCGCGACTTTGTTGATCAGCGGGAAGGTGATGAACCCGTCTGAATCCACGCGGTAGACGTTGGACAGATCGGTCTCGTCGAAGACCGTGATCTTGACTTGATCGTTGGGGCCGAGCAGATATCGCGCGGTCTGGTCGAGCTTCGATTGATCCACTTTCGGCGTGTTGGAATCCGCCGGCGGCGCTTGCGTCTGCGGGGGCTGGACGGGGGCGGGCGGCTGAACCAGCGGCGTCCGCGCCGGCGATCCCAGCGCAAGGACGAAAGCGAGCGAGGCCATCAGCGGCATACCTGTCGTTCCTTCGGCAATGCTACTCGGAGTTCCGCGCGAGCGGAATCCCCAACTGACGGGCTTTCCGGTACAGGTTGGGACGCTGAATCCCCAGCGTATGGGCGGCTTCCGTCATGCGCCAGCCATGGTGCTGAAGGACGGCCGCGATGTAATCGTGCTCGAACCGCAGGCGCGCCTCGCGGAGCGTGCCGGCCGGCTCGAATGACGCCGGCGCCCGGTTGAGCTGCAGGGTGGGCAATAAGTGCTCGATCTGTATCGCCTCTTCATCCGTCGACGCGGCGGCGCGTTCGACCGCCTCGCGCAATTCGGCCAGATTCCCGGGCCACGTCATGGCGCCGAGCAGCGCGAGGGCGGCCTGCGTGAACGTCCGCGGTGGCAGAGTGCGGTCCACGCAGAACTCTTCTAGCAAGCGCTCGGCCAGCGCCGGGATGTCTTCGGGCCGCTCGCTGAGCGGCGGCAGCTCGATGCGCGACACCGACACGCGCCGGTACAGGTCGGCGCGGAACCGGTGCTCGCAGACGTCGGCGTCGATGCCGGGCGCGGCGCTGACGACGACCCGGATCGCGAGCGGCGTCACGTCGCCGTCGAGGCGGGCCTCGCCGTCGCGCGCAACGCGCGCGAGCCGGGCTTGCACAGCGGCCGGCAGCTCGGTCACGTCTTCGAGGAACAGCGTGCCGCCGCGCGCGGCCGCGATGCGGCTGTCGGTCGAGATCATCTCCAGGTCGGGCGGCGCATAGCCGGCCGGGTTGCCGAAGAGCGCCTGCTCGATGCCGGTGGCACCGCAGGCGACGCCGACAAACGGCGCGGACGCCCGCGGGCTCCGCGCGTGAAGGTCGCGCGCGAGTCCGGCGGCGTCGGAGCCGCGGCGCGCGAGCAACAGCACGCCGCTGTCGAGGGCCGCAGCGCGGCGGAGGAGCTCCTGCACGCGCGCGATGGAGGCGGATCCTCCAACGAGTTCGATGGCGAGCGGGCTGGACCAGGCGAGGCGCTTGGGGCGCGGGCCGGCCAGGAGAACGGGGTCTGGCATGGTGACTCTCTTCGTTTACTGGTGGCTGGTGGCTTGGGCTTGGTGTGGCTGGGGCCTGGACGCGACTGGTACAGCTCCGCCCCGTGACTTACAGCGGGCGGCGAAAAGCGTCGCCCGCACGGCCACTGCTTATATAGACAATGAACGACTTAATATGACTTCAACAACCTATCGTGTCAATAACGATACGTAGTGAAATCAATTCAGATACAGTCAGAACTGCGAATCCTATGCGAGGTCAGACGCTATAAACAGCTATATTGCAATGGTTTGTAGGCCTAAGTGCCGGTCTGACCTTCTACCCTCTACTTATCGGCGAGTCGAAGTGTATCGGTATGGAGGGTGCGTACGTATCGGTGGTGAAACGTGACGGCGGCCGGCGGCTGCGCGCGAGCTACGGTTTCGGGAAGGATCGACGCTCGATGGTCCTGAAGCGTGGACGTCCGTCAGCAGTCACGTCCACGGTCACGACACTGGCGGCCGTAGCACGGCCGATCATCTGAGCGTCGCAGCGGCGCGGCGCAGCGGCACCGGCGATGATGGCGGCGGCCTGGCGGACGAAATTGGTGTCGCAGTACAGCACTTCGCCGACAGCCCTCGCCTGGCGAACGGTTTCAAAAACGGCGTGGAACTCACGGCGCGCCTGCGAACCCGACATGTGCGCGTTTGCGTTCTTGCGGAAGTACATGACCAGCTCGCCGGAGCGGTACGCCGCCACGGTGAGGCCCGAAGCGGCGAGCAATGTCGCCAAGATGAGCGCCATCGTGCGCTGCGATCGAAGCGTGGCTTCCGCCAGCGCGAGGAATAGAAACGGATACGTTGGCACGAAGTAGCGTGCGGCGGACGTGGCGTACGTCCAGCCGTCGTCGAACGCCGGAACGCGAACCGTCAGAGCGGCCAAGAGAGCAAAAGTTACTGCGGCCGTCAGTCCGCCGCAGACGGCGAAGGCGCGCACGGGCGCCTCCGGCGAACGGATCGCGCGCCACGCCGCCTGTCCTCCGAACACCAGGACGATGGCGGTCACCGCCCAAAATGCGGGCTGCAGGAGGATGCGCAAGGGCGGCACCGAAACCGCTAAGCGTAACAAGGCGGCATCAATCCCTAAAAGCGTCGCACCGAAGGGCGGCCATTGAGAGAGCTGGTGCCAGTGAAGCGTCGACCGCACCATCTCGGACGACACGTGATCGGCGGGACCCGCCGAGCCAACGTTGACGATGGCCCACGCGATCGGGACGATCGCAGCGACGGCGTACGCCGTCGCATGACGCCACGCGTGACGCCGATGCTCGATCATCACTGGGACGAGGGGGATCCACGCCAAGGGCCAGTACGCAAACCGCACCGCGCTGGCGACGCCGGCCAACGTTCCGCCGAGCAGGCCCCGCCACACACCGACCGCTTCGCGGGATGTCGCGAGCCCGACCGCGATGGCCGCCGAAAAGAACGCCACTGACGCAAGGTCGGACGAGGGCAGCCGGAAGATCGGGCTGCAGACCAAAGCCCAATAGGTCCAGAACACAACCTCCGCGCGCTGGTCGATCGACGAACGCATCGCTCGGAAGATTCGCCACCATGAAACCAGGAACACGATCGCGGCGACGACGTCGATGGCGTAGGTCGCACGAAGCGGATCGACGAGGACGCGAAGCAGCATTGCATAGGCGAGCGAATACCCGGGCGGCCAATGAACGACCGGCGCACGGACAACCGCACCGACCGAATTGACGCTCGCGACCGAATAGCCCAGCTGGTCAAGCCACGCCTGACCGGCGGACGCCTGCATCACTTTGTCGTAGTTGAAACCCAGAAACAGGTAGGCATCACACGCGTGCGTCACCAACGCGAGGAGGCACAGCCCGCCAAGGCGCAGACGACGCCTTGTATCAGTCGGCGGCACGACCCCGCCCCGCACCTTCGCTCGCAGCGAGCGCGGATGCCTGGATCACCTGAACGGAGGGCAGCGCCCATCGCCAGTCGTCACCGACGATCGGTTGGGACCGTCGTTGCGGGCGTGATGGCCCGAGCGCGACCAGTGGTATCGTCCGTAAGGCGATGACCGTGGCGACTTGCAGGCCGCGATCAAGCGCTGCGTTCACGACTGGCTCGACCTATGCGCCGGCGAGCCAGACGAGCTCGCGACACTGCGGACAGGCGTAGGCCATGCGGAGGTCGCCGACGAACGACACGAAGCCGCCCCGTCCCGGCGCGGCGCACGCCGCGCAGATCGCGGACGCCTCGGCCTCGATCGTTGCGACGCGGAGCGCACGACCGGTCGTCGGGCATGGAATCGCAACCGGGCCTGCGTCGTGACGGGAAACGCACGGGCGGCCGTCGCGTCCAGTGTGCCAGCGGAACAAGCCGTGATAGAGATCGGATCGATCGGGGATCTGCGGCATGCAGCGGGCGCGAATGGTACCATAAGGGCACCCCATCGTGCGAAAGTGGCGGAACTGGCAGACGCGCCGGACTTAGGATCCGGTAGCCGTAACGGGCTATGGGGGTTCGAGTCCCCCCTTTCGCACCACCAACGACGCGGTCCGAGAGACACACGCCACGTGCGAACGCACCGCGCTCGACTCCAGTGGCTCACGGTGATCGCCGCCAGCGTCTGCGCGCTTGCGCTGGGAGAAGCGGGATTGCGTCTGGCGGGACCCGCGTGCTGCGCGCGCACATGCGCGACCGCGCCGCCGGCCGCCAGATTCTCGGCGCCATGTCGTTCGAGTCCATCGAGCGCGTGAACGGCTGTTTCTCCCGCTTCAGTCCGAACGTCAGCTTTGCGCTGCTGTCCCCCGAGTACCAGACCACGGTCCATATCACGCAAGAGGGCACGCGCGCGACGGGCCGCGACGATGGCGGTCCGGACACAGTCGTGTTCGCCGGCGACTCGTTCGGCATGGGCGTCAACGAAGGAGAGACGTTCGTCGGCGCGGTGTGTGGAGCGCGCAGGGACTGTTCCGACGCAAGTTCAAGTGTGAACGGACGCCTCGGCCTGGTATATCCTGAAGGACTGACATGAAAGCCGACTTTGCAGACGTGAACGCCACGCGCAAAAACGTGCGCGTCGAAATCCCCAGCGACGCCGTCGACGCCGAAATCAATCGCGTCGCGGCCGATTACTCCCGCAAGGCGCGCGTGCCCGGCTTCCGGCCCGGCAAGGCGCCAGCGAAGGTCATCAAGCAGCGGTACAAGGAACAGATCCTGCACGACGTCGCCCACGATCTGATCCCGCGCGCCGTCAGCGATGCGCTGCGCGAGAAAGGCTGGGAGCCGGTCGACACGCCGGACGTGCGCGACGTGGTTCTCGACGAGGGCCAGCCGCTGACGTTCACGGCGTCGTTCGACACGGTGCCCGAGTTCGATCCGGGCGATCTGTCGACGATCGCGCTGCAGCAGCCGTCGATCAGGGTCGAGGAGGAAGCGGTCCGCCTGGCGCTGCAGCGGCTGCGCGATCGCGCGGCGCGGTTCGAGCCGGTGGAAGGCCGCGGCGTGGATCACGGCGACACCGTGGTGCTCGATCTGGAGCGGGGCGCGGACACGCACAACGACGTCAGCATCGAGCTGGGCGCGAAAGCGAATCCGCCCGGATTCGACGATCAGCTGCTGGGCCTGGACGTCGGGGCGACGAAGACGTTCTCGATCCACTACCCGGCGGACTACACAATTGGGGAGCTCGCGAACACCGACGTCTCGTATACAGTGCGGGTGAAAGGACTGAAGCGCCGCGTGCTGCCGGATCTGGACGACGAGTTCGCGAAGGACCTGGGGGAATTCGTCACGCTCGACGCGCTCCGGGCGCGCGTGCGCGAGGATCTGGAGCACGAGGCGAAGCACGCGGCGGAACGCGAGCTGCGCGCCGAGCTGATGACGCAGCTGGCGGCGCGCGTGCCGTTCGAAGTGCCCGCGTCGATGATCGAGCGCGAGCTCGACCGGCGTCTCGAGGATTTCGCGCGCCGGCTGACGGACCAGCGCGTCGATCCGCGCCAGGCGGGGATCGACTGGAGCGCGTTCCGGGAGAGCCAGCGCGACGTCGCGCGCGACAACGTCGCCGCGGCGCTGGCGCTCGACGAAGTGACGCGCCGCGAGAAGCTCGAAGCGACCGACGAGGAGATTGCGCGCGAGGTCGAGCGCTACGCGGAGCGCACGGGCCGGACGCCGGCGGCGGTGCGCGCGGCGCTGGAAAAAGAGGACGGAATCTCGCGCGTGGCGTCGGGTTTGCGGCGGGAGAAGTCGATTGACTTCGTCCTCGCGCGTGCTAAAATAACACGAGACTCGTAAGACAACCCCGCGTCAGCAGCCCGTTCAAGACACGTCACACATTTCCCCGACAACCTATGCCCCACACTCGGTTATGCAACGAGATTCGCATTCTGTGACCCACAACGCGCACATGCAGCTCGTCCCCATGGTCGTCGAGCAGACCAACCGCGGCGAGCGCGCCTACGACATCTACTCGCGGCTGCTGAAGGACAGCATCATCTTCATCGGCACGCCGATTGACGACGGCATCGCCAACCTGGTCATCGCGCAAATGCTGTTCCTGGAAGCCGAGGACCCGGACAAAGACATCATGCTCTACATCAACAGCCCGGGCGGGTCGATTACCTCCGGGATGGCGATCTACGACACGATGCAGTTCATCAAGCCGGACGTCCAGACGATCTGCATCGGGCAGGCGGCGTCGATGGCGGCGGTCCTGCTGTCGGCGGGGGCGAAGGGCAAGCGGTTCTCGCTCCCCAATTCACGGATTGTCATCCACCAGCCCCTGATGTCTGGTTTGGCGGGCCAAGCGACCGATATTGATATTGCGGCCCGCGAGATCCTGCGCATGCGCGAACGTATCAATGAAATCCTGGTGCACCATACCGGACAGCCGGTCAAGCGTATCCAGGACGATACGGAGCGCGACTACATCATGTCGGCCGACCAGGGCAAGGAATACGGTATTATTGATGATGTCATCCGCAAAAGGGCCTGAGGACTCAAAGGCTTAGGGCGAAGGGCTGAGGGCTGGAAATCACCATGGTCAAAAAGGCCGGCGAAACGGAAGTCCTGCGCTGCTCCTTCTGCAACAAGGACCAGAACGACGTCCGCAAGCTGATTGCGGGCCCCACCGTGTTCATCTGCGATGAGTGCGTCGAGGTCTGCAACGACATCATTGCCGACGACAACCGCTTCGAAAACCGCGGCACCCGGTCCTCGCTGCCGACGCCCCAGGAAATCAAGAAGTTCCTCGACGAGTACGTCATCGGCCAGGAGCGGACGAAGAAGAAGCTGGCCGTCGCGGTCTACAACCACTACAAGCGGATTGAAATCCAGAAACAGCCGCGCAGCCGCAACGACATCGAGCTGACGAAGAGCAACATCCTGCTGATCGGCCCGACCGGCACCGGCAAGACGCTGCTCGCGCAGACCCTCGCCAAGCTCCTGTCGGTCCCGTTCACGATCGTCGACGCGACGACGCTGACCGAAGCGGGCTACGTCGGCGAGGACGTCGAGAACATCATCCTCAAGCTCCTGCAGGCCGCCGGCGGCGACATCGAGAAGTGCCAGCAGGGCATCATCTATATAGACGAGGTCGACAAGATCTGCCGCAAGGACGAGAACCCCTCGATCACCCGCGACGTGTCGGGCGAAGGCGTTCAGCAGGCGCTGCTGAAGATCCTCGAAGGCACGGTCGCCAACGTCCCGCCGCAGGGCGGCAGGAAGCATCCCCACCAGGAGTTCTTCCAGGTCGACACGAGCAACATCCTGTTCATCTGCGGCGGCGCGTTCGTCGGCCTCGACAAGCAGATCGATCGCCGCGTCGGCAAGAAGACGCTTGGCTTCAAGGCCGACGTCAAGTCGCTGCGCACGCGCGACATCGGCGCGACCCTCGAGCAGCTCGAGCCGCAGGACCTAATCAAGTACGGCCTGATTCCCGAGTTCGTCGGCCGCCTGCCGGTTGTCGGCACGCTGCACGAGCTGGACAAGCCGGCGCTCATCCAGATCCTGACGCAGCCGCGGAACGCCATCACGCGCCAGTACATGAAGCTCTTCGAGTACGAGAACGTCAAGCTGCGCTTCAGCGACGACTCGCTCGAGGCCATCGCCGAATCCGCGCTCGAGCGCAAGATCGGCGCGCGCGGCCTGCGTATGATCATCGAAGAGCTGATGCTGGACCTGATGTACCAGGTGCCCAACCAGAAGAAGGTGCGCGAGGTGACGATCACCCGCGAGTCGGTGATGGCGAAGGACAAACCGATCACGCTGATCGAGAAAGCTGGATGATGAAATCTCAGATTTCAGAGTTCAGAATTCAGATTGCGGACGCATCCACGTCCCCATCTGAATCAATCTGAAATCTGACTTCTGAAATCTGAAATCTCATGGATACGCCTTTGGAAGTCTACGAAACCCTCCCGATCGTCCCCCTCCGCGACGTCGTCGTCTTCCCGCACATGATGATGCCGTTCGTCATCGGGCGGCCCTCGTCGACGCGCGCGCTGGAGCATGCACTGCTGAAGGACAAGCGGATCTTTCTCGCGGCGCAGCACGACGCGTCGGTCGACGACCCGCGGTCGGAGGACATCTTCACGATGGGCTGCGTGGCGAACGTCGTCCAGAGCCTCAAGCTGCCCGACGGCAACATCAAGGTCCTGGTGGAGGGCGTCGATCGCGCCCGCGCGGTCGAGTGGAAGGAAGACAAGGGGTTCTACCGCGTCGTCGTCAAGGTGCTGCCGAAGCAGCGGGAGACGAGCGCCGACGCCGAGACGACGATGAGCCGCGTGGTCTCGCTGTTCGAGCAGTACGTGAAGCTCTCGAACAACCTGCACTACGACGCGATGATCGCCGCCGTCCGCGTGGACGACCCGGGCAAGCTCGCGGACACGATCGCCGCGCACCTGCTCGTCGGCGTCGACGAGAAGCAGAACCTGCTCGAGATCATCTCCCCGATCGAACGGCTCAACCGCATCGCCGGCATTCTCGAAATCGAGGTCGACAAGCTCCAGGTGGACCGCCGCATCCAGTCCCGCGTCAAGAAGCAGATGGAGAAGGCGCAGAAGGAGTACTACCTCAACGAGAAGATGAAGGCGATCCAGAAGGAACTGGGCCGCAAGGACGAGAAGGGCAACGAGGTCGACGACCTGAAGAAGAAGATCGAAACCTCGAAGATGCCGAAGGACGTCGAGGAGAAGGCGCTGCAGGAGCTCAAGCGCCTGGAGGCGATGCCGCCGATGTCCGCCGAGGCGACCGTCTCGCGCAACTACCTCGACTGGCTCATCGCCGTGCCGTGGCACAAGAAGAGCCGCGAGAGCCGCGACCTCAAGCGCGCCGAAGAGATTCTGAACGAAGACCATTACGGGCTCGAGAAGATCAAGGAACGCATCCTTGAGTTCCTCGCCGTCCGCGCACTCGTCAAAAAGCCGAAGGCGACCATCCTCACGTTCTCCGGACCTCCGGGAGTCGGCAAGACGTCGCTCGCCAAGTCGATCGCGCGCGCGATGAACCGCTCGTTCGTCCGGCTGTCGCTCGGCGGCGTGCGCGACGAGGCGGAAATCCGCGGTCACCGCCGCACTTACATCGGCGCGTTCCCCGGCCAGATCATCCAGATGATGAAGAAGGCCGGCACGATGAACCCGGTCTTCCTGCTCGACGAAGTGGATAAGATGTCGATGGACTTCCGCGGCGATCCGTCCGCGGCGCTCCTCGAGGTCCTGGACCCGGAGCAGAACCACACGTTCCTCGATCACTACCTCGACGTCGAGTTCGATCTCTCGCACGTGATGTTCATCTGCACGGCCAACGTGCTGCACACGGTCCCGCAGGCGCTGCGCGACCGCATGGAGGTCATGCAGCTCGCCGGCTACACCGAGATCGAGAAGATCGAGATCGCGAAGAAATTCCTGTCGCCGAAGGCGATCGATGGCACCGGGCTCACGAAAGACAACATCACGTTCACCGACGAGGCGATTCAGACCGTCATCAACCGCTACACGCGCGAAGCGGGCGTCCGCAACCTCGAGCGCGAGCTGTCGTCCATCTGCCGCAAGGTGGCGCGCAAGGTCGTCGTCGAGGGCAAGTCGTTCAGCGAGGAGATCACGGCCGACAAAGTCACGCAGTACCTCGGCGTCCCGCGTTTCCGCAACACGATGGCCGAGGAGACCAACGAAATCGGCATCGCGACCGGTCTCGCGTGGACGGAAGTCGGCGGCGAGATTCTCGTGACCGAGGCGACGCTGATGTCGGGCAAGGGCCACCTAACGCTCACCGGGAAGCTCGGCGACGTCATGCAGGAATCGGCGCAGGCCGCGATGAGCTACGTCCGCTCCAAGGCGGAGGAATTCGGCATCCCGAAGGACTTCAACAAGCGGACCGATGTCCACATCCACGTGCCCGAAGGCGCCATCCCCAAGGATGGGCCGTCGGCCGGCATCACGCTCGCCACGGCGCTCGTCTCGGCGCTGGCGCGCGTGCCGATCCGCAAGGACGTCGCGATGACGGGCGAAATTACGCTGCGCGGCAAGGTCCTGCCGATCGGCGGCGTGAAGGAAAAGGTCCTCGCCGCGCACCGCGCCGGCATCAAGAACATCATTCTGCCGAAGGACAACGAGAAGGATCTGGCGGACATTCCAAAGAACGTGCTGGACACGTTGAACGTCTACATGGTCCAGACGATGGACGAGGTCTTGAAAGTCGCGCTGGCCGAGCCGTTGGCGGGACGCCTGGCGGCCGACGCGCAAGCGGAGCCGGTTGACGCCGCGATTACCGACGACACGATTACTCACTAGCATCGAAGCCACCTTTATTACGAGCGCCGCTTCCGCGGCGGACTTCCCCGACGGCGGGCTGCCGGAAGTCGCCATGGTCGGGCGCT
This sequence comes from Acidobacteriota bacterium, assembly GCA_016195265.1. Taxonomy (GTDB): domain Bacteria; phylum Acidobacteriota; class Vicinamibacteria; order Vicinamibacterales; family CAVVIG01; genus SRVP-36. The sequence goes on along the minus strand of JACPZW010000076.1, from coordinate 16,269 downwards.
CGAACGTGGGCAAATCGAGCCTGATCAACGCGCTCGTGAAGCAGCGCGTCGCGCGCGCGAGCGCCGCGCCTGGTAAAACCCGGCTGGCCAACGTCTACCAGGTGACGCGCGGGACCGGCGGCGCGATGTACCTCGTGGATCTGCCGGGGTACGGTTTCGCGAAGGGCGAGAGGCGTGAGCTGGACGAAGTGACGCGCCAGTACTTCGGGCGGGAAGGGCGGGAGGGGCCCTCTCCTGCCGCTCCTGCCCTCCGAGCGGCTCTTCTGATCATCGACGCGCGGCATCCGGGCCTCGAAAACGACCTCGAGGCGTGGCGCTGGCTGCGATCGACCGTCGAGCGTTTCGGCATCGTGGGGACCAAGATCGACAAGCTCGCGCGCGGCGAACGGATCCACGCGATGAGAGAACTGGAATCCGTATTTGAAGACGCCGTCCTGCCGGTCTCGGCAGTGACGGGCGAAGGACTGGACGAACTGTGGAAACTGATCGACCGACTGACGAGGCCCGCGTAAAAGCGGCCGCCGCCACCACCACCGAGGCCGCGCCGGCGCCCGCCGCGACGCCGCCCCCCGAAAAACTCGAGCTCTCGACGCTGAAGGACATGAGCGTCGGCGCGCTCACGAAGATCGCCAAGCAGCTGGACGTGCCCGGCGCGACGGGCATGCGCAAGCAGGAGCTGATCTTCGAAATCCTCAAGGCGCGCGCCGAGAAGAGCGGGCTCATCTTCTCCGAGGGCGTGCTCGAAGTGCTGCCCGACGGCTTCGGGTTCCTGCGGGCGCCCGACTACAACTACCTGCCCGGGCCGGACGACATCTACGTCTCGCCGTCGCAGATACGCAAGTTCGACCTGCACACCGGCGACACCGTCTCGGGTCAGATCCGCCCGCCCAAGGACGGCGAGCGGTACTTCGCGCTCATCAAGGTGGAAGCCGTCAACTTCGAGCCGCCGGAGCGCGCGCGCGAGAAAGTGTTCTTCGAGAACCTGACGCCGCTGTACCCGCAGGCGAAGATCGGCCTCGAGACGGAAGCGGAGAATCTCTCCGCCCGCGTCCTCGATCTGATGGTCCCGATCGGCAAGGGCCAGCGCGGGCTGATCGTCGCGCCGCCCCGCACCGGCAAGACGATGCTCCTGCAGAACATCGCGAACAGCATCACGCACAACCATCCCGAGGTGTACCTGATCGTGCTGCTCATCGACGAGCGGCCGGAAGAAGTCACCGACATGCAGCGATCGGTGCGCGGCGAAGTGATCTCGTCGACGTTCGACGAGCCGGCGCAACGCCATGTCCAGGTCGCCGAGATGGTGATCGAGAAGGCGAAGCGGCTGGTCGAGCACAAGAAAGACGTCGTGATCCTGCTCGACTCGATCACGCGGCTCGCGCGCGCCTACAACACGATCGTGCCGCCGTCCGGCAAGATCCTCTCGGGCGGCGTGGACAGCAACGCGCTCCAGCGTCCGAAGCGCTTCTTCGGCGCCGCGCGCAACATCGAAGAGGGCGGGTCGCTGACCATCATCTCGACCGCGCTCATCGACACCGGCTCGCGCATGGACGAAGTGATCTTCGAGGAGTTCAAGGGCACGGGCAACCTCGAGATCCATCTCGACCGCAAGCTGACGGACCGCCGCGTCTTCCCGTCGATCGACATCCAGAAGAGCGGGACGCGGAAGGAAGAGCTGCTGATCCCGAAAGAAGACCTCAGCCGGGTGTGGGTGCTGCGGAAGGTGCTGACGCCGCTGTCGCCCGTCGAGGCGATGGAGCTGCTGCTCTCGCGGATGGCGAAGACCAAGACCAACCAGGATTTCCTCGCCGCGATGTCGAACGGCAAGTCCTAGCACGCGCGGCGCCGCCCGCACGCTCATGCGTACACGACAATTCGGACGGACGGGATGGCAGACGTCAGAGATCGGCTACGGCCTCTGGGGCATAGGCGGTTGGACCGGCTCTGACGATCAGGAGTCGCTCGGCGCGCTCGACCGTGCGATTGCGCTCGGCTGCACGTTCTTCGACACGGCGTGGGCCTACGGCCTCGGCAAGAGCGAGCAGCTGCTCGGACAGGCGCTTCGGGCCAAGCGGACGGGTCTCGCTGCCCCGGGCGGCCGAGAGGTGTCCCCTTTAATCGTCGCGACGAAAATCCCGCCTAAGAACATGAAGTGGCCGGCGAAGGACGAGTATCTGGTCGCCGAGACGTATCCGCCGGATCACATCCGCGAATACACGGAAAAGAGCCTCGCGAATCTCGGCGTCTCCACGATCGACCTGCAGCAGTTCCACGTGTGGAGCGACACGTGGGCGGGAGACGCCGGCTGGCAGCGCGCCGTCGATGATTTGAAGCGCGAGAAGCTCGTGCGCGCGATTGGTATCAGCGTCAATCGCTGGCAGGCGACCAACGTCCTGCGCGCGCTCGAGACCGGGCTCATCGACAGCGTGCAGGTCGTCTACAACATCTTCGACCAGGCGCCGGAAGACGAGCTGCTCCCCTACTGCCAAGCGCACGACATCGCGGTCATCGCGCGCGTGCCGTTCGACGAAGGCAGTTTGACCGGGACGCTGACGCCGGAATCACAGTGGCCCGACGGCGACTGGCGGAACACCTACTTCAACCCGGCCCACCTCGCGGAGACGCTGACGCACGTCGATCGCCTGCAGCCGCTGGTGCCGGAGGGTATGGATCTGCCCGAACTGGCCTTGCGCTTCATCCTCGAACACCCTGCGGTCAGCACGACGATTCCAGGAATGCGGCGGCTCCGCCACGTCGAGCGGAATCTGGGCGCGAGCGACGGGGTGCCGTTGCCACCACGGCTCAGCGATGCGCTGAAAGCCCATCGCTGGGAACGATAGGGCGGGAAAGGCGGGAAGGGCAGGATGGGAAGGCGTTTTCCCTTCCAGCCCCTCCTGCCCTTCCAGCCCCTCCCGCCCCCGCGATATACTGTCTTTTTGGCCCTAGCCCCAAGGAGCACGCTGTGAAGGAAGGCATTCATCCCAAGTACCACGAGGTCGAGGCGCGCTGCGCCTGCGGCCACACGTGGAAGACCCAGTCCACCAAGCCAGAGCTGCATCTCGAAATCTGCTCGAACTGCCACCCGTTCTTCACGGGCCGGCAGAAGCTGATCGATACCGAAGGCCGCGTCGAGCGGTTTACGAAGAAGTTCGGGGCGCAGACGTCGGAGAGCCGGAAGACGGCCGCGAAGTCGGCAAAGACGGCGAAGGCCAAGAAAGCGACGGCTGCCGCGCGGTAGCCGTTTCGAGTTTCCGATCCAGCCTGGCGAGGCGGTGCCGCACCGCGGCGTTCATTCCAGGCATTCCAGGCACTCCAGCCTGTCCAATCCGTAACGCAAACGCCCGGGCCGCCGCGAGATCGCGCGCGCGATGCTCGTGGTGTATCGCGAGCGCCTCGGCGGCGTCCTTCGCGGGCAGCGGCGGACATCCCGGCGTGTCGAGAATCTCCCGCCAGCAGACGGCCGCGCGCGCGTACTCCCGCGCGCGGCGCAGCGACAGCGCGAACGCCCGCAGTGCCCCGAGACGAATGTCCCGGACGTCATCGCTGTTGCGGAAGCGATCGCTCATGCCGCGCTCGACGGCCAGCTCGAACGCCGCGCGGGCGCAGTCGTCGCGGCCCGCGCGCGCGTAGACGCGGCCGAGCGCGAGCGCCTCGCGCGCGTCGCGCGTCTCGCCCGGTCCGACGCGGGCCAGGTGCAGCAGGCGCGACGTCAACGCGGCGAGCGACAACAAATCAAGCCGGTTGTGCTCGAGGACCGCGGCGAGCGGCCGCGCGTCGCCGCTGCGCACGAATTGAAAGTACCGTTCGGGGATTTCGAAGCCCGCCACGTCGCCGATGCGATGGAAGCCGAGCACGTCGCGCTCGAGCGCGACGAGCGAGCAACTCTCGCCCTTCCAGAACTGCCGCGCGGGATGCAGGACGTCCACGTGCGGCACGCCGGCGCCGATCCACGCGAGGCGGTGGAACAGGTAGCGCGTCTCGAGCACCGGCGCGTCGAACGACTTGCCGTTGAAGCTGACGAGCGCGCCCGCGCGCGTGAACTCTCCCGCCACCGTGTCGAGCAGCGGCCGCTCGTCGGCGTAGCGCGTCAGCACGTACTGCCGCGTGACGAACGCGCCGTCGTCCTCGCACCACGCGCAGCCGACGAGAAACGCCTGCGTGCCCGCGCCTCCGCTCAGCCCTGTCGTCTCGAGATCGAAGAACACGAACGGCGCGCGCGCCGGCGTTCCGTTCGCGAACAGCGGTGCGCCTGAAGCGGCCTCGTCGAGGCGCTCCGCCATCGCGCCGATCTCGTCGCGGCCGTGCCGCGCGGACGGCTCCCATCGCCGCTCGACGATGAAGCAGCGGCGGCCCGCATCTGCGCGCCACTCGCCGCAGAGAATGCGTTCAAGATCAGGCGGGTCCGAAAGGACCCGCCCTACGTCCGCCTGGCGATGTAGGCCGGGTCCTTTTGGACCAGGCGCCCCCGGCGTCACAATCCCGCGAATGCGATCGGAGAGAGAACTCAAAGGACTTCCATCTCCGTGTCCTCCGTGTTATCCGTGGTGGAGATCTTCGTCTGCCCCAGAAGATTCAGAATGCGCAGCGCCGCGGCCTTCGCCAGCGGACCCGTGTTCCCCGCCGGCCCGACGCAACCCGGGCATCCGTTCTCGCACTCGCAGTCGGCGATCAGCTGGCGCGTTTTCGCGAGCAGCTCGTCGTGCATCTCGTACAGCGGCGCGCTGAAGCCGATGCCGCCGGGGTAGTTGTCGTAGACGAAGATCCGCTGACCGCGCGCGGCGCCCGCGACGACATCGGTGTCGCCGCTGTCGAGCGCGATGCCGATGTCGTGGCCGTCGCACATCAGCAGCAGCTGCGCGATCTGCTTCAGCGCGTACGCCAGGCCGACGATGCCGTCGCGGCGATCGTCGGGCGCGAACGGCAGTGCGCCCATGACGCTCGCCGGCACCGTCAGCCAGTACGACGTCGTGTGCATCTGCTGCTCGGGCAGGTCGAGCTCGCCGGACCCGACGTTCTCGTTCGTGTAGAACTTGATCTTCTTGAAGCCGACGACGCGGGAGACGACGTGGACCTCGCCGTGGGTGCGTACGCCGGGCACGGGCCGAGCAAGCTCGGCCGCTCCGTCACGGGCGTCGTCTCCGAGCAGGGGCGGAGCTTGCTCCGCCCCACTCTCGAACGTATCGATCGGCGTGACCTTGTTGTACGTGATCGCGTCCGTGTAGTAATCGCAATCGATCTGGCGGACGTACGCCTTGCGTCCTTCGAAGTCCAGCTGCTCGACCTGATACAGCGCCCCTTCGACAATGTAGATCGCTTTCGGATGCAGCGTCGCGGGGCCGCTCGTGAAATCGGTCTCGCTGATCACCCGCGTCTCGTGCGTCGTGTCGACGATGACGAAGTTGTCCGAGGAGACCGACCGCAGGCTGACCGCATCCGCAGGGTACGACTCGCTCGTCCACGTCCATTCACCGGCGGGTCCAAAAGGACCCGCCCTACTTCCCTCGCTCTCGGAAGGACCAGGCCGACTGGACAAGTGTACGAGGCCCTGCTCGGCGAGGACGCCGAGAATCTCCTGCACGTCATGTCTGCCGAACGCCTCATTCGTCGACATCGGCAGCTCGAACGCCGCGCATTTCAGGTGATCGACGAGAATGTGCAGGTTGTCCGGATCGATCAGCGCGTGCTCCGGCGAGGCGTCGAAGAAGTACGATGGATTCTTGACGACGAACTGATCGAGCGGCGCGCTGCTCGCCACCATCACCGCCGCTGACCGGCTCGCCCGCCGTCCCGCCCGGCCCGCGCGCTGCCACGTGGACGCGATCGTGCCGGGATAGCCCGCCATCACGCTGACGTCGAGCGCGCCGATGTCGATGCCGAGCTCGAGCGCGTTGGTGGACACGACGGCGCGGACAACGCTGTCGCGCAGGCCCTTCTCGATCTCACGCCGGCGCAGCGGCAAGTAGCCGCCGCGATAGCCGCGGATGCGCTCGGGCATGCCCGGTTCGCCTTCGAAATCTTCCTTCAAATACGTCGTCAGGATTTCCGTCGTCAGGCGGCTGCGCGCGAACACAATCAGCTGCAGGTTGCGCTTGAGGAACTCCGCAGCGATGCGGCGCGTCTCGCTCAGGTACGAGCGGCGGATCCCGAGCTGCTGGTTGACGACGGGCGGGTTGACGAAGACGAAGAACTTCTCGCCGCGCGGCGCGCCGCTCTTCTCCACCAGCTCGAACGGCTGCTCGGTCAGCCGCTCGGCCAGCTCGCGCGGGTTCGCGATCGTCGCCGACGAGCAGATGAAAACCGGGTTCGATCCGTAATGCCGGCAGATGCGCCGCAGCCGTCGCAGCACATTGGCGAGATGGCTGCCGAAGACGCCGCGGTACGCGTGCAGCTCGTCGATGACGACGTACTTCAGGTTCTCGAAGAGCTTCGCCCAGCGCGGGTGGTGCGGCAGGATGCCGGAGTGCACCATGTCCGGATTGCTGAGGACGAGATGCGCGCGCGACCGGATCGTCCGCCGCGCGTCCTGCGGCGTGTCGCCGTCGTAGGTGAACACACCGATCTTGACGTTATTGACATCGTTTCCAGGGGGCCCCTCCCCCCGGAGGTCGCCTGATCGATCTGCCCGAGCGTTTCGCACAGGGCCTGCAGCTCGGCGAGCTGATCCTGCGCGAGCGCTTTCGTTGGAAAGAGGTACAGCGCGCGGCTCGACGGATCCTGCAGGATCGAATGCAGGATCGGCGCGTTGTAGCAGAGCGTCTTGCCCGAAGCCGTCGGCGTGATGACGACGACGTTCCGTCCGGCGAGCGCGTGATCGATGGCTTCACGCTGATGCGTGTAGAGCTGCGGGACGCCGCGCGACGCGAGCGCCTGCTTCAGTCGATCATCAAGGGCGTCAGGAAACGGCGCGTACTGCGCAGCGACCGCGGGAAGCTGGCGAACCGCGGTGACATGGAGGTCCGGAGTGTCGGGGCGATCGACGGCGCCGTCAGCGAGCCGGCCGAGCGCCTGGTCGAGCGCGCTGTCGCGGCACGCGACGGCCGAAAGTGCCGCGTTCTTTACGAGATTGCCGCCGGGCATGAGGCCGGATCGTACCAGCCGCGCAGGAGGCGATCAAGAGGTGAAAGTCGAAAAGACGCCCTTCTGAAAACGGCGAGCAGAGGCCGAGAGGAAGTGACAGCGCCTACTTGTCGGCGCGCTGCTGGGGACGAGCGCGTTTCTTCGTCCGATCCGGAGTGCTCATGCCTCGGAGGTTGCCCACGAACTCGGGACTGCACCCATGACACGAGGTGGACACGCGAAAGAAATTGGGACCGCGCGACAAGGGCTGGCTGGGCAAAACCTTGAACTCCCCGAATGGTCCGGCCGTGGGGCTCGAACCTACGAGAAAGACGCGGGGGCCTGAGTCATCTCCAAACTGAACGTCAGTCAGATCGATCACGGAATGGCTAGAGCGGAGGACGGCGACGGCCTCCGCTGGTGACAACTGCTGAGCGTGTGCGGACGCCGGGAGCGCGAAAAGAAGGGCAACAAAGGCGATGACTCTCATTCGTGGTGCTCCTACACCGTCAGATTATCAAGACCGATGCCAGTTGGCTGACGCGTCTTTTTGGGTTTTGTGAGAGGGATGACTACCAAAAGACACGGTGACGTTCGTGTTATCGTCCGCCAACACGTGGCCACGCCTTCCGAACGTCTGCCCCGCACGCTCGGCCTCTGGAGCTCCGTCGCCCTCGTCGTCGGTATCACCATCGGCTCGGGCATCTTCCGATCGCCCGCCGGCATCGCCCAGAAGGTACCAAATCCGGTCGCGATGCTACTCCTCTGGGTCGCCGGGGGCGCCATCACGCTCTGCGGGGCGCTCTCGCTGGCCGAACTGGCGGCCGCCCTGCCGGAAACGGGCGGCCTCTACGCCTACCTGCGCGAAGGCTGGGGACGGCTGGCGGGGTTCCTGTTCGGCTGGTCGGAGCTGGTCCTGATTCGCGCCAACGCGCTCGGCGGGATCGCCGTCGTCTTCGGCGAGTACCTGCTGCGGAGCCTCGGCGTCGACCCGATCGAGCACTTCATCGTCGCGCGCAGTCTGTCGGCCGCGGCCATTGCCTTCGCGGCGTTCGCCAACATTAGAGGCGCCAACGTCGGCGCAATGATCGTCGGCGTCGCGACCTGGGCCAAGTTCGCGGCGCTGACCGTGCTCGTGTGCTCCGCGTTCGCGCTCGGCGCCGGTCACGGCGCCAGCCTGTCGAACCTGACGACGGGGACCGGCGCGCCGCTCGCCGTCGGCAGCATGGGCCTCGCACTCGTCAGCATCCTCTGGGCCTACGACGGCTGGGCCGACCTGTCGTTCGCGTCGGGCGAGGTGAAGGACCCGAGCCGCAACCTGCCGCGCGCGATCATCCTCGGGACAATCGCGATCATCGTGCTCTACGTCGCGACCAACGTCGCCTACCTCTACGTGAATCCGATCGCGACGGTCGCACAGTCGCGACTCGTGGCCGCGGACACGATGCTCGCGCTCTTCGGCCGCGTCGGCGTCGTCTTGGTGTCAATTTTTGTCATGATCTCGTCGTTCAGCTCGCTCAACGGGAGCATGCTCGCGTCGCCGCGCGTGTTCTTCGCGATGGCGGACGATGGATTGTTCTTCGAGACGATCGCGCGCGTGCATCCGCGTTACAAGACGCCGTACATCGCGATCATCCTCGCCGCTCTACTCGGAATGGCACTCGTCCTCAGCCGGAGCTTCGAAGCGCTCACGGATACGTTCGTCCTCGCGATCTGGCCCTTCTACGCGCTCGGTGTCGCCGCGATCTATCGTCTGCGGCGGTCAAGACCGGAGCTCACCCGTCCGTATCGCGCGATCGGGTATCCGATCGTCCCTGCCATCTTCATCGCCGCCGTCATCGCCTTCGTCGTCAACGCGCTCGTGAGCGACCCGCTGCCGACGTCGATCACGTTCGCGATCATCTTCGCGGGCGCGCCCGTCTACTGGTTCGCGTTCCGCGCGCGCGCCAAGTAACGCACTCGACATTGCGATCGAGAATCGCGCGCAAACTTTTCTTCATTTTGTGTGCTTTTTGTCTTGACCAGGTACACGGTACTGTTACCCTGAATCTTGACAGCCGATAACTCTTCTTGAGGAGTTGAAGAGATGGATGCAGGCGAGCCGCGAGCGCGGCACAGAGGTTTCTTCCTTCACTCGACCGACGCGGAAGGACCGGAGACCGGCGAACTCGAAAACCCCGAAGGCTTCGTCGTTCGCGTCAGAATCCACAAGCCGGCGGTCCGGCGTCAGGTCGCGTCGAGCGGCCGTTCGCGCGTGGCGCGGATCGACAACGGCAGCACCAATCCCGAGATTAGATCAGGGAGCGTGACTGGCAGCCGTCAACGGGCACACTTGCCCCGCTGATCCAGCTGGCACGCGGCGAGACGAGGAACGCGACCGCCGCTCCGACCTCTTCGGGGCGGCCGAACCGGCCAAACGGTAATTCCCTGCGGACGAACTCCGCCATTCCCTCCGGATCGGCGTGTACACGCCGATCCCACGAACCCCCAGGAAAACGAATCGACCCGGGCGCGACGCTGTTGACGCGGATGTTGTCCTTCGCCAGCTGCTGCGCCATCGACTTCGCGAGGCTGATTTCGGCCGCTTTGACCGCGTTGTACGTCATGCGGCCACCTGATTCGCGGCCCCAGATCGACGCGATCATCACGATGGACCCGCCGCCCCGCTTGCGCATGTGGGGCACGGCCATCCGCGACGCCCGGATCGCCGGAAAAAGCGTCTGGTCGAGGGCTTCCTGCCACTCGGCGTCCGCCGTGTCCACGATCCCGGCCCCCTGGGCCAGCCCGACATTATTAATAAGGATGTCCAGCCCGCCGAAGGTCTCGAGGGTCCGAATCACCACGTCGGCCACGCCCTTGTCGGTGGCCAGGTCGGCCTGGACGGCCAGCAGGCGGTCCGAAGCACCGGAAATCTCGCGCAGCTGGGTGACCGCGGTGACAATCCCCTCTTCGCCGCGGGCGCAGATGGTGACGTTGCAGCCTTCTTGAAGCAAAGCCGCCGCGCAAGCGAGACCAAGGCCCTTGGTAGAGCCGGTCACGATGGCGATTTTGCCAGTGAGTTCGAGATCCATGGTGGAATTTGAGGATATGAGGATATGAGGATATGAGGAAGTTGACTACACGCGCCGGTCCAGGAAATCTCCTACGACCTCGTTGAACGCATCTGGTCTCTCCAGGTTCGGCATATGTCCTGCGCCGGCGATGACCTCAAGCTGAGAGCCGGCGATCCCCCGGTGCAGGTCCTCGGCGAGCGACGGCGGCGTCAGCGTGTCCTCGGCGCCGACAACCACGAGCGTGGGCGCGTGAATCGTCGCCAGCAGCGGCGTCGCGTCGGGTCTTGTCATCAGCGCGTTGATGGCGCCGCCGATGGCCTCTGCTGAATTCGCCATGATGATCGCGCGCAGCTGACCGGCGACCTCCGGCCGCGTGCGTGTCGTCGTCTCGCCGATCAGCTTCGGGATCATCTGGTCGGCGATGGCCGACGGACCCTGGTCCCTCAGCAATTGCAGCATCTTCTTCCGGCCTTCGACGCCCTCCGGCGTGTCGGCCTGCGACCGCGTGTCGGCGAGGATCAGTCCGCGCACGTAGCGCGCCGCATGGCGGACGACGGCGAATGTCACGTAGCCGCCCATCGAGAGTCCGCCCACGACCGCGCCCTCGACGTGCAGGCCGTCCAGCAGATCGATCGCGACGGCGGCAAAATCGTCGACAGTCGCGTCCGCCTTGGTGACCACCGTCAGGTCAGGCGCGAGGACGCGCCAGCCGCGCGCGGCGGCGAAAGCGATCTGTCCTTCCCACATCCGCGAGTTGAGCGGAAAACCGTGAATGAGCAGCAACGTCCCTCTCGGCCGCGCGTTGGCAGCCGGGGACGCTTCGAGGTAGCGGAGTCGGCCGAGTATTGGCACGGCCTATTGTCTGCGGGCGGCGTCCGCCGGCTCAAGCCGATTATCGCGATTGAGGGCGGCCGCCAGCGTCAGCATGCCGGTCGCGTTCGCGGTCGTGCGGAACATGTCCGGGATTGTGTCGGCGGCGAGCAGAATCCCGATGCCCTCGACGGGCAGGCCGACCGAGGCGAGCACGGGAACCATGGCGATGATGCTGCCGAACGGAATGCCCGGCACGGTGAATGTCGACAAAACAATCGTCACGCTCATCGTCGCCAGTTGCGACGGCGAGAGCGCGACGCCGTACAGGCGGGCCAGAAACAGCGCGCCGACGGTCATGGCGACGGCCCCGCCGACGCGGAACACCGACGCGGCCAGCGGCAGCACGAAGCCGGAGACGAGCGGCGGCATGCGCGCGCGTTCCGCGCTTTCAATCATCGCCGGCAACGCTGCGATCGACGATCGCGACGCGAACGCGACGGCCTGCGCCGGCGTGCAGAACGCGATGAACGCCGCGGGCGATATCCTTCCCGCGACTATGCCGATGGGATACAGCAGCACGATCGCCACGGCGACGGTCAGCGACACGACGAGCACGATATAGACGATGACCGCGCCGGCCGCGCCGAGTCCGAGCTTCGACGCGAGCGGTACGGCGAGCGCGAAGACGCCGATGGGCGCAAGATCGAGAATCCACGCGACGAGGCGCTGCATCGCGTCGGCGATGCCCTGGATCGCGCCGAGCGCCGCCTCCCGGCGCGGTTCCGCCACACGCGCGAGGGCGAGGCCGAACAGTACGGCGAACAGGATGACCGGGAGCATCGTGCCGTCGGCCGCCGCCTTGATGACATTGAGCGGGACGAGATCGGTGAACCACTGCGCGAGCGTCGGACTGGACCCGGCCGCGTCGGCCACGGGACCGCGCAGCGCCATCGCCGCAGCCTGATCGATCTGCACGCGGTCGAGCACGGGGATCGCGACCGCGACGCTGACGGCCGTCGCGACGGCAAGAAGCGCGATCGCAATCGCCATCGCCCGCGCGCCCACGCGGCCGAGCGCGCCCGACGCGCCCATCCGTCCCGCGCTGGCGATCAGCATCGACGCGACGAGTGGAATTACCGTCATCCGGATCAGGTTGACGAAGATCGTCCCGACCGGCGCGAGGAACGCGTTGATGGGCGCGGAGACGGAAGGCGAAGCGCCGGCCAGCGCGAGGCCGATCAGAAAGCCGGCGACGAGGCCGATGAGGACGCGCGTGGTGAGCGACATGAACTGAGAACTTGGAACTAAGAACTTAGAACTTAAGAGCGGAAACGCAAAGGCAAAAATAGAAAGGGCCGAACGACGAAGCGTCCGGCCCTCCTTGATTTCAGACTTCAGACTTCAGATTTCAGACTTGAAGCGCGAAGTTAGCCTCGTCCTCTCATCCCGCGACCAGCGTTCTCGGTCGAGGGCGGCACGATGTTCTTCGAGCGGAGGTAGACATACGCGGTGCCGGCCATCTCGTTGCCGTGCACGATGACGCCGTAAAGCGCCGCGACGCGCGTCACTTCGTTCATCCCCTGCTTGACCATGTCCGTCGCGTTCGCGTCGGTGACTCCGGCGAAGAGGTCGTCGCACAGCGCGAACGAATCCGCGAGCGCCTTGGTGATTTCGGCCTTGGTCTTCAGTTCCATCTCGAGGTTCTTGCCCTGCATCGGGTTCGGCACGCCCTTGAGGCCCGAGCACTGGCCGAACTGCGCCTGCGCGATGTGCGCGATGGCCGCGCCGAACGTGCGCGCCTCGGGCGTCGAGCCGGGCTTGAACGCGTAGTCGGCCTCCGGCATCTTCTCGGCGGCCTGCGTAAAATTCGTCTTGAGCGTGGCGTACCCGCGCTGCACGCTGGTCGCGATGCCGACCTTCTGTCCCTGCACCTGTCCGCCCTGCGCGAACGCAAACGCGGCGGCGAAGAGGAGAACGGCGGCCGAGGCGATGGGGAGAACACGCTTCATCGGAGGCTCCTTGTTGAAGAAGAACTTGCCCGGCCGATCACTCTACCACGGCTGGCGGCTCGGTCTGCATCGGCCGCAACGGCCCATGCCCGGGATGAATGCGCGTGGCCCCGCGCTCCCGCAACAACCGCCAGCTCTTTGCGACGACGTCCGCCGCGTCCTCGCCCGCCAGTCCAGGCGGCGTCAGGTCGCCCGTGAAAACCGACCCGTCATCGAGCAGGAGGGACACGCTGTCATCGGAATGCCCCGGCGTCGGAACGATCTCGCCGGCGATGCCGATCCGCTCGAGCACCGAACGGCTCTCGCCGAATGAAATCGTCACGTTGTCGTACATGCTGATATCCAGGTAGTGATCCTGCCGCTTGGTCCATCGCTTCATCAGCGGGATGGCGGAAACCTGCGTGTCGAGCACGAGCAGCGGCACGCCGATCTGTTTGAGGTCCTGCGCCAGACCGGCGTGGTCGATGTGGTAGTGGGTCGCGAGCCCGTACCGGATTTCCTCGAGCGGTATGCCCAGACGCTTCAACGTCGCCCGCATCGTGCCGAGCGTTCCCGGATAGCCGAGGTCCACGAGCAGCCGCGACGCGCCGGCGCTGACGACCCAGTAGTTGGTCGAGCGGTAGCCGGCGTTGACGATCGTGGTGCGTGCGGCCGCGCTCACGCCTTCGTCGCCTGCGCGGCCTCCCGCGCGATGCGGGCGTCGTAGCTCTCGCCGTAGATCGACGGGACCTTCGCGCCCATCGGGCGGAGGTACATCGAGAGCTGTCCGCGGTGGTGGATCGAGTGGTTCAGCCCGAGTGACGCGTAGATGACCGCGGGGAACTGGAACAGTCCGCGGAAGTCGATGCTCTTGACCAGCTGCTCGCCGGAGAGCTGCTTGATCCGGTCGATGTTCTTCGCGAAGCGCTCCGAGTACCACGCGTTCACGGCGTCGCCCGTACGCATCGCATCTGGCCGTGGGACCGGCGTCAGGTCGAAGACGCCGTTGATGACGGCTTCGAGAAACCGGTTCTCGGCCGTGACGATGTGCCACGCGAGATCGATGGCACTTTTGACGATGTCGTCGGGGCGATAGTCGATCTTGTCGGCGGGAATCGCGGCGATGACGCGTTTGGTGACCGGATGCTCGGCGTTCAGCGACGGAAGGAAGCTGGCGTTGAGCAGAACCTTGGCTTGGTCAGCAGTAAGACTCATGGGCGGCGTCCTCTGGGGAATAGGGTAATTGAGTAGTTGGGTAATTGGGTAATGGCGATCACGCCGCAGGAGTCCCCGTGGAGGCGTCGGAGAGGTACGTGGCGTCCGGCTTTAGCCGGACCAGCGGATCACAGCGCGAATTAGCTGGGCCGAGCGTCTCCCCGCGACAGCGGGCCGGTAAAAAAAACGGCGGGTCCGAAAGGACCCGCCCTACGAGTCTTGATCAGGCGGGTCCGAAAGGACCCGCCCTACATTCGCAAGGCCCCAGTCACCAGCCACCAGCCACTAGGCACATCCGCTGGTGTTCCCGCAGTTGACGCACTTGTAGCACGCGCCGCTGCGGATCATGATCGACCCACACGTCGAGCACGGCGGCGCGTCTTCCTGATTCTGAATCGTCGAGTGGGGATTGGCCTGACCCGCCGCCGTAGCGGCGGGCCAGGTCGATGCCGTGGAGGCGGCCACGTCAGGCTCAGCCACGGAGGCGGTCGCGGAGGCACCGATCGTGTGGCCGTGGCCGTTCTCGTCCAGCTCGCGATTGTTCACGCCCGCGTGGAACTGCGCCTCCTGCGACATGAACTTCGACGCCATCCACCGGAAGATGTAGTCGACGATCGACTTCGCGAACCGGATCTCCGGGTTGCGCGTCATCCCCGACGGCTCGAAGCGCACGTGGCTGAACTTGTCCACCAGCGCCTGCAGCGGCACGCCGTACTGGAGTGCGTAGGAGACGGCTTGCGCGAACGCGTCGGCGAAGCCCGAAATCGTCGAGCCTTCCTTCGCCATCACCAGGAAGATCTCGCCCGGCTGGCCGTCCTCGAACAGGCCGACCGTGATGTAGCCCTCGTGGCCCGCGATGTCGAACTTGTGCGTGATCGCCTGCCGCTCGTCGGGCAGCCGGCGGCGGACCGGCGTGCGCGGCAGCGTGCCGGCGGTTTCGGTGACCTGCTCGGCCGCCGTCTTGTCCCTCGACGTGTTGAGCGGCTGCGTGCGCTTGCTGCCGTCGCGGTAGATCGAGATCGCCTTCGCGCCCAGCTTCCACGACTGGATGTAGGCCTGCATGATCTCGTCGACGGTCGCGTCCTTCGGCACGTTGACCGTCTTCGAGATCGCGCCCGAGATGAACGGCTGCGTCGCGCCCATCATCTTGATATGGCCCATGTAGTGGATCGACCGCTGCCCCTTCGCCGCCTTGAACGCGCAGTCGAAGACCGGCAAGTGCGAATCCTTCAGGCCCGGCGCGCCTTCGATCGTCTCGTTCTTGTCGATGTAGTCGACGATCGCGTCCACCTGCGGCTGGCTGTAGCCGAGTTTTCGGAGCGCCATCGGCACGGTCTGATTGACGATCTTCATCAGCCCGCCGCCGACCAGCTTCTTGTACTTGACGAGCGCGATGTCCGGCTCGACGCCGGTCGTGTCACAGTCCATCATGAAGCCAATCGTCCCGGTCGGCGCCAGCACGGTCGCCTGCGCGTTCCGGTACCCGAACTGCTCGCCGAGCTCGACGGCGTCGTCCCACGAGGACTTCGCGGTCTGGTAGAGATCCGGCGGCACGTTGCGGCTGTTGACGTCGCGCATCGCGTCGCGGTGCTTGCGCATCACGCGGAGGAACGGATCGCGGTTCTTCTCGTAGCCCGAGAACGGACCGCCGTGGTCGCGCGCGATCCGCGCCGACTGCGCGTAGCCTTCGCCGGTCATCAGCGCCGTCAGCGCGGCGGCGTAGTCGCGGCCGCCGTCGCTGTCGTACGGCACACCGCGCGACATCAGGAGCGCGCCCAGGTTCGCGTAGCCGAGGCCGAGCGGCCGGTAGGCGTGGCTGTTCTCGCCAATCGCCTTGCTCGGATAGCTCGCGTTGTCGACGATGATCTCCTGCGCCGTAATCAGGGTGCGGACGGCCGCCTTGTAGGAGATGGGATCGAACTCGCCGTCCTTCCTGATGAACTTCATCAGGTTGATTGACGCCAGGTTGCACGCTGAGTCGTTGAGGAACATGTACTCCGAGCACGGGTTGCTCGCGTGGATGCGATCCGTGTTCGGGCACGTGTGCCACTCGTTGACCGTCGTGTCGAACTGCATGCCCGGGTCGCCGCAGACGTGCGTGCCTTCGGCGATGAGGCGCATCAGATCGCGCGCCTTGTAGGTGT
>JACPZW010000071.1 GCA_016195265.1 Acidobacteriota bacterium | reverse complement strand
TCCTGACGGCGTCACCATCTCCGAGGCCCGCATGGCGACCATCCGGCTCGAGCGGCACAACTTTCACGGCGATTGGAACTATACGATTCACCCGACCACCAAGCGGCGCCGTTAATCAATAATTGTCTGACAGGCCCTTAGTGTCCTTTGTGTTCGCTCAGAGCTGACTCCCGAAGACGGCGGCTCCAAGGAGCCCGGCCTCGGCGTTCAAAATCACGTTCACCGGCATGGCGCCGAGCAGACCGTCGAGCGGCGACTTCGCCCGAAACGCGTGCATGAAGGCGCCCGACGTCAACGCCGGCAGGATCTTCGGCGCGATGCCGCCGCCAATGAAGACGCCGCCGGTCGCGACGCTGCGCAGCGCGAGATTGCCCGCCTGCGCGCCGTACGCCTCGACGAACAGATCGAGCGCCTCCACGCATCCCGGGCACCGCCGGTCGAGCGCCGCGGACGTGATGGCGGCCGCGGCGTGCGGATCGTCGACGTCGACGGCCGCCCCGCAGGCCGCGGCATGCGTCATCCGATGAATGTTGATGAGGCCGCGTCCCGACACGACGTGCTCGACGTCGGCGCGGCCGTACCGCGCGGTCAGGTCGCGGACGACCGCGAATTCCCGTTCCGTCCGTGCCGGGAAGTCGGCGTGCCCGCCCTCGGAAGGCACCGGCACGTAACGGCCGTCGACGTGGTGGATCAGCGCTTCGCCGAGCCCGGTGCCGGCCGCGATGACCGCCATGTTGCCGCCTGGCGCCCGCGCCCCGCGTTGCAGCACGTACAGTTCCGCGTCCTGCAGGACCGGCACGGCCTGCGCCATCGCCTGCAGGTCGTTGATCACGACGACGCGCGCGGCGCCGGTCGTTGCGCGGATGCGCGCCCCGTCCACGCGCCACGGCACGGCGGTCAGGTCGGCGGCGTTGTCGGTCACAGGTCCGGCGGCGCCGAGGCACGTCACGCCGATCCGCGCGGCGTCGATCGCGGCGTCGGCGAGAAACGCCGCAATCATCGTCTCGAACGTGTCGTAGTCGAGCGTGCCGAACGATCGCACCGAGATCGGACGCGGCCGCACCGCGTCCGGTTCGAAGAGCCCGAGCAGCGTCTTGGTTCCGCCGACGTCACCCGCGAGTATCATGACTGAGCTTTGAATCTGAAATCTGAAGTCCGAAATCTGAAATCCGAAGTCCCTTGACTTCGCTTTCATTCTCCATCATCTTTGGTTTCGTTTCGTCCCCCTAGCGTCTCAGCGGAGAGGCCGTTTGCCCTCATCCTCGCCTGATGTGCCGGGTTGCCCGCCGCTCGAAGGGCAGCTCGTCGTTTTCACCGGCAAACTCAGCTCGCTCGGCCGCCGCGACGCGCGCGCGCTCGTGGCGCGGCTCGGCGGCGCCACCGCGGACGACGTCAACGCGAAGACGACGATGCTCGTCGTCGGCGCGGAGGGCTTCGGCCAGACCGACAAGAGCAACAAACTGAAGCGCGCCGAAGAGATGAACGCGCAGTCCGGCGGCGTCGCGATCCGGATTCTCACTGAAGAGGACTTCTGCCGCCTGACCGGCGTGCCGACGCCCGACGCGCTGAAGCGCCAGTACAACGCGCTGCGCGACCTGCTGGCGCGCTACCGCGCACTGCGCGAGGATCACGTCCGGTATCTCGTGAAGTGCGGCGTGCTGCGCCCGATGCTGCGCACCAACGCCGATACGTTCTTCGCGTTCCCGGACGTCGCCGTCATCAAGCAGGCGAACGAAGGTCTCGATCAGGGCGCGTCATTCCGGAGCATCGTGCGCACGCTGCTCGCATCGCGCGTGGGCCAGCTGGAATTCGACTTCCGGCTCGACGCGGCGCCGGCCAAGATCATCGCGCTGCGCCGCCCGGCGGGCGACACGCCGCCGGCGTCCGCGCCCCCTGTAGGCACTGTTGACATGTCCGCGCCGCTCACGCGCGACACGGCGCTGGCCGAGGAGTACTTCCGCGCCGCGTCGCTTCTCGACGACAGCGAATCGACGCAGGGCGAAGCGGCGGCCGCGTATCGGAAGGCGCTCGAGTACGATCCCTATTTGGTGGCCGCGATCATCAACCTCGCGAACATTCATTACAGCCGCGACGAGCTGGCGGAAGCGCAGGCGCTCTACGAGCGCGCGATCGGGCTTGAGTCCGATTTCTTCGAGGCCCATTTCAACCTCGGCAACATCTATCACGACCTCGGCCGCTTTCCCGAGGCGCTGGCCTGCTATCGCGAGGCGCTGCGGCTGAATCCCTTCTACGCCGACGCGCACTTCTACCTCGCCGTCACGTTCGAGAAGATGGGCCTTTCGCAGGACGCGCGGCCGCACTGGCGCGCGTATCAGCAGCTCGCGCCGCAGGGCGAGTGGGTGGAGCTGGCTAAAGAATTCTCTGAATAGGGCAGAGGGCAGAAATCGTTAACGTGAGCGCCGGGCTTTCTCCTGCCCTTTGCCCTTTGCTCTCTGCCCTTCAGTACCGATAGTCGTCCGGGCTGCGCTTCTTCGGCGTGCGCCGGAGTTTGTAGAACGTGCAGTCGGGACACCAGGCTTCAGGGTTGAAGGTGATCCCCGCGATCGGCAGGACGTCGCGGTGGCCGCAGCATTCCGGGCCATCTTCCGGCGGACGCCGCCAGCGGCACGACTTGAAGCGCGCCACCGCGGGCGACATCTCGACGTTCGCCGCCGCGGGCGCCGCGGCTGCGGGCGTCACGGGCGCGCCGGGCGCCGGATTCGACGTGCCGAACGGATCGGACATCGAACTCATTCTAGACGAACGCCGACGGACTTGGAAAGGAATGCGAGCGCGCGCCGCTCTTCCGGCGCGACCAGCGTGATCGCCTGGCCGACCTGATCGGCGCGGCCCGTGCGGCCCACGCGGTGCACGTACGCGTCGGGCGAGTCCGGCACTTCGTAGTTGATGACGGTGTGGATGGCGTCGATGTCCAGCCCGCGCGCGGCGATGTCGGTCGCGACGAGCACTTTGTACTTGCCGCTCTTGAAGCCTTCGACGGCGATGCGCCGCTGATCCTGGCTGCGGTCGGCATGGAGCGCCGTGCACTTCACGCCAGCGGCGGCGAGCCGCCGCGCGAGACGATCGGCGCCGATCTTCGTCCGCGAAAAGATCAGGACGGGGCCTTCCGGCCGGCGCAGGTGATCGATCAGCCACTCGACCTTGTGCGACGCGGCGACCGCTTCGACGCGGTGCGTGATGCTCTTGGGCGGCGCGCTCCGTTGACCGACCTGTACGTATTTCGCGTCGTGCGTGATCTCCAGCGCGTCGTGCACGACCTCCTCGGGCATCGTCGCCGAGAAGAGCAGCGTCTGGCGGACCGGCGGCAGCGCCGTGATGATCCGGCGGACGTCGGGCCAGAAGCCCATGTCCATCATGCGGTCCGCTTCGTCGAGGACCAGCAGCTCGACGCCGCCCAGGTCGGCGTTCTGCTGCCGCATGTGATCCATCAGGCGGCCTGGCGTCGCGACGATGATGTCCACGCCCGCCTTCAGCGCGCGCTCCTGCATGCCCATCTCTACGCCGCCATAGACGGCGGCGCTCGTGACGTTGGTGTGATACGCGAGGCCGTGAATTTCGTCTTCGATCTGGACCGCGAGCTCGCGCGTCGGCGCGAGGACCAGCACGCGGGAGTGGGCAGGCCTGAAGGCCTGCGCTACAGTCGGATCCGAGGCCGGCGTCGTGGCCTGATCCGAGGCCGGTGTCGTAGCGCAGGCCTTTAGGGCTGCGTCACCCGGCGTCGTAGCGCAGCCCTTCAAGGCTGCGTCGGTGAGCAGCCGTTGCAGCGTCGGCACGACGAACGCCGCGGTCTTGCCGGTCCCGGTCTCCGCGCACGCGATGAGATCCTGGCCGGCGAGCGCGAGCGGGATGACGGCCGTCTGAATCGGCCGCGTGTCCGCCCAGCCGAGATCGCGCGTGCCTTCGAGCAGCCGCGGGTCGAGCCCGAGCGACGCGAACGGCACCGGATTCGTGTCGCACACAATCGGCTCGAGCGTGATGCCGGGCCGGCTGGGCTTGTGCGCGTGCGGCGCGCCGCCGCCGTGCGACGGCCTGGACCCGCGTCGCGGACCGCCGCGCGATTCGCGGCGGTGACCGCCGTGTCCCTGTGCTCGACCAGTTGTATGTGAGGGCAAACTGTTTTGGCTAGCGTGCGCGGAACGTGATGATGCCCCTGACCGGATCGTAGGGCGAGACGCCCACCGTGACGCGATCCCCCGGAACTACCTTGATGCGGAAGCGGCGCATGCGGCCGCTGAGTTGGGCCAGCACTTCGTGGCCGGCATCGCACTGCACGCGGTACAACCCGCCGCTGTGCACCGCGACCACGGTGCCCTGCATGTCAATCAGATCATCCTTACTCAAATGCTAGCAGTCCTTCCTTCAAACAATGATTGTGCCATACGGCGGCCAATCATCGCCAGTGTCCTTCGACGAAATACCAGCCGCGCCGCTCGCGCACCCAGTGCGCCGGCACCCAGACCGCGCGCGCCCGCGGCGGACGCATCCAGACGCCCGGGGCCCACACGTAGGCGCGGCCGTCCCACCGGTGGTAGCCCGCGACCCAGATGTACCCCGGCCCCGGCGCGATCACGCGCGCTTCGACCACGGGCGGGGGCGGCGCGACGACCACGTACAGGCGCCCGCTCGGCGCCGCGCACGCGGAGTCGATCACGATTGCGCTGGTGATGACCAGGACCGCCGCCGCGATCCGACAGAGTCCTCGAAGCGTCATTGCACTACCTCCCTGTGGGCGCCTGAGTGCTGCCCCATTCGTAGGGGCCGACCTTGGCCGGCCCTACCGACTAGACCAGGCGTCACCCGCGAAAGGTTAAATGCACGATCGGTACCCGACGAAATTGCGCGCTTCGCGTTACAACGCTCGTACGGCGGCTTCCACTTGTTGCGCCAGCGCCTCAAAATTGTCGCCCGCAAGCCGCATCGGCGCGCCAAACGCCACCCGCACGCGCCCCGGCCGCGCCATGTGCCAGCCGACGCCGAGCACTTTGTGCAGCCCCTCCAGCCGCACCGGAACCACGGTCGCGCCGAGCCGCGCCGCGATCATGCCGATGCCGGGACGGAACGTGTCGATCGCGCCGCTCTCCGATCGGCGGCCTTCGGGAAAGATCAGCACGGACGTGCCGTCGCCGAGCAGCTCACCGATGTACCGCAGCGTCTGCCGCGCGCCCGCTTCGCGCTGCGGCAGCGGGAACGCGTTGAAGAAGAGCACGGCGAGCCCGTAGTTGATGCTGTTGGTCAGCCACGCGAGCCGGCCGTGCTCGGCCGGAAAGAAATGCGCGGCGAACATCTCCTTGCCCATCGCGGGCGCGAGACGATAGCGCCAGCGCGCCGGCAGCGCGGCCATGATCACCGGACCGTCCATGAAGCTCTGGTGATTAGACGCGAAAATCACGGGGCCTTCGAGATCGCGCAGATGCTCGAGGCCGTCGATCCGCAGCCAGGCGAACAGCCGTGCGAGCGGCAGGATCCACGTCGGCAGGCTCACGCGCCGGATCGCGCGCGCGGGCCACGCGCGGCTCCACGTGGGAAAACTGACGGGCTCGGCCGGCGGCGCGTCGCTCGCGGCCGCGCGCGCCACCAGCGTGCGCAGCTGGCCGAGGTCGCGCGCTTCGGAGAACGCGCGCTCGTCGATCCGCGTCTGGAACGCGTCCTCCATGGCGACCATCAATTCGACGCGATCCAGCGAGCTGAGACCGAGCTCCTCGATGGTCGTTGTGGGCGAGATGTCCGATCGCCCCGCGTACTTCGCCAGGAGCGCGGCGAACGCGTCGCGGCCGGCCTTGACCATGTTTACCGGGCGCGGCGTGGCGCCGCCGGCCTTCGCCCAGTCGCGGATGGCCGTCCGCTTCAGCTTGTCCGTGCCCTCGGTCCGCGGCAGCGCCGGCTCGGGCCAGACGAGCGCACGTCGAATCTTCTGGTGATCGTCGAGATGCGCGTTCGCCTCGCGGACAATTGTCTCCAGGTTGGTGCCGGGTTCGACCACGACTACGGCGTGCACGCGCTCTTCCGATCCGATCGATATTCCGACGACTGCGGACTCTTTCACGCCGGCGATGTGGGTGAGGACTTTCTCGACGTCTTCGGGGAAAACGTTCAGCCCCTCGGGCGTGACGATCATTTCTTTCTTGCGCCCGCGGATGTAGATCTGGCCGTCGACGCCCATCTCGCCGATGTCGCCGGTGTGGAACCAGCCGTCCTCGAACGCGCGCGCCGTTTCTTCGGCGGCGTTGAAGTAGCCGCGCGTGACGTTTTCGCCGCGGACGAGGATCTCGCCGTCCGGCGCAATCTTGATCTCGACGCCCGCGATGGCCTTGCCGACCGAGCCTTTCTTCATCGCGAACGGATGATTCAGGGTCACGATCGGCGCGGTCTCGGTGAGACCGTAGCCCTGGATGACCGCGAAGCCCAGCTCGGACCAGAACGCTTCGAGCTGGGCGTCGAGCGGCGCCGCGCCGACGATGCACGCCCAGAACTTGACGCCGAACGCGCGATGGATCTTTCGGTACCGCCACCAGCGCCGCGCGAAATGCTGCTTCGGTCCCGGCGTTCTTGTTTCTGGCGCGAGGCGCCAGACGTGCTCGCGCAACACGTCGAGCATCTTCGGCACCGAGACGAGCACCGAGATGCGGCGCTTCTTGATCTGCTCGACGATCTCCGCCGGGTTGTAGCCGCGCATGAAGACGACGGTGCCCGTCAGCATCGGCGGAATGAGGGTGGCCATGGCCTGGCCGAACATGTGGGACAGGGGCAGGAGGTTGAGGAACCTCAATGGATAGAAGGGCTTACCCAACTTGCGGTACTTCAGGATCTCGCGCTCGACGGGGACGATGTTCGCCAGCACGTTGCGGTGCGTGATGACGACGCCCTTGGGCTCGGCCGTGGCGCCTGACGTGAAGATAATCTCGACGACATCGTCGCGCGCGATCGCGATCTGCGGATCCGGCGGCGCGGACGGCGCCGGCGGGCCGTGCGACGCTGCTGACGACGGCTCGTGCCGGTCGATCGCGTTCAGCTTCCAGATCGGCGCGGTGATCGATCCGGGCGGCGGAACGTCCTCGCCGATCAGGACGCATTTCGCGTCAACGATGCGCGCGACGCGCGCCAGAAAATCCGGCGACGCGCGGTAATCGATCGGGACGACGACCACGCCGCGCAGCAGACAGCCCCAGAACGCGACGATCCATTCCGGACGGTTCTCGGACCAGAAGACAATCTTGTCGCCTTTCCGGACACCTTGTCGATCGAGGCACGATGCGAATCCGCGCGCGGCGCGGCCGACCTCGGCGTACGTGTACGTCCGGCTCCGGAACCCGTCGTCGTACACGAGAAAGTCGCCGCGGGCGGCGGCGAGATCGCCGAAAAAGTCAATGAGCGTGTCACGGACCACGAGTGAACTATGATATACGGCCCGATGCGGATCTTCCTGACAGGCGCCACCGGTTACATCGGTGCGGCCGTACTCGACGCGCTCGTGCGCGGCGGCCACGACGTGACCACGCTGGTGCGCGACAACGAGAAGGCGCGGCGCGTCGCCAAGCGCGGCGCGCATCCCGTGATCGGCAACCTCGCCGAGCCCGACTCGTTTCGCGGCAGCGCCGACGGCCAGGACGGCTACGTGCTCACCGCATTCGACTCGACTTCCGGCCGCGGGCCGGCGATCGATCGCGCGGTGCTGGAGACGATTCTCGCGGCGGCGAAGCGTCCGCGCACGGCCGGGTCCGCGGCGCCGGCGCAGCGCTTCATTATCTATACGTCCGGCGTCTGGGTCCTCGGCCGGACACCCGATCCGGCGTCCGAGGACGCGTCGCTGAATCCCATCGACCTCGTCTCCTGGCGTCCGGACCACGAGCAGCTCGTGGTGGACTCAGCCAACGCCGTGCTGCGGACGGTCGTCGTGCGGCCGGGCGTCGTATACGGCAGCGGAAACGGCATCGTCGGCGATCTGTTCAAATCGGCCAGCAACGGCCTCGTGCGCGTCGTGGGCGACGGCAACAACCACTGGCCGCTCGTGTACGACCGCGACCTCGCCGATCTCTACGCGAAGCTCGCCGCGAGCGCCGACGCGGGCGGCGTGTTCCACGCCAACGACGAGGGCGACGAGCGCGTGAACGACATCGTCGACGCCATCAAGCCCTACTTACCGGTGCGCCCGGACGTGCGCCACGTGCCGATCGACGAAGCGCGGAACAAGATGGGCGCGTACGCCGACGCGCTCGCCCTGGATCAGCTCGTCCGCAGCCCGCGCGCCCGCGCGCTGGGATGGACGCCGACGCTCAAGTCGGTGGCGGGAAACGCCGCTCGGCTCCTGGAAGAATGGCGCGCCGAGCGGAACTGAAAACTGAAAACTGAAAAGAGAAAAGAGAAAAGCTAGTCCCCGAATCTCTCGAGGTCCTCGTCCTCTGCTCCCGGCAGCAGGTCGAAGAAGGCGTCGAGGCTTCGATCGAGCGAGCGCCGCAGCTGCGGGATCGTGCCGTCGAACGTGTGGAGCGTGAGGCCGGCGGTCGATCCATCAGCCAGCTTCAGCGTCCCTTCTTCGACGCCTCTCAGCGTGCCTTCCGGAATCAACCGCACGCCGTAAACCATCGTGTATCTGGCCATGGAGCGATTGTATGATCCGCCGTCATATAGTCCACCCGGCTTCATCCCCTGCCTCTTGGACGACTGAGCTTGCGCGGCGCGTGCCCGCGAGGCCCTGATCGCCGAATCGCCTGTCGGTGTTGTAGAAACTGCCAAGCTCACGTCAGATCGCGGAAGCAGAAACTTCCACGTCCGAAGGGCTACCGATCGAAACGCTCAACAAACACGATAGGTCGGACGCGGCACGGCAGATGCACGTCGTCGACCTTATGAACGACGACCGGTCGACGATACAACAGGTGGCCGTGCTGATAGGCGAGTCTCTTCGAGAGGTGGCGGTGCTTGTCGCCGTGTTCGTACCGCTCGACGTCTACGTGCAGGGCAGAATATTGACTGTTCGGACCCTGCTTGCTACGATCGCGATCAGTGGCGGTCTTTTCGCTCTCGGCGTATTTCTCGAGGTGAAACGGTGGAAGCGCTGATTATCCCGGCGGCCCTGGGCGTACTGGCCCTGATCGCGTTCTTCATCATGCTCGCGATCGATCGCCGTCAGCATCGCCGCCGCGGCGAATCAAAGTAGCCGCTGCGCCGCCGCGATCGCCTCGTCCAGGTTCGTTACCTTCCCATCCAACTGCAGTTCGTACGCCGCTTTCACGATCTCGCCGACGCGCGGGCCGGGCTTCAGCCCGAGCGCGAGCACGTGCCGGCCGAGGAGAATCGGTTCCGGCGGACGATGCTGGACGCCGAGCGAGCGGGCGCGCTCGAGAAACCAGTCCATCGCGTCGCAGTTGAAGTGACCGGGCTCGCGGCCGAGGCAGTCTGATTTCGCGAGACGCGCCAGCAGCTCGAGATCGACTTTGGCTGCCAGCCGCCTGAACGCGCCGTCGCCCACTTCATCCTTCACTTTGAACCACATGCCCGGCTTCAGATGCTGCGCGGTGATGCCGAGCACCTGTTTCCGCACGTCGTAGCCGTCGATCGTGTGGACGTTCAGCCGGTCGAGCAGCACCGTCGCCGGCGCGACGCCTTGTTCCTCGTGATCGATCGATCGGATCCGGCCGTCGCTGAACGCCGTCGTCGCCGGCTTGCCGAGATCGTGGCAGACCGCGCCGAGCATGATCGCGATCTGCTGCGGCCGCGGCAGATCATCGACGCGCGTGCGCGCCTGATCGATCACCTGCAGCGTGTGCACCCAGACGTCGCCCTCGGGATGCCACGCGGGTTCCTGCGGGCATCCGGCGAGCGCTTGCAGCTCTGGCCAGAGCTTCGCGACGATCTGGAGATCCAGCGCGAGCGCGAAGCCAATCGACGGCCGGCGCGCGAACAAGAGCTTCTCGACTTCGCCCCAGACCCGCTCGGCCGGAAGATCGTCGAGCGGGATGCCTGCGCAGAGCGCGCGCGTGGCGTCGTCGAGCGTGAATTCGAGCCGCGCCGCGAACTGGACGGCACGGAGGACGCGCAGGCTGTCGTCGGGAAATGTCCTGGCATCGACGACGCGCAGCAGCCGGTGCTCGATGTCGCCACGACCTCCGAACGGGTCGAAGTATTCGCCGGCGAGCGGATCCCACGAGATCGCGTTGACGGTGAAGTCGCGCCGGCGCGCCGCGTCCTCGATCGACATGTCCGGATCGCCCACGACGACGAACCCGCGGTGACCGCGTCCGGCTTTCGAATCGCGGCGGGGAAGCGAGACGTCGAGGTCGCCGATCTTGTAAACCTGAAAGCTCTCGCCGACGGCTTCGACCTTGCCGTGCGCATCGAGCAGCGCGCGCAGCTCGTCTGGCGCGATACCGAAGACTTCGAGGTCGATGTTTTTGGACTCGACGCCCATCAGGCGATCGCGCACCCAGCCGCCGACGACCAGCGCGCAGCCGCCCGCGTCGCGGACGGCTGTGGCAATCGTGCGTGCATGTTGTAAGGGGTCGGACATGGACTATCTATCGTAGCGCGCTGCTTTCGGCGAGCCTGGCCGCAGCTCGCTTGTGTCACTCGCGAGCGGAGGCCGGAACCTTTCAGACGGGCGGAATTGTAGCGCGAGCCTTTCAGACGGGCGATCGTACCGGCTTTCGCCCGAACCGCTTGACGATGCGGTCGCAAAGGCCAGGCGCGATCGCGTTGAGGACGGCCAGCGCCTTCGACCGCGGGTATGGGTACACCTCGGGGACCGGATGTTCGAGGGCGCGCGCGATGGCGTCGGCGACGATCGTCACGTCCTGGCGCGGACCGTAGGCGCGCGTGACCGCCATGCCCGTCTGTTTCGACATCACGTCGAAGAACTCGGTCTCGGTGGACACCGGGTAGACGACCGTCACGTGGATGTCCGAGCCCAGGACTTCCGCTCGCAGGCACTCGGCGAGGCCGACCTGCGCGAATTTCGTCGCCGAATACGCGCCCATGAACGGCACGCCACGCTTGCCGACGATCGACGACACCATGATCACGTGGCCATGGCCCTGCGTCCGGAAGACCGGCATTGCCGCGCGCGCCGCGAAGAACGTGCCCAGGTAGTTGACGTCCATCAGTTGCCGCATCTGATCCGGCGTGATGTCGTCGATCGCGCCCGCGACACCGAAGCCCGCGTTGCACATCATCACGTCGAGCCGGCCGAAGCGCTCGACGGCCTGCGCAACCATCGCCGTCATGTCGGCTTCGCGCGTGACGTCGGCGACGATGGGCAGTGCCTGGCCGCCGGCGGCGGTAATCTCATCCGCCACCGCGCGCAGCGCCGCCTCGCGCCGCGCGCAGATGACGACGCTCGCGCCGTCGCGCGCCACGCGGACGGCCGTGGCGCGCCCGATGCCGGCGGACGCGCCCGTGATCGCGATAACCCGGTTGGGATTCATGTGTCGGCAGGATAGCATTGTGCGCTCGGCTGACGCCTCGCTCAGGAGGCTGGTGGCTGGGTGACTGGTGACTGGTGACTGGTGGCTGGTGACTGGTGGCTAACGACCAACGACCAATGGATCCCTGTCTCAAACTCCTTCGCGACCTTGTCGCGATTAATTCCGTCAACCCGACACTCGTGCCCGGTGCGCCCGGCGAGCGTGACATCGCCGATCGCATCGTGACCGAGATGCGTCGCAGCGGCCTAGACGTATCGATCGAACCCGTCGCGCCCGATCGACCGAACGTCGTCGGCGTCCTCGAAGGCCGCGCGCCTGGACGGACGCTGATGTTCTGCGGCCATACCGACACCGTCGGGGTCGCCGGGATGACGGATCCGTTCACGCCCGTCGAGCGCGACGGACGGCTGTACGGGCGCGGCGCGCAGGACATGAAGGGCGGCGTCGCCGCGATGCTGAGCGCCGCGGCGGACATCGCGTCGAGCGGCGGCCTCACGAAAGGCCGGCTGATCGTCGCGGCCGTCGTCGACGAGGAGCACTCAAGCATCGGCGCCGATGCGCTCGTGACGAAGTGGCGCGCCGACGCGGCGATCGTCACCGAGCCGACGGACCTCGCGATCGCGATTGGCCACAAAGGCTTCGCGTGGGTGCGCGTGGACGTCGAGGGCAAGGCGGCGCACGGCAGCCGTCCGGCCGAAGGCCAGGACGCGATTCTGCGGCTCGGCCGCGTTCTTACGCGGCTCGAGTCGCTCGACGCCAGGCTGCAGGCCCAGCCGCCGCACGCGCTGGTGGGCACGGGTTCGCTGCACGCGTCGATCATCGAAGGCGGTCGGGAACTGAGCAGTTATCCCGACCACGCGACATTACAGATGGAGCGGCGGACGCTGCCCGGCGAGCCCGAGTCGAAGGCGCTGGTGGAAGTGCAGCAGATTCTGGACGCGCTCGCGCACGAGGATCGGACGTTCCGCGGGACGGCGACCGCGGTGTTCGGCCGCCCCGCCTATGAAGTGCCCGCGGATCACGAGTTGCCCCGCGCCCTCACGTCCGCGCTGGCGCACGCGGGCGGCCAGCCGCGCATCGCGGGCGCGAGTTTCTGGACCGACGCGGCCGTCCTCGGACACGCAGGAATCCCCTCGATACTCTTTGGCCCTGGTGGGGCTGGACTTCACTCCGCTGTGGAATATGTCAACGTCCGAGATGTCTTGATGTGCAGGGATGCGTTGATTGAGCTCGCGAAGAGATACTGCTAGACGAATTGGGTAGTTGAGTAATTGGGTAGGTGGGTAATGGTCGCAGCGCCGCCATCGTCTACGTGAGAGTGAGGACCTCCTCATCGTGATCGCGCCGGCGCTCAGGACGGCGTGCGCGACCTGGCATATATCGTGCTCCTGTCGTCCGGCATGAGCGAGCAAGCAGACGAGCTCAAGAAACGCACCTATCAATTCACGCTCGATGTGATCGAGCTCGCCAAGACCTTCTCAGCCGTTGAGCCCGGGCCGACGATCAAGCGGCAGTTGCTGAAGGCGGCAACTTCTGTTGGCGCGAACTATCGTGCCGCCTGTCGCGCGCGGTCGCACGCGGATTTCACTTCAAAGATTGGTGTTGTGGCGGAGGAAGCCGACGAGTGTCAGTATTGGTTGAACGTCATCGCCGACGCCAAGCTGACGGAGAGTCCTGACCTGCAGCGATTACAACGCGAGTCGACTGAACTTGTGGCGATCTTTTCCAGCCAGGTTGGAACGGCTCGGCTGAATGAGCAGCGTCGCCGATCGAAGGCGTGACGCTCGCGGTGGAAGCGACTACTCAATTACCCAACCTTACCCAAGTACCCAATTACCAAACTACCCGATTCAGCGTTCGCCGAGAATCCCTTTCAGCACGAACGCGATGTTCGCCGGCCGCTCGCCGAGCCTTCGCATGAAATAGGGAAACCACTCCCGGCCGAACGGGATGTAGACGCGGACCCGGTAGCCTTCCTTGACCAGCGTCGCCTGCAGATCGCGCCGAATGCCGTACAGCATCTGGAACTCGAACGTGTCCCGGGCGATGCCACGCTTGCGCGCGGTCGTGCACGCCAGATCGATCATCGCCGGGTCGTGCGTCGCGATCGCCGGGTCGTGCCCCTCGGTCAGCAGCGTCACGAGCATGCGCGCGTAGGCCGCGTCCACGTCCGCCTTGCGCTGGTAGGCGACCGTCTTCGGTTCCTTGTACGCGCCTTTGACCAGCCGCACGCCCGCGCCGAGCGCGTTGATGCGCGTCAGATCCTGCTCGCTCCGGCGCAGCGAGGACTGCAGCACGACGCCGATGCGGCGGTGGCCGTGCCGCCAGAGCGTTTCGAAGATCTCCAGCGTCACGTCGGTGTACGGCGAGTTCTCCATGTCGACGCGGACGAAGAATCCGGCCGGCTCGCCGCGCGCCAGGATCTTCCGCAGGTTGTCGATCGTGATCGCCTTGTCCACGTCGAGGCCGAGCTGTGTCAGCTTCAGCGACAGGCCGCGGCCGATGCCGGCCGCCGCGACGGCGTCGATCGCCGCGAGATACTCCCGCGTGGCGGCCTCGGCCTTGTCGAGGTCCGTGACGCTCTCGCCGAGCATGTCGAGCGTGTGCGTCATCCGCCGCGCCTCGACGGCGCGCGCCGCGTCGATGGCTTCCGCCACGGTCTCGCCGGCGATGAACCGCCGCGCGAAGCTCGACGGCCGCCGCATTCCGTACCGTGACGCCAGTTTTTTGAGGGTTCCGCTCCGGGCGAGGAGGTGAAAAAAAGCCTTCGACGCGCTATCCAGCATCTAATGGGTCCGACCGGGGGTCGCGAGCAGATGTTCGATCGTCCGCGCGTAGTAGCGCAGCACAGTTCGCTCGCGCACGCGGAAGCGGCCGCGTTCGGCGACGACGACCCCGCGTGTTTCGAGCGGCTCGGCCGCCTCCTCGACCGCCTGCCGTCCACTCGTGACGCCGAGGTTGGCGTGGCGCGCCGCGAGCTCCTCGATGAGGCGATCGATGCGCTCCTCGAGATCGCGCCGCGTGATGGACGGCCGCATCGCGGAGGCGAAGACGGCCGTCGGCAGCACCTTGTACAGGGCGCCGATGCGCACGCGGATGAGCCGCGCCAGCTCGAGGACGTCCGTGCGCGAGTGTACGTCGCAGCCGGCGACCGAAAGGGCCGCGCCGAACGTGACCATCGCCCGCGACCGGTACCCGACGGCGTAGCGCACCATCTCCGCCACTTCGCGCGCGAACGGCCGCTGGCGCTTCTTCACGCGCTGATGCGCGAGGATATGGTCTTCCAGCACGAGGTCGTACGCGATGGCGGTCGGCACGATGACGAGATCGGGCTGCTGGGCGCTGAGCACCGCGTGGAGCAGGCCGGTCTTCGCCGCTTTCAGCTCGCCGCTGTAGCTCCGCCCGCCTTCCGGGTAGAAGAACAGATCGTGCTTCTTGACGATCTCCGCGACGTACGCCTTGAGGGTCGTCAGGTACGCGGGATCCTTGCTGTTGCGGCGGATCGGAATCGCGCCGGTGACGTGGCGGTTGAGCAGCCCGAGCGGTCCGCCGTAGAGATTGATGCCCGCCGTCATGAGCGGCGGACGGATGCCGTTGTCGTCGAGCACGAGCGGCTCGACCAGGTAGTCGCAGTGGCTCTTGTGGTTCGAGGCGTAGACGACGCGATGGTCGCGCACCGCCGCTTCGACGTGGTGCAGGTGCTCGTGCAGGCGCTCGATCTTGCGGAGAATCGGATAGAGCGGATGCTGCAGCGCGCGATAGAACTTGTGCCGCTGCGTCGTCCGCAGCTCGTCCAGATACGCGGAGACCTGCGCGCGGGGGTACTTCAGCACTTCTTCGCGCGCAAGCACCGCCTCGGAAATGTCATCCTGCATCGGAAGTTTGGACTATAGCACGCGCTCACCGGCGGCTGTAGGCCGAGTCCTTTCGGACCCGGCTCACTGGCGGGTCTGAAAAGACCCGCCCTACATATCTAAATCGCGCGACACACCGCATCGGCGAACTCGCTCGTCGAGGCCGTGCCGCCCAGATCCCGCGTGCGGACACGGCGCGCGCTCAGCACGGCGCGCACCGCCTGCATGATGCGATCGGCCGCGTTCCCCTCGTCGATGTGGCGGAGCATCATCACGGCGGAAAGGAGCAGCGCCGTCGGATTCGCGATCTGCCTGCCCGCGATGTCTGGCGCGCTGCCATGCACGGCTTCGAACACCGCGCACTCGGCGCCCAGATTCGCCGCGCCGACGACGCCGAGGCCGCCGACGAGTCCCGCGCAGAGATCGGACACGATGTCGCCGTACAGGTTCGGCAGCAGCAGGACGTCGAACTGGCCCGGATTCATGACGAGGTGCATGCACGCCGCGTCGACGATGCGCTCGTCGTAGGTGATCTCGCCGTACTCGCGCGCCACGCGGCGGATGCTCTCGAGGAACAGCCCGTCGCCGAGCTTCATGATGTTGGCCTTGTGGATCGCGGTTACGCGCGTGCGGCCGTGGCGGCGGGCGTGCTGGAAGGCGAAGTGCGCGATGCGCGTGGACGCCTTCTCGGTGATGATCTTCAGGCTCTCGACGACGCCCGGCACGACTTCGTGCTCGAGGCCGGCATAGAGATCTTCGGTGTTCTCGCGGACGATGACGAGATCGAGTCCCTGGAACCGCGCGTCGACGCCGGGCAGATTGCTCACGGGCCGCAGGTTCGCGTAGAGATCGAGCGCTTTCCGCAGCCCGACGTTGACGCTCGTGAAGCCCTGGCCGATCGGCGTCGTGACCGGCCCCTTGAGCGCGACCGTGTTGCGCCGGATCGAATCGATCAGCGTGGCCGGCAGCGATTCGCCAGAGCGCTCGAAGGCGAGCAGGCCGGCGGCGTGCGGCTCCCAGTCGATCGAAACACCGGTCGCGCCGATGATGCGCACGACCGCGTCGGTGACTTCCGGACCGATGCCGTCGCCGGGAACGAGCGTGATCGCATGAGCCATGTTGGGGATTCGGGCGGACTCCTCTCATTATAATCGGCAGGTTGTCTGACTCCTTGAGCGATGCGCTGGAGCCGATTACCGCGATCGTCCTCGCCTCGGTGACGCGCGATGGCGAGCGCGGCGCGCCCGAGCCGCTCGCGCTGGCGTTCCTCCTGCGCCGGTACCTCGCGACGGACCGGGACGATCTGCGCGACGCGCTCGGTGATGCGCTCGCGCCGGCGTTTGCGCACGCCGCACGCGAAACGCGCGGCCTCGAATGCGCCGCGTGGCTGACGCTGTTCGCCGAGGCCAGCGCGATTTCCGATGACGATCGGCTGCCGTCCGCCGTCGCCGCGCTGATGGCGGATCTGCGCCGCGCCTGGCCGTCCACGGACGTGGTCGAGGACGGCATGGCGTCGGTGGACGCGTGCCTGCGCGCCGCGCATCTCGTCGATCCCCAGGAGCTCGTGCCCGCCGCCATCGACGAGCTCGAGCGCATTGTCGGCCACGCGTATCAGCCGGGGGACGGCATCGCGCACACATTACATACTGGGCACGCACGCGTGCGCGCGCGCGGCACGCTGGGCGATCACGTGCGTTCGGCGTCTGCGCTCCTCACGGCTTTCGAGATCAGCGGGCGCCTGCCCTATTCGATGCTGGCCGAGGAGTTGATGCAGACGGCGCGCCGAGACGAGCAGACCGCCGCGGATTTCGCCGCGCGCTGCGAGGCCGCGCGTGTGCTGTGCCGGCTCGCCGCGCTGCACGCGGACGAGGCGTACCGCGCCGCCGCCGTCATCGCGCCGGAGGTGGACTACCGGGCGGATGCGGAACGCCTGCTGACCGCGCTGTCGTCGGACCCGCTGGCCCGGGGACCGCACGCGGGTGTTTACGGGCTCGCGTTGGTGGAATGGCGTGAAATTTCAGAATTCAGAATTCAGAATTCAGATTGATTGCGGATTGATTTCAGATTGGGCGGCTTTGCCAATCTGCAATACAATCTGGATTCTGAAATCTCACCCAACAATCTGAAATCTGAAATCTGAAATCTGAACTCTCAAATCTGAATTCTCTCAGCCCTTCTATGCCCATCGACCGCGCCTCTCTCGTTCCCGCACTGAAGAACGTCGCCACGCGGCTCCGGATCGATTCGCTTCGATCGACGTCGGAGACCGGGACCGGTCATCCGACCAGCTGTTGCTCGATG
Organism: Acidobacteriota bacterium; assembly: GCA_016195265.1. Taxonomy (GTDB): domain Bacteria; phylum Acidobacteriota; class Vicinamibacteria; order Vicinamibacterales; family CAVVIG01; genus SRVP-36. Next base: position 15,845 of record JACPZW010000071.1, on the reverse strand, counting down.
GCCGATCTCACGGCGGCGCTGTTCTTCGCCGAAATGCGATTCGACCCGAAGGATCCGCGCAATACCGAAAGCGATCGCTTCGTGCTGTCGAAGGGACACGCGGCGCCGATTCTCTACGCGGCGTGGGCCGAAGCCGGGTTGTTCGATCGGTCGGAGCTGCTGAAGCTGCGGAGCATCGGATCCGATCTCGAAGGGCATCCGACGCCGCGGCTGCCGTTTGTCGACGTCGCGACCGGCTCGCTGGGGCAGGGCATCTGCGCCGCAATCGGCAGCGCACTCAACGCGCGGCGGATCGGGTCGGACTACCGGACGTACGTGCTGCTCGGCGACGGTGAATCCGCCGAAGGCTCCGTCTGGGAAGCCGCCGACGTCGCGACGATGGACCGGCTCGACAATTTGTGCGGCATCACCGACGTCAACGCGCTGGGCCAGAGCCGCGCCACGATGTGGCAGCACGACATGGATCAGTTCGCGCGCCGCTGGCGCGCGTTCGGCTGGCACGCGATCGTGATCGACGGTCACGATATGTCGGCGATTCTCGATGCGCTCGACGAAGCGCGGCGGACCAAAGGCCAGCCGACGATGATCCTCGCCCGGACGATCAAGGGGAAGGGCGTGTCGTTCGTCGAGGGCAAGGACGGCTGGCACGGCAAGGCGTTCAAGAAGGGCGAGGAGCTCGACCGCGCGCTCGCGGAGCTCGAGAAGCAGTTCGTGCCGGCTCCGGGAGGCCTGGGCGGACCGAACCTGGCCGGCCAGATTGCCAGGCCCGCGTCGAAACCGCGCGCCGTCGCGGCACCCAAGCCCGTCGCGCCGCCGGCGTACGCCATGGGCGATCAGGTCGCGACACGCGAAGCGTACGGCGTGGCGATCGCGAAGCTCGGCGAGGCGGATTCGCGCGTCGTCGCGCTGGACGCCGACGTCAAGAACTCCACCTTCAGCGACAAATTCGAAAAGGCGCTGCCCGATCGCTTCTATCAGAATTTCATCGCCGAGCAGGTGATGGTGGGCGCGGCGATGGGCCTCGCGGCTCGGGGCGCGATTCCGTTTCCGTCCACGTTCGCGTGTTTCCTGGCGCGCGCGTCGGACTTTATCCGCATGGCGGCGATCAGCAACGTGAACATCAAGCTCGCCGGCTCGCACGCCGGCGTCTCAATCGGCGAAGACGGCCCGTCGCAGATGGCGCTCGAGGATCTGGCCATGTGCCGCGCCGAGCCGAACTACACGGTGCTGTATCCGTGCGACGGCGTGAGCGCCGAGCGTCTCGTCGCGCTGGCCGCGTACCATCCGGGTCCGGCGTACATCCGCACGAGCCGGCCCAAGACGCCCGTCATCTATTCGAACGACGAGACGTTCACGATCGGCGGACTGAAAGTGCTGCGGGAAAGCGCGCAGGACGCGGCGACGGTGATTGGCGCGGGCGTGACCGTGTTCGAGGCGCTGAAGGCCTACGATCAGTTGAAGGCGGCCGGCGTCTTCATTCGCGTGATCGACCTGTACTCCGTCGCGCCGGTCGATCGCGCGGGACTCGTGGCGGCCGCGCGCGCGACGAAGGGTCGCGTGATCACCGTCGAGGATCATTACCAGGCCGGCGGCATCGGCGACGCCGTTTCGGAGGCCGTCGCCGACGCCGGTTTCACGGTCCGGCGCCTCGCTGTCCGTGAGATCCCGCGCAGCGGAAAACCCGACGAATTGCTGGATCGCTTCGGGATCTCCGCCGCGCACATCGTCGCCGCCGTCCGCGCGGCCGTACCCGCCTAGGTCTTTATCAAATCCTTCCGCCGTGCCCCGCGCGGCCCTAAACGGAAGGGCCCCGGGGTTCGTATTCCGAAGCAGGGCTACGCGCGTGTAGGCGATGACAAGCGTGTACACCCGAGCCAACGCACCGCGTGCGTCGTCCAAGAGTAACGCCAGCGCCTGCCGTCCTGTCTGAGTGAGACATCATGAATGTGTCGCCCGAATGGATCGCCCCCGGAAAAACTGAAAAGACCGTGCCGCCCCGCGTGCTCGTCGTCGAGGACGAACCCAACATCCGCGAGCTTGTGTGCCTGCACCTGGGACTGGAAGGCTATGCCTGCGACGGAGTTGGAGACGGTCCGGAGGCGCTGAAGCGGACGGAATCCGAGCGGTTCGACCTGATCGTGCTCGACGTGATGATCCCCGGCCTGGACGGCCTCGGCGTGTGCCGCGCCGTGCGCAGGGGGCGCACCAACCACGACGTGCCGATCCTGATGCTGACGGCGCGCCGGGAGGAATCGGACAAGGTCGCCGGCCTCGAGAGCGGCGCCGACGATTACCTGACCAAGCCGTTCGGCGTGCGCGAGTTCATCGCGCGGGCACGCGCGCTGCTGCGGCGGCCGCGCGTGCCGGCGGCCGGTGGTGCCGGGGCGGCGCGCCTCAGGAACGGCGCGACCGGCGACGAGGTCAGCCCGCCGATCCGCGTGCACGGCGTCGAGATCGATCCGGCGCGGCGGCGCGTGCGGATTGAAGCGCGCGACGTGGATCTGACGGACCAGGAATTCCGCCTGTTATATCTGCTGGCCTCGCACGCGGGCATCGTCTTCAGCCGCGAGGCGCTGCTGTCGAAGATCTGGCGCGGCGATACATTTGTGACGGTCCGCAGCGTCGACACGCTCGTCAAGCGGCTGCGCCGCCGCATCGAGCGCGCGCCCGCGCGCCCGCGCTTCCTGCTGACCGTGTGGGGCGTGGGCTACAAGTTCGCCGACGTTCAAGTGTGAAATAATCGGCGTCCATGCGTCGTCTGTTCCTCGCTGCCCTCGCGGGATGCGTGTCTGTCTCCGCGCTCATCTCCGGTCAGGAGCCTGCGCCGTCGCGCATGGCGGCCGGCGATCGCACGCCGAAGCTCCTCGTGCTGCTGTCCGTCGATCAGATGCGCGCCGATTACATCGACAAGTTCCATCGGCAATGGTCGCGCGGGCTGCGCCGCCTCGTCACCGACGGCGCGTGGTTCCGGCAGGTGGACTATCCGTACTTCAACACGGTCACCTGCGTCGGCCACTCGAGCATCAGCACGGGCGCCGTGCCGTCCGTGCACGGCATGATCCTCAACGCGTGGTGGGATCGCGGCGCGGGCCGGCAGGTCACGTGCACCGATGACGATCGCGCGACGATCATCAGCTACGGCAAACCCGTCTCGGCGTCCGGCGAGAGCGCAATCCGAATGCTGGCGCCGGCGCTGGCCGACGAGCTGCGCGCGCAGCTGAGTCCCGCGGGCAGGACAATTGCGTTCTCGCTCAAGGCGCGATCGACGGTCACGCTCGGCGGTCATCGGCCGGATGCTATCGCGTGGTTCGACGACAGCGGCGCCTGGGTGACGTCCACGGCGTTTTCACCGCGGCCCGTGCCCGAGGTCGCTGACTTCATCACGCGCAATCCGGTCGAGAAGGACTTCGGGAAGGTCTGGGATCGGTCGCTGCCGAAGCGCAGCTATCTCTACGAGGATCCCGCGATCGGCGCGCATCCGACCAAGGGGCTGACGTCGGCGTTTCCGCACGCGTTGTCCGGCGCGGGTGCGGCGCCGGACCGGACCTTCTACGATCAGTGGCAGAGCAGCCCGTTCGCCGACGAGTTCCTCGCGAAGATGGCGCTCGACGTCGCCGATCACATGAAGCTCGCCACCGCGGGCGGCCGGACGAACATGATCGCGATCAGCTTCTCGTCGCTCGACAAGGTCGGCCACGACTTCGGGCCCAACAGCCACGAGATCCAGGACATCCTGATCCGCCTCGATCGCACGCTGGGCGATTTCCTGGCCGGCCTCGACCATCTGGCCGGCCCCGGACGCTACACCGTGGCGTTGACCGCCGATCACGGCGTCGCGCCTCTTCCTGAGCGCGCGCAGGCCGAAGGTCTCGACGCCGGCCGCATCAGGGAAGCCAATGTGACGTCGGCGGCCGAGCGTGTGCTCACGAACGCGTTTGGCCCTGGGCCGTGGGTCAACCGCGTCATCTTCACCGAGCTGTACTTGCGGAAGGGCGCGTATGAAAAGCTGCGCACGGAGCCGGCCGTGCTGGCCGATGTCCGCGCCGCCATCAGCCACGTCCCAGGCGTACTGACGGTGTACACGCGCGACGAGCTGGCGGCGGGCCGATTCGACGGCGATCCGATCGGCCGTCAGCTCGCGCGGGGCTACTTCGCGGATCGCAGCGGCGATCTCGCGGTCGTGCCCAAACCGTACTGGATGCTGCAGGTGGACGGCACGACGCACGGCACGGGATACGGCTACGACACGCACGTGCCGCTGCTGCTCCTGGGCGCGGGGATCGCGAAAGGCGAGTATCTTGCGCCGGCGAGCCCGATCGACGTCGCGCCGACGCTCGCGTTTCTGGCCGGCATCACGCTGCCGCGCGCGCAGGGACGCGCGCTGACCGAAGCGCTCGCTAAAGAATCGCTTCCGCGGCCGGAGACTCGGGCCAGACCTCGTCACGTCGCGCGACGTAGCCCGCGTGCGCGAACCGGCCCTGGAAGAGCGCCGTCTCCGACGCCCAGCACGTGAGCTTCACCCACAGACGCGCGATCACGTAGAGCTGGCCGGCGGCGAACGCGATCCACATCGACACGCCGGCGCCGCCCGCTCCGGGCGCGACGGCGGCATACAGTCCGACGACGATCAGAAACGCCGCGAAGTTTGCGACGAACAACAACAGCGCCGCGCCGGCGTTTCGCTGGATGAAGCGCAGCGCGCCCGCAATCGCGCCCGGCATGCTCCGGCGATCTTCCACGACCGCGCGGACCTTCGCGTAATCGAAGACGACGGTGCAGGCGGCGACGAGCGCGCCAAAGACGGCGTAGAGCGCCGCGCGGTAGGCGAACGCGGTCGTTTCGACCCAGACGTCGTGGGTCAGCCGCGGATAGAGCCGATCGAACAGCCAACCGTGGACGACGCCGAACACGACGGCGTACACGATCCCCTGAACGACGGCCAGCTGCAGGAACCGGAAGAAATACACGCCGCTGGCCGCGAAGAAGCCGGGCGCGCGCGTCGCGCGATCCCGCGCGTACCGATCGATGATGCCGCCGGCGACGAAGATCCACAGGACGACGTAGGCGGACGCGGCGCCGACGATGACGACCGGCCGCGTCGTGTTGTCGAGAAACGCGCTGAGGTTGTCGAGGACGGCGCCGGCGCCAATCACCGTCGGCTTGAACGTGACGCCGAGTCCGGTCGCCTGATCGCTGAATTCCTGCATCCAGTCGGAGTTGACGCCGCTCGCGGCGGTCTCCGCCGCGAGGCTGTGGCCGAGATGCTGCTCGAGCATGCCGCGCAGCGCGATCGTGAGCGGCAGGCTGACGAGCAGCGTCAGCGCCCACACGCCTGCCAGCAGCGCGGGCGCGCGGGTCACTCGACGCGCGCCGTCCCGCCACGCGGCCAGGACAGTCATGCGAGCGCCACCCACGAGAGCAGGCAGTCCTGCAGCCAGACCATCCACTTCAGCGACCATTTCGTCGCCGCCGTCGCGCCTTTCGGCTCCAGCGTCTTCGAGTTATTCGTGTAGTCGACGTCGAGCAGCAGCACGCGATTCGGATCCACCTGGGCCGACAGCGCCGCCACGGGACGCTGGTACGCGTAGAGCTTCCAGCGATCCTTGCCGTCCCAGTGTTCGGTCAGGTGTTCGCCGTTCTTGAACGTGACCAATACGTCGACGGGGAAGATCGCCTCGCCGAACCGCCGCACGATGACCGTCGTTCGATAGCCGTCGCCCTCACGTGCGGTCTGCAGGCTCTGCACGCCGTAGTCGAACACGTTCGAGCTGCGATACACCTGATCGAAGAAAGGCGTCAGATCCCGGCCGGCGACTGCGGACGCGGTGTCGAAGAAGTCCTGCGGCGCGGGATGCCTGAACTTCCATTTCTCGAAGTGCGCCGCCATGATCTTCTGCACGACGGGCCATCCGAGCCAGCGCTCCATCGTGTTCAGCCAGAGTCCGGTCTTGTTATACGTGATGCTGCCGCCGGTGGACGGAAAGTACCGGAACGTCGGCGTCGACTGCGCGTCGCTGCGCGCGTCGCGGCGGTAGCCGGCGAGCCGGTTGCCGTCTGTCTCGCGATTGACGACGACGTCCGTGAAGACCCAGGGCACGAACCCGCCGAAGTACCGGATCGCGAGGTAGTTCGGGTCGTACACCTGCGCGACGGCGCGCGCAGTCGAGAACGTGTTGAACCCCTCGTCCATCCACGCGTCTTCGAATTCGTTGTTGCCGACGATGCCGTACCAGAACTGGTGGCCGGCCTCGTGCACGGTGACGCCTTCGGGCGTCGTCACGCGCGGGGGCGCGAGCCAGCGCGTGCCCGCCGTGAAGAGCGTCGGGTACTCCATGCCGCCGGCGCCGCTCTGGAACGCCGGATCCACGATCGTGATGTGCCCGTACGGGTACGCGCCGTACCACTCGCCGTAGTACTTGAGCGTCGTCCGCGTCGCGTCGAAGTGCCGCCCGGCCTGGCCGGCGTGCTCGGGCTGCAGGAGCAACCGCATGTCGACCGGCGGGAGCGTCGGATGCTCGAAGCGCGCGGTGCGCTCGAGGTAATCCGGACTCGTCGTCCACGCGAAATCGTGTACGTCCTCCTGATAGTAGCGGTGCGTCGTCGTCCCGTCCGCGTTGTCGCGCTTCTCGCGCAGCACGCCGGTCGCGCCGGCGATGAACGCCTTGGGCAGCGTCAGCAAGACGTCGTACACGCCGTAGTCGGAGAAGAACTCGGTGCCCGCGTGAAATTGATGACAGTTCCAGCCTGCGTCCTGCAGGACGCCGAGCTTGGGAAACCATTGCGCGATGAAGAAGAAGTTGCCGATGGTGCCGGTGCGCGCGAACGTGCGCGGCACCCGCGCGGTCCACGTCACCTCGATGCTGATCGCCTCGCCGGGCGCGACCGGCTGCGGCAGCGGCACCGCCATCACCGTCTCGTCATCCGGATTGTCATCGTCTGGCGCGATGAAGCGCTTCGACGCGGTCAGCGTCGCCGGTACGGATCCGGGTCGCGAGACGACGATCGACGAGACGTCGATGTGGGACCAGTCGTCGGCGGCCGTGGGACGGGCGCCCGGCTGTGGAGAGAGGGCGCGCTCGCGCATGAACGTCGACCGCGGGTTCTTCCAGGCGTTCCAGTAGAGGTGGAACTCGAGATCAGCGGCCGGCGTCGCAGTGATGTTGCGCCAGACGATCGTTTCCGAGCCGGTGATCGTGCGTGTCGCCGGATCGAGTTGCGCGGCGATCGTGTAGTTCGCGTTGCGTGGGGACAGCGGCGGGACGATCGTCCCAGGCGCGCTGGTTGGGCCCGGCTGGGCCGCCGCCCCCGCAGACGGTGTTGCGACGAGGACGATTGCAAGCAGCGCGCCGCGCATGCGCTGCATGCTACACCAGCTCACGCGGGCGCCCACACGGTGATGCCGTGGTGACGCGCGGCGTCGGCGAGCCGGCGATCGTAGACGACCATGCCGGCGAGGTGGTGGCCGAGAGAGAGCGCGGTGGCGAGATGGATCGCGTCCAACGACCGCACGTGTGGCGGTTCGACGGCGATCGCGGCGTTCAGGATCCGATCGTCCGGACGGATGAGATGCAATCGGGCAAGCACCGTTCGCGCGTGATGGAGCACGACCCGGTCCTGCACCGTCGCCGCGGTTCGCAGCACCTCGACACGCGCCAGGACGCTCGAGACGCGCGCCGGTCGTGCGCGCAGCATGGTCGCGAGCGCCTCCGTTTCCGATTCTTCGAAGATCAGCTTGAGGATCGCCGAAGAGTCAAGGTAGACGACCTCGTTCACTTACAGGCGCCGATCCGCCCGTTGCCGCTGAAGCTCGCGCGCCGCCCAGCCGGGCGAGGGCGGCTTGACAGGCTTCAGGCCGTCCAGCAGATCACCCGTCGCGCGAATCAGAAGTCCTTCCCGCTCCAGCCGATCGAGCACAGACTCGGTGGGCGGCAGCGGCGCGAGCACCGCGACGGCGTGCCCCCGATCGGTGACTTCGAGCGTCTCACCCCGAATGACGCGGGCGAGATGCACGCTGAGGTTCTGTCGCAGTTCACGCACGCCGACGCGCTTCAGGGCCTTCATGTAGCACATTGTAGCACATGGACTCGCGCGCGCGTCGCCATCGGTCCGCCTGCACGCGCCGAGCCCCCGGTGCGGGCACACGCTAAAGCACCGCCGAGTCCGTTCACGATGCCGGCAGAGACGTGCCGAGTGGACGACACGCCACCGACAAAGCCTCGCGCTATAATTCGTTCCTTATGCCGCACATCAAAGTCATGCACTTCGGGCTCGGCCCGATTGGCGCCGCCATCGTGAAGCAAGTGGCCGCGCGCCCCGGATTCAAAATCGTCGGCGCGATCGACATCGACGCCGCCAAGGCCGGCCGCGATCTCGGTGACGTCGTCGGGCTGTCCAAGCGGCTGGGCGTCAAAGTGTCGGGCGACGCCGCCAAAGCCCTCAAGTCGGCGAAGCCGGACGTCGTCGTGCTGTGCACGAGCTCGTCGATCAAGAAGGTGATGCCGCAGATCGAGACGATCCTCAAGGCGAAATGCGCGATTGTCTCGACGACCGAGGAGCTCTCGTATCCGACCTACACCCACGTGCGGCCGGCGAAGCAGATCGACGCGTGGGCCAGGAAGGCGAAGGTCGCCGTGCTCGGCACCGGTGTCAATCCCGGCTTCGCGATGGACGCCCTGCCCATCGCGCTGACCGCCGTCTGCGAGCGCGTGGATCGCGTCGCGGTCCACCGCGTGCAAGACGCGCGCATCCGGCGCCTGCCGTTCCAGCAGAAGATCGGCGCCGGCCTGACCACCGAGCAGTTCCAGAAGAAGGTGGAGGACGGCAGCGTCCGCCACGTCGGTCTGACGGAATCGATCGCGATGATCGCCGACGCGCTCGGTTGGCGGCTCGATCGCATCACCGACGAGATTCATCCGAAGCTCGCCACGGTGACGATCTCGAGCGAGTTCCTCGCCGTCGACCCCGGCTATGTCTGCGGGATCATCCAGGACGGCGTCGGGTACCGCAAAGGCGAGCCCGCGATTCGCCTGCACATGGAGGCGTACCTCGGGTCACCGGAGACCTATGACGCGGTGGAGATTGAAGGATCGCCGAGCCTGTCGATGAAGATCGCCGGCGGCATCCACGGCGACGTGGCGACGGCGTCGATTGTGGTCAATTCGATTCCGAAGGTCCTCAGCGCGGCGCCCGGCCTCCACACGATGCGGGATCTCGCGCTGCCGTCGTTCTTTCCAGGAAGAAAATGATCCGGCCCGCCTGAAGGCGGACCCCAGGTGGCGTCCGGCTGTGGCCGGATCTTCAGCGATTTCTTCTGTCGCGGCCGGTCCGGCGTTCGCCCCGGCGCCGCTCGACGCCGGTCGGGCTGCCGAGATTCACCTTGCGGCGGTCGGTCCGGCGCCGTTCGGCCGCGCGGCGCTCGCGTTCGGCTTTGATCGCCGCCGCCGCCGAGGCTTTCGACGCGGCCGCCATCTCCCGCTGCACGCGCGTCGCGCGCCGGGTGGGATCCAGAACGTCGAGCAATCCCTCGTAAATCGCTTTCGCGCGCGGTGCGCTGTCGCCGGCGGCGATCCGCTCGCGCAGGTAGGTCGCGGCGGCCCTGATGTTCTCGCTCTGCCAGCTCATGCCCAGTTACTGTAACTCATGGGCGCGCCGCAGGCGCACACTGCGCGAGTACGATTCTGTTGGATGAGGAGTAGGGCGGGTCCTTCCGGACCCGCCGATCGTGCCGGGTCCGAAAGGACCCGGCCTACGCGTCCTTCGCAAGTACGTCGCGTTGCCGCTCCCGCCCTGAAAGCGCCAGACGAAGCCGTCGCTGGCCTCGGCGAGCGCGTTGATCTCGGCGAGCCGTGCGACGAAGCCCGCCATGACCGGCGAGTCGATCGGCGCGCGCACCCGCCCGATGTTCATCTGCGCGAGGTGAAGTGTCATAATCGAAACACGATGCAGATTATCGCGAAATGCCCGACGTGCGACGCCGGCTTGCCTGTCTCGGCTCGTGAAGCGCCGTCCGCGATCACATGCGGCGGCTGCGGTCGCGACATCACGCTGGCGTTTTCCGAGGATCTGAAGGCCGACCGCGCGATCGATCGGTGTCCGGTCTGCGAGGGGAGCGACTTCTACATCCGCAAGGACTTCGATCCGAAGATCGGCCTGACGGTCGTCGTCATCGGCGCGATCATCAGCGGCATCTTCTACTGGTTCGGCAAGGACCTGGTGGCGTACAGCATCCTCGCCGCCGCCGCGCTGATCGATCTCGTCATTTACGGCCGGCTGAAAGATCTCACCGTCTGCTACCGCTGCCACAGCGAATTCCGCGGGACGTATGAACGCCGCGCGCCGTCATTCGATCTCCACACCGCGGACGTCCTGGAGCTGGAGTACGAGAGAAAGATAGGACGGCGGTGAATCGGGTAGTTGAGTAATTTACCCAATTACCCACCTACCCAATTACCCAATTCGTCCTCAGAAGAGCGTGACCTTCACCATCGCGCCCTCGTCAACCACGCTTTGATCGCTCGGAATCTCCAGGTAGCCATCGGCCTGCGACAGGCTCGTAATGTCGCTCGATCCTTTGAACGCGGGGTAGGCGACGCCGTCCGTGAGGCGCACCGTGTAGAACTGATGCCGTCCCGCCGCGGAGACGATCTTGCGGCCGAGCGGCGCCTGCACCGTCCGCGGCGCGTGCGGCGGCAGCCGCGCGATTGCGCGCAGGAACGGCACGAGCAGGATGTACGCGTTCGACAGGCACGACGTCGGGTTGCCCGGCATCCCGAAGAACGGCGTGCCCTTCACGCGCGCAAACGCGGTCGGCTTGCCGGGCCGGACCGCGATGCCGTGGAAGATCATCTCGCCGCGCGCGGCAATGGCATCGACGACGAGGTCGCGCTCACCGACCGAGCTCCCGCCTGAAAACACGACGAGGTCGGCCAGCGCGCAGGCGTCGAGCGCCGCGACCAGCGCGCCGACCGTGTCCTGCGCCGGCCGGTGCGGCTCCGGCACGCCGCCGTGCGCCGCCACGATCGCGCCGAGCGTAAAGCGGTTGACGTCGAAGATCTGCCCGGGCGCCAGCGTCCGCCCGGGCTCGATGACTTCGTTGCCGGTCGAAAGAATCGCGACGCGCGGCTTCGCGAACGCCTCGACGTCCACGCAGCCGATCGCGGCGAGCGCGCCGACGCGGCTGGGCGTCAGCACGTTGCCCGAGGCGACGACGCGATCGCCGGTGGCGATGTCCGCGCCGCGCCGGCTGATGTTCTGTCCTGCCGCCGCCGCCGAGAAGATCTGAATCGCGCCATCGGCCGCTTTCGCGGTCTCCTCGACCATGACGACGGCGTCGGCGCCGGCGGGCAGTGGCGCCCCGGTCGCGATCTCCACGCAGGCGCCCGGCGTGACCGTGATCGACGAAAGCTGGCCCGTGTAGATCCGGTCGAGCTGACGCAACCGCGCGGGTGTGGACGTCGACGCGCCGGCCGTGTCCGCGGCGACGACGGCGTAACCGTCCATCGCGGACCGGGCGAAGGGCGGCACGTCCATGGGCGAGGTCACGTCGGCGGAGGCGACCCGTCCGGCCGCGTGCTCGATCGGAACGCGCTCGGTCCGTGCGATCGGACGCACTGCGGCGTCGAGACGGCGCCGGGCCTCGTCGAGGGAAATCGTGGACGTGAAAGGGCGCATCAAACTCAACCAGATGCTTGCTGGACCAAGTGTCCCAACTCCGGAATGACCAGCTTCTCCATCGCGAGCCTGACCGCCGCTTCCGATCCGGGCAGCGCGATGACGATCCGTCCGGCGACGAGCCCGGCGCACGCGCGGCTCATCATGGCGGCGGATCCGATCTGCTCGTAGCTCAACATGCGGAACAGCTCGCCGAAGCCGTCGAGCCGTTTCTGCAGCAGCGCCGTGACGGCTTCGTACGTCGTGTCGCGTGACGTGATACCGGTGCCGCCCGTCGTCACGATGACCTGCACGTCGGGATGCGCGAGCTGCCGCTCGATCGCGCCCCGCACCAGCTCGGGTTCGTCCTTCACGATCGCGCGGCCGGCAACCACATGGCCGGCCGCGGTCAGGAGATCGGCGATGGTGTCGCCGCTCCGGTCGGTGGACGCGGTCCGCGTGTCGCTGACCGTGACGATGAAGCAGCGCACCGACTGCGGCCCGCGGGCCTTGTGTTCCGCGTCTGACACGGCGTCATTGTAACGTGTGGCACGTGTTACGATCCGCCCCATGACGCGAAGGCGAGTGCTTTTCGTGGTCGCATTGGCCTGTGTCGCCGCTGGCCTCTCGGCGGCGCCGCGCGATCCGTTCACGCTCGACCGCGCCGGCGAGCAGTGGGTCGCGCAGACGCTGAAGAAACTGACGCTCGACGAGAAAGTCGGCCAGCTCATCGTCCCCGCGTTCGAGTCGAACTACCTCAGCACCGACAGCGACACGTTCGACGCGCTGACGAAGCTGGTCCGCGAGTACCACGTCGGCGGCTTCCACGTCTTCGGCGCGTCGATCCCGGCGCCGTCCGTGCTGCTCAACTCCGGCTACGGGTCGGTAATTCTCGGCCAGCCGCCGTCGGTCGCGTTTCTCACCAACCGCTTGCAGACACTGTCGGCGGTGCCGCTCCTGAACACCGCCGACTTCGAGACCGGCGTCGGTTTCCGCCTGTTCGGCGCGACGAGCTTTCCGCGGCAGATGGCGATGGGCGCGATCGCCGGCGCCGACGCCGCGCGCCTGGTGCGCGAGGAGGCGCGCATCACCGGCCTCGAGGCGCGTGCCGTGGGCGTGCACGTGAACTTCGCGCCGGTCGCGGACGTGAACAACAATCCGCGCAACCCGGTGATCAACACGCGGTCGTACGGTGAAGATCCGGCGCGCGTGTCCACTCTCGTCAGCGCGTACCTTGCGGGGGCGCGTGACGGCGGAATGATCGCGACGATCAAACATTTCCCCGGCCACGGCGATACCGACGTCGACAGCCATCTCGGTCTTCCCGTTGTCACGTTCGATCGCGCGCGGCTGGACCGCGTCGAGCTCGTGCCGTTCCGCCGCGGCGTGGATGAGGGCGCGCAGGCCGTGATGGCGGCGCACATCGAGCTGCCTGCACTCGATCCCGCGGCGTCCACGCCGGCCACCTTCAGCCGGCCGATTCTCCAGGATCTCCTTCGCCGCGACCTCGGCTTCAGCGGCGTCGTGTATACCGATTCGATGTCCATGGACGCCGTGACCAAGCTCGCGGCGCCGGGCGAAGCCGCCGTCCGCGCGTTCCTGGCCGGCGCCGATCAGATCCTGCATTCACCGGATCCGATCGCGGCGTTCGAAGGTCTCAAGGCGGCGGTGACGGCGGGGCGGATCGGTCAGCCGCAGCTCGATCGGTCAGTCGAGCGCGTGCTGCGCGCCAAAGCGTCGCTCGGTTTGCACGCGCGGCGCGCCGTCGATCTCGACGCCGTGCCAGCCGCGGTCGGCGGCCGCGCGAGAGACGCGATCGCGCAGGAGGCGTTCGCGCGCGCGGTGACGTTGATCAAGGATGATCGCCGGAGCGTGCCGCTCGCCGTGCCGCGCGAGACGCCCATCCTTTATCTATCCGTTGTCGACTATCCGGCGGGCTGGCAGATCGCGGCGCCAAGCCGGACCTTTATTCCTGAACTCAGGAAGCGCTGGCCGCAGGTCACCGCCATCGAAGTCTCGGACCACACGTCCGCGTCCGATCTTGATTTCGTTCGCGCCAGCATTCCCCGCTACGGCGCCGTCGTCGCGTCCGTCTTCGTCCGCGCGACGTCGGGCAGCGGGCGCATGGATCTCGCGCCGGAACTGGTCAAGCTGCTGAAGGATCTCGCGCGCGTGACGGACAGGGCGGGCACGCCGTTCGTCACGTGTTTCTTCGGGAATCCGTACGTGGCGTCGTTCGTGCCGGAACTGCCGGCGATGCTGCTGACGTACGACTTCTACGATCCGGCCGAGCGCGCCGCGGTCCGCGCGCTGGCGGGCGACGCCGCGATCGGCGGCAGACTCCCGATCGCGCTCTCGCCGCAGTGGCCGGTCGGCTTCGGCATCGACCGCGCGATGAAGTAGGGCGGGTGCTTTCGGACCCGCGATAACGCGCGAGCCTTTCAGCCAGCGAATCTGCGTGTTATGATCTTGAGTTCTGACCCCGGGGGCCCATAGCTCAGTTGGATAGAGCGTCTGGCTACGAACCAGAAGGTCGCAAGTTCGAGTCTTGCTGGGCCCACCAAAGACCCTTCGCTCAATTGGGTAGTCGCGGAATTGGGCAGTTGGGTAGTTGAAGAACCCTCCCTTGACGATTGACCATGACGCGCTGATGGCGGCCGCGCTCGCCCAGGCGCGGCGCGCGCGCGACGCCGGCGAAGTGCCAATCGGCGCGGTCGTCGCGATCGACGGCGCGATCGTCGGCCGCGGATTCAATCAGCCCATCTCGTCCGGCGATCCCACGGCCCACGCCGAAATCGTCGCGATTCGCGAGGCCGCGCGTCACGCCGCCAACTACCGGCTGACCGGCGCGACGCTGTGCGTCACGATCGAACCGTGCCTGATGTGCGTCGGCGCGTTGGTACACGCGCGGATCGGCACGCTCGTCTTCGGCGCGGCGGAGCTCCGGACCGGCGCCGTGCTGTCCACCGTGCGCGCGGGCGAGCTCCCGGGCCACAATCACCGCTTCGAGGTCTTCTCGGGCGTGCGCGAGGAAGAGTGCCGCGAGCTGATGCAGGAATTCTTCAAAGAGCGGAGGGCCGACGGCTGAGGGCAGATCTAGCGCCAGCTTCTCGGCGAGTGTGGCGGCACGGTATACTCAAAGGTCTGTTCCGACCGGTTTCCCCGACACGGAGAGGTACCGAAGTGGTCGTAACGGGCGCGCCTCGAAAGCGTGTTGTCGCGTAAGCGGCACGTGGGTTCGAATCCCACCCTCTCCGCCAAATAACACTTTCACTATCAATAGTTTACGGCCGCGCCTTTTCGCCGCGTGCCCTTCGTTGTCGTCTTGACGCCATCTTCAACGACGAAACGCACGAAATCTGGCTTGATTTCTGCCCTTTCGTACCAATGATGTCCGCGTTCCACCCTCTCCAGCACGGTCGCCGATCTGCTACTGAGCCGAGTTTGCTACCATAGTCTCGAATGAAGGAGACACTTGAAGCTGTGTTCGAGAACGGCGTGTTTCGGCCGCTCACGCGTCCCGAGGGGTTGGCGGAACATCGGCGAGTCATACTCACCGTGACGGCCGACGAGGCACCGTCGTCGCTCGCCGACAGCGCGGGAAGCATTTCAGCAGATGATGCGCGGGAGATGCTTGAGATCGTCGAGCGCGAGTTCGAACGCGTCGATCCCCGTGAGTGGCAATAGCATCGCGCTCGATACAAGCGTCGCCATCGCGGTCCTAGCCGATCCAGCCCACACCCTTCTCTCGCGCCCCGAAGCTACGTTTCTTCTGCCAGTTCCGGTGATCGGCGAACTCCGATATGGGGCGTTGAACTCCAGGCGCAGCGCCGAAAACGTCGCCGAAGTCGACCGGCTGGTCAATCGCTGTCGTGTCCTGGACATCACAGCAACGACGGCTGCCGCATATGCCAGGCTTCGGCTCGATCTGAAGGAGAAGGGGAAACTGATTCCAGAGAATGACCTCTGGATCGCTGCTCTCTGTATCGAGCATCAGGTTAAGTTGGCCGCTGTCGATGGACACTTCGACGGAATTGATGAACTGCTGAGGGAGACGGTTTAGTGCCCACGTGCCAGGTTTAATCCCACCGCCTTTCAGGCGGTAAGCTTCAGCCTCCGACTCGGGTTGAGAGGGGGCTGTCGTGAGTGAGTACCACCATAGCGCGCACGCGGTGTGGGACATCAAGTATCACCTG
>JACPZW010000078.1 GCA_016195265.1 Acidobacteriota bacterium | reverse complement strand
GACGACGCGTACGCCCGGGCGCACGTCGCCGTTCACCCTGGACCGTATGTCATGTTGGCGGTCAGTGACACCGGCAGCGGCATGGACCAGGAGACCCTCGGACATTTGTTCGAGCCCTTCTTTACCACGAAGGGGCCGGGCAAGGGGACAGGGTTGGGCCTGGCAACGGTCTACGGCATCGTCAAACAAAGCGGCGGCAATATCTGGGTCTACAGCGAGGTGGGGCAAGGCACGACGTTCAAAGTCTACTTGCCACGGGTCGATGCGCCGCTGGACTCAGCCACCCCGCTGAAGCCCAGTGCCTCGCTACGTGGCACCGAAACCATCCTTCTCGTTGAAGATGAGCGTGGGGTCCGCCTGTTGGCGCGGCGGGTTCTCGAAGGAAACGGCTACGCTGTCCTCGAAGCCGCGGAGGGCCTGACAGCGATCGAACTGGTGAGGCACCATGAGGGCCCCATCCATCTGTTGGTCACCGACGTCGTCATGCCCCACATGAGTGGACGTACGGTTGCCGACGCAGTCACCTCTCTTCGTCCCACGGTGAAGGTGCTCTACCTGTCGGGCTACACCGCCAACGCGATCGTGCATCGTGGCGTGCTCGATCCGAAGACGCCCTTCCTTGAGAAACCATTTACGCCTGGCACCCTTGTGGCGAAGGTTCGCGAGGTGTTGGACTTCGCTGAGTAAAGAACGGGAGGAGGCACTGAGTCTGCCGTACCTTGGGTATAGCCGATAAGGGAATCCCGACCGAGACCGGCGAAGTCGGCAATCAGTGAAGCCAGCCTCGTAGTCGATCATATGGCAGCCACGTTAGTTCATTTCTTGCACCTTAATGTTTTCTCGCGGTCGTGACGCGAATATTCGACGCGAGTGACATTTCGTGCTATGAACGACCGAGGACATCACGGGCTTGTGGCCCGTCCGTGGTCGCTGGCGGCGGGGCTCGTCATCGGCCCACTCTGTCGGCCGCCGCCTAAATACCCCCGCTCGTCAATCCTTCCGCGTGCCAAGACTCGATGGCGTGTTGTCCAGGACCTTGTGGTCGATGGCGTAGGCGCTGAGCGCGAACCCCGCGCCGGCAGCCACGGCAATCAGGATCTTCGATCGCCGGCTCATGCCGCTGGCCGCGAGCCCCGACTGCTGCTCGGCCGTGGCGATGGCAGTGGTGGCACGACCGGCCGCCCGAGACGATCCTGCGCTTCGCGCTGCCGTCTTGAGCATGATGCGGGTTGCGGTGGCGAGCAGGCTGTCATCCGCCAGCACGGTGGAGACGTGGCCGAACGACAGCACGAGGACGAACGCGAGCATTCGATGCATGGCTCCCCTTCCGGTATTCAGAACTGAATGCTCGCAGTGACGCGCGCCAGGCGCGGGTCGAGAAACGCCGTCGGTCGCAGCCAGCGCGGTCCGAACGCCGTCGCCACAGACTGGATGGAATTGGAGTTCAGTACGTTGTAGACGTCGAGCGCTGTCCTCAGGCGGCCCCACCCAAGGTTGAACGTCTTGTTGACGGCGACGTCGAGTTGCGAGAAGCGGTCGCCGAACACAGAATTGGGCGCGTAGAGATTCACGGTCTTGGCGCTCGTGAGCGTCTTGCGGGCCGGGTTCTTGAACGTCACGTCGGCGGACGTCACAGTGAGGAAAGCCGATTCCTCCGCGCCGGGCGTATTCCGGTAGATGAAACTGGCGTCGATGCCGCCCTTCAGCGGAACGCTCCCGCGGAAACGGACGTCGAGGGTGTCTCCCCACGATGTCACGATCCGGCAAAACGGACCGCCAAGCATCGGAGTATTGCCAATGTCGTTCGGCTGGTTGGGCACGTCAACCGTGAAGCAGTGGTCGTCCACTTGCCGACCCAGGTCCACGCCTCCTCCGAGCCTGACGCCCCTGGGCAGACGCCCGTTCGCCGCGAATGTGAACCCGTCCCAATAACGCTGGGGGCTGCCGAACTCCTTGGCATTCGTCACGCGCAGCGTGCCGAGCCCGAAGTACTGGGGCTGGATATCGTAGAACCCGCAGAGCTGGTTGCCGCCGCCCGACGGCAGGCGTGAATCTTTCGGCGCGGTGATGCAGAACTCATCGAAGTTCTGCGGACCCACCAGCGTGTTCTCCGTCACCGTGAAGCTGCCGTCCCAGTTCCGGTTGTAGCCGGCACTGACGGACAGGCCCTGCACGAGCTCGTGCTGGAGCTCCACGTTGATGTCCCACAAATAATCACGATTGGCCTTGGTGACGGAGTCGTCGAACAGCGTCGAGGTTGGGATAAACTTCCCGAAGTTCACGTTCGAAATCGGCCCGCACTCCCCATTCGTGCCGAAGTTCTTCAGGTCGCAGTCCGGGATGAAGTTCCCCCTGCGAGGGTCGCCCACGGGATAGAAGTCGTCGTTCCAGTTGCGGAACGCCGTGTTGATCGACGAGCTGAACGGGTGGAATCGCCGCGTCAGGTCGCTACGGCTCAACTGGTTGTAGCGGCCGAACGACGCCTTCAAGGCCGTACGGCCGTTGCCGAAGACGTCCATCGTCACGCCGAGGCGCGGGTTGATGTCCTTCCAGTCTGGAACGCCGGACAACGCATCGACGTGCCGGGCGGGGACGTACAGACCGGCCGCTAGGTCGGCCGCCGGGTAGCCCATGCTCAGATAGTCGAACCGCAAGCCTAGATTCAAGGTCAGACGCTGAATCTTCCATGCGTCCTGGGCGAAGATGCCGAGCTCGATGTTCTGGCGTTCCTGCTGCAAAAACGGCTCGGCTTGATATTGAATCCGCGACGGTTTTCCGTTCAGGAAGTCGTAGTTCAGGCCGTCGGGATTGTTGCGGCTTCTCGACTCGTCGTTGAACGCCTGCTCGTCGGTGACGCCGACTTTGATGACGTGCGTGCCCGTGACGTACGACAGCGAAAACCGCTCGGCGCTGCGGCCCGTGCGGGCGACCGGCGCCGTGAGTACGGCGGCCGCGCCGTACCGGTAGCTCGTCGACAGCTCCAGGATGGAGCGATCGTCCCGGGTCACGCCCTCCTCGACGAAGTTGATCCAGTTGGCGACCTGCCACGACGCGCCCGCCTCGAGGAGCAGGCGACTCGTGACGGGCATCGTCCACGTGCCCTGCACGACACCCGACGGCCACCAGTCCCAGCCGCGCTCCGACTCGATGGCGTTGGCGCCTGTGAACGGGCCTGTCGTACATCTGCACGACTTCTGGATGTCGAAGTAGACGTTGACGCGTTGCCGCTCGGATGCCTGCACGGTGGTGCGGAGGGAATGATTTCTGAACCAGTCGAAGCTGGCGGCCGGCCGGCTCGTGTCGGGAGCCATGTTGGCGTAGGGAGTGCCCGGCTGCCCGGGATAGAAGAGCGTCGCCGTCCCCGGCACCGTCGATTTGCCCTGCAGCGGGTTGTAGTACGCGCCCGGCTGATTGACGGTCGATCCCCAGCGCGCGATCGCGGCAAAGAACCACACGCGGTCGCGCTTGATCGGCCCGCCGAACTGCGCGCCGTCGCGATAGATGCGTTGCACCTGGGAACTCGAATCGATCCCGAACGCCCGCAGGGCGCTGTCGATGTTCGCGCTCTGCATCTGGCTGTTCGAGTAGAACGCGTCGATGCCCCCGCGGAAGCTGTTGCTCCCGCTTCTGGGAATCGCGTTGAGCGACGTGCTGCCGGAGCCCGATTCTGCGCTCATGCCGGTCGTCTCGAGCTGCAGCTCCTCGATGGTGCCCTGGTCGGTGATGTACCCGACGCCGGACGCGGCGCCGATGAAGTACTGATTCCGGAAGCCGTCGAATGAGGCGCGCGTGCCCGTCTTGCCGTGGAAGAACGTGTACGCGCCCTGCGCGGACCACGTGTCGCGCGTGCCGCCCACGTCGGCCTGCGACGCGGCAAAGCCCGGCGTCACGTAGGCGAGCGTCTGGAGCCCGATATTACCGCTCGGCAAGGCCTGGAGCTCGCGCGTGTTGAGCGTCTCCTGCTTGCGGGAGCTCTGCGTGTCGACTACCGGCGACTCTCCGCTGACGGTGATGGTCTCGGCCAGCGCGCCCACGTTCAACGTGACGTTCACCGTCGCCGTGAATCCCGAGCCGAGCTCGACGCCCTCGCGCTTGACCGTGGAGAAGCCGGCCAGCGAAAACGTGACGACGTAGGTACCGACGCGCAGGTCGACGATGCTGTATCGGCCTTCGCCGTCCGTGGTCACGACCCGGACTTTTTCAATGAGGGCCGGGCTCGACGCCTCGACCGTGACCCCGGGGATCGCTAGCCCGGTGCTGTCGCGGACGACACCGGCGATGCCGGAAGCCTGCTGGGCGTGCGCCGGAGGCGCGAGCAGAGCGCCAAGCGCGATCACGAGCGCGAAGTTTACGGCTCCGAATCGTCCGAAAATATGTCGCACGACGGGGTTTCCTCCGTGACAATGATTCACACTTTTTGAGCTGTGCGCGCCACTCTAAGTAGGGTTGGTACCGGTGTCAAGCGCGAATTCCCCAGAAATGTATCAAGATGTCGCAAGAACGGTGACATTCCGAGCTTTGGATCACATTGACCGCACGTTTTGGCGCTGGCGGTGCGCCGGCATTCTCGCTGCCGCCATCGGCGCGTTCGCCGCGGCGCAGACGCCTCCGCCAACGGCGTTCACCGACGTGACCGCGCGCGCAGGGATTACCTTCGCTCACCACAATGGCGCGGCGGGCGGGAAGTACTATCCGGAACTCTTCGGCGGCGGCGTGGCGGTCCTCGACATCGACGGCGATGGCTGGCCCGACGTGCTGTTCGTCGACAGTCGGGATTGGCCGGCTGGCGGTCGACGCTCGAGACACGGCCTCTACCGCAACAATCGCGACGGCACGTTTCGCGACGTGTTCACAGGAAGCGGGCTCGACGCCGTCAGCCTGTACGGGATGGGCGCGGCAATTGCCGATTACGACAACGACGGCCGGGACGACATCTTTCTGACATCGGTCGAGGGCGGACGCCTCTTTCACAATGAGGGAGGCAGGTTCGCCGACGTGACTGACCGGTCCGGCATTCGCAACACAGACTTTGCCGTCAGCGCGGCGTGGCTCGATTACGACCGCGACGGACTGGCGGATCTGTTCATCGGGAACTACGTGCGGTGGTCACCGGACGCCGAGGTGGTGTGCGCGCTCAACGGCGATCGCGGGTACTGCGGACCGGACGCGTACCGGCCCGTCGCGTCGAAGCTGTATCGCAATCGGGGCGGCGGCCGGTTCGAGGACGTTACCGCGCGCGCCGGGCTCGACGCGCCGACCGACAAGGCGATGGGCGTCGCGGTCCTCGACTTTAACGGCGACGGCTGGCCGGACCTGTTCGTCGGGAGCGACCGCGTCCCCGCCAAGCTCTATCGCAACGACGGACACGGCCGGTTCGTTGAAGAAGGCGTCCAAGCGGGCGTCGCGCTGAGCGAGAACGGCGCCGCACGCGCCAACATGGGCACCGACGCGGCCGATTACGACCGCTCGGGACGCCCGCACTTGCTCGTGGGCAACTTCTTCAATGAAATGCTCGGGCTCTATCACAACGAGAACGGCAAGGTGTTCGTCGACGCCGCGCCGCGATCGACAGTCGGCCGTGCCAGTCTGCTGTCGGTGACCTGGGCGGCGTTTTTCTTCGATTTCGATCTCGACGGCTGGCCGGACATCTTTGCCGCCAACGGCGGGACCGACGAGTCCCAGGTCCGTGACGCTCGAGCGCGTCTGAGCCAGCGGCCGCTCCTGCTGCGGAACAAGGGAAACGGCACGTTCGACGATGTGTCGGCGTCGCTCGGCGCGGCCTTCAATCGGCCGATGATGGCGCGCGGCGCGGCCTACGCGGATTTCGACGGCGATGGCGACCTCGACGTCGCCGTCTCCACACTGAACGGCGCCGCGCATCTGTTCCGGAACGATGGCGGCAATCGCCACAACTGGCTCCGCGTGCGGCTTGCCGGGACGCGCTCGAACCGCAGCGCGCTTGGCGCCGTCGTGCGCGTGACGAGCGCATCCGGCGCGCAATGGCAGATGGTGCACAGCGGATCGAGCTACGCCTCCCAGAGCGAGCTCACGCTGACCTTCGGCCTCGGTCTGGACTCGCGCGTGTCGCGTGTCGTCGTCGAGTGGCCCTCGGGGATCACCCAGACGTTCACGGACCTCGCGCCGAATCGGCTCGTCCGGATCGACGAGACGCGCGGGCTCCTCAGCGATCCTTCGATGAAGCCCGCGCCTGCTGGAGCAGCGCGTCCTCGATGAGGCGCTTGAGGAATTCGAAGGCCGGAAGAAATGGGGGCGGCGGCGGCGCCAGCGAGCCGTTCACCAGAAAGCTCGGACTGGATCGGACGGCGTAGCGTTCGGCCTCACCGGCAGCCCGCCGGATCGCTTCCGTGAACGTCCCGCCGTCCAGGCACGCGTCGAAGGCGCGGCGATCCACGCCCACCGCGTCCGCGACATTCTTGAGCCGATCGAGCCGCAGCGGCACGGGCCGCACGACCGCGGCGTCATGAAACGCCCAGAACTTGCCTTGCGCGTTTGCGCACGCGGCCGCTTCGCCCGCCGTAACCGACTCGGGTCCAAGCAGGGGCAAGTGCTTGAAGACGAGCCGCACTTTGTCGCCGAACGTGTCGCGGACTTTCGCGAACACCAGCGCGAACCGCGCGTACTCGGGGCTTTGAAGGTCGCCGAAGGCGACGATCTCGACAGCAGCGGTCGCCGGTCCGATCTCGGCGTCCTGCGGCGCGCGGTCGACGCGGACCCGCGGCGCCGCCAGGAACACGTCCGCGCGCGTGGAGACCTTCATCAGCTCCTCGACGTAGTTCATCTTCGCCAGCTCCGGCTGCGTGACGCGCTCCAGCCAGGCGCGAAGCGCGGGTCGCATCTGTTCGAGTGGCACACCGCGGGCGCGGTCGCCCAGCCCTTCATAGAGCGAGAGCACGGCGGATTCAGGCATGGTGACGGTGCGGGCGGGAATCTCTTCGGCGAGCAGGGCCTGCACGGTGAGTCCGCGCCGCGCCGCCTCTCGCGCCAGCAGCTCGTTGGTGACGAGTGCATCGGTCGCCCGGCGCCGATTCTCGTACAGCTGGCGGCTCAGCGAGAGGTATCCGCCCGGATCGGTGCGCCGCCACTCTCGATCGACGTCGTCCACCGTGATCACGCGATCGCCGACTTTCGCCGCCGGCTCGCTGCCCGCAGGCCCCAGCGTGCCGAGATCCGGGCGGTCCGTCGTGGTGTCTGGGTTTGTCCGGCCGCCCCCGACCGTCACTTGCAACGAGCCGATCTCCGTCGCCGACGGTCCGCGACTGACGGTCAGAAGGTAGATGCCCGGCGGCATCAATGCCGTGGGCACGGTTGCGACGATCTCGGAGTCAGTCGCCGACTGCAGCGCGATCGGGTAGAGATCGAGTGTCACGAAGGGATGAGGGCCGAAATTCCTTCCCGCGATCTTCAGCGCGCGACCGTCGGGGTCAGGCGTGGCGGCAGTCACGAGGAGCTGCGCCGCGGTCGCATCCTGCGCGACGGCTGCCGCGCCCGGCGCGGTCAGCCCGAACGCGAGCGCGAACGCCACGACTCGTCGCGCGCTCACGGGACGGCGGCCGGAATCGTGATGCGCGGTCGGCGGCCGAGGTGGCTGTGTCATGGAATTTCGCCGGGCGGCCACGGCGTGCGACACGGTTGACGGCGCTCGTACAGCACCAGATTGGCGGCCAGGCGTGAGACGACGCGCGTGAGGCCGGAGGCTTCCGCGCCGCGCAGGAGATCCTGCTGCACGCGCACGGCCTCGTCATATCGGGCAGCGGCCGCGAGCGCCATCGCCATCGTCTCGCCCAAGTCCAGCGTCCGCTGTTCGCGGCTCAGCAGCTCGCCAATCAGCGCGAGGGCCCGGTCGCCATCCCGCACGTGATCGTCAGGGGCGCCGGCGAGCAATCGTGCGAGTCCGTGCGCGAACACCGTCTGTGTCGGGTACGCGTTTACGTCGTCCGCCAGGTGATCGCGCGCCTCCTGGTAGCGTCCGAGCTGCACCAGCGTCATCGCTCGCCCGAACCGCGCTTCGGTCTGGTTCGCGTCGACGTTGAGGATCTGCTGGTAGTGCGGCAACGACTCGCTGGCGCGGCCGGCCTTTCGCAGGGACGCCGCGAGCCGCAGGCGCGCCTCAGTGTAGCTCGACCTGACGCGCAACGCCGCCGAGAACCGATCGATCGCGTCCGCGTAGCGGCCCTGATCCTCGAGCATGACGCCCAGGCTGTACTGCGCCAGAAAGTAGTCCGGTGAGGCGCGCACGACCTGCTCGAACTGATTCTGCGCGCCAGGCGAGTCGCCCATCATGAACAGCGTGGTGCCCAGCCGATGCCGCAACGCCGCGCTGTCGGGCGCGAGCTCGAGTCCTTTGCGGAACAGCGCGGCCGCCTCCGGCCAACGCTTGTTGTCCAGGGCCCGAATGCCGCGCGCCTCGTAGGCCGTGGGACTCTCGAGCAATTCCTCGATCTCGACGATGAGAGGATCGGCCGGAAGGATGTCGCGGTTCTTCCGCAACCGCAGCTGCGCCTCGGCCTTCTTCGAATCGCCTAGACCGCGGTAGGCCATGCCGAGCGGATAGTGCGCGCCGGCCGCGTTTGGATCACGCGCGAGCACGTCTTCAAGATAACCGGCCGCCTGCCGATACTGCTGCCGGGCCAGGGCCGCGCGTCCCAGGCCGAACCGCGCCGACAGAGAAGCGGGATCGAGCGCCAGCGCCCGTGAAAACCGCGGCTCGGCGTCCTCCGCGCGCCCCTGCGCCAGCGCGACATCGCCGAGCCACACCAGCGTGGCGACATCGTCGGGATGCAGCTGCAACGCGCGCTCGAACGCCGGCTGGGCCTTGTCGAGGTCGCCACGCTTGCGATACACGTGCGCCAGATAGTACGACCAGCGGTAATCATCCGGCGCGAGCGTTCGCGCGTTCATGAAGCACGGCTCGGCTGCGTCCGGGTAATCTGCGGCCATCAGCAGCTTGCCGAGATCGCCGTATGCGTCGGCGAGATCGGGAACCGCCGTCTGACGGTTCACCATCTTCTTCAACATCAGCTCGTGGGTCGTGCGGATCTGTTTCTGCACCGACGCCGTCATCGTCTTCAGATCCGGCAACGACACCGGCAGCAGCCCGCGCGCCCCCGCCTCAGCCGCGCTCGGATCCGACCGCTCGCCTGCATGCTGCGCCGCCGGGCCATGCGGGGCGGGCGCGTCGGTCCGCGAGGTGCAGGCGGATGCCGCGACGGCGCCAATCGCGATCATGACGGCCAGCGGACTCCGACTCATCGTCCGCTGCCTTCCTTTAGCGTCATCCATCGATCGGTCGCCACGCTGGACCAGTGCTCGACGCGTCCGCTCGGCCACCGAACCTCCACCGACACGGGCTCCGCCGATCCGCCGAGCCCCACCAGCACTCTCGGATCGTTGGCCGAGGCATAGCTGCCGTCGGATCGGGCCCGCCGCCACAGCTTCGAGCCGTCGGCGCGAATCACGACGACCCTGGCCCCGAGCGCGTCGCGGCCCTGCGCGCTGACGACCCGCACGCCCAGCCAGTGATTTCGATTACCGACATTGTTCAACAGGAGCCGCAACGGGCCATTGTCGTTGCCGACGACAACGTCCATGTCGCCGTCATTGTCGATGTCGCCGAAAGCGGCGCCGCGGCCGGCCTCCGACAGCTCGAAGACGGCGCCCGCCTTGCTCGTGACGTTCTCGAATCGGCCGGTCCCGAGATTTCTGAACAGCACCTTTCGCTGATCGTACGGAAACGGCGCACCCGTGCGGCGCTCGTTGGCCACGATCGGTCCGTTGACCGTCAGCACATCCAGCCACCCATCGTTGTCGAAGTCGAACCACGCGGTGCCCCAGCCGGTGAACGGCAGACTCATGGCGCCGAGGCCCGACGCGGCGCTGGCGTCGCGAAACCTGCCGGAGCCGTCGTTGACATAGAGGTTGGATCCCTGCCCGGTCAGCTCGGACATGAGCAGGTCCTCATCGCCGTCGTTGTCGAAGTCGCCGGCATCGACGCCCATGCTCGCCTCGGCCTTCCCGTCGCCGGTCAGCGCCGAGCCGGCGAGCAGCGCCGTCTCCTTGAATGTCCCGTCGTGCTGATTGATCCACAGAAGGTTCGGTTCGCCGTCGTTGGCGACGTAGATGTCTATCCATCCGTCGCCGTTGTAGTCGGCGGTCGCGATCCCCAGCGCCGGGCCGAACTTTCCTCCGATGAGGGACCGGGCGCTGACGTCGACGAACCTCCCGTGGCCCATGTTTCTGTACAGATGATCCGGCCGTCCGCCGAAAATCTGCGGCGGGCAATAGTCCCTGGCGCCCGCCTGATTCGGGCAGGGCTGCTCGCGGTCGAGCGCGTAGTTCACGTTGTACGCGACGTAGAGATCGAGCCAGCCGTCGCGGTCGTAATCGAGGAAGGCGGCCGCCACCGCCACGCCGGGGGGACCCTGAACGCCGCTGGCCTTGGACACATCGGTAAACGTCCCGTTGCCGTTGTTGTGCCACAACTGGACTGTCCCGAAATTCGTGAGCAGCAGATCAGTGTATCCGTCGTTGTCCACGTCCGCCGCGGCGACGCCGAGGCCGTACTGGTCGGCGCGAATCCCGCTCTGTTCGGTCACGTCGGTGAAGTGCAGCACGCGTGTTCCGTCGGCGCGCACTTGCAGGTCGTTGCGAAACAGCCGACCGGTCAGAGGCTTCGCATCGTGCGGCGGGATCAGCGACGGCGGATCCGTCTGCGGCCCAAGCCTCCGCCCTTGCACGACGTACACATCGAGATCGCCGTCGTTGTCGTAGTCGAACAGCGCGACGCCGGGCGGCAGGATCTCCGGATAGTAGAACCGGCCTGACGCGCCATTGAAGTGAACGAAGTCGAGGCCGGCCGCTCCGGCGCCATCCACGAACCAATCATCGGGCGCGGCCGCGGCGCGCGACGAGGCGGGCGTCTGAGCAGGCGTAGCGCGGGGTTCGCCGCCGCATGCCGCCCACGCGAACGGGAGCAGCGCAGCCACCACGACGCTGACCGCGCGAAAACCTGCCACCATCGATCGGCGAAGAATAGCACTTCCGTCGGGCCCGCCCGTGGGGTGCTCGTCTTAGAAACGAAACAGGCGGTTGACCTTGATGATCAGCGCGCGGCTTTGCAGGTCCGGCGGTCCCACGGCGAGCGTGTCGCGATCTTCGTTGTACACGATGAAGAGCTCGCTGCCGGCGCGGTACTCCCAGCGCAGACGCGCGTTCGTGCTCACGCGATGCGTCGTCTCGTTGAACTGCACGAGCGCGCTCGCGAACATCAGCGGCGTCATCGTATAGGTGACGCGCGACCCGATGAGATTCGTCGTAAACGACCCGTTGGGCCGGTCGATCCAGTTGAGGGAGATCGTCGGCTCGAGGGAGAAGCGTGACGTCGGATTGATGCGCGTCTTGCTGAACCCGACACTGGTGCGATGGCCGTCGTAGAACGCGCCGCGCTCGAGCGTGAGCGTGCCCGAGACGGGCCGTTGCTGGCCGAACAGGTAAACCGCTCTCGCCGTGGCGAACTCGTAAGTGCCGACAGGAATCGACGCGGCCGGCGTGATCGCGAACGGCTGGACGAGCCGTTCGATGTCGTCGTTGAGACCCAGGCTGAAGCGATCGCTGTTCTGGAACTCGATCGCGAATTCTCCATCCAGCGTCCGCGTCTGCAGCACGCCCGGTAGATCCTCGACGTGCGTCACCGTGCCGATGCCGGAGAACTTGCGCACCGCCTTGATCGACGCCGGCCGCGGGCTGAACCGGACCTGTCCGAAGTGCTCGCGGATGTTGTTGCGGCGCACGTACCCGACTTCCGGATTGAACGCGTCGCCGACCACCAGCCGATCGAGTTGCAGACCGTACCGGTCGCCGGCGTACTCCATTTGTGTCCGGTAACTGGTGTCGTGGCCGTCGAGACCTGTGGTCCGGGATTTCGCCCAGTACGTATTGAACGACAGGTTCGCGAAGAAGGCGAACGTGCCGTCGACCCCGTACACGTCGTTGGTCCCCGCGCCATTCTGCGTGACGGACCGCGTCGTCGCCATCACGCCGACGGCGCTTCGCCGCAGGATGTCGCGCCGCAGGCGCAGGACGGAGAAATTGGTGGCGGCGGCGCGCGCCGTGGCGGAGTCGCGCGTGCCGATGTCGATCGCGCCGATGCTGAAACGGCCCGCCCGGCCGCTGAGGCGCCCGCCGGCGAGAATCGGCACGGCCGCTCCCTGGTTCAGGCCGATGCGCCGGCTGTAGAACAACAACGGCGTGTCGCCGCTCGGCTGGCCCGCGCCCGTTGTCGACGACGCGCCGAACGCGAACGTGCCGAAGTTCTCGAGGAAGAACTCGCGCTTCTCCGGAAAGAAGAGGCTGAAGCGCGTCAGGTTCACCTGCTGCTCGTCGGCTTCAACCTGCGCGAAGTCGGTGTTGTAGGTGAAGTCGGCCGCCAGCCCCTGCGTGACGCCGTACTTCACATCAAGCCCCACGTCGCGGTTCGGATCGTTGTCGATCGGCGGCGAGACCGTGCGATCGGTTGTCAGGCTGCCGACGATGTACGGCTTCAGGTCGAGAGGTCTCGAGAGCGCCGGCGCGTCGATCCCGATCAGCGTGGGAAAGAGCGACGCGGCGAAGCTGCCGCGGCCGATGCCGAACGCGGGCGGAATCCGCGCGAGAAACGCAATCTCGTTCTTCCACTTGCTGCTGCGCCGCGCGTTGAAGCCCCAGACCTGGGCGGCGCCCGGCTGATAGCGCAGCGTCTTGAACGGAATGGCGGCTTCCACCGTCCAGCCGCCGGCGAACCGCCCGACCGCGAGATCCCAGACCGGATTCCAGTCGCTGTTGTACTGGCGCTCGTTGGCGCTCTGGCCGTCGGTGCGGGCGCCGAGCGGGTTGACCTCGAACTGATAGGCGTTGCGGCCGTCGTGGAACGTGTCCAGCGAGAAGCCGACGCTGTCACCCATGCGGATGTTGTTGCTGTCGCGCCGCATCTCGTTGGCGACCATGAGATCCGGCCGGCTCTCCCACGCGCGGATCGTCACGTAGACGTTGCGCTCGTCGAAGAACACCCACACGTCGGTCTTCTCCGATGCCGGCTGGCCGCCGGAGGGCTCCATCTGAATGAAATCAGAAATCGGCTCGACGTCCGTGTAGACGCGCTCGCCGAGCTGGCCGTCGATCCGCAATGGAGACGTGAGGCGGGTCGCCCGAATCGTCATGCGACCCAATGTGTCGCGCGGGGCAACTTGTGACGGCGCCGGAGTCCCGGACGCCGGGGTTTGTGGCGATGACGCCGCGCTCAGAGAAGCGGCGGCCAGGCTCGCCGCGAGCGCGGTGAAGAGCGTCACGCCCCGGCAGAGGACTGACGTGCGGTGGTTCCTGGCATCCTCAGCGGTCTTGGGGTGTTCGCGCCGGGCCGACCACGGTCACCGTCAGATCTTCGCTCCCGGTCAGCGCGCCGTCGTCGACCAGACCTCGCAGGACGTAGGTCCCCGGTTCGCTGAACGTCACTTCGGCGGCGACGCGGCCGTCCGTCGGTACGTCCGGAGCCGACCACACGGGCGCCCACGGGGAATTTGCCCCGGTCCGCGTGTCCTCCCAGACCTTGATTTGCGGCGGGTTGAAGGTGACAGCACCCGCGCCGCGGTAGACGAACCAGGACAGATGGAGGCCGACATTTTTCCCCACCGTGCTTCTCGCAGGCGGCAGCATCGCGCGGTTGACGCGCACGGGGTTCTCGGCGCCCGGCGCCTCCGCGGTGGCCGCCGTATCCCGGCGCGATCCCTCGTTCGACACGGCGGCGCCAGCCAGTCCGGACGCGCGCCGCTTCGGGACGCCGTCGTCGAGGAGATACGCGACGATGGTCATCGGCTCGCCGGCGCGCACGGTCCTTGTCTTCGATCCTTCGACCTTCACCACCGGCGCCTTGTTCGCGCGCACTTCCGGACTGCTGGTGCCCGCGCCGAGGGCGCCGGTCTCCGACGCTCTCACGACGTCGTCAACGGCGTAGTCGAGGCGCAGCGACGCGTACGCCTTGATCGTCTTGCCGCGCGAGGTGAGCGTCCAGATCAGCTCGTCCTTCTCGGTGAAGCCCGCGGGCACCTTGACGCTGAAAACAAATCGATTCCTCCGGGGCAGAAAGTGCGTGGCCTGCCCCTGGTCCGCGCCCCCGACGTTGAAGTTGTTGTCGGGCCCAACGGGAATGTCGAGCTCTTCGTCCCAGTTCCGGTTCATGTACCCGAACAGGAAGTACTTGGCGCCGTCGGCCGCCACTTCCCACCCCTCGTACGCGGGCGCCACGGTCTGACCGCTCGAGTACGTGAGCGACTGCGCGAACGCGCCCGAACACACGATGAGCAGCGCTCCGACGCCGAGCAGCGCGCGAAAAACGTTCTTCATCGTTCTCGTCCCAGATGCGCGGTTACTGCGGGTCCGGATTCTGACTCGTGGCCGTCTTCGTCGATTGCTTGGTGGCCACGCCGCAGAGCGGACATCCGCGGTAGACGTCCTGCCCCGGCGCGCTGGCAACCCGCTTCGCCATCTCTTCCTTGAACTGTTCGTCGGTCAGCGCCACGCGATTCCCAAGGTCGATGAACATGTTCGCCACGGACCGGTTGCCCGAGCCCTGCCAGTTGCGCGGATCGGGCACGTTCTTGTTCGTTGGCGAGTTGTCCATGTAGCCAATGATGTGGACGATGGCGCCTTTCGGCAGGAGCGGAGCCGCGTCGTCTGTGTAGTGGTACCCGCGGACCCAGTTGTGATCGTAGCCCACGCAGTTCAGGGTCTGGATGTTGTAGCCCCAGATCGCTTCGAGGCACATCCGCATTCCAGGCGCATGCAGGTGCGGTTCGAACGACATGATCTTCGTGTTCTCCGGCAGCACCGCATAGGCATGAAGCTGCTGGTTCGCTTCCATCGGGTTGATGTCGATGTCCACGCCGTTGCCGAGGGAATAGGTCGCGCGCTTGTATGCCGGCACGAATCCCTTCGGAGCGAACTTGAAGCCGATCTCGAGGTGCGCCGTGGTGTCACGCCCGTTCGAGTGCAGGTGCACGGAGTCGGTCACGATGCTCGAGCCTGTTTTGAGGAGCCGGGCCGCCTTCGGATCGAAAAAGTCGGCGTTGCGGCCGACCTCGTGGACGGGCCAGCCCGTGCTGCCGTCGGTGTCGAACGCCAGCGGATCGCGGTTCGCTTCGTCGGCCGCGCTGCCGAGCACGCGCGTGCTCCAGATCATATGGTGGTAGACGAAGCGGCCCCCGACCGTCGCGCGCCCGCTGCCGGCGCGGCTGTCGACGTCGTTGACTTCCTTGACCTCGACGGCCGTCACGTACCGATCCTCGGTCAGGCCCGTCGGCACGCGCGGAATCTCGCCCCACCAGTCCGGCGCGCCCGCCTTCACGACGATGTCCGTCGTCTTGACGACGAGGTCGGGTGTGCCGATTGCCCATTTCACGGAGTCTTCCCACGTACGCGGCGCCGGTATGTCGGACGGATTGCCGCGCGGCGCGCCGGCGTCGACCCACCTGCCGATTCTGGCGATCTCGGCGTCGCTCAACGACGGGTCGTTCTGGAACTTCTGAATGCCGATGTTCTTTTCAACGTACCAAGGTGGCATCACGCCCGCGCGCGGGCCGATGCTGGTCCGCTGCTTGATCGCGCGCGCCCACGGTCGCACGTCGTCGTAGGTTTGCAGCGACATCGGCGCCACGCCGTCCGGGCGATGGCAGTTCTCACAGCTTCGCTGCAGGATGGGCGCGATGTCCCTCGTGAACGTGACGTCCTGGCCGGAGGCCTGCTGCGCCCGAAGGACGCTGGTCGATGCAAGGCCGGCCGAGACGGCCGCGGCCAAGGCGCTCGCGATGGTGAGTGTCCAGCCGGCGTGCTTCGCAATCTTCATGGATACACTCCTCAATTGATCATGCGCGCGATCGGCGACGATAGGCCCGGATATCTTACCCACGATCGGCGCCACTAAGTAACACCTTTGTTGACGGGGAGTTGTCGCAACTTGTCGCGTTCGACGGCGCGTTCGACCTGTGCGCCTGTGCGCCTTGATCCCGCGAGTTGCTTCTGATAAAAGCTGGGCTCGCGTTGGCCATGGACCGCAAACGACTGGTCATCGGTCTCGCGACGGCCGTGGCGGGGCTGGCCGGGGCGGCCGGCGTCGCGTGCCGCGGGCAGGCTACCGTCGCGAGTCCCAGACCGGTGCTGCGTATCGCCACCGCCTTCAGTCCACTCAGCAGCGTGTTGACGGCCGAATACCGGCGACGGCTGCCCACGCTGGATATCCGATCCCAGCCGGCCGCGGACTCCGACGCGGTGATTGCCGGAATCGAGGACGGCTCGGTGGATCTCGGCGTCGCGCTGGCCGACGTGGCGTACTTGGCGCATTGGGGCGCCGACGGCAGTCGCACGGCCACGCAGGACCGGATCCGCGGTGTAACGCTCCTGCAGCCGCTTCCGCAGTATTTGCTCGTGCGCGGCCAGTCAGGCATCCGACAGGTCCCCGACCTCCGGGGACGGAATGTGGCCGTGGGACCGACGGGATCATCGAGTTCCACGCTCGGTTTGCTTGTGCTCGACGCGTTCCAAATCACCGCGCGTACGGTTGTACACCTAAACACGCGGGCGGCAGCCGCCGCGGGGCTCAAAGACCGATCACTCGACGCGGTGTTCCTGCCGGGGTACGTCTACCCCGACGAAGTGATGCATGCCGCTCTTCGCGACGGAGCGTATTTCGTGCCGATCGACGGCCCCGTCGTGGATCGGCTGCGTCTGGACCATCCGTTCGTGCGGCGGACGACCATCCCGCGAGAGGTATATCCCGGACAGGATCGGATCATCCCCACCGTCGGTATCGACATGGTGGTGCTCTGCCAGCGCGACCTCAACCCGTCGGTCGTGTACGACTTGACCGCTCAGCTGTTCAGCGCCTATCCGCGGCTGTCCGGCGTCGAGGCCACGCTCCGGTTCCTGAATCCGGACGAGGCGCCGGCCACGCCGATCCCACTCCATCCGGGCGCGGCGCGGTATTTCCGCGAGCGTGAGCTGTCGCGGTGACGCGAGCACACTGGCTGTCCGGCTGGCGCCTGAGCGCAACGCTCGCGCTGGCCGTCGGCGTGTCCGCGTTGGCGCTGGTCCTGACCGGCTACCGGGCCGTGGTCGAGTGGCAGCACGCGGCCGCGCTGGTCGCGGTGCGCCGAGCGGAGTCAGCCGCCGACTTGCTCGTCGCCGCGCTCGCGCGCGACATGCGTGGCGCCCAGCTTCAGGTGCTGGCGGCGGCGGAGCGCGATCGCTCGATTCCGGAGCCCACGGCGGACCTGCTGCACCCGATTGCCAGCGCATTTGCACGCTATCCCTACACGGAGGCCTTCTTTGGCTGGGGCACCGCGCCTGCGCCCGATTCGGTTGTCTTCTACACCCGGGCCGAGCGTCGTCCCTCGTGGCTGGCGGGCGACGACCGTCGCTCCCTGTTTCCGGTCGTGGTCGGCCGTGCGCCCGCGGTTGCAGGGGCGCTGATCGAGCGTGCGATGAAGGACGCCTGGCAGACGCGCCGCTTCTCGATCTTCGAGACCGAGATCGCCGGGTCGCCTTACCAGGTCGTCACGCTGCTGTCATATGCGGACGCGCTGCACGAGCGCCCGGCAGCGGCGCTTGGGTTCATAGTCAATCTGACCTGGGCGCGCACGTACTACTTCGCCGATCTCGCCGCGCAGGTTGCGCAGATCGAGGGCAAAGATCGCAGTGTGCAGTTTCTCGTGCTGGACGATCGCGGCGTTCGCGTGGCCGGGCGCGACACGACGTCCGCCGCCCTCGCCGACGCGCCGCAGGGACGGCGGGTGTTTCCGCTGGCCTTCTTCGATCCGACCGCCGTGGCCATCGATCCACCGCCGGACCTGCCGGTCGCCTCGTGGACCGCGGTCGCCACGGCCCGGGACGATCCTACGCTCGGCGTCGCGGAGCGCGGCGCGCACCGCACGCTGATCGTGGCGTCCGTCATGGGGCTTACGCTGACAGTCGCGCTCGTGCTGAGCCTCCAGGCGGCGCGCGCCGTGGAGCGCCTCGGGGAGATGCGCGCGGACTTCGTCTCGGCGGTCACCCACGAGCTGAAGACCCCCGATCGCGAATCTGCGCGCGATCAACGAGACGATCGCGTCGGGACGCGCGACAATCGAGATGTCGCGCGAGTACGCCACGATGAGCATCCGCGAGGCGAACAGGCTTTCGCGGCTCGTCGACAACCTGCTTGCCTATTCTCGAATCACCGACGCGGCCGACGTGTACTCGTTCGAGCCCGTCTCCGTGGAGGCGGTCGTCACGCGGACGTTGCAGGAATTCGCCGGGAATATCGCCCACGGCCGGTTCGAGGTCGACGTCGAGATCCCCGAGGATCTCCCGCCGGTCCAGGCCGATCCGACGGCCCTCGGGCTGATGCTGAACAACCTGGTCGACAACGCGATACGCTATTCCGCTGAGACGCGGCACATGGCGATCGCGGCCAGGCGCCATGACGCCGTCGTGGTCATCGAGGTGCGCGATCGCGGCGTCGGCATTCCACCGCAGGAGCTTCAACACGTCACGCGGAAATTCTTCCGCGGGCGCCGATCCGCCGCCGGCGGCAGCGGTCTCGGCCTGGCCATCGTCGATCGCATCGTCGGCGATCACGGCGGCTCGCTCGAGATCCGCAGCGTGCTAGGCCAAGGGACGACCGTCACGGTCGCCCTCCCGATCGCGACATGAAGCAGCGCGTGCTCGTCGTCGAAGACGATCCTGTGCTCGCCAGAGTGCTCCTCGACAACCTCGCGTACGAAGGGTTCACCGTGCAATGCGTCGCCGACGGGCGGCTCGCGATGAGCGCGGCCCTGGAGTTCGGCCCGGACCTCGTGCTGCTCGACGTCAACCTGCCGGGCAAGACCGGCTACGAGCTGTGCGCGGCGTGGCGCGCCTCCCGTGTCCCAATCATCCTGCTCACCGCCAGGGGCCAGAAGGCCGATAGGATTCGGGGGCTGCAGCTCGGCGCCGACGATTACGTCACGAAGCCGTTCGATCTCGAGGAACTGCTCGCGCGCGTCCGCGCGGTGCTCCGGCGCGCGCGCCCGGTGGACGCGCGACTCGTGCTGGGGAGTGTCACGATCGACTTCGTGGCGCTCAAAGCCCACCGCGACGGCCATGAAATCGACCTGACCCACCGCGAGTTCGAAATCCTTCAGCGTCTCGCCGAACATCCCAACAGCATCGTCTCGCGAGACGATCTGCTGCGCGCGATCTGGGGGTATGCGGACGACGCGATCACGCGCGCCGTCGACCATGCCATTGCGCGACTGCGGAAGAAGATCGAAGTCACGCCGCACAACCCGCGGTTCATCCATACCGTCCATGGAAAGGGCTACTACCTGTCGCTGCCGCAGGCCGCGGCCAGTCGACCGGTCGACGATGTCTGAGCCTCGATCACGTGATCGTGCGGCCGATCACGACAACAGCGGCCACGTGGGCCTGTTCATCACCAAACCATCTCTCGGACCACGATCGGCGCGTGATCTTTGGGCTGCCTGGTGTCGCGACGCCGACAGCGGAAATCCGCTGGCCGTGGGAGCGATCCAGACGATCATCGAGGTGCAGCCGGGACGCTCGGTGAAGATGGAGGAGCCAAACTGCCGGTTGCTCCAAAGGGCCAAGGGCCGTAAGCTCGTCGTTCACATTCGGATGGTCGCATGACCGCTGGCCGCGCCGCCGTTTCCTGTCCGTTCGTTGCGGGTTTCGTCCTCCTCGTGGCGAACAGCGCCTACCTCGCGGCGGCCGCGTCGCCGACGCTGTTCTTTTATTTCAACGTCGCTCTTCACGTAGCCCTCGGCCTCGTGTTCGCGTTGTGGACGGTAGTGTCCTGGGCCTCCAACCGGCACCGGTTGAGCACAGGCGCATCGAGTGCGGTCGGCGTGCTGATCCTGTGCGCTGGCGTTGGCACCTGGCTGACGTACACGGGCGCGACGCGCGCACACGAGCCGGCGCTCTACGCCCACGCGGCGCTGGCGGGCGCGGGCGTGCTGCTGCTGGCCGCGTGGCTGGACGGGTATCGCGCGCGCCTGTCCGATCAGCGTGAGCGGCGGCTGGCCACGGCCGGCGTGGCGCTGTTGTGCGTTGCCGTGGTCGCGCCAATCGTCGTGCGTGCGGTCGCGAAGCGCGAGTGGCAGGCGCGGTACCGCATCGTGAATCCGCTCGATCCGCCCACGGCCATGACCGGCGAGGGCGGCGGTCCCGCCAGCCCGTTCTTTCCATCGTCGGCGCGCACGAACGTCGGCGGCACGATCCCCTCGAACTTCTTCATGACCAGCGCGACCTGCGGCCGGTGCCACAAGGACATCTACGACCAGTGGTCCGCATCCGTGCATCACATGTCGTCGTTCAACAACCAGTGGTACCGCAAGGCGATCGAGTACATGCAGGACGTGGTGGGCACGCAGCCGTCGAAGTGGTGCGCCGGGTGTCACGACCACGCGGTCTTCTTTAACGGACGCTTCGACCGGCCGATGAAGGAGCAGATCGACACCCCTGAAGCGCGGGCCGGTCTCTCGTGCACGTCGTGCCATTCGATCGTCCACGTTGGCGGATCGATGGGGCAGGGGGACTTCACCGTCGAGTATCCGCCGCTGCACGACCTCGCCGTGAGCGACAACCCGTTCCTGCAGCGCACGCACGACGCGCTGCTGTATCTGGCGCCGGAACCGCACCGCAACACGTTCATGAAGCCGTTCCATCGCGAGCAGACGGCGGAGTTCTGCTCGGTGTGCCACAAAGTGCACCTCGACGTGCCGGTGAACAACTACCGGTGGTTCCGTGGGTTCAACGATTACGACAACTGGCAGGCCTCCGGCGTCTCCGGACAGGGCGCGCGATCCTTTTATTACCCGGCGCCGCCGCAGCAGTGCGCCGACTGTCACATGCCGCTCGTCGCGTCGAACGATCCCGCCGCGACGAACGGCAAGGTTCGATCGCACCGGTTCCCCGGCGCGAACACGGCGCTGCCGTTCGCCAATCACGACACCGTGCAGCTGAAGGCGGTCCAGGACTTCCTGCGCGACGGCCAGATTTCCGTCGATGTCTTCGGCATCGCGCGGACCGCGGAGACCAGTGCGTCCGGGGATGCGCCGACGCAGCGCGCCACCGAGCCGCGGCTCGCGAGCACGTTTGCCGTCGGCGAAGAATCCGCGCAATTCGGCGCCGTGCCCGTGTCGCTCGCGCCGTCGGTCGAGGTGTTCGGGCC
Source organism: Acidobacteriota bacterium (assembly GCA_016195265.1). Classification (GTDB taxonomy): domain Bacteria; phylum Acidobacteriota; class Vicinamibacteria; order Vicinamibacterales; family CAVVIG01; genus SRVP-36. The sequence goes on along the minus strand of JACPZW010000078.1, from coordinate 43,049 downwards.
GCTCGATCGGGTTCCGGTCACCGTGCGGCGCGGCGAGTCGGTGCGCGTCGAAGTCGTCGTCCGCACGCGCAAAGTCGGGCATTTCTTCCCGGGCGGCACCGTTGACGCGTTCGACGTCTGGGTGGAGCTCGAAGCCGTTGACGAACGCGGCCAGGTGCTGCTGCACAGCGGCAGCGTCGACGACGAAGGGAAAGGCCCGGTCGAGTCCGGCGCGCATTTCTATCGCAGCCTGCAGCTCGACGAGCACGGCAATCTCATCAACAAGCGCAACGCCTGGGCCACGCGGTCTGTCGCGTACGTGCGCCTGGTTCCGCCAGGCGCTGCCGACACAGTCCACTACCGGCTGGTAATTCCAGACACGGCAGGCGATCGGATCTTCCTGCGAGCGAAGGTCAATTACCGCAAGTTCACGTGGTGGAACACGCAGTGGGCGTACGCCGGCGTCCGCGATCCGCGGCAGCCGAAGCCGGACGTAACGAGGTCGTACGACGATGGCCCGTGGGTGTTCAACGGCGACACCTCAAAGGTGTCCGGCGCCACGAAGGCGATCCCGGATATTCCCATCACGGTGATGGCTCAGGCGCAGGCGACGCTCAGCGTCGTCGCGAAGAACGCGCCGCTGCCCGATGTCAGGCCGTTCCTCGATCGCTCTGTCCGCGAGCGGTGGAACGACTACGGCATCGGGCTGCTGCTGCAAGGCGATCTCAAGGGCGCCGAGGCGGTGTTTCTCAAGGTGACGGCGATGGATCCGGCGTACGCCGATGGTCCCGTGAACGTCGCGCGCGCGCAGATTCAGGAAGGCGACGTCGCGGCGTCGCTGCCGATGCTCGAGAAGGCGCTCGCGATCGATCCGCATCTGGCCAAGACGCACTTCTTCCTGGGCACGGCACTCAAGACGCTTGGCCGTTACGACGAGGCGCTCGATCATCTGCGGGCCGCCGCCGCGTCGTACCCGCGCGACCGCGTCGTCCTCGATCAAATCGGCCGGATTCAGTTCCTCCAGCGCCGGTTCGGCGAGGCGATCGCCACCTTCCAGCGCGCGCTGCTGGTCGATCCCGAGGACCTGCAGGCGCACTACAACCTGATGCTGTGTTATCAGGGACTCGGCAACGCGGCCCTCGCCGCGCGCGAACAGGAACGCTACGCGCGCTTCAAGGCCGACGAAGCCGCGCAGGGGATTACCGGGCCGTACCGGCTCAAGTCGCCCGACGACAACAACGAGCGTCAGCAGATCCACGAACATCGTGGCGCGCGGACGCGTTGATCAGAAGAGCATGCGAAATGCGGATCGCGGAGTGCGGAGTGCGGAGTTGAGCGTGCGTCGATCCGCACTCCGCATTCCTCAATCCGCACTTCGAGTCTGTGTGTCAGCGTCTCTGTGGCTAATCTGCTCGGCGATCTCCGTCCCCTCCGTGCGCTCGGCTTCGCCCGTCACCTTTACCGACGTCACCGCGAAGGCCGGCATCAAGTTCGTGCACACGAGCGGCGCGTTCGGGAAGAAGTACCTGCCGGAAACACTGGGATCCGGCGTCCTGTTCCTCGACGCGGACGGCGACGGCTGGCAGGATCTGCTGCTGATCAATTCCACGAACTGGCCGGGCCGCGGCGGCGCCCGGACGATGCCCGCGCTCTATCGCAACAATCATGACGGCACCTTCGTCGACGTGACCCGCGGGTCGGGTCTCGACGTGGAGGTGTACGGTATCGGCGGCGCGGCGGCGGACTTTGACAACGACGGTAAGGTCGACGTCTACGTCACGGCGCTCGGCGGCAATCATCTCTTCCGCAATCTGGGCGGCGGCAGGTTCGCTGAGGTGACGAAAGCGGCCGGCGTCGCCGACGCGGGATTCTCGACGAGCGCGCTGTGGTTTGACTACGACAACGACGGCAAGCTCGATCTCGTCGTGTCCCACTACGTGGACTGGTCGATCGACAAGGATTTGTTCTGCACGCTCGACGGCAAGAACAAATCGTATTGCACACCCGAATCGTATAAGGGGCAGAGCCCGACGCTGTATCACAACAGAGGCGATGGAACTTTCGAGGACGTCACGAAGCGTGCCGGCCTCTTCGACGCGACGTCGAAAGGCCTTGGCGTCGCGATGCTCGACTTCGACGGCGACGGCTGGATGGACGTTTTCGTCGCCAACGACACGCAGCCGAACCGGCTCTATCGGAACAAGGGCAACGGCACGTTCACCGACGTCGCCATGGGCGCGGGCGTCGCGTTCAGCGAAGCGGGCGTGGCCCGTGCGGGGATGGGCGTGGACGCGACCGACTACGACGGCAGCGGCCGGCCGAGCCTGATCATCGGCAATTTCTCGAACGAGATGATGGCCCTCTACCACAACGAGGGCACGGGCCTGTTCATCGACGAAGCCCCGACGTCGACGATCGGCCGCGCCTCGCTGTTGACGCTGACGTTCGGCTGCTTCTTCTTCGATTTTGATCTCGATGGCCGTCCCGATATTTTCGCCGCCAACGGCCACGTCGCCGACGACATCGAGCGGGTTCAGGCGCGCGTGAAGTACGCGGAGCGCCCGCATCTGTTCCATAACCTCGGTCAGAAGAAATTCGAAGAGGTCACGGCGCAATCCGCGTCGCTGCAGCAGGCGTGGGTCGCGCGCGGCGCTGCGTACGGCGACATCGACAACGACGGCGACCTCGACGTCCTCGTGATGACGAACAACGGCCCCGCGCACCTGCTGCGCAACGACGGCGGCAACGCGAACAACGTGCTCCGTATCCAAACAGTCGGGACAACGTCGAATCGCGACGGCATCGGCGCGCGGGTGGAGCTGACGCTGGCCGGCGGCGCGAAAGCGTGGCAGATCGTGAAGACGGGATCCAGCTACGCGTCGCAGAGCGAACTGCCGGTGACGTTCGGGCTCGGCGCCGCGACGGACGTGGCCGGCATCCGCGTGCGCTGGCCAGGCGGTCGCGTGGACACGATCGGCGCGACGAAAGCCAATCAGACCCTCGTCGTCAAAGAGGGCGCCGGCGTTCTTAAAGCCACACCCATCGTGCGCGGGAGCCCCGGGAAGCAATGATGAACCGCGCCGTGAAGTGCACGCTGGTCGCCGCGCTGGCCCTCGGCGCCGGCGGCGCGATGCTGATGACTTCCGCGTGCGCGCGGCAGTCTGCCCACGTGTCTGCCGATCGCGAGGCCGCGTACCGCTCCAACAACCTCGGCGTCGCGCGCCTCGAGCAATTCAGGTACGACGCGGCCGCGGCGGCGTTCCGCGAGGCGCTGCATCTGGATCCCGCCCTGGACCTCGCGCGCGTCAACCTGAGCATCGCCCTGTTCTACCTGCCCGATCTCGCGGGCGCGACGACGGAAGCCACCGCCGCCGCCCGCCGGTTGCCTGAGGCGCCGCAGCCGCCGTACATCCTCGGCCTCATCGCCCGCGCCGAGAATCGTGACGCCGACGCCGAGCGGTTCTTCGCCCGCGTGCGCCAGATCGATCCGCGGGACAGCGGCGCGGCGATCAACCTCGGGCAGATCTACCTGCAGGACCGGAAGTACGCCGAAGCGATTGCGGTTCTTCGATCCGCCGTCGCCGAGGAGCCATTCAGCGTCACTGCGGCGTACAACCTCGGTCTGGCGCTCGCGCGCGCGGGGCAGCGCGATGAAGGCCAGCAGATGATGGAGCGGTCGCAGACGCTCCGGACGACCGGGTACGGTACGACGCTGTCCAACAGCTACCTCGAGCAGGGGCGCTATGCCGAAGCCGCGGCCTCGACGGGCGCCGAAGCGGATCTCGTCGATCCCGCGACGCCGCCGGCGACTTTCACGGCGTCGCCGTTGGTGTCGCGAGCCGGCGCCGCGAGTCCGCCGCCTGCGTCGCCGTTCGGCCGGTCGTTTACGGCGACCGATCTCACCGCCGAGGGCGCGCGACGGATCGCGTTGGCCCTTGGCGGCGGCCTGACGTTGTTCGACGTCGATGGTGACGGCGATCTGGATCTTTTCGTCGCCGCGCCGGCCGGGGAGCGGCTGTTCAGAAATGACGGTGGCGTGTTCACCGACATCACCGCTGGATCCGGCCTCGGCGTCGTGCCGCCGGGCGCCGTGGCGATCGGATGCGTCGCCGGCGACATCGACAACGATGGCAAGCCCGATCTGTTTGTGCTCCGCTACGGCGCGAGCAGCCTGTACCACAACGACGGCAACGGCCGCTTCACCGACATCACCGCGCGGAGCGGCCTGCCGGCGTACGCCGCGCTGCCCGGCGCGGCCGCGCTCGTGGACGTCGACCATGACGGCGATCTCGATCTCGTCATCGCCGGGCTCGCCGACGTCGCCGCCACGCACGCTGCGGCGGGGCAGTCGGTGGCCTTCCCGCGCGATTTCGCGCCGGCGCCGCTCCGGCTGCTGCGCAACAACGGCGACGGGACGTTCACCGACACGACGCGCGAGGCCGGCCTCGCCGTCCAGGCGCACGCGGTCGCCATCGTCCCGACGGACTTCGACAATCACCGCGACGTCGATCTGCTCATCGTGAACCGCGATCGCGCGCCGCTCCTGTTCAAGAACCGGCGCGACGGCACGTTTCGAGACGTCGCGTCCGACGTCGGCCTGACAGGAGTCCTGCCGGGTGACGGCGACATCACCAGCGTCGCCGCCGCGGATCTGAACAAGGACGACTATCCGGACTTCTTCTTCGCGCGGTCGAATGCGGCCGGCGTGATCGCGATGAGCGACGGCCGGGGACGGTACACAATCGCCGCCGCCGCCGATGGCACGCGCGGCACCGCGGCTGCGCTCTTCTTCGACTACGACAACGACGGCCTGCTGGACCTCGGCGCCTGGACGCCGGACGGCCTGCGCGTGTTTCGCAATCTCGGCCAGCGCTGGAGCGACGTGACGTCGTCGGCGCTGCCTTCGCGCAGCGCAACCGCCGGCGCCGGCCTTGCGTCGGCACGCGCGCTGGCGATCGGCGATCTCGAGGGTAACGGCCACAGCGACGTCGTCGCGGCCGGCGCGGATCGCGTCAGCAATCGGTCGGCGGCCGGCACGAAGGTCCAAACCCGCTCCGGCAGCCTCACGCAACGCCTCGCGACGTCTGCGACCACGCCGGTCGTCGCGCCTGCGGATCTCGTCTTCGGCCTCGGCCGGCGCCCCGGCGCCGACGTGGTACGTGTGCTGTGGCCCTCCGGCATTCTTCAGGCGGAGTACGCCGGATCCGCGGATGCCGCGGCGCCGCCCGCCACGACGCCCACGCCGCTGCCGTCCGCGCTGACCGTCGAGGAACTCGATCGCAAGCCCTCATCGTGCCCGTTTCTTTACACATGGAATGGCGAGCGATTCGAATTCGTCACCGATTTCATGGGCGGCGGTGAGATGGGGGATTGGGAAGGGCCGGGGACGTACGATGCGCCGGATCCAGTCGAGTACGTCCGCATTCGCGGCGACCAGCTGAAACCGCGGAACGGCCGCTACGAAATCCGCGTCACCAACGAGCTCGAGGAAACGCTGTTCGTCGATCGGCTGCAGTTGATCGCCGTCGCTCATCCGGCCGGCGTTGAGGTGTTTCCAAACGAAGGGATGACGGATCCGCCGAAGCCCGTCCGGCTCTACACCGTGAAAGACGAGCGGCCGGTGGCGCGCGCGACCGACGAGCATGGCCACGACGTCACCGCGCGGCTGGCGCGCGTCGACCGGCAGTATCCGGACGACTTCGAGCTGAAGAATATTCGCGGTTACGCCGGCCGCCACGAGCTCACGATTGACACGGGGACGGGTCAGTCCCCTTTGCTGTTGCTGACCGCGTGGACCGACTACGCGTTCTCGAGCGACAACGTCGCGGCGCATCAGGCGGGACTGGTGATGACGCCGCCGTCGCTGTCTGTGAAAGGCGTGAACGGCCAGTGGCGCGAGGCCATCGCGGACATCGGGATTCCAGTCGGCCGGCCGCAGACCATGGTCGTTGATCTTGCGCCGGTGTTGCGGCCCGGCGAACACGAAGTACGCATCGTGACGAACATGCGGATCTACTGGGATCAGATTCTTGTCGCGTCCGTGGCGCCGGGGGTCGGCGGGCGCGCCACGCGTCTCGACCCGCTGACCGCGCATCTGCATACGCGTGGCTTCTCGATCGATCTGCGCCCGGACGGCCGGGAGCCTGAGACGTACGACTACAGCCGCGTGACGGCGAGGTCGCCGTGGAAGACGATGACCGGCCGCTTCACGCGGGAGGGTGACGTGCGTCCGCTTCTGGTCCGCTCCGACGACATGTTCGTGATTTCGAAGCCGGGCGATGAAATTGCGCTGAGCTTCGACGCGACCGGTGTCGGCGTTCTGCCGCCGGGATGGACGCGGACGTTTCTCCTGATGGCCGACGGTTTCAGCAAGGAGATGGACATCAATTCCGCCAGTCCGGATCGTGTCGAGCCGCTGCCGTTCCACCGCATGACGAAGTACCCCTACGCGGCGCCGGAACACTATCCGACCACGCCGGCGCACGAGCAGTATCGAGCGCGCTACAACACGCGCGTCGTCGTCAAGAACCCTGAACCCTGCACCGAACCTTGAATCCTGAGCCCCACCTCATTCGTTACTCCGCCGCGGTCTGCCAGACCGATGCGCCGAACCCCATCGACAGGAAGCAGATGCGGTCCAACACCGATCGCATGCTGACCATGGTGGATGCGGCCGTCGCCGGCGCCGCGCCGTTTCTGCCCGTGCGCCTCGTCGTGTTTCCGGAGTTCGCGCACGCGGCGCCCGTGTTCCCCACGGTGCGCGAACTGCTCGAGAAGCTGACCGTGCCGATTCCGAACGAGCACACCGAGCGGCTGGCCGGGAAGGCGCGCGAGCACGACGTCTACATTCAGAGTGGTACGTTGCTCGAAGAGGACGCGAAGTGGCCGGGCGTCGTCTTCAACACGACATGTCTGATCGGACCGTCGGGGATTCTGTATAAGTACCGGAAGGTCAACCCGTGGATTCCGTATGAAGTGCACAGCAGCCCGCACGATCTGCCGGGGTACGACGAGCCGCTGTTCCCCGTCGCCGACACGCCGATTGGGCGAATCGGGTGCGCGATCTGTTACGACTGGCTGTTTCCAGAAGCGATCCGGCAACTCGCGGCGAACGGCGCCGAAGTGTTGATCCGCGTCTCGGCGTACATGGATCCGTGGGGCGCCACCGAACCCATGAGCTGGTGGACCACCATCAATCGCGCGCGCGCGATCGAGAATCTCGCGTACGTGGTCGCGGCCAATCAGGGCGCGAGCCTGCGGCTCTATCCGCCGTATTCGTGGCCGGGTGGATCGCAGATCGTCGATTTCGACGGCAGGATGATCGCGGAAGCGTCACCAGGGCCCGGCGAGCGGATCGTCGTCGGCCCCGTCGATGTATCGGCGCTCCGGCATGAACGCGCGTCGCGCATCGGACATCACATGCTGTCGCATCTGCGAACCGAAGCGTATCCCGTGTATGCGAAGCACGCCTATCCGCCGCAGATCGTCGATCCGGCTGAGCGCACGTACGAAAAAAATGTGGAGCTGGTTCGCGACGCGAAGAACGGGTCTAACTAGAACCTCATTGTGAGCCGGCGTCTAATAGGCATGATCGGCGCCTGCGTGCTGGTCGGCGGCTGCCGCGCAGCGCCTTCCGCCGTTGACGCGGGGCCCGATCGTGAAGTGCGGGAGTACGTGAGCCTGGTCGTGGCGCTCGGCGCGCGCGATCCTGATTCCCTCGATTACGCGTACGCGCCCCGCGAGTGGACGGCCGACGAGGAGGCCGCGCCCCCGACCCTCGCCGTCATCCAGGCGCGAGCGCTGACATCTGCGGATCGTCTCGCTCGACTGATCCGGGAATCGCCCGACGCCGCACGCTGGCGCCATCTGGTTCGCCAGCTGCAATCGGTGGCGGCCCGCGCGGAGCTGCTGCGCGGACGCCGGCTCCCGTTCGATGAGGAAAGCCGCGCGCTGTTCGGCGTCTCCGTGCCGCCGCCTGATGCGCTGCGCGTGGCGGCCACGCAGGCCGCGCTGGCGCGACTCCTGCCCGGCTCCGGCGCTTTGGTCGATCGTTACGCGGCGTTCGAGCGTCGTCACCTTGTCGCACAGGACAAAACGCGCGCCGTCTTCGAGCGCGCGCTCGCGGCCTGTCGCGATCGGACCCTGCAACATCTCTCGTTGCCGGTCGGAGAGCGCGTCGACGTCGAGTACACCAGCGATAGTCCGTGGAACGGCTACAGCCGCTATCACGGCGGCTATCGCAGCACGGTGCAGGTCAACCTCGACTTCGGGCTCACGGTCGACGCCGCGCTGGCGCTGGCGTGCCACGAGGGCTACCCGGGCCATCACGTGCAGAACAGCCTGATCGAAAACGTTCTGGTGGCGCCTCGAGACTGGACGGAATTCACCGTGCAGCCGCTCTTCAGCGCCCAGATGTTTGTGGCGGAAGGACTCGCGGTGCACGCGATCGACCGCGCGTTCCCCGGCGATGATCGCGCCGCCTTCGAGCGGGACGTGCTGTATCCCGCGGCCGGCATCGACGCGCGGGACGCAGCGCGCGCGGTCGAAATCGCACGACTCATCGACCAGCTTCGCCTGGCAACCGCAGACGTCGCCCGCCGCTATCTCGACGGCAATCTCGAATTCGTGCGCGCCGGAACCGCGCTGCGCGAGCGGTCGCTCATCCCGCAGCCCGACGGACTGCTGAAGTTCCTCAATGAGTTCCGCAGCTACACCGTGACCTACACGTACGCACCGGACTGGCCCGGTTTCCGGCGCGCCGCGAGCGCCCGAGAGCCGGCCTTCGGCTGGCGGGATTTCGAGGAAACCGCGACAACTTCCTGGCGCGCGTTCGTGCCCTGACCGTTCGCGGCGGTTCGTCGCGACATTTCCGTCGGCTCACTGGCACGCTCTGACAATCCTGATGAATCCGCTAGCGCGATTCTCGATCCCGCCGGATTGAACGACACCTATACCCGCTACAATGTGCCCGTGACGCTTCTGGATCCCGGCCCCGACGGCGTGCTCCGAGGGAATTCCCTCCGTGCGTTGCAGGACGTGTCGACCACGATCGACAGCCAGCGTCAGGACAACATCACGATCATCGTGCGGGTCGAGAAGGTCCTTCACCTCGCGGCGGCGCGGACGGTGTCGGCGTTCGCCGATGGCTACAACCTGTTCAACACGAATGCCGCGACCAACATCAACTGGAGTTCAGGGTCGACGTTCCTCACGCCGTCGACGATTGTGCCGCCGCGCATCGCGCGGGTCGGCGTGAAGTTCGACTGGTGATGCGGCAGCTTCGGCGCGTGGCATTGCTGGTGGCAGGTGCAAGCCTGCACTGGGCCTGCGGCAGTCCGCGCGCCGAGTCGAGGCCCGTCGCCACTGCGGCGCCGGCCGTCGACGCTGCGAGCGCCGGAACGCAGCCGCACGGCGATCACAACCCGCACTACGGCGGCGTGGTCCTCATGAACGGCGATTTGCACTTCGAGGTGATTCTCCGCCGCGATGGCCGGCATCAAGTGTATTTCAGCGACGCGACGCGCGCCGAGTTGCCGGCGTCGTTCGTGTCGACCGTGTCGATTGCCGTCACGCCAACGGGCGGACAGCCCCGATCCGTGGAGCTCCAGATCGATGATACGGGCGAGAGTTGGGTCGCCGCCGGTCTGCCTGTCACGGATCCAAACGCCATGGCGCGCGTTTCGTATACGATACGCGGCAAACCATACTGGATCGATGTGCCGTTTTCGGCCATGCCGGCGCCGGCGCGCTGATGTGACCGCCGGAGGAAAGTCATGCGACCTGCCCTGATCGTTCTAAGCGTTGCTGCCGCCTTTGGTCTGGCGTGCTCGCGCGGCGCGACCACGAGCGTCTCTGCCCAAGCCAAACCCGCAGTTGCGAAGATCAAGCTCGGCATCCGCGCGAACGGGGACACCGAGATCACGCCGGATCTCGCCAAGGCTCCTGACGATCTGAAAAAGGTGTACGGCTACATCGACGACCACATCGACGAGCATGTGGTGAACCTGCAGAAATGGATCCGGCAGCCGAGCATCTCGAACAGCGGCGAAGGGATTCCCGAGTCCGCCGAGATGGTGAAGGGCTTCTTCGAACAACTCGGCTGCCAGCAAACGCGGGTGTACGACGTCGGCATCACGGAATGGGGCGCGCCGGGCAACCCGGTGGTGTACGCGAAATGTGATGAAGGCGCACCTCGCACGCTCGTCTTCTATTGGATGTACGACACGATGCCGGTGACGCAGCCGGACGCGTGGTCGTCGCCGCCGTTCGAGGCGCGGCTGGTGGAGCAGGCGCCGTTCAAGAAGGTGCTGATCGGACGGGGCGCGACGAACTCGAAAGGCCCGGAGATGGCGCAGCTGAACGCCCTGATGGCCATCAAGGCAGTGACGGGCAAGCTGCCGGTGAACATCATCTTTGTGGCGGAAGGCGACGAGGAGCGGATGGACATCGGGCTGCGCAAGTTCGTCAAGGACCATCCGGATCTGTTCGCGGGCGCCGATGCGTTGCTCAACTTCGGCGGACAGGCGCCGAGCGGCGCCGGCGACGTCGCCGGCGGCTCGGAAGGTTGTGTCTACATCGAATTGACGACGAGCGGCAAAGCGTGGGGCCGCGGGCCGCTGCAGTCGGACATTCACGGCGCGAACAAGCGCGCGGTGGACAGCCCGGCGTGGCGCCACATCAAGATGCTCGCGTCGCTGGTGTCGGCAGACGGCAACACGCCGCTCATCAAGGGCTTTACCGATGGGATGGTGCCGATGGACGCCGCGGACACGGCGCGGATGAAGACGGCGGCGGAGAAAGTGGATTTGAAGGTGGCCTCGACGAACCTTGGCGTCGCGCGCTTTATTTCCGACGATCCATTCACGATGCTGAAGATGTCGCGCTACGGCATCTCGTTCAACCTGGACGGCATCTGGTCGGGCAACATGTACGCCGGCGGCGCCGGCGCGATCCTGCCCAACAAGATCACGTCGAAGCACAACATGCGCTATGTACCGAAGATGCACGGACTCGACATGGTCAAGCGCGTTCGCGAGCAGCTCGACCGCAACGGCTACAAGGACGTTGAGATGAAAGTCATCGGCGACGTGCCCTGGTCGAAGATGACGTACGACACCGACATCGCGCACGCCGTCATCGAGATGTACGAGCAGTTCGGCATCCCGCACGGGGCGCTGCCGGGCAACGAAACGATACTCGGCGGATACTGGCCCGCGTATCTCTTCTCGAACAGTGACGTCGGGCAGAAAGTCGCGCCGGTGTCGATGCCGATCGCGGCCGGCGCCGCCGGTCACGGCGGGAACGCGCACGCGGCCAACGAGTACTACGTCATCGAGGGCGCGGGCAAAGTCTACGGGATGGCCGGCGCCGAGAAGTCGATCGCGACGATCGTCTACAACTTCGCGAACAGCAAGAGTCCCGTGAAGACGACGCATTAGGAGAACGCCATGCGCTTGCGATTGATTGCGCTCCTCGGGTCCTGTGCCGCGCTGGCGGCATGTTCGAATCAGACCACCGCGACAGCGGCGGCGGTCAAGGCCGCGCCGAAACTTGGGATTCGCGCGAACGGCGACACCGAGATTCAGCCCGACCTGAGCCAGGTCGCGTCGGACGATCTGAAGAAGGTGTACGGCTACATCGACGATCACATCGACGATCACGTCGTCAACCTGCAGAAGTGGATCCGGCAGCCGAGCATCTCGAACAGCGGCGAGGGGATTCCCGAGTCGGCCGAGATGGTGAAGGGCTTCTTCGAGCAGTTGGGCTGCCAGCAGGCGAAGGTGTACGACGTCGGCATCACGGAATGGGGCGCGCCCGGCAATCCGGTGGTCTACGCGAAGTGCGACGAGGGCGCGCCGAAGACGCTGGTCATCTACTGGCAATACGACACGATGCCGGTGACGCAGCCTGATGCGTGGTCATCGCCGCCGTTCGAGGCGCGGCTGGTGGAGCAGGCGCCGTTCAAGAAGGTGCTGATCGGGCGGGGCGCGACGAACTCGAAAGGCCCGGAGATGGCGCAGCTGAACGCGCTGATGGCCATCAAAGCGGTCACGGGCAAACTGCCGGTGAACCTGATCTTCGTCGCGGAAGGCGACGAGGAGCGGATGGACATCGGGCTGCGCAAGTTCGTCAAGGACCATCCGGATCTGTTCGCGGGCGCCGACGCGATGTTCCATGGCGGAGGCCAGGCCCTGAGCGGAAACGGCGGGATCTCGGGTGCGTCGGAAGGCTGCGTGTACATCGAGCTGACAACAAGCGGCAAAGCGTGGGGCCGCGGGCCGCTGCAATCGGACATTCACGGCGCGAACAAGCGCGCGGTGGACAGCCCGGCGTGGCGCCACATCAAGATGCTCGCGTCGCTGGTGTCGGCGGACGGCAACACGCCGCTGGTCAAAGGCTTCACTGACGGAATGCAGCCCCTCAATCCGGAAGAGATCGGCATCCTCAAGCGCGGCGCGGAGCGCGTCAACATGAAGGTCGCGGCGGAGAACCTGGGCGTTGCGCGCTACATCTCCGACGATCCATTTACGATGCTCAAGATGGCCCGCGCGGGCGTGTCATTCAACCTGGACGGCATCTGGTCGGGCAACATGTACGCCGGCGGCGCCGGCGCGATCCTGCCCAACAAGATCACATCGAAGCACAACATGCGCTACGTGCCCAAGATGAACGGGCTGGAGATGGTCAAGCGCATCCGCGAGCAGCTCGACCGCAACGGCTATAAAGATGTCGAGATGAAGGTGATCGGCGACGTACCCTGGTCGAAGATGTCGTACGATTCCGACATCGCGCGCTCGATCGAACAGACGTACGACATATTCCACATCCCGTACTCGCAGCCGTCGCCGCACGAATCGATTCTGAGCGGCGGCTATTGGCCTTCGTATCTCTTTGGCAACGGCGAAGTCGGGCAGCGCGTCGCGCCGGTGTCGATGCCCATCGCGGGCGGCGCCGCCGGCCACGGCGGCAACGCGCACGCGGCGAACGAGTACTTCGTGATCGAGGGCGCCGGCAAAGTCTACGGAATGGCCGGCGCCGAGAAATCGATTGCGACCATGGTCTACAACTTCGCCGGGAAGAACGGCGCGCCGAAAGCGAAGACCACGAACTGAGATGCCGTGCTGATCAGCATTCGGGACCTGACCAAGACCTACAGCGTCGGCGACGTCGCGATTCACGCGCTGCGCGGCATCACGCTCGACGTACTGGCCGGCGAGTTCGTGTCGGTCGTCGGGCCGTCGGGGTCCGGAAAATCGACGCTCATGCACATTCTCGGGTGCCTGGACAGTCCGACCAGCGGCCAGTACCTGCTCAGCGGTGACGACGTCTCGCGGCTGTCGGACGACGAGCTGTCGGCCGTCAGGAACAAGCAAATCGGCTTCGTCTTTCAGGGATTCAACCTGCTGGCGCGCACGTCGGCGGTCGAGAACGTCGAGCTGCCGCTCTTGTACTCGACGAAGGATCGCGTGCCCGTCGTCGAGCGCAGGCGGCGCGCGCTGGCGGCGCTCGCCGAAGTTGGTCTGCACGATCGCGCGACCCATCATCCGAACCAGCTGTCGGGCGGCCAGCAGCAGCGCGTGGCGATCGCCAGAGCCCTGCTGAACAATCCATCGATCCTGCTGGCCGACGAGCCGACCGGCAATCTCGACAGCCGCACGAGCCTCGAGGTGATGGATCTCTTCCAGCGCCTGCAGGATGAGCGGGGCATCACGATCGTGCTTATCACTCACGAACAGCAGGTCGCGGAGTACGGCTCGCGCATCATCCGTTTCAAGGACGGTTATATCGTGTCCGATCGGCCGAACCCGTCGCGCCGCAGCACGATCGCCGATGCGTTCGGTCCGGCCGAGGACTTCGAGGCCGCGGCCACGTAGGAGAGAGGATGACGATGCCGGTCAGCATGTCGATCGCGCTGAAGGCGCTGGGCCGCAATCGCCTGCAGACCGCGTTGACGATGGTGGGAATGACGATCGGCGTTGCGGCTGTCCTGGCGATGATTGCGCTTGGGACCGGCGCGGAAGCCGCGATCGATCAGCAGGTCCGCGCCGCGGGTATGAACCTGATCGTCGTCACGGCGGGCAACTACAAGGTGAAGACCGAAGACGATCTGGGCGTCGTCGACCATCAGGCGGCGTTCGCGCCGGACCGCTCGTCCGTGCGCCCGGCGCCGGCGCTCTGGTACCCGGATCGCGCGCCGACGTTCCGGCTCATCGGGCATCCCGAAGACGACCCGATGGAAAAGCACAATCATCCGACGGCGAGCCAGCGCCTGGGCGACACGGAAGCCGGCCTGGGGTCGGCGGCGACGCTGAGCGCCGCGGACGCGGACGCGATCCGCCGGATTCGCGGCGTGCAGTACGTCGCCGAGGGCCTCCACCAGAACGCGCACGTCGTCTTCGGCGCCAAGCGATGGTTCACGCGCCTGCACGGCACCGACGTCGAGCTGCCGTCGATCCGCCGCGCGTGGACAATGCGGTCGGGCCGGTTTTTCTCCGCGCGTGAACAGCGCACGAGGGCGCAAGTGGTCGTGCTGGGCAGCGTGGCGGCGAATACCCTGTTCGGCGACGAGGATCCGGTCGGCCGCGACGTGGCCATCTGGAAGCAGCCGTTTCGTGTCGTCGGCGTGATCGGCAACACCAGCTGGATGGTCGCCGCCGCGAAGGGCGACGATCAGTTCGACGCCGTGTACGTGCCCTACACGACCGTGCACGCGCTGCTCAACCTTTCGAAGCTGAACGACATCACGATCACATCCGCGTCGACGGGTGACGTCACGCGCGTGGCGAAGGACGTGACGGACGTGCTGCGCGCGCGGCATCAGATCGGTCCGAAGGCGCCTGACGATTTCACGGTGGCCACACAGGCGCGGCAGGCGCTGGCGAAAGGCGGCCTGCGCCCTGAAGTCGCGCGCGCCGTCGTCGGCAACGTGGCGGGTCTGGAGAAAGTCACGCTCGAGCAGCTGGGCAAGACGCTGGACCGCGCGAGCCGCACGATGACGGCGCTGCTCGCGGCGACGGCCGCCGTCTCGCTGCTCGTCGGCGGCATCGGCATCATGAACATCATGCTGTTGTCGGTGACCGAGCGGACGCGCGAGATCGGGATCCGGCGCGCCGTCGGCGCGCGGGCGCGCGACGTCCTGCGGCAGTTTCTCGTTGAGGCCGTGACGCTCGGCCTCGCAGGCGGCGGCGTCGGGATCGTCGTGGGGTTCGCCGCGGCGCTGGCGATTTCGCGCACGCTGCACTGGTCCACGAGCGTGTCACCGTGGGCGGTACTGGTGTCGTTCGGCATTGCCGCGCTGGTCGGCGTGTTCTTCGGCTGGTATCCCGCCCGCCAGGCGGCACGCCTGCACCCTATCGACTCGCTGCGTTTCGAATGATCCTGGTCAGCCTGCGCGTGGCACTGCGCGCGTTCGGCCGCAACCCGCTGCGGACCGGGCTCACGATGCTCGGCCTCATCATCGGCGTCGGCGCCGTCGTCACGATGGTCGCGTTGGGCAACGGGGCGGGCCAGAGCGTCCACGACAACGTCCAGTCGGCCGGCACGAATCTCGTCCACGTCAACGCGGGCAACTTCACGCGCGGCGGGGAAGAATCGAAGATCGCCACGGGCCTCGGATCGGCGACGACGCTGACGACTGCCGACGCGGACGCGATCGCGCGCGCGGTGCCGGGCATCAAGTATTCCGCGCCCGGCGTGAGGTTTCGCGGATGGATGACCGCCGGCGATCGCCGGTCCTACGGGCAGGTGATTGGGACTGACGTCGCGTGGCCGGCGATCTACGGCTGGTCCTTCGAGCGCGGGCGGTTTTTCCCGGCGAAACAGGTCGGCGGCCGCGAGGCGGTGGCCGTGCTCGGTCAGACCGTGCGCGACCGGCTGTTCGGCGACGGCGTCAATCCGGTCGGCCGCGAGATCCGGATTCGCGATCGCGCGTTCAAGGTCGTCGGTGTCTCGAACTCGCAGGACGAGGATCAGATCGAGATGGCGGTGGTGCCGTACACCGCGCTGCAGGATCTGCTGGGTATCGCGTACCTCCACACGATCACGATCGCGGCCGAGCAGGCGGGTGACGCGACGCGGCTCGTCGGCGACATCACGGCGCTGCTGCGCGACCGGCACAAGCCGCACACCGATGCGGCCGTCGCCAGGCTCCGGTCGAGCGCACTCGGCGGCAATCAGATGCCGAACGGCGGAACGGGACTGACGCCGGATGATTTCACCGTGAAGTCGCAGGCCGCCGAGGCGCTGACGAAGGGGCTGTACACCTCGGTGGCGGCGTTCATCCTCGCCAACATGCCGAAGCTCGATGAAGTGAACATGGGCGAGATGGCGAGCACGCTCCAGCAGGCCGGCACGACGATGACGGCGCTGCTCGCGGGCATTGCGGCAATCTCACTGATCGTCGGCGGCATCGGCATCATGAACATCATGCTGGTCTCGGTGACCGAGCGGACCCGCGAGATTGGCCTGCGCCGTGCCGTCGGCGCGCGGGCGCGGGACGTCCGTTTGCAGTTTCTGGTCGAGGCCGTCGCGCTGAGCGCCGCCGGAGGCGTGCTCGGGATCGTGCTGGGGTTCGCGGCGTCCGCCGTCCTCACGCGTTTGCTCGAGTGGCCGACGGCGTTTTCGGCGTCAGCCGTGCTGCTGGCGTTCGGCACGGCCGGCGCCGTCGGCATCTTCTTCGGGTTCTATCCCGCGCAGCGGGCGTCCCGCCTGAATCCGATCGACGCGCTCCGCACGGAATAGACCTCGTGGACGCGCGGCCGAACCGACAAAAGGTCGGCGCCATCAGCGTGTCCGGATGTAGCATTCTGGCGATCGTACGAAGCCCTGAGCCACACCAGAAAGAAAACGCGACCATTCACGGGAGAAGGTTGTCATGAAAGCGCAGCGGCACTGGTCCTTGAGCGTAATTGGAGCGTGGACGGCGACCTTCCTCCTGCTGGTGATGCTGGCGCCGCGGGCCGGCGCCGCGCAGGTGGTGGGCGGCAGCATCGGTGGAACCGTGACCGATGACAGCGGTGGCGCGCTGCCCGGCGCGACCGTGACGGTGACGAACAAAGCCAACGGCACGAGTCAGGTGTTGACGACGGGCGAGCGCGGCAACTACCGCGCCGTCGCGCTTCCGCCGGCCCCCTACACAATTGCGGTCGAGCTGTCGGGTTTCGCCGCTCAGAAACGCGACATCGTGCTGACGATCGGCTCGGATCTCCAGATCGACATGAAGCTCGGCATCTCGGCGCTGGCGGAGAGCCTGACCGTGGTCGCGCAGACGCCGCTCGTCGAGGTGGCCAAGTCGCAGCCCTCATCGGTCGTGGTGGCCGATCAGGTGGCGGCGTTGCCGGTGCTTCAGCGCAACTTTCTCACGCTGGCCCAGTTGCTGCCGAGCACGACGCCGAACAACCTCGGCCAGAAGTTCGCCATCATTCAATTCGGCGGGCCGGCCGATCAGCGCAACGGGTACACGACGATCATCGACGGCGGCGACATCGACGATGCGATCTGGGGCAATCCGACGATCAACATCCCGCAGGATGCCGTCCAGGAATTCAAGGTGTTCCGCAACCAATTCGACGCCGAGTACGGCTCCGCGCTCGCGGCGGTGGTCTCGGTCGTGACCAAGTCTGGCGGGAACCAGTTCAGCGGCACGGGCTCCTATTTCGGTCGCGACAAGGCGCTGAACGCGCCGAACTACTTCGCGACCGGCTCCGATAAGCCGCCATTCAGCCAGACGCGTGTCGGCGGGACCATTGGAGGGCCGATCGCGGCCAACCGGACGCATTTCTTCGGGTCCTACGAGCACAACGATCTGAGCACCGTGAAGATCATCGCGCTGCCGGCGACGAATCCGTTCGCCGCGACCAACAACGGCCAGTTCCCGTCCGGGTCGCGCAATTGGGTGGCGACGACAAAGGTCGACCACCAGGTCAACGACCACAACTCGCTGTTTGTCCGCTGGGCGCACGACGATCAGTACGCGACGCGAACGGCGAACGTGTCCTCGGATTCGCGTCAGGACGACGACTACAGTCACATGCACAGCGTCATCGTCGAGGACGACGCCGTGCTGTCGCACACGCGCGTGAACAGCATCCGGTTCCAGTTCATGAATCACGACCTGGGCACCGTCCCGCACAGCTACGACCTCAGCATCGCGCGACCGTCGGCGAGCTTCGGACAGGACACGACGGTGCCGCAGGACTTTCCGCGCAATCGCTATCAGCTGTTCGATACGTTCTACATCAATACTCCGAACCACGATCTCAAGTTCGGCGGTGACTTCGAGTACGCCCATCACGAATACGACGCGCATTTCTTTCAGGCCGGGTACTTCCAGTTCACGACCGACCTGCCCTTCGACGTCAACAACTCGAAAACGTATCCCATCTCGTTCACGATGCAGACGCCCGGGCACTGGACGTTCAACTCGAAATCATCGAACGCGTTCGTCGAGGATACGTGGCGCGTCGCCGATCGTGTTCGCCTGAACCTTGGCCTGCGGTACCACTTCGACGCCGACCTGCGGCTGGTCGACTACTTCAACGGGCTGCTGGCGAACCCCCTGTACCCGAACCTCAACAGATTCATCTCGCCCGACCGCGGCAACGACTACACGAACTTCCAGCCGCGGCTCGGGATCACGTGGGACGTCCGTGGCGAAGGCACCCTCGTCGCCCGGGCGGGTCTTGGGAAGTACACGACGCGCAACCGCCAGTACTTCCAGATGACGACGCAGGATCGCACGCTCGGCACGGCCGTGCTGATCACGGATCCGAACCTGATGAAGTTTTATCCCAACATCAACGCCGTGCTCGGCGGCAAGAGCCTCACCGACTACGTCGCCTCGGGCGGAGCGCGCTCCCTGTTCCTCATCGACAACGGCTACGTGCTGCCGTTCTCATGGAACGCGACCGCGGGATTCGGCTGGCAGCTCAACAAGGTCACGTCGCTGGACGTCGATTACGTGCACGACCTCGGGTTGAAGCAGCTCGGCGCATACGACTTGAACCTTCCGGCGTCCGGCGCCATCAGCGCCGCCAACCCGCGGCCGGTGACCAACTTCAGCGAAGTCAAGGTCATGCAAAACAACACCAGCAGCTGGTATGACGCGGTCGAGACGCAGCTGCGCACGCGCGTCCGCGGCGCCGACAGCCTGCAGGTGTCCTACACGCTCGCGTTCAGCACGCGCGACGGCGTCAACCATTACCAGAACTATTTCGGCACGATGCGGACCCCGCAGCAATCCGGCTATCAGGAAGGCGGCACCCGCCACAACCTCACCGTCTCGGGTTCCACGCATCTGCCCTACGACCTGCAGGTCAGCGGCATCGTCCGGTGGCTGAGCGGATCGCCCTTCGGCGTGCAGGCCGGCGTCGATCTCGACGGCGACGGCCAGACGCAGAGCGATCGGCCGGCGGGACTCCCGATCACCGTCGGCATGGGCGACGTCGCGTCGCAACTCGCGATTATCAACGCGTTCCGGGCATCAAGGAACCTGACCGCGATCACACCGGACATGCTGGACCTTGATCCGTATCTGTCGGTGGATCTGCGGCTGACCCGTCAGGTACGGCTGGGCGGCACGCGCCGCGTGGACCTATTCATCGAGGGCTACAACCTCACGAACCACGTCAACTTCAGCCCCGGCGTTTCGGCCAACATGAACGCGGCCGCCTTCCTGTCGCGCACCTCGGCGGGAGACCCGCGCCAGATCCAGTGGGGGCTTCGCTTTGCGTTCTAGAGTTGATGGCGTCGTTCGGGCCGGCGTGTCGATCGTCGTCTGTGCATCGGCGCTGATTGTCAGGGCGCAGGCGCCGGCGTCAATAGAGGACATGGCGCATCCGCAGGGCACCAACGCCGGAATCTTTGCCTTCACCGGCCGCTGCGCCGGCTGCCACGATACGGGCAAGGACGGCGCGCAGGACCGCTACACGCTGAACCGTCGCACACCCGAGGAAGTACTCGCGAGCATCACGACGGGACGGATGGCGCCGTACGCGCAGGGGCTCACGGAATATGAAAAGCGCGTCTTGGCCGTGTACGTCGGCGGACGGCCGATGGGCGCCGCCGCGTCGGGCGATGCCGCGCAGATGAAAAACCGTTGCGCGCTCCATCCGGCGTTCGACGTCGGCAAAGGATCGGAGTGGAACGGGTGGGGCTTCGACGGCACCAACTCGCGGTTTCAAACGTCACCCGGACTGACGGCGGCCGACGCGCCGAGGCTGACGCTGAAGTGGGCGTTTGGTTTCCCCAGCGGCAACTCGGCGTACGGGCAACCGACGGTGGCGGGCGGTCGCGTGTTCGTGGGTGCCGACACCGGCTTCGTCTACGCGCTGGACGCGGCGAGCGGGTGCATTCACTGGTCCTTCCGCGCGGATGCCGGCGTGCGCACGGCGCTGTCGATCGGCCCCGGGCGCGGCGCGAACCGTTTTCTCGCGTACTTCGGCGACGTGAAGGGCAACGTTTACGCCGTCAACGCCGAAACCGGGGCGCAGGTATGGAAAGACCGGCTGGACAACCACCCGGTCGCGCGCGTGACGGGGGCGCCCAAGCTGATCGCGGGCCGGCTATACGTGCCGCTCTCCTCGCTCGAGGAGTCAGGCGCCGGGAATCCCAACTATCCGTGCTGTACGTTCCGCGGCGGCGTGGCCGCCTACGATGCGATCACCGGCAAACGTCTCTGGAAGTTGTACACGATTCCCACCGAAGCCCAACCGCGCAAGCGGACGGCGAAGGGCATGTACTTGTACGGGCCAGCGGGCGCGGGCGTGTGGTCGTCCCCGGCCATTGATTTGAAACGGCGCGCCGTCTACGTCGCCACGGGTAACGCGTATACGGAACCCGCCGCGGAGGCGTCGGACGCCGTGATTGCGTACGACCTCGACACCGGCGCGCGGCTTTGGACCAAGCAGGTGATGGCCAACGATGCGTACGTGCGCGATTGTCCAGGGAAGTACCGCCCGAACGTGCCGACGGACAACAAGTCGGAAACGTGTCCTGACGATCTCGGGCCCGACATGGATTTCGGTAACGCGCCGATCTTGCGCACTCTGCCGGATGGACGGACGCTGATCGTGATCGGGCAGAAGGACGGCCACGCGTGGGCGCTGGATCCCGACAAGCGGGGCGCCGTGGTCTGGAGCCGTCAGCTCGGGCTCGGCTTCGAGGGTGGTGGCGGCTCGATCATGTGGGGCTCGGCCGCCGACGACAGCCTGGCGTATTTTCCGGTGACCCGCGCGCGCGCGAGCCTCGGCCTGGCCGCTCTGCGGCTGGCGACCGGCGAACTGGCGTGGCGCGCGTCTCCGCCCGAAGGCGGCTCCGCTCCGGTCACGGTGATTCCTGGCGTCGTGTTTTTCGGATCCAGCGCCGGCACCGTGTACGCGTACTCGACGACGGACGGCAAGGCGCTCTGGCAATTCGACACGGCGCGCGAGTTCGACACCGTCAACGGCGTGCCGGCGAAGGGCGGCAACATCAACGCCGCCGGACCGGTCGTGGCCGGCGGCATGCTGTTCGTTCCATCAGGGTATTCGGATCTCGGCGGCGGCGTGCGCGGCAACGTGCTGCTGGCGTTCGGTCTGCCGTGACGACCGCCGGCGGACCCCAATTCGACAAGGTGGCTTATGAGGCTGATCTGTAATCGCGCGCTCGCAGCGTTACCGGCCGTGATGGCCGTCACCTTCATCGTCGCGGGGCCGGGCGCGCTGACGCCGCGCGCGCAGACGCCGAAGCGGCTGGCGCTTGTCGGAGGCATGCTGCTGACCGGCTACGAAGTCCCGCCGATTCACCACGCGGCCGTTGTCATCGAGGGCAACAAGATCGTCGCGGCGGGTCCGGCGTCCGAGATCAAGATTCCCGCCGATGCGACCGTCGTCGACACCAGCGGCCGGGCGATGCTGCCAGGCCTGATCGAGACGCACGGCCATCTGATTGTCCTCGGCCACGGCGCGTACGAGACCTGGTTCCCCTGGATCACGGCGCACGGCGGCGATGCGATGCTGACGCGGGTGATGGAGATCTCGGCCAGGCAGCTTTTGATGGCCGGCGTCACGACCACGATCGATTTGGGCGCGCCGCTCAAGCCGAGTCTGAGCATTCGCGATCGGATCAACAAGGGCGACGTCGTCGGCACCCGCGCTCTCGTCAGCGGTCCGTGGATTGCGCGCCTCTCCGGGCCCGGCGCCGGTGGCGCGATGCAAGTGGGCTTCGGGGGCTTCAACATTGCTTCGTCGGCGGAGGCCGCGCAGAAGGTGGAGGAGCTGGCCGCCGCCGGCGTCGATCACATCAAGGCGCACTCGGGTTTGACGCTCGAGGACTACAAGGCGATCGTCGACGCCGCGCACAGGCATCGCTTGCGTGTGTACGCGCACGTGTACGCCGAGACCGACGTACGCCACGCGCTCGAGGCTGGCGTCGACGTGCTGCAGCACGTCGGCTCGGCGGGCACGGCGCCGCCTTACAGCAAGGAGCTCATCACGGACATCGTCAACGCCGGGCGCCCGGTCGTCGTCACCGCGGCGCACCGGGCCTGGGTCTATCAGGACACCGCGGAGTTCCCCGAACGTCTGCAGGATCCCGATCTGAAGCGGGCCTTCGGCCCCGACATCTATGCCGAGGTGCAGGATTCGCTGAAGAACTGGTGGACGCTCGGCTACTTCCAGCGGACGGATCGGGAGATGCTGTATCGGGAACGCGGCGTCAGGCAGTTCATCGAGTCCGGCGCCGTCATGGGGATGGGCACGGACTCCGGCACGCCGATGAACTTCCACAGCGAGGCGTTGTGGCGGGAGATCAAGGTGCACGTCGACATGGGCATGACCCCCACGCGCGCCATCGCCGCCGCGACGCGCGTCAACGCGCAGATCATCGGCAAGGGCCGCGAGCTCGGATCGATCGAGCCCGGCAAGCTCGCCGACATTATCGTCGTCAACGGCAATCCGCTGTTTGACATCACGGCGCTCTCTCACGTCGAAATGGTCGTGAAGGACGGTGCCGTGTACAAGGGCGGGCCGCCGGTCGACGCCAAGCCCCGGAGCTCCGGCATCGCTCCGCCACGTTAAGGTCCCAGGAACGTCTGGGGGGGGACGAGTCGACCTCCCTACAATATCCGCCCCCCCTATTCGTCTACACCCGTAGGTGAAGAACGCGGTACGTCTGGAGCGCCTGGAACGCCTGGAACGGATGTCACTCGAACAGGACCGCCGGATCTCCGAAGTGGTCAGGCGGGAGCAGTCCCGCCTGCGCAACTTCATTCGGCGGCGCGTGCCCGACCCGCGCGACGCCGAGGACATTCTGCAGGACGTCTTCTACAGGCTGGTGGAAGCGAACCGCCTGCTGATGCCGATCGATCACGTCACCGGGTGGCTGTTTCGCGTGGCCCG
Source organism: Acidobacteriota bacterium (assembly GCA_016195265.1). Classification (GTDB taxonomy): domain Bacteria; phylum Acidobacteriota; class Vicinamibacteria; order Vicinamibacterales; family CAVVIG01; genus SRVP-36. The sequence goes on along the minus strand of JACPZW010000078.1, from coordinate 19,695 downwards.
CAATCGCATCGCCGATCTCTTCCGCAAGAAGAAGCCGGAGCGCTTCAGCGAGACGGCTGTCGCGGACGAAGACGATGAGCTGCTGCAGCTGGAAGACCTGCTGCCGTCACCCGACGCCGGACCGGAGGCGCTGTACGCCCGCAACGTGCTGCTCGATGAACTCGCGCTGGCAATCGACGAGCTGCCGAAGGAGCAGCGCGAGGTGTTCGTGGCGCACGAGCTGGACGGGCGCAGCTTCAAGGAGATCGCCGCCGAAACCGGCGTGAACGTGAATACGCTGCTCTCGCGCAAACGCTATGCGGTGCGGCATCTGCGCAAGCGATTGCAAAGCATCTACAACGAACTGACGAACGCATGAGGACCTGAACATGAAACTGAGCATGAGACGGCATTGGTACTTCCTGGCGCCGGCGGCGATTCTGGGGATCCTGCTCGTTGGCTTCATCGGCGGCGAAATCGTGAAGCTGCTGTGGAACTGGCTGGTGCCGCCGATCATCGGCTGGCGCGAGATCACCTTCTGGCAGGCGTTTGGACTGCTGGCGCTGTGCCGGATTCTCTTCGGCGGACATGGATGGCACCGTTCCGGTGGCTCGAATGTCCGCGGCCGCATAGCCGATCGCATGGCCGATCGCGTGGCCGAGCGCTGGCAGCATATGACGCCGGAAGAGCGGGAACGATTCCGGCAGCGCATGCGCGAACGCTGCGGCTTCGACCCCGCCACCGGCGCGAGCACGACGCCATGAAACCCACGCTTACTTCTTGTTGTACTTCTCCATCATCTCTTTCATCATCTGCTCGGGCGTCTTCTTGAGCTTGATCATCTCCTGGACCATCTCCGTCGACGGCGGAGTGATCGTGTTCGCGCGCAGGTAGCCGACGACGTTGCCGTAGATCTCGTTGTTGTGAACAGTGGTGTGCAGGAATGCCTGCACCATCTGCGGCGACGCGAGGATCTTCGCATCGTCGAGCTTGGCGAACGTCGCATCGCAATAGTCGAACGAGTCCTTCAGGTTCTTGACGATGTCCGCCTTGCTCTTGAGCAGATCGGTCTTCGCCTTCGGCATCGGGTTCGGCTCGCCCCCCAGCGTCGAGCAGTCGAGGTAATTGCGCTCGGTCGAGTGATTGATCCACTGGCCGAAATCCATCTGTTCGGGCGCCAGCTTGAAGCCGTACTTCTCGGCCGGCATCACGTCCGCGGCGCCCTGCAGGAACAGGCGCACCGGCATGTAGTAGCGCTGGATGTTGGTCGTCTTGAGGGTGTCCTGCGCGTGTGCGGGCGCGACGGCGACGAGGCTGGCGATCAGCAGGAAGGTCGTCTTCATTGTCTTCATGGGGGATCCTCCGTGAATGGTTGACAACAACCACGCAGGTTACTCCAGACGTTGGCAGACCGCCAATCGACGAAGCCTCCCCCCGCCTGCAAGTACGGGATTGGGCGTATAGTTTTGCAGTCCGAACAATCGCCCGCTCCAACGGAGGCTTTATATGCGCAGGCTTGTCCCCATCGTCGCGCTCGTAGTCGCGCCTCTCGTCACCACCTCCGTGCTTCGCGCGATTGGCGATCCGCCGGCGTGGGCGTACGCCATCCCGCTGCCGCCGACGCCTGGTGCGCCCGCCGCGGCGCCCGACACCTCGCTGAAGCAGATTCCCGGCAGTCCGCTCAGCTTCACGCGTCAGCAGATCTCCGATGGCTTCGGCCCGGCCGACTGGTTTCCCGGCGACCACCCGGCGATGCCGGACATCGTCGCGCACGGCAAACGGCCGGATGCGCGCGCGTGCGGCCTCTGCCATTACCCGAACGGCAAGGGCCGGCAGGAGAACGCCGGCGTTTCAGGATTGCCGGTCTCCTACTTCATCCAGCAGATGAACGACTTCCACAGCGGCGTCCGCAAGAGCGCGGACCCGCGGAAGGCCAACACCAACATCATGATCGCGATCGCGAAGGCGATGACGCCGGAGGAGATCAGGATCACCGCCGAGTACTTCGGCGCGATGAAGTGGACGCCGTGGGTGAAGGTTGTCGAAACCAGCACCGTGCCGAAGATGGTGAGCCGCGGCGGCATCTGGGTCCCGGTCGAGGGCAATCAGAAGGAGCCGATCGGCGTGCGCATCGTCGAGACGCCGGAGGATCCGGAGCGCACCGAGATTCTTCGCGACCCGCGCTCGGGGTTCATCGCGTACGCGCCGGTGGGGAGCGTCAAGAAGGGCGAGGCGCTCGTCAAGACCGGCGGCAAAGGCCGGACCGTGGAGTGCGGCGTGTGCCACGGCGCGGATCTGATGGGCCTCGGCCCCGTGCCAGGAATCGCGGGGCGCTCGCCCAGTTATCTCGTCCGGCAGATGTACGACATGCAGGCCGGCGCGCGTCACGGCGAGTGGGCCGATCTGATGAAGCCGGTCGTTGCGAAGCTCGGCGACGAGGACTTCGTCAACATCGCCGCGTACGTGTCGTCGCTTATGCCACCGCCTGGCGCCGCGTCGCGATAGCGTCCGCTCGCCATCCTCACCGTTGGCCGTTAATGCGGGCGTGCGGCAAGGGACACGTCTCTCCCAGTATCACTTCCCGCGACCTCCGTCGATCCAGGTCCGGCTCGTTCGACGAAGGATCGGCACCACGTTGACGCCGGGACACGAGGGAGATAGACTTAGTCCATTCAACTTAGTCGTATGAGGGCGTGATGGTCACCGTCAACATGCACGAAGCCAAGACCCAGCTCTCGAAGCTGGTCGATCGCGCCGTCAAGGGCGAGACGTTCGTCATCGCCAAGGCCGGCAAGCCCCTGGTGAAGGTGGCGGCGCTCGATGCTCCGAGCGCGCCGCGGAGGCTGGGCTTCCTGGCGGGCGAGATCGCCGTGCCCAAGGATTTCGACCGCATGGGCGACGCCCGGATCGCGGCCCTGTTCGGGCGCGGCGTGTGAAGCTCCTGCTGGACACGCAGATCCTGCTGTGGGCGGCCGGACACCCAGAGCGGCTCTCCGCCGCAGCGCGCCGGCTGCTGAACAACCCGCGCAACGAACTCCTCTTCAGCGCCGCCAGCCTGTGGGAGATCGCCATCAAGAGCACGCTGGGCCGGGCGGACTTCCGAGTCGAGCCTCGTCAGTTGCGCCGGGGGTTGCTCGATAACGGATATGTCGAGCTTCCGGTCACCAGCGAGCACGCGGTGAACGTGGACGGCCTGCCCGCGCTGCACAAAGATCCGTTCGACCGCATGCTGCTCGCCCAGGCCATCAGCGAGGGCATCACGCTCCTCACGAGCGATTCGCACATGGCCCGCTACCGCGGGCCGGTGCGCAAGGTGTAGCTGAGGCGCGCTAGCATTGGACGCATGACCTTTCCGCGTCTCCGTGTCCCGTTCTTCGGCCTGTTCGCCGGCGTGCTTGCCGTTGCGGGTCTGGTCGCCTCCGCCCAGACATTGCCCACCGGGCCCACCGGGCCCGCCGGGCGCGAGACGTCGGCGGCGTCGGTCGCAACCTTTAATCTTTCGCAGCAGATGCCGGTGGATCCGGACGTCGTCGTCGGCACGCTGCCGAACGGCTTGCGCTACTACGTGCGCGCGAACGCGAAGCCCGCAAATCGGGCCGAGCTGCGGCTCGTCGTCAAGGCCGGTTCCGTGCTTGAAGACGACGACCAGCAGGGGCTGGCGCACTTCGTCGAGCACATGGAGTTCGAAGGCACGCGGCACTTTCCGCAGCAGCGCATCGTCGACTTCCTGTCGTCGCTCGGCTTGAGCATCGGTCCGGACGCGAATGCGGCGACGGGCTACGACGACACGCAGTACACGCTGCGCGTGCCGACCGACGTGCCGAGCGTGCTCGACCGCGCGCTCCTCGTCCTCGAGGACTGGGCGCAGGGCGCTGCGTTCGATCAGAGCGCCATCGATCGCGAGCGCGCCATCGTTCTCTCTGAATGGCGCATGCACCTCGGCGCCGGTGAGCGCACGCAGGACAAGATCCGCCAGGTGCAGCTCGAGGGATCGCGCTACGCGGATCGGTCGCCTATCGGGAAGACCGACGTCATCGAGCGCGCGCAGCGCGAGCAACTGACCAGGTTCTACCGCGACTGGTACCGTCCGGATCTGATGGCCGTGATTGTCGCGGGCGACGTCGACCGCGGCGCCGTCGTGACCATGATCAAAGAACATTTCTCGTCGCTGACGTCGCCGTCACCGGCGCGGCCGCGGCCCGCGTTCGACGTGCCGGAGCGTCCCGGCACGCGCGCCACCATCGTCACCGACAAGGAAACGACCGCGACCGCCGTCCAGCTCACCGACCTCCGGCCGGCGCGCAACCAGGGATCGGTCGGCGGCTATCGCGAGATCCTGCGCGACCAGTTGTTCGCCGACATGCTCGGCGCCAGGCTCGACGAGATCGCCCAGAGCGCCAATCCGCCGTTTCTCAGAGCGGCCGCGGGTCGCGCGCTGTTTCCGGCGCCGAGGACGAGGGACGAGGCGGTGCTCCAGGCGCTCGTCGCAAACGACGGCGTGACGCGCGGCCTCGATGCGCTCGTGACCGAGCTCCAGCGCGTCGCGCGCTTCGGCTTCACCGCGACCGAACTCGCACGCGCGAAGCAGGCGATGATGGCCTCCTACGAGCGCGTGGTGACGGAAAGCCCGGACCGCGAGTCCGCGAGCCGCGCCGACGAGTACACGCGGAATTTTCTTCGCGGCGAAGCGCTGCCGACGATCTGGCAGGAGCTCGCGTTCCATCGGCGCTTCGTGCCCGGCATCACGCTGAACGAGATCAACGCGCTCACCGGCGACTGGTTTCCCGATCGCAACCGGCTGATTGTCGTGTCCGCGCCGGAAACGGCCGGGGTCGTCCTGCCCGATCAGGCGCAGCTCGCGGCGATCGTCAAGGCCGCGTCGGCGAAGCGGCTCCAGGCGTACGTGGATGGCGCGGCGGGGCAGGCGCTCATGGACGCGCCGCCGGAGCGCGGCGCGATCGTGAAGACCAACGTCCGTCTCGAGGCCGGCATCACCGAATGGACGCTGTCGAACGGCGCCACCGTCGTGCTGAAGCCGACGATGCTGAAGGAAGATCAGATTCTGTTTCGCGCCGTCGCGCCGGGAGGGACATCGCTGGCGAGCGACGCCGATTTCATTCCCGCGCGCGTCGCGGACAACGTCATCCCCGCGGGCGGCGTCGGGCGGTTCAACAGCGTGATGCTCGACAAGATCCTGACGGGCAAAGCGGCCGCCGTCACGCCGTTCATCGACGAAATCGACGAGGGGATGGGCGGCGGGAGCACGCCGCAGGATCTCGAGACGATGTTCCAGCTCCTGTATCTGCGATTCACCCGGCCGCGCGCCGATCCGACCGCGTTCGCCGCGATGGCGTCGCAGGCCAGAGGGCTGCTCGCGAACCGGATCGCGAGTCCGGACGTTGTGTTTAATCAGGCCATTGACGCCACCCTCAGCCGGAACAGCCCGCGTCGGCAGCCCGAGACGCCGGCAACGGTGGACCAATGGAATCTCGAGAAGTCGCTGGCGTTCTACAAGGCGCGGTTCGCCGACGCGAGCAACTTCACGTTCGTGTTTGTCGGCAGTTTCACGCCGGACGCCATCAAGCCGCTCGTCGAAACGTACATCGCCAGCCTGCCGGCGACGCACGCGCACGAAACGTGGAAGGACCTCGGCATCGCGCCGCCGACAGACGTTGTTGATAAAACGATCGTCAAGGGCATCGCGCCGAAGAGCCAGGTGGCGATCGTCCTGTCCGGGCCGTTCGAGTACGACGACGCGCACGCGCTGGCGCTTCGAACGACGACGCTCCTGCTGCAGTCGCGGCTGTTCGACACGATCCGGCAGGAGCTCGGGGGGACGTACAGCATCACCGTCAACCCGGACGTCGACAAGTTTCCCCGGCCGCAATTCAGCGTGCGGATCGAATGGACGTGCGATCCCACGCGCACGGCGACGCTCGTGCAGCGCGTCTTCGACGAGATTGCGTTCGTCAGGACGGCACCGATCTCACCAGATCAGATGGTCCGCATCCGCGAGGCGCTCACGCGCGAGTTCGAGCGGAGCAGCCAGGAGAACGGGTATCTCCTCAATCAGATCTCGCGCCGCTATCAGGACGGTGAGGCGGCGGACATCGCGGCGGAGGTCAATCTGCCGCGGCAGATCGCGGCGCTGACCGCCGACGCGATTCAGCGGGCGGGGCAGGCGTACCTCGACACGCGGAACTACGTGAAGGTCACGCTGATGCCCGAGGCGAAGTAGGACCGCCGCGTCTGCGCCTGATGGAAGCCCACGATGAGATGTAGGGCGGGTCCTTTCGGACCCGCCTGATGAAGCGAGATCTGGTCTCCATCCACGAGCCGAATGATCGCGCGGCTTGCCATAGTATTGGTGCAGCATGATGTCGTTCCGCGGCGATCGGCTTTCCAGTCTCTCGCTGCCGACAGCCGTTGTCTGGTTGATTGACGAAATCGCCGAGGCCAAGGGCCGGCAGGCGCTCTACACTCGCCAGGCGCCGCAGGTGCTCAAGGCGCTTCGCGAGATGGCGCTCGTGCAGAGCGCCGAGTCCTCCAACCGCATCGAGGGCGTCACCGTCGATCCCGATCGGCTCAGGCCGCTGGTGATCGGCCAGGCGAAGCCGCGCGACCGTTCGGAGCGCGAAATCTTCGGCTATCGGCACGCGCTCGGTCTCATTCACGCGAACGCCGCGGGTCTGTCGATCGAGCCGGGACTCCTGCAGCGGCTTCATCGCACGATTCAGGAAGACAGCGGCGATGCCGGTCAGTGGAAGACCGTCGAGAACGAGATCGTCGAGCTGAAAGCCGGGTCGGCGCCTCGGGTGCGATTCCGTCCCGTCGCGGCGGCGGCAACACCCGCTGCCGTCGACGAGCTGTGTCTGCTGTATCGCGAGGCCGTGAACCAGCGCCGCGCGCCGTCACTGGTGACCGTGGCGGCGTTCGTCCTCGATTTTCTGTGCATTCACCCGTTCCGCGACGGCAACGGGCGCGTGTCGAGGCTGCTCACGCTGCTCGCCCTGTACCAGCACGGGTACGAAGTCGGGCGGTACATCAGTCTCGAGAGGCTGGTCGAAGAAACGCGCGACGAATACTACGAGGCGTTGAGGCAGAGCTCCGAGGGCTGGCACGCGGGCACGCACGATCCGTTGCCGTGGTTGCTCTATTTCTCGAGCGTCGTGCGGCGAGCCTATCGGGAGTTCGAGAGCCGGGCCGGCGACGTTCGAAGTCCCCGCGGCGCGAAGCGTGCGCTGGTGCAGGCCGCCACCGAATCGTTTGCGGGACTGTTCAGCCTCACCGACCTTGAACGTGCCTGCCCGGCAGTGAGCCGGGATATGGTTCGCCGCGTCCTGAAGGAGTTGAGACGGAAGAAACTGGTCGAGTGTGTCGGACGCGGACCTGGCGCCCGCTGGCGCCGGCTGCCTGCGAGGATGGAGTCGGCGTCGAAAGAGGGTATTACCTCAAAGAGAGGGTAAAAGAGAGGGCAATTCTCTCGGCCGCGTGAATTCTGACAGATGAGGTCGACGCAACGCTTCCCATTCTTGCGAGGGACTGCCGCTGCCTTCGCCCGCTTCGACAATCACGGACGCATCGGATACCAACGCCATCGTGCGATTGCGCCTCGGGAAACTTCGGCGCGTCGTCGGATGACCTTCCGGAAACTGCGAGACGACGAGGTGCTCCCGCGGTCCTGAAGACTGCGATGCTTCGTCGGGTAGGCCTCCGACAACGGAGTTCCGATCACGGCAATCGTTCGTCCGCCGGCCTCCAGAGTCGTGATGTGAGCGGACGCGTCGATACGCTCTGCAAGGCCACTCACGACCAGCGCGCCATGCTCCGTGAGGACGCGTGCGAGCTTGGCGGCTCGCTTCAGTCCGTCCGATGAAGGCTTCAGGAAACCGACGATGGATACTCGCGGTCGCTCCCACAGCCATTCAGCGTGCCCCGCGGCAAATAATTGTTTCGGAGCGTGAAGGGGTTCCAGCGGGTTCAGAGGACCGAGGAGCTCTTCCGGCGTGAAGCTGCGAACCGAAGGCGCCTCACCGGATTCCGTAGGCCGAGCAGAACGCCTCTGGACTGTCCGCGAAAATGTCCGCGCGCAGCTTCGAGTGATCGTTAAGCGGATTCTCCGGAAGTACGGCTACCCGCCGGACAAGCAAGAGAAGGCGACTCAAACAGTCCTCGAACAGGCTGAGGCTTTGTCCGAGTTGTGGGCGGCTTCGTAAGCCTCCGAATATCACTCAAGAGGGGAAAAACTGTGACCCCACTCGGTGGACCTGGGTGTATAACGGTGCCCATCCGGCGGCCTAATTGGCCACTGCCATCATGGAGTCCACGATGTCCAAACTGTTTCGACGCTCGATTCCTGCCGTCGCGGCGCTTGCGATGGGCCTCGTCTGGTGGACCGCCGGCGCACGCGGCCAGGCGGGTGTCCCCAGCACGAAGAACGGCGACTGGACCCACTACACCGCGGACGTGCGCGGGTCGAAGTACTCGCCGCTCGCGCAGGTCGACGCCTCGAACTTCAACAAGCTCGAGGTCGCGTGGCGCTTCAAGACGGACAACCTCGGCACGCGCCCCGAGTTCAAACTCGAAGGCACGCCGCTTGCCATCCGCGGCACGCTCTACACCACCGCCGGCACGCGCCGCTCCGTCGTCGCGCTCGACGGGAAGACCGGCGAGCTCATCTGGTCCCACAGCTACCGCGAAGGCAACCGCGCCGCCATCGCGCCGCGACAGCTCTCCGGCCGCGGCGTCTCCTACTGGACCGACGGCAAAAGCGACGAACGTATCCTCTACGTGACGACGGGCTATCGGCTCATCGCGCTCAACGCAAAGAACGGGTCAATGATTACTAGCTTCGGCGACGGCGGCGTCGTCGATCTGAAGAAAGGCGCGGTCTTCGGCAAGGGACAGCAAATTGATCTCGAGACCGGCGAGATCGGGTTGCACGCGACGGCAACGGTCGCGAAGGACGTCGTCCTCGTGGGCTCCTCCTTCAAAGAAGGCACGCAGGTCGTCACGCACAACAACACGAAAGGCCTCGTTCGCGCGTTCGACGTCAAGACGGGCAAGCTGCTCTGGACCTTCAACACAATCCCGCGCCCGGGCGAGTTCGGCAACGACACGTGGGAAAACGAATCGTGGGCCGTCAACGGCAACACCGGCGTCTGGACGCAAATCACGGTCGACGAAGAAGCCGGACTCGTCTATCTGCCGGTCGAAGATCCCACGTCCGATCAGTACGGCGGCCATCGCCCCGGCAACAATCTCTTCGGCGACTCGCTCGTCTGCGTCGATCTGAAAACGGGCCAGCGCAAGTGGCACTTCCAGGTCGCGCACCATCCGATCTGGGACTACGACCTGTCGTCGTGGGCGATCCTCGCGGACATCACCGTCAACGGCAAAGCGATCAAGGCCGTCGCGCTTCCAAGTAAAGAAGCGTTCCTCTACGTCTTCGATCGCATCACGGGTCAGCCGGTGTGGCCGATCGAAGAAAGACCCGTCCCGCAGTCCGACGTTCCCGGCGAGAAGACGTCGCCGACGCAGCCGTTCCCGACGAAACCGCCGGCCTACGCGCGCCAGGCGATCACGGAAGACGACCTGATCAACTTCACGCCGGATCTGCGCGCGCAAGGGCTTACGGTCGCGCATCAGTACCGCATGGGACCGATGTTCCTGCCCGCGGTCGTAAGCCGTGTCGGCGGACCGCTCGGCGCCTTGACGATCGGCACGCTCGGCGGCGGCACGAACTGGCCCGGCGGCTCGTACGATCCGGAAACGCACACGGTCTACGCATCGGCGGCCAACGCCGGCGTCTCGCCGCTCGGCCTCGTCGAACCGCCGGCGGGATTCTCGGACATTAGATATGTCGCGGGCGTCGCGGGACGCGAGTTCCGCATCAACGAAGGCCCGGGTTTCGGCAGCGCAGCCGAGGCGCCGAAGATCAGCGTCAGCCAGCAGCGACTGCAGCGGCTTGGCATCGCGCCGTCCGCGCCGGAAGCCGCACCGGCCGCCGCGCCGGCGGCAGGAGCTGCGCCGGCGGCTGGAGGTGGTGGCGGCGGCGGCACGACGGTGCAAGGACTGCCGCTCGTCAAGCCACCCTACGGCGTCCTCTCCGCGATCAATCTCGATCGCGGGGATCTCGTCTTCCAGGTCCCGCACGGCGACACGCCGGACGTCGTCCGCAATCATCCCGCGCTGCGCGGCATGAACATTCCGAAGACGGGGCAGCAGGGCAGCGTCGGACAGTTGGTGACGAAGACGCTCGTGATTCTCGGCGACCCACAGATCACGACGACGGCCGATCATCCACGCGGGGCGATGCTGAGGGCGTACGATAAGACGAACGGGAATCAGGTGGGCGCGGTGTGGTTGCCGGCGCCGCAGAGCGGATCGCCGATGACATACTCCGCCGACGGCCGGCAGTACATCATCGTCGCGATAAGCGGCGGCAACTACTCGGGCGAGTACCTTGCGTTCGCGTTGCCCGCGTCGGAGACGCGCACGACGGGAGGCCAGTAACTGAAGGACAGACGACGTACAACGCAGAAATCGCTGAAACCGCAGAGAAGAAGACAACCACGGGGCTGTTCGCGGACAGGACCCGAGATCGGCCCACCGAGCGCTTCGCAGAATTAGCCTCACAGGTACAGGACGCGGAGGAAAGAAATGTACGTACTTTCCTCCGGCGCTCCCTCATCCAGAATTCCCGCTTGATCTTCGTCGCTCGACGATGGCATCGTCGTCGCATGGCGCAGATCACTCTCAACGAAGGACTGGCGTGGCTCAAGACGCTGAAGAAGCGCCATGAGGAGCTCATCGCCCTGCGCAATGAGAATGCGCATCGCGAGCGGCGGTTCTATGGCGCCACGGCGGACAAGGAGCTCGTCAGGGAGCCGGTGTACGACGTCAAGGTGCTCGACAAATCCGTGACGCGCGTTGCGCGCGAGATCCGGTTGCTCGAGCAGGCGATGAAATCCACCAACGCGAAGACCGTCATCGACGGCTACAGCCAGGACGACACGGCCCTCGGCGAGCTGACCTGACGATCGATTTGGCCGAATTGTGGGGAAGCGCGGGGGCGCGCGCGGTCACGTGGGCGCAAGCCCACGAAGCGTACTGGGTCACTCCAACCGTCCTTGAAACGGACTCCTTTGTGAGTCTTTGGTGGTCGGTCGAAGGTTGTGCCGAGGCGCTCACGCGCCGACGCGATGTGGTCCCATCGTCTGTTGTCTCACCGGACCGCGGACTCCGGCTTCCCCTCCAGAAAGCCGGACGACAATCCGAACGTGCGCACACTGGCTGACGTCTTCCGGGAACTCAACGAGCTCAAGGCGACCGGCCTTGTTCGCGAGTATGCGATTGGAGGAGCGACCGCCGCACTCTTCTATGCGGAGCCGGCGCGAACATACGACGTGGACGTGTTTGTCCTGATGGCGCAGGCAGCATAGGCATCGTTGGTGTCGCTCGAGCCGTTTTACGTCTGGGCGCGCGCGCGGAAATTCAACGTCGAGGGCGAGCACATCCTTGTCCACGGCGTCCCGGTGCAATTCCTCCCGGCTCACAACTCTAGCGCTCCACGACCGCCGACCTCGGTTTTCCTCCAGCAGGACTGGTACGACACAAGGCCGGCGCCTCGCGCCTGGTGCTGGATTAGGCGTATAGTTCCGGGGTCCAAAACTCGCCGCCTTCCGCGGAGGATCTGTATGCGCAGGATTGTCGCCGTCGCCATGCTCCCCGCCGTGCTGATCGTCGCGTTGGGGGCCGCGACGTTGGCCGCGCAATACACGATGACGGTCAACAAGGATCGGCTGATCAACGCGCCGAGTGAGCCGCAGAACTGGCTCATGATGAACGGCGACTACGCGTCCACGCGCTACTCGAAGCTGTCGCAGATCAACCGGGACAACGTCAAGAGCCTGCGCATGGTCTGGGCCCTGGCGCTCGGCGGTCTGCAGGACGTCGGCCAGAACGGGCCGGAAAACGAAGTGAATCCGCTCATCGACAACGGCCGCATGTACACGACCGACGGCTGGGGAACGCTCTACAAGATCGATGTGCGCGATCCGAACAGGGGCCAGATCGTCTGGGTGGCCGATCCCGGGGTGAAGCACGCGGGCAACATTCCGCGCACCCGCGGGATCGCCCTCTGGGAGGATCTGGTGATCGCCAACCTTCCCGACGGCCGCGTGATTGCCGTCAACCGGGACACCGGCGAAATCGTCTGGGACCAGAAGGTGGCCACCGCCAACGAATTCGGCAGCCGGGAGAAGTTTTTCGCGGCGCCGATTACGGCCGAAGGCAAGGTCATCGTCGCCAACGGCGCGGGCGACGGGAAGACGCGCGGCTGGATCGCCGCGCTCGATGCGCGGACCGGCAAGGAGCTCTGGCGGTGGTACGCCGTGCCGAAGCCGGGCGAGCCGGGCAGCGAGACGTGGAAAGACACCAACAACGCCTGGAAGACGGGCGGCGGCGGCCTCTGGCAGACCGGCTCGTACGATCCGGCCACGCGGCTCACGCTTTGGGGAACCGGCAACCCGATCCCGCAATACGATCCGCAGGCGCGGCCCGGCGACAATCTCTATACGAATTCCGTCGTTGCGCTGAATGTCGACACGGGCAAGCTTGCCTGGTATTTCCAGTACACGCCGAACGACTCGTGGGACTACGACGAGGTCGGCGTGCACATGCTGTACGACACGACGATCGACGGACAGACGCGCAAGGTCGTCGGCCACTTCGGGCGCAACGGATTCTATTATTCGCTGGATCGCACGACCGGAAAATTCATCAAGGGCGCCCAGTACGTAAACGACCTGAACTGGACCAAAGGGCTCAATCCCAAGACCGGCATGCCGCTCGAGTACGATCCGAAACTCGACGTGCAGATCTACAACCCGGCGGCGCGGGCGCTGCGCGGCGACGGCACGAAGCGCACGTGCCCGACCTGGCACGGCGGCATCGCCCACCAGCCGACCGCGTACAACCCGATCAAGAACATCGCTTACGGCGTCGGGATCGAGGGATGCTTCTCGACCAACGGCGCGGCCGTCGCGTTCCTCTCGCCGCAGGGCGGCATCGACGAAAAGAAGAGCGAGAAGCGCACGTTCAGCAGCGATCTGTATTACGGCTCCGTCACCGCGTTCGACACGATCAAGCACAGGGTGATCGCGAAGGCCGTCACCGACATCGAAATCCGATCGGGGGCGACGGACACGGCCGGCGGCGTGCTGTTCACCGCTCTGCAGGATGGATGGATCGTCGCCTACAACGACGAGACGCTCGAGGAGCTCTGGCGCTTCAACGTCGGCACTGCGCTCAAAGGCGCACCCGTCACGTACGCGATTGGACCGAAGCAGTATCTCGCCGTGCAGGCCGGCGGCCGCCACCTGCATCCGGTGAACTTCGACAAGCTGCAGGATGCGAGCTACCTGTTCGTGTTCGCGCTGAATTAGACGGCTGGCGGGTACGTAGGCCGGGTCCTCTCGGACCCGGCTGATCAGGCGGGTCCAGAAGGCCCCGCCCTACTTTGGAAACTCTCTGCAGGCTTCGACGTCAGCGCCCCAGTATTCGACGCACCTGGCGTGATCCATCGGACCCTTGCCGACGACCTTCCCTATGAGGAAGTCGGCAATCAGTTCGATCTCGCGCGGCTGCAGCGTCGAAGGCGGGTCGGGCATGCGCGTCGGATACGCTTTCAGATCAGCTTGCGTCTTGCCGTAACACCGGCCGTCCGAATACGCGAACTTGTCGAACGCAGGCATCGACGAGTTGAGCCGCCCGCATTTGATCGTCATGACCAGGCCCGCACGACCGAGCTTGGTTTCCCGCAGGTTCGGGCCGTCGGGCATCTGGTTGTCCGACTTGCGACCGTCGGCCGCCCAGCCGTGGCACGACTGGCAACTGGCCTTCTGCCGATAAAGTCTCAGCCCTTCGGCGATGTCGGAGGCGTCCGGCGTTTGAGCCGTGGCCGCCACGGCGACGACTGCGCTCGAGATCAACGTCAACCACAGCGACTGTTTCATAGCGTTACCGTTCTGACGTCAATTCGTCTTTCACGATCTTGCCGCCCTTCATCACGAATTTTACCCGCTGTAGTTCGGTGATGTCGGCCAGCGGATCGCCCGACACGGCGATCAGGTCGGCGAACTTGCCCTGGTCGATCGAGCCGATCCGGTCCTGCCATCCCAGCACTTCGGCGTTAATCGTCGTGCCAGCCTGAATGGCCCGGGCCGGACTCAGGCCCGCGCGCTTCACCAGCCACTCGAATTCGAGCGCCTGAGTCCCGTGCGGGAACGTCGAGCCGTCGACGCCGCTGCCCATCATGACCTTGATGCCCGTAGTCGCGGCCGCCATCCGCGCGGCACTTTCGAAAATAGGAATCATCCGGTACTTGCCGCCCGTCCTCCTGTTGTCGTCATCGTCCATGTACGGCTCGGTGTAGCGGACCAGCGTCGGATCGTAGTACAGCTTTTTCACGACCATCATGTCGACCTGCTCCTGGTTCAAGCCGAACCCGTGCTCGATCGTGTCGCAGCCGGCGACGATGGCGTTCTTCTGGCCTTCGCCGCCGTAGACGTGACAGCCGGCCTTGTGGCCGAGGCGGTGCGTTTCGTCAATCAGCGCCTGCAGGACCGGCAACGGATACGTCACGACGTATTGCGCCTCGCCCGTGGCGGTGAAGGAGTAATTCCCCGCGGGGTACAGCTTGATCCAGTCCGCGCCGTGTCCGATCTGCTCGCGGACCGCGGCGCGGGCGTCTTCAACCGAGCGGACCACGGTGCTGGCCAACGGGTTCGCCGGCGCGGTGGCCGGAGTGGCGCCCCACGCGATGCCCAGGGTCGAGACCTGAAACCTGGGACCGTCGATGCGACCCTGGTTGATCGCGTTGCGGATCTCGACGTCGGCGTAGCCGTTGCCGTGCGAGCTCATGTCGCGCGCCGCGGTGAAACCCGCCCGGAGATCGTCCCGCACGTTCTGCACGGCGACGAGCATCGCGTTCTCAGTCGTCGTTTTTGGCCCGCGCGTGTTGAACATGTGCGTATGGGCGTCGATCAAGCCGGGCAGCACTGTCGCGCGGGTCAGGTCGAGGATTCGAGCCCCCGCAGGAATTTTGACCTGAGCCTCGGGTCCGACGGCGGTGATGCGATCGCCGAGAAGAAGCACGATCTGCCTCGTCGACATCTGGCCGGTCTTGCTGTCGAACAGGTGACCGGCGCGAATCGCCACGACTCCAGACGCCGGCGGGCATTGATAGACGCCGCCGTCGGATCCCACACACGGTGGCGCGCCCGCTCCTCGCCAGGGAGTCGCGGGAGTCTGCGCCCACAGCGCGATCGCCATGAAGATCCCGAACGCCGCCGTCAACGCGGTCTTCCATCGCATCGCGCAGCCCTCCAGCACGAACCGCGGATCTGATCGGTCGCACGTTATGGCCGGCGCGGACGGTTGTCAACGCGCCCGCGTCATCCCGCTGTTCGTCAGCACCATCAGCAGCACGTCGCCGAGACGTTTCTCGTACTGCTTCGCGCTCCAGCCGCGCTCCAACACGAGGTCTTCCCACGTGCGCAGCGAGGTGAGGGTCCAGAGCAGATCGGCGGCGACCTCCGGCGTCAGCCCTCGCCGGAGCGTGCCTTCGCGAGCGAGGCGCGCGACTCCCATGCGACACCCCGTCAGCCGGCCCTCCATCCGATCCTGCCAGGATCGTTCGGCCGCCTCGTCGCGACGACGAACGGACTCGAAATGGCGCGCCAGCGGCCAGATCTTCGGGTTCATCCTCGATTGCATCGCGACGGCTTCGCGGAGCGCGGCCACGCCCGTCGGCGCGTCCGCGACGCGCTGAATCGCCGCCGCCAGTCCCCGTTGCGCGTCGGCATGCCGCACGAGCGCCAGAAAGAGCGCGGCCCGATCGGCAAAATGCAGGTAGAGCGCCTGGCGCGAGACGCGCGCGGCGCGGGCGACCTCGGCCAGCGTGACCTCGGCGCCGCGGCGCCCGGTGATGAGCTGCTGCGCGGCGTCGAGGATGCGCCGCCGTGTGGCAGGATCGCCGCCGCCCCCGGCACTTGACATGGTGTCAAGTGATTGCTTACGCTGACGCCTGTTGCTTGACATGGTGTCAAGTGTAGCACGCAGGCGCCGCCGGGAGGACCGATGACGATGACCACGATGCGGAAGGGGATCGCGGGAGGCGCGCTGTTCGCCGGGCTCCTGATCGTCGCGGCCGTCAGCGTCACCGTCGGATGGCGCCCGATTGTCGGGCCGCGCGCGCGCGCGGTGTCGACCCGGACGTTCGCGCGAACGCCCGGGCGGCTGGCCCGGGGGCGCTATCTGGTCACCGCCGTGACCGGCTGCCTTGATTGCCATTCGCCGCACGACTGGAGCCGCCACGATGCGCCGATTCCCGCGGGGCGGGAGGGCACCGGCCAGGACATGATCGTCTACAAGGAACTGCCGGGCCACGTCGTGGCGCCCAATCTCACTCCCGATTCGGACACCGGGACGGGCTCGTGGACCGACGACATGCTGGCGCGCGCGATTCGCGAGGGCATCGGCCACGACGGACGCGCGCTGTTCCCGATGATGCCCTACCAGCGATACCGCGCGCTGTCGGACGAAGACCTCGCGTCGATTGTCGTGTTCCTGCGCACGCTTCCGTCCGTGCGCAATCTCTTGCCGGCGACACGCGTCGCGTTTCCCGTGCGATACCTGATTCGCGCGGCGCCGCAGCCCGTCACCCAGGCCGTGCCCCCGCCGGACGTCTCCACGCCTGTGAAACGAGGCGCGTACCTGTCAACCATCGCTTCGTGCGCGGAGTGCCACACGCCGCAGCAGCAGGGCCGGCCGATGCCGAATCTGCCGTTCGCCGGCGGCTTCGTGGCGGAAGGACCGTGGGGACGCGTCGCGTCCGCCAACCTCACGCCGGATCCGTCGGGCATTCCTTATTACGACGCGCGTTTGTTCATCGACGCCATTCGCGCCGGGCAGGTGAAGGCGCGGACGCTGAATCAGATCATGCCGTGGCGCGTCTACCGCAACATGACGGACGACGATCTCGGCGCGGTCTTCGTGTATCTGCAGACGCTCTCGCCGGTGCGGCACCATGTTGACAATTCGCAACCGCCGACGCTGTGTCCAGTGTGCACGTTCTCGCACGGCGCCGGCGATCAGAACCAACCCTTGTCTTCGGAGGCGCGACGCACTGCGTCGCGGCGGTGATGGACACTCATTTACAGCTCGAGCATCGTCACACCGGTGAATGGCTGCGTATTCGCCGCGTCCGCGATCGCGATCAGGTCGTCCTGGAGATCGAAGGCGGCGTGCCGCCGCACGCCCAGGGGCCACCGCTGCACATTCACATCGGCCAGCGCGAGGAAGGCGTCGTGCTGCGCGGCGTGCAGTCGGGCCGCGTGGGCGCGCGCACGGTCACGATCAGAGCTGGAGAGCCAGCGTGCTTTCCGGCGAACGTGTCCCACCGCTGGTGGAACGACGGCGACGAACCGCTGGTCTTCAAGGGACGCGCGATCCCTGCCACGGTGCGGCGGCGCCTTAGCAATCCTTCTCGAACTTCAGCGATGGGAAGCCTCGCCGATCGAGCCGTCGCTCCGCACGCCCTCGAGCCGTCGATTCCAGGTTTATCGGGCTGCCCGCCGAAAGAGCTGATATCGCTCTTCCAGCAGTCGTCGATCAGGCTTCCACGCATTTCGACTCGGCGTGAGCAGTCGTGCGCCGTTGAATCCCTGAAGACCATGAATCAACATCGGGCCGTCCGACTCATCGAGCACGTCTTGCCGCACTTCGACAACGGAGTCGGGCGTGATTCCAATGAGGTACCGATCGAAGGCGGCATGATGAAGCTTGCACAGCGCGAGGCCGTTGGGAACGGCCGGCACGCCGAGCGGATCCGCATCAGGCATGATATGCGCGGCCTCGAGCAGTTCGTCGCGTTTGAGCCGGCACACCGCACAGTGATGCTGATAGGCGCGAACGACGCGCTCGCGAAACTCCGTCTGATACAGCCGCTGCCGGAATAGGCGAGTCGTATATCAACGGAATGGAACGAAGCGCGCGAGGCTTGAAGATGCCTGACGGACCGACCAGAGGGACGCGCTGACCTTCGTGGACGAACCCGCGCTCGAGCAACTTCCTCGAAAGCGCGCCGTCCTGGCCGGCAAGGCGCGATTGCTCTTCGAGGAATCGAAATGCCGCCATCCGAATGGAGAGCTCAATGTCGGCCATTGGAATGGCGGCGTCGCAGAATTAGCAGAACGCGTGTGGCGCCGAACCGGGCGTATTGCGCCGCAGGATCAGTCGCGTTCGGGTGGCCACGAGCGGGCTGTTCGCGGACAGGACCCGAGATCGACTAATTCTGCGGCGCGTTTTTTCGTCTAGCGAGCCGCGGTCGAGCGCGGCGCGGGCTTCAGCGTCAGCTTCTGCACGCGCCAGTTCTGTGCTTCGCCCGTGTAGAGCTCGTTCTCGCTGACGCAGTGCACCTCGTGCACCCAGTAGAACTGCCCGACCTTCTTGCCGATCGTGCCGAACCAGCCGAGCAGGTGCCCCTCGAGATCCTCCTTGTAGATCTTGCCGCCCGCGTCCGAGCTGAACAGGAACTGCTGGCCCTGCGCGTTGGGCGGCGTGATGCACATGGCCCACGGCGCGCGCACGTTACTGATGATGCGGATCGGATTGAAATCCGGGTCGAACACCTGAATCCGCTGGTTGCCGCGATCGCCGACGTAGATGTTGCCCTTCGCGTCGTTGGCGATCGTGTGCGGCGTGCTGAACTGGCCGGGCGCGTTGCCGCGCGTGCCGATCGACTTCACGAAGTCGCCGTCCTTGGTGAACTTCGCGACGCGTGAGTTGGTGTAGCCGTCGGCGACGAAGATGTCGCCCTGCAGATCGAACGCGACGTCGGTCGGCCGGCCGAAGCTGCCGCCGCGTCCGCCGCCGGTGCCCGGACCCGTCAGCGTGACCGGGTCGACCTTCCGGCCTTCCTCGAGGAAGCGCTCCATGTAGTCAATCGCTTCGTCCTTGCGGCCGAGGACGAGGGTGACGAGCCCCTGCGGGTTGAACTTCATCACCATGTTCGAGCCTTCGTCGGTGACCCACACGTTGTCGTCCTTGTCGATGCGGACGGTGTGCGCGAACGAGAACCCGTACGCGTTCGGGCCCCACTCCTTGACGAACTTGCCCGTCTCGTCGAACTCGAAGAGCTCCGCCGCCTGCGCGCCGCGCGCGGGCCCGACGTTGCCGCTCCGCGTGTAGACGAAGAGGTGCTTCTTGGAGTTGAGCGCGACGCCGACGGTCTCGCCGATCGTGTGGCCGGCGGGCATGAGCGGCAGCGAGACCGCGTCGTAGGGAATCTGCGGCGTGTTCTTCTCGAGTTCGGTCTGCGCGGCCAGCGCGGCCTGTTGCTCAGGGGACATGCCCCGTCCACGTCCTCCACCGGCGCCGCCGCCCTGCGGCGCCTGGCCCGGCTCGGCCGGCGCGCCTCCGCGCTGCGCGTAGGCCGCGACGCCGAACAGCACGACGATCATCAACACCAAACGTTTCACGGGATCCTCCTGTGGCAAACGCGTCACGCGCGATTTGACCTTGGCATCAATCGCGGCGTGCAGTATACATTGGCGTCGTGTCGCAGAATCAGCGGCACGGGCGAGGGCGTTGCAGAATTTCGCCGAACGCGGGTGGCGCCGAACGGGGCGCCCCCCCGGCGCGGAGCCCCGG
>JACPZW010000070.1 GCA_016195265.1 Acidobacteriota bacterium | reverse complement strand
TGGGCCACCGGCCTCTCGGCCGATGCCTGGGGTCTGCTACTCGGCGCTCCGGTGCTTACCGAGGCGGGACTTGCACCCGCTGGAGAGGAACGACCGGACGCGAACGCTCGCGCGTCCGCATCGTCACGACGCACCATGCGCGGCATTGTAGTACGGCGACCACGACTTCGACACAGACTCGTCAGCGGTTATCGACTTTCACCACGGGCTGCTAAGGTTGAAGCCGTGCTGCCCTGGGACTTCGGCATCCTCGACTTCAGGCTACGTTGACCAGGGGAGAGAGATGACCGTACCGATGCCCAAGTTCGAGGGCCTCAACTTGCCCAGCACCAGCCTTGACGGCTTCGTGGATCGCGTGCGATCCGACCTCGGCGAGGGCCGCGTCCCCGTCCTGTTTCCACACCTTGTACAGCGCCTTGAACCGAGGCACCGAGAAGGCATCACGTGCCTTGTAGAACCGCTCGTCCAGGTCGTCGCAGCGAGAGGGTGTGGGATGGGTTCGGGCCTGCTCGAAATACCAGCGCAGCTCGTCGAGCGTGGCAGGCCTGAGCGGCGTCAGCAGCTGGTTCCACACGATCTGCTTCGCGCGTTGGCCGATGCCGGGGAACTGAGGTGGCACGACGATCCGGAGCGTCCACGCGGGTAGCGCTCGAAACAGTGCGGCATGACGTTCGAGGAACACGCGGAACTCGTCCAACCATGGGTCGGTCACGACGTAGACGACCACGCCGCGGCCGGCCGGGTGGATGCCGATCGGAAGGCGCTCGGGGAAGCATCTGGTGGTCCGCGCATCGCCCTGGCCGACGGTGACGTGGGGTAGGTTCGTCGGATCGATCCGGGTGAGTGCCGTCAGGTGCGCGGCCTTCTCCTCGACTGTCCCCAGCCACACGAGATCGGGGTCCTCGACGATGGCATCGAGCACCATCAGTCGCTGAATGGCGTGGCTCAGCGTCAGCGGTCGCCGCAGTCGGCAATCGGCCTCGCCGATGGTCGCGTAGAGCGCCCGCTGGTTGACGTGGTAGATCCGTGCGCGGTTGTGGCGGCAGTCGTACATAGAGGCGTATCGAAGCCGCACGAGCTTGGCGAAGAACTTCCGCGTCTTCTGACCGTGGACAATGCTGCAGAAGCGAGCGTACTGTCGTGGGACGCAGACGCCAGAATGCAGCATCACGATCACCAGAAACCGCGCCTGGCGGTCGGTGAAGCCCTTCTTTGCGACCGCCTGAGCGCGCTCGTCGAAGGTCAGACGATAGGAAGCATTAGCGGCCCCCACAGGTTGACGGAACCCTCCTTCTCAGACCCCAGCCCTCCGACACAGACCCCAGCCCCGACACAGCGCAGATGAGCGCCCCCTCGCGCGCCGATTGTGACTTCCGGCCCGCTGGCGGGTCACTCGCGACGGCCACGCGGCGCCCGGCGGCGTGCCGCCGCGCACACCTCCGGCACATGAACGTGCGGGCCATCGCTCAGGAACACGGGTCGAACACCGAGGTCTCGTCGTCCCAACCAGCCGCGCCGTGTCCCGCTCGCGCGCCGCGGCGGCGCGCGAGCGGGACACGGCGCGGGCGTCTCGGTCGGCAGGCCGAGATGCCGGAGAATCCGGTCGATCACCGCCGCCTCCTCGATGAGCGCGATCAAACGCAGCCGGCCACCACAGCGCGGACAGGCCAGCACGTCAAACCCAAACGTGCGTGCCATGAGCGCCGCCCAACACAGACCACGTGCGCGACGCCGCGCCGCATCCGCCGTGTCAGCCTGACCCACTGGCGTCGCGGGAGCCCCAGTCAACGCGACATCGTGACGATCCTCTGGCGTCTGGCGCACCACCGCCGCCCGCCACGCGGCCCGCGGCGCCAGCACGCCGTGGTACAGAACCAGGTTGACGCGCGGCCGCGGCACGAGCACGGCCAGCCGTCCCAGGAACTCGACCGGGTCGAACACCACGTGCGTCGTCCCATCGGCCCACCGATGCCGAAGCTGCAGCACCACCTGCCCGTCACCGGTCATGCGCACGCGGTCTCCCGCCACCGGCGGCCGCAGCGCATAGCGACAGACGCGCTCGAGCCGATCGCGCTGGCCAGCGCGGACGACCAGACCCGCGTGCAGATCGAAACCGTTCGCCCGTACGTGACAGCCCTCAGGCGCGGACGCCTCGACCGACTCAGGTGCGTCCCCCAGACGACGAAGGCGCGCGCCACGATGCGGTCCGAGCGCCACGGTCCCCTGCACGGACGCGGCGGCCAGACCCGCCAGCACCGGTGCTTCGTTCGCCCACGCGTCCGACCCGGTGTCCTGCTCGTCGCCCGCTCCGAGTCCCCGGCGATCGAGCAGGCGCGTGATGCGAGGCTCCACGGTGGCGAGCACCTCCGCCACGTCCAGGGCTGTGAGGCGGTGTGCGGGATGAAAGCCCACGCCGGCGCTGTCCTTCGCGAACACGCCATCCAACACGAGCGCGTGGACGTGGAGGTTGAGATTGAGCGCCCCGCCGAACCGCTGGATCACGGCGACCGCGCCCCCACGGCCGTCCGCCACGCCGTCGTGGCGCGCGCGAGCGCGCAGGGAGCCGAGCACCGCGCGGAGAAACACTCCAACGACCGCGCGACACAGCTCGTGGTCCCACGCCAACTGGTACCGAAGGCGGTACGGGAGGCTCAGGACCCACTGCCGCACGGGCACGTCGGGGAACACATGATCGACCAAGTGCGCGGCCCGCTCGGTCATCCGGCGGCCGCCGCAACTCGGACAGAGCGCGCGGCCCTTGCACGAAAAGGCGACCAGCCGGTCGAGGCCGCAATCTGCGCAGCGAAACCGCGCGAACCCGCCGGCGAGCCATCCACACCGCAGAAAGTCTCGGAACTCCTGCTCGACGAACCGCGGCAGTCCTTCGCCGTCGCGCAGACGCGCGGCTTGCACGCGAAAGGTCTCGAAGTGATCGCGCACGATCTGGTAGAGCGTAGTTCCGGCAGGATCCCGCGATTCGTAGCTGATGGAGGGGCGGGCCACCCGGTGTCGAAAGGCAGGCCGCGTGCCAACGACAAACCCGACGAATTCGGAATGAATCCGGACATGGCGCGTGTCGAGATTGCATTTTCTGCCAAGCCTGCGCCTCGCAGGCGAGGCAGATTTCGACCGCGTCCACACGCACCGCAGCGCGGACGGCTGACCCCGGACACCGCGCACACGAAGGCTTGCGCTGCGACGGATACGGATCCCCTGCGGCTTCTGCGCCTGCCGAGCCGAAGCTCGAAGTTGGTTGTCGAGCGAAGGCTGGGGCTGCGTTGATCGTCGTGATCGCCGAATCAGGTAGCCAGGAGCGGTTGCCCGCTCCCGGCTCCTACACCACCGGACGTGCCGTTCGGCATCCGGCGGTTCACAAAGCGCCCTGAAGGCGCCGATGTTCATCGACGAGGCTCAAGAGCCCCCAGTCGCGCAACATA